>JAWVEB010000047.1:0-19909 GCA_033856915.1 Blastocatellia bacterium | reverse complement strand
TACTGTTTCATTTTCGTGAAGTCCCTTAGGGACGGAATGTTTATAGAACTCGCCTCAAAAGATCTTCGAAGCTCCGTAGGCGCGAAATAGGCTGGCTGGAAGCCCTGCACATTTCGCTCCTACGGAGCCAAACAATTAGTTTTGGCGCGGGCTATAAATATTACGCTCCTTCGGAGCTTTCGGGCCGCTCTAGCCTTTTGCAATCTCTCCCACTGCTTCGATCAATCTTTCGATCTCTTCATCGCTGGTGTAACACGCACACCCAACGCGCACCAGGCCTTCGGGCGCCAGGCCTAAACGTTCAATTACAGTCGCCGCGTAGAAATCACCGTGCGACGCAAACAAGCCGCGTTCGGCCAGCCGGCGCGCAACTTCCGTCGAAGCCACTTGATCGACTACGAATGAAACGGTGGGCGTGCGCGCAACCTCAGGAGGCGGGCCATACAGGCGCACGCCGTTGATCTTTGTCAGAGCTTCCCAAAGATGCTGAACCTGGGCTGAGCTGTGCTCGCGCAAGCCGGCGAACGCTAACTGTAAATGTTCACGGCGGGTGCGCAAGCTGCCAGCTTGCGCTACAAGGGAAGCATAGAAATCAACCGTCGCGGCGGCACCGGCGATTCCTTCGTGATTCTGCGTTCCCATCTCTACTCGCTCTGGCGCCGTGTTCGGGGCCGGGTCCAACTTCGGAAAGTCGATCGATTCCAGCAAATCCTTTTTGCCATAGAAGACGCTCACGTGCGGGCCGTAAAACTTATAGGCCGAGCAAGTCAGAAAATCACAGTTAGTATCCCTCACGTCGCACAGGAAGTAGGGAGCGTAATGCACTGCATCGACGATGGCGAGCGCGCCGACTGAATGAGCAAGCTCAACCGCGCGACGATAATCATTCACTGTTCCCAACGCGTTGCATCCCGCGCCAAACGATACGAGCCTGGTTTTCTTTGTTACCAATCGCTCAAAATCGTTCCAATCAAGCTGGCCGCTTTCGGGATCCATCTGGGCGATGTTCAGTTGCACCCCGCGCTCCACCACCAAAGCCTGCCACGGCGCAACGTTAGCGTGATGCTCGAGTTCGGTGATCACGATTTCATCGCCGGGGCCAAGCGTGCGGCCCAGAGCGCGCGACAGGTGATAGATCATCGTGGTGGTGTTGGGGCCGAATACGATTTCATTTGCCGAGGCATTCAGAAAATCTGCAAACGTATCGCGCGCGCCTTCGATCATCGCGTCTGTTTCGTGACTGGTCGGATATTCCCAGTGAGTGTTGGCGTTGTGATGCAAAAGATAATCGGCCACGGCATCGACTACGACGCGCGGTGTCTGTGTGCCGCCGGCGCCGTCAAAATAAGCCACTGGGAAACCGTGGTGGATACGCTCGAGGGCGGGAAACTGCTTTCGGATTTCCTCTGTCGATTTCGTGGATGACGTTTGTTTGGTAACCGTGCTCATGGGATCCTGTTCAATAAACGATCTTCAGAAAAACTTCGGCAGATGCTATCAGAAAAAACTAATTTAGCGCGAACGGGGGTAACGTACTTTGACAGTCGCTTACCCAGGGAATCAGGTTTCACCGGTGTAGAAGGAGCGAAGAAATGAGACCAGTGCGGCAAAGCCGCAAGGAATCAAGATCGAGCTCTTAGTTCCGCCTTTCATACACCTCTGTCACGATTGTGTACGCAAGAGGCGTGAGTGAGTCCCTAATAACCGCCGTGTTTAGTCATTTTCGCCGAGCAGCACGCCACGTGCTGTACAGAGAGCGCTGAACGCTTCGAATGTTAAGACGAATCAATCTTAGTGCGGCCATCATCGTGCTGGTCTGCTTCTTCTTGCCCTGGGTGCAGGTGAGTTGCGGGGGCGCGAAAGATACACTGACCGGTCTGGGCCTGGCCAGACAGGAGGACGCGTTGTTATGGCTGATTCCGTTATTGATGTGCGCCGTCCTCGTTTTTGTTTTGCTGCGCGTGCGGCCCGCGAGGCCGCAGCTCCTGGGAGTGTTGAGCACGGCCTGCGGTGTAATTGTAGTCTTGCTCATGAATCGTGAGCGGATGCGTGCGCATCGCGACTCCGCATTGATCCCCGTGCAATTGACCGGCTGGTTCTGGCTGGGACTAATCGCGGCCGTAGCCGTAGTGTTAACGGGGCTGGCAATTCTTCTGCGCAGACAGAGCGCACCCGAAACCAGATCTTCTCGGTAAAATTTGAACCGCTTTACTCGAAAACATAATGGCCCTATCACTGAAACCGGAACGTATCAAACGCTATAAAGATGTCGTGGCGTTGCTCATAAAGTATGGTCGCTCGGATCTCGTCCAACAGAGTGACCTCGATATTCCCGGCGAGCACGCGCAAGCGCTCGCCACCACGGTCGAACCGAAGGCGGAAGAACTCGCCTCAGACCTGGAAAAGCTTGGGCCGACATTTATAAAGCTGGGGCAGCTCTTGTCTACGCGAGGTGATCTTTTGCCCGAGCCTTACCTGGATGCTCTGTCTCGTTTGCAGGATCAGATCGAGCCGTTCGGGTTCGATGAAGTCGAAGAGATCGTTTCAACTGAGTTAGGCGGACGCATCTCAAAACTGTTTGCTGAGTTCGATCGTGAGCCGACGGCGGCGGCGTCTCTGGCGCAAGTTCATCGCGCCCGCATGCGAGATGGCCGCATGGTGGTCGTCAAGGTCCAGCGGCCGGGCGTGCGCGAGACTATCGTCAAAGACCTGGAAGCGCTGGAAGAGATTACTGATTTCATCGACGCGCACACCGAGATGGGGAAGCGTTACGAATTCGGCAACCTGCTCGCCGAGCTGCGCCAGAGTCTTTTGCGAGAGCTTGATTTCAAGCAGGAGGCCGGGAATCTTCGCCGCCTGCGCACGAGCTTGCGAGAGTTTGAGCACATCGTAATTCCCGAGCCGGTTGAAGACTACACAACTTCACGCGTGCTCACGATGGATTACATTGCGGGCAAGAAAATAACCGGCCTGAGTCCGTTGCGGCTGATGGAGTTGGACGGCCCGTCGCTGGCGGAAGAACTGTTTCGCGCTTATCTCAAACAGATCCTGGTCGATGGATTCTTTCACGCCGATCCTCACCCGGGGAACGTTTTTATCACTGACGACGACCGCATCGCGCTAATTGATCTGGGAATGGTCGGGCATATTAGCGGGTCGTTTCAGGAAAACCTTTTGCGACTCTTACTGGCGATTAGTGAGGGCCGCGGCGACGAAGCCGCCGAAGTATCAATCAAGATGGGCGAGGCGAAGCCCAACTTTGACAAGCATGATTTTGAAACCAGAGTTGCGAGTCTGGTCGCCCAACACTCGGGCTCGACCGTTGAGCAGATCGACGCGGGCCATGTGGCGTTGGAGATCACCAGAATCGCCGCGGACTGTTGGTTCCGTCTGCCCGTGGAATTCGCTTTGATGGCGAAGGCCCTGCTGAATCTGGATCGAGTAGTGTACACACTGTATCCGGACTTTGATCCCAACGAAGTCATCCGCGACGAGGCGACCGGGATTCTCACGCGCAGGATCGTTAAGAGCATCGAACCGGGCAGCGTCCTAACGCGGGTGATCGAGGTTAAGGAATTCGTCGAGCGGCTTCCCACTCGCGTTAATAAGATTCTCGACGCCATTGGAAACAACGAACTGAAAATAGCCGTCGATGCTATTGACGAGCGAGTGGTGCTCGATGGCCTGCAAAAAGTAGCCAACCGAATTACCCTCGGCCTGGTGCTCGCCGCTTTGATTGTGGGGGCGGCGTTGATGATGAGGGTTGAGACTTCTTTCCGGATCTTCGGCTATCCCGGGCTGCCAATCATCTTTTTTCTGATGGCCGCCATTGCCGGTCTCATTCTAATTTTCAATATCATTTTTTACGACAAGCATCCACGGAAGAAGCCGGGCGAGAAATAAGCTGGCGAAGTCCGGCCACCCGCGCGTTTGGGCAAATGGAGAGCTCCTAAACTATTTCCTGGGGTTGGATTCTGAGCAGCGGGTCTATTGACACGACTCCAGTAAGTCGTCGAGCTGATCGAAGTCTGACAATACTTTCAAATCCGCTTGATCGCTCACCTCCGGGTTGTGGATATCGATGATCGCGACCGGCATGTCGTTAAGGTCTTTGTGAGCGCGAACCAGCCCCATCAGACTAGCTAGAGTAGGCAAGTCGAGATCGGTAAGAATTAGATTAGGCCGATCGCTCTCGGCAATCTGAATCGCATCTTCGGCGTTGGCTGCGTTCAAAGTGCGATGGCCCTTCCCCCGTAACATCGCTCCCATCTGCCAACTGATTTCATCGACATCTTCGACCACCAGGATCGTTTTGGGTTTTCTTTCAGTACTCAAGGTCATCCTGCCTGGATTAGAGATGCGTCGGGAAATCGGTTAGCGAACTCAGAGGGAACACGACTATATAATGACTCCGGGCGGTCAAGGCGTCTTGTTTGGCACTTGTCGCACGAAATGATCAGGTACCACTCTCCAGCTTTGAGGTCAGACAAAGGAGACATCGCAACACCTCCGTTGCACCGGGATTTATTCTTACAGTGGATTTTTAAGCCGATTGGGCTGAGCTAGTCCGTACGGTTTCGTACAAAAATTGGGGCGCGCGTTTTTTTGTGGAACTGGAAATGCTATGCGGTAAAAACGAATGGCGAAGGCTAAAGAAAATCAGCCCTGGTGGCTGGAACCGGGGACCGAGACATGTCCGGCATGCAGTCACGCGTATTTAATCGAGACGGAATCTCGTTGTGTAGCGTGCGACGGGCCGGTTTGTGTCGAGTGCGTGCAGAGCGTATCGCTGGAGATATTTTGTCCGGCTTGCGTTGAACCGCTGGAAAGTCGAGGTGAGTGATGGCAGCCCGCGCAATTTGGAAAGGTGAGCTTAAGGTCGACTCGACGAAGGTGCCGGTGAAGTTGTACGCGGCCGTCAAAGACCAAACCGTTCGCTTTCATATTCTTGACGAGCGGTCAAAGACGCGAGTCAAGCAGCACATGATAGATCCTGGCAGCGGCAACGAAGTGGCCGCTGAAGAGATTCAGAAGGGTTTCGAGATCGAGCCGGGCTCGTTCGTAATTCTCGATGAGAAAGAGATTGAAAGCCTGGAGCCAAAGGCAGATCGCCAGATTGAAATCAGGCACTTTGTTCCACCCAAGGCCATCGCTCCTGAATTTTACGATCGGCCCTACTATCTTGGGCCGGACGGCGACGAAGCCGCGTATTTCGCCTTCGCCGACGCTCTACGTCATCAGGATCGTGAGGGCATTGTGCGATGGGTAATGCGCAAACAGTCTTACGTTGGCGCGCTTCGCGCCGAAGGCGATTACCTGCTGCTGTTCACGCTGCGCAGTCCGGAGGAGGTGCTGTCGGCGAAAGACCTGCCGCGGCCAGCCGGGCGGGCGCCGGATAAGAAGGAACTCAGCATGGCGAAGCAGTTGGTCGAGATGCTTAAAGGTGAATTCGATCCCAAAGATTACCAGGATGAATACCGGCAGAGAGTAATGGAGTTTGTTGCGAAGAAGGCCAAAGGTCGAGCGCCGAAGCTGCGTTTAGTGAAGAATAAACGGCAGCCGGCGTCGCTCGATAAAATCTTGTCAAAGAGCATTGAGTCTTTGAAGAAGCAGAAGCGCGCGGCTTGAGCCGGCCATCCGGTTCGTTTGCGGCGAGGCTTGAAAAAATGCCAGCCAGGAAAAAAAAGAAGACAAAGTCCGCCGACACCGAGCATAAGGGAGCTCGTCCTTTCTGGTCTGGCACACTGACGTTTGGCCTGGTGAGCGTACCCGTCGAACTTTATCCCGGCAATCGAACGAATCGCGCGCCACTGCGAATGCTGGGGCCGGAAAATGAACCGCTGGCGCGTCGTTACTATTCCGAAAAGACCGGTCGCGATCTCGACTCCAACGACATGGTGCGAGGCTACGAGATCGACAAAGACAAGTACGTAGTCATCACCGACGCAGAGCTTGAGCAGTTGGCGCCGGAACAGAGCCGTGACATCGACCTGCGACGTTTTGTCGAGCTGGAGTCGATTCCGCCAATCTATTTCGACCGCTCTTATTTTCTGGTTCCCGCGGAAGGCTCAGAAAAGGCTTACCGGCTGTTAGTCGACACGATGGACCAGAGTCAACTGGCGGGGATCGCTACGTTCGTAATGCGCGGGAAAGAGTATCTGGTGACAATCTTTGCTGAGAACGGAATTCTTCGCGCTGAGACGATGCGTTTTCCCGATGAGTTGCGTTCGCCGAAGGAAGTGGGTTTGCCTGAGAGGCGGAGCGTGCCGGCGGCCACGGTGAAGAAATTCGAGCGCATCATCAAGAAGCACGCCGCGCGGACTGTGCCGCTCAAAGAGCTTAAAGATGAGCACACCGAGCAACTCCTGAAACTAATTCAGAAGAAGCGCGCGCAACACAAAGACGTGGTCAAGGTTGAAGAGCCGGAACGTGACGAAGGTAAAGTCGTTGACATAATGGAAGCGCTCAAGAAAAGCCTGGCCAGAAAACGCAAGGCCGCGTGACGTAGGTTTTGGTGTGATGAGAAACTGAACCATTGGAGGGATACGTTGGAATGTATGCCCTAAGAAACAAGAGCTCGATTTACCATATTCTTGATCCAAAGACTGGCTTGACCGTCTGCGGCCACTATGTGAGTAAGATTCGACGAAAATTCACTTCGGGTGAAGCTTCGTTACATTGGACGCCTACCCAGCCGCTGGACAGGATCGTGTGCAAGCATTGTGTTCGGGCCGCCGGGACTTCAATGTGAATCATTCCCAATCCGCAACTGCCCTGGCACAACGCGCCGACCTCGCTTCCGAACTGATTGTCCCGATCACAAAACCGATTGCAGTCCTGCCTGATAAGGAAACGAATCGTGGCAAAGGAAGCCAGTACCACCCGCGTGAGCGTGTGGGTCGAACACTCAAGACACAGGTCCGAGTTAGGCTCGACCTCGAGTGCTGGACCCACCTGCTCACGCAGATGGTACTGACTACTTCTGGCAACTTAAATTAATAGATCTGCCCGCTGACGCGAGTGCTGGTGTGGTTGCTATGCGCGTCGCCCGGTGATCAGTTGCACAATCAGAAGGATCACCGCAATCACCAGAATCAGGTGAATCAAACCGCCACCAACCTTGAGCGCAAAACCAAGCAGCCAAAGAATCACTAGTATTACCAGGATGGTCCAGAGCATCTGTGTCTCCCTTTCGTTACGTGGTTAAGAACCATGGTCCGTGTAGCGATGGTGAATCTCAGACTGAAGTCTGAGCCACAACCGCGCGTCGAGGGTTTAGTAACTACCGAACAAAAACGCGTCGAGGCTCCAGGGGCCGCCGCCGGCAAACACCAGGAACAGAAAAATGAAGCAATAGAGCACCGCCATCTCACCCTGATTCTTGGCCGGCCAGAAACCCTGCGGCGCATGCGCGGTAAAGTAAGCGACCGCCATTAGTCCCGACAGGATGAACGCCACCGGACGAGTAAACAGGCCCGCAATGATCAGTATCGCGCCAAAGAATTCGATCAGGCCCGCCACTCCATACAATGATGCCACGGGAGGCTTGCCGCCGGGCGGAGGCGCCGGATAGCCGAAGAGCTTCTGCATGCCATGCTGCAGAAATAGAAATCCAGTGATGATGCGCAGTACGCTCAGCACGTAAGGCGCCCACTCGATCAAAAAAGTTTCGATCTGTTTCACGGCTTGGCTGTGCCCTGGTCTCCCTTCGGCGTCACTTTATCCAGTCGCTGCTTACCGTTGGTTGCAGGCTCAGTTCCTTTGCCGGCCGCGGCCACGCCGCCGCCCTGCGAATAAACTATCTCGCCTCCGTACCAACCCTGGAAGAGCGTCAGGCCAACCACCAGCAAAGCCGCGATCAAATAAGGAATCCCGGGTGACAGGTCGCGCCGGGCATATGCGAACCAGCGCCAGGCGGCCAGCACTACCACACAGCCCACGAGGATGAAACCCATGTCCATATGAAAATCTACGTACTTGTAAGTATCGCCGAGCGCGTCGCGGCCGAAATCGTAATAACCGGTCGCCGCTGTGACCGCGCCTCCCAGCAAAGCGCAAATCAACGACCAAAACGCCGCGGCTCGAAGCGATGCCCGATTCAATACACGCCCTAAGAGGTCGGTAACAAATGAGAAGGCTACCAACGCAATGGGAAAGTGTACGAAGGCCGGATGAAGTGGCGGCATCGCTGATCCTTTCAGGTGTTTCTATAACGGTGCCGGCATAATGGCGGCATCATGTCGAAATAGCAAGAACCGATAGCAACAAACGGCTATTGGGCTCCAACTTTCTTGGCAGTCTCGCGCGCCATCTGCAGGTGACTCTGAAGGGTCGGTAGTGTCTTGCCGGCAAACGCCTTGACGTCCGGATCGCTGCCTTCGCTGGCTTGGGTCTGAAAATCCTTAACGTCAGTTTCGTGATCCTTCACCATGTCAGATATGTATTCTTTGTCGAATTCAGCGCCGGAAAGCTTTGAAAGCTTTTCAATCATCGACTTTTGATCAGAGCTGACGTCCGCCGGAATTTGTATGTTCTTTCGCGCGGCCAGGCCTTTCAATTCTGCATTGGCGGCGGTGTGATCGGTGACCATCCGTTGGCCGAACGATCTTACGGAGGCGTCACCGGCATGCTGCAGCGCCAGCCGGCCCAGTTCGACTTCCATCATGCCGCCTTGCGCTGCGTTGGCTGCGAACTTGGTGCTGTCTTTCGCTGACGAACACGCCAGTAATAAAGCGAGCGCCATTATGCAAACAGGAGAAATGAAACTAAAAGTCCTCTTCCAAATCATGTGTGGCGGTCCTTTCTTCGGAGCGATTTTTCTCATACTTGCCGGTTTTCCGGGCCCGGCCGTGCGAGCGCCTTTACAGGATTTTGTCCCGCTTTAGTACTGCTCCAGGTTCGAACATGTTGGCTAACCGGACGCGGCAGCCTCCGGTCGATGGCGTTTGCGCCCGTCCTGCATAGACTATAAAATCAACGCCTTTTGGAATAGCAATGCCGATGCCGCGAAGCGGGAAGTGAAAGGAGGGGTGCGCGTTGGCTCCAATGTCCGTCATGCTTGCACGTCATGAAAAGGGCCGGCATCGCCGATCAATCGACAACGCCGACCCCCCTCGTTCTTGAGCAATTACTCGCGTACGTCAGTGACTAATTAATTCGTACACGACTAATCAACGTGGTTTGAGTTTGCCCGTTCGGAAAATAGTTCACCCGATAGGTCTCACGGTAAGTGTGCCATCCTCTTTGGACCAGACGCGTCTGAACAACGCTCCGTCCGTATCCGTAGCCAACCCTATCACCACGATTCCAATCGCGATTTCGTAGCCGGCGTTGGCGCTGCGGACCAATCTGGATCCGGAACTGAGGGTTCAACGCCTTCGCGTTAACCGTCGTCGTGCTCCCTGAACCGAAAAACCCGAATGAGGCCAATACCAATGCGAACGTAAATAGTTTCTTCATGTCTTCCTCCCTTGTTCGAAAATCTCGATGTGTCTATTGGCAATTTCGACGCCTCAATCCGCGGATCGACGCCAAACCCTCTGATCGCAAACGAAATGAATCGCACGCGCAATAAGACTGAAAAGATTGGGCCGGCATTGTTACGATTTTCTGGTTGAGATCGTGATTAGAGTGCGCAGGAGCTGCCCTGGATATACGAATTCGCAGTCATCATGTCGGATCACGTAGATGTTCGCGGTTCACTTCTAATCCTCGGCACGTTAGTGCGTAGAGACCGAAATCGACCGGGGCGGGATTCAGTGTTCTTTGTCTGCCTGCGTCATCTGGTACGTGAGGCCAACTGTGATCTGCGATACGCCGGGAACGCGAACCACAGACCGAAGAAGAATAAAAGAACCAAGAGAGCGACGCCAATTGATATCGAGATGGAATCCGTGACCTTTCTAAAGACCACAAACAAGTCTCCGCAGATTCCCAAAGGGAGAGGGATCATCACCACGAGTAACAATACGCTGGCCAGGCGATGAAAACTCTCCGTGTCTTCGCCCCGCTCCACGATTCGGTGGTAAGACGCCGGGGTCATCAGGAGAATTACACATAGACCCATCAGGACCAGACTAATCACATGGACGCACTTGGACGATTGCGGGAGTTTGTCAAAGCCCTCCATCAACATTGTGGCCAGTTGGAAACCGAGCAGTGCCTGGACACCGGGGAGCACCACTCGTGCTTCGGTCAGCACTTGTTCGACCCGGTCCTTCAACGGCGTCTTTTCCATCTCAAACTCCCGTGTGGTTTTTCGTGGCTCACTCTTCTTCTTGCGCCAAAATATTCCTGGTACATACCAAAATAAAAGGGCGGTGGTGGCAATGAGCACGCCGGCCACGACTCCGCCTGTGCCACCCAAAAACTTTCCAACAATCACATAGAAATCGATGCCCAGCGTCAGCAAAAAAGGCAACAGGGCTATGTCCATGGCCCTCGTGGCGAAGTCCTGAACATCGGGCGAGTCGTCTCCCCGCCAGACGATTCGGTGATAGGCGCCGGGACTCATGATCAGAGTAATGGATACAAGGAGCAGTAACAGGCCGGCCAGCTTCAGATGCTGCGAAGTTGCGGGCAGGCTGGCGAACGCCGGTTCAAATGGGGCCCGGTAATCAAAGCCCAGGAAGACCGAGGCGCCGAGAATTAACATGCGACTCTCATCCATAGCGACTTTGATTTTGTGAGTAAGATTTGCCATTCCGTTTTGTGAACTGCGCCAGTGATCGGCACTGAGGCTGGCGACTTTTATGCCAATGGACTTTGGCCCGTTGATTGCCAAGGCGAGCGTGAAGTAAAGAGTTTTCGGCGGCAGATCAAGGAATTCTGTTTGAACCCGCGTAATAGTAAGAGGCGAGTGCGACTGATTTCGATACGAGCCTTCAGTAAAAAGACGAAACGAGGTCGCTAAACTCTGATTCTGGGATTTGAAGGGGTGATAAAACGAAAGCGGCGACGTCCTCACCCCGTCGCCGCTCTCCTAAGCACAACCATTTAGGCGTGCCGGGGGCGAGACATTCAGCCACGCCCTAGTTGCCCTGATTCTAACCTATTCGCCGTGCCCGTCAAGTGAAGATTTTTCTTGCAAGCGAATAGGCCCCTAAAAGCTGTCGCGCGAGCTAGCGCGAATAAGTCGAGCCTGGAGAGAGAGACCTATGGGTTCTTTGGCGGAAAATAGCGGTGTCAGGCGAAATCTCGCGGCGCAAAATAAACCCGTCGGAACGGTGAACCGCCCCGTTTCGCTTGTCGCTCAGATGAACGTCAACTGAGGAGGACTGGTATGAAGTGCCGAGAAGTCATGACCGACAATCCCGTCTGCTGTCTGCCGAGCGATTCGGTTAGTCAGGCCGCGCGAGTGATGCGCCGCGAACACATTGGCCCGGTGCCGGTGGTCAGCGACGAGCGCACCAGAGAAATAATCGGCATAGTTACGGATCGCGACCTGGCCATCAAGGTGGTCGCTGAATCGAGAGATCCCAACCGCACCACAGTTGGCGACGTGATGACGCACGCGATCGTTGTCTGCGGCGAAGATGATGATGTCTCGACGGCGATTGCGGCGATGGAGGAATATGAAATCAGGCGGATTCCGGTGATCGATCAAGGGGGCCGGATCGTCGGGATCATTTCACGGGCCGACGTGGCTACTCGGGCTTACCTGCCGGCACAGACGGCTGAGATGATTCAAGAAATTTCGCGGGCGGCATAACCAAGTGCACCGATGATCAATGCGTCAGGGATGAAATTGATGCCGGTGAAACAGTCCGGCCGGAGTCGTTCAGGTAGGTGCGCACCTTCGGCGGCACATGACGTCGGAGCAGAGCATTGCGCGCCTGCCACTGATCCGCAGGGCTCATTTCTACCAGGAAGCGCAGTTCTCTTGCTTCCAGAACGGCAATTGGTAAACCGTCGCGATAGAGCACTCGATTCCTGGCAGACTGAGTCAGCCGCGGGCCGGGCATTATGATGCCTTGTAGATTGAGCGGGTCGGCTGCACTCAGTGAAATCATCATTCCTTCGGCGGGCGCGCGGCGAATTGATCTGAGCAACTGCACCGCTTCAGTTAAGGCGAACTGTTCGCCCGAAAATCCACCTACAAAGCGTCCACCGCGGATTTCTCCACGCGCTTCTAAGCGACGATAGACCCTTAATAGATCGCGCCAGGGCAAATTGATCGCTTCGCGGTGGAGGATCTTGCGAAACACCACTCCATAGCGCTGCAGCAGCTTCTTAGCGATCGCTTCGACAGTGTCTTGATCGATCGTTTGATTGCGATTGCCGTTAGGCCCATCCAACGAGACGGGCTGCTCTTCTCTGCGCAGACGCACCCAGCGTCCGGCGTCGTCCATGCTGTAGACCTGTTTACGTTTTCGTTTACGTTTTTCGATTTCGCGATGCGTCGTCTTGCTGATGGGCGTGATCAATGCACGCAGGCCGGTGAAACTGTCTGCGCTCACCAAGCCACGGAACACTAACTCGCCTAAACCTTCTTCAACCATACTCGGCAACAGATTAGTGCCGGCGACGATGTCGACAAAGAACGACGCGCCATGATCTTTCATGTACTCGTACACGGCTTTCGTGTTGGTTGAGAGTTGCCCTGCGTTTGATTCCGATCCTGATCCGATAGGAAACCCTTTACTCCAGGTCTGAACATTCCGCCGGTTCAGCAAGACGATCGGCGTGCTGCGCACGGGCGCGGAACTGTTTACCTTTTCCGGAGAAACCCGCGGCGGAGACAAACGCAGCCAGGTAAGTCTGCCCGACAAACAGAGCGCATCCAGCCAAGCGGGATCGTAATCCGCTACCCGCGCCGGCAGGACTTCTGATTCCCATGAACCGGCCGGCGCCTCGAACCCTTCGAGCTGATCGATGATCGCGGCCACGCTCTCTGGTCCTTCCACGCGGTGATCGGGCGCGACTTTCTGCCAAACAAAAAGGAAGCGCATGAAATCAGACGCCGACACCGGCTCGATCTCTTTGCGCAGTCGATTAAGCGTGTAGCGATGAATTCGCGCCAACAGGCGCCGCGAACACCACTCCTGGACCGGAGCGAGCGCAGGCATCCCCGCCTGCGGTTCAACGGCATCCCTGCCGGTTTTATTTACCGGTGTAAAGCTGCCCTGCATCGCAAACCCTTCGCTCTCGAGCCGGATCAAAGCAGCTTCAATTTGGTTCGTTGTCAGCGAAAAGGAGGCCGCCATTTCCGCTACCGTTACGGGACCGAGCCCGTCGAGCCGGCCACGTAGGATCTCAACCAGCGCATCCTCAAACGTCCATGATTCGTTGGCATAGCTCGCCGGGGGATCGATCTGAGGAGTCAGCGCCGCCTGCTCATGAATCGCGAGAAACTGCTTTACACGCTCAGCCGCAATCCAAAGACCCGTGTGGCGCAAGTTGTTAACTTGCGCTGGTCGCAGCACAGCCGCGCGCCGATCCCTAACCAGTTCATCAAACAACTGCTGCCAACCGTTTCGCTCTCCTTCAGCCACAGTAATCAAACCGAGCTGCATCAGCGCATCGTGCAACTCGTCGGCATTCTCAGCCTGCGGCCAGGCCTCTTCGCGCACGCGCTCGATCGCGGCCACGTCCAGCCGGCCCAAATCCGCGGCCGTTTCGGCGTCGAGAAAACGACGGTTCATCACGGCGAGGGTGCGCCGCTCTTCGGCAGGCGCATCGTCGAGAAACGCGTAGGGCTTCGCGGTCAGAATTTCCTGGGCCAGCGGCGACGGCTCATTCATTTCTCGCGCTATCAACTTCCGCTCGGCTTGTTCGATCGATCGCAGCAAGCCTTCCAACCCGCGCAGGTCCATAGCTTCTTCCAAACAATCGCGAATGGTTTGGGCCACTAACGGATGAACCGGAACTTCGATGGGCCCGGTAAGATTTTCAGCACACGCGACCTGATCGGGAAAGACGAGTGCCAGAAGATCTTCCGCCGCCATTCGCTGAAGCTGGGGCGCGACTTTCCCCCCGCTGCGCCAACGCGGAATCGCCAGTGCGCGGGTCGCGTTCCAGCGCCAGCGAATACCAAACATCGGCGCGTCGAGTAGCGCCTGAGTCAGCACGTCGCAAACAGTTTTCGAGTTGAGATAACTGAAAATTGTCTCGAGCGGAAAACTATGGGTGGGACCAAGCGACAGCACGATGGAATCTTCCGTCGCGGCAGCCTGTAACTCAAAATTAAACGTGCGGCAGAAGCGTTTCCGTAACGCCAGGCCCCACGCGCGATTCAGGCGGCTGCCGAACGGCGCATGAATCACCACATGCGTGCTTCCGTTTTCATCAAAGAATCGCTCGACCACTATCTCTTCCTGAGTCGGCATCACCCCCAGCGCCAACTTTGTCATCGCGAGATATTCGACGATCTGTTCAGCAGCACCCTGGCTAATCCCAACGACATCGACGAGCCAGCTTATACTGGGAGCGCGGGCGCCCTCGCCCGCATCACTATCGGCAATCTCAAGCCTGTCAGAAATCTCAGCACGTAGTCTTGAGACCGCTTGAGATAGCTCCTCGCTTCTCCCCGGCGCTTCGCCCAGCCAGAAGGGAATCGAAGGCGGCTGTCCATGCGCGTCTTCCACGCGCACAACGCCGGTTCCCACTCTCTTGATGCGATATGAAGTATTGCCAAGTTGAAAAATATCGCCCGCGAGACTTTCGATTGCAAAGTCTTCGTTCAAAGTTCCCACGAACGTTTCTGAGGGCTCGAGAATGACTCGATAGTCAGAGGTATCTGGAATCGCGCCGCCACTGGTGATCGCGGCCAGACGCGCTCCGCGCCGGGCCCGCAGGCGCTGATTCACCGCGTCATGATGCAGGTAAGCGCCGCGCCGGCCGCGTCGAGTGGCGAAGCCTTCGGAGAGCATCCGCACAACTGCATCGAAATTCTCGCGGGACAGATTACGGAACGGATAAGCGCCGCGGACCATTTCGAACAGCGCATCTTCCGTCCATTCTTCTGCTGCAACTGCCGCGACGATCTGTTGCGCGAGGATGTCGAACGGCTGTTCAGGAATCGTCAGATGATCGAGTTCGCCACGCCGGACTGCATCCAGCAGAGCGGCGCATTCGACCAGTTCGTCGCGCGACATCGGAAAGATGCGCCCTTTGGGAAAGCCGCTGACCGTGTGATTCGATCGCCCGGTGCGCTGGAGCAGAGTAGAGATCGCGCGCGTCGATCCAATTTGTATCACCAGATCAACTGCGCCCACATCAATCCCAAGTTCAAGCGACGCAGTCGCCACCAGCGCGCTCAGTTCTCCTGACTTCAAACGTTGCTCAGCCGAGAGACGTAGTTCGCGAGCCAGACTGCCGTGATGCGCCGTGACGTTCTCGTCACCCAGTCTTTCGCCCAGGTGCCGCGCGACGCGCTCAGCCATGCGCCGCGTGTTGACGAACACCAGCGTCGTCTTGTGTTCGCGAATCAGCGCGGCGACGCGCTCGTAGATCTCTTCCCAAACCTCGTTCGACATTAACGCTTCCAGGGGCGAACTGGGAATCTCGATTGCGAGGTCAAGCTTGCGCGAGTGGCCGGTGTCGATGATCGTGCACCGAGGCGTGCTGTCCGCGGCAAGATTTGCCGTGCCAACCAGAAAGCGGGCGACCTCGGCGATTGGTTTCTGCGTTGCCGAAAGCCCGATGCGCACCAGAGGCTCTTTGACCAATGCCTGTAATCTTTCGATTGAAAGAGACAGATGAGAGCCGCGCTTGTCATCGACCATGGCGTGAATCTCGTCGACGATCAGCGTGCGGGTCGTGCTCAGGATCCGGCGGCCGCCTTCGCTGGTCAGCAGGATGTAGAGAGATTCCGGCGTCGTGACGATGATGTGCGGCGGCTTCTTCGTCATTGCCGCGCGGTCCTTCTGCGGCGTGTCGCCGGTCCTTACCAACGTGCGAACCTCGACGCCGCTGATGCCCGATGCTTCAAGATTCTCCTGAATGCCGCGCAGCGGTTCCTGCAGATTGATCTGAATGTCGTTACTCAACGCCTTCAACGGCGAGACATAAACCACCTGCGTTTCGTCGAGGAGTGTTCCCTCGACAGCTTTCCAAACGAGATCGTCGATCGCCGAAAGAAACGCCGAGAGCGTTTTGCCCGAACCGGTCGGCGCTGCGATCAGCGTATGCTCGCCGCGCTTGATGGCGGGCCAGGCGAGGACCTGCGGCTCAGTCGGAGCCGGGAACCTTTTCAGGAACCAGTCACGAACTGCCGGATGGAAATATTCAAGCTCTTTCATGAAGACTGCCAGTGTACCATGAATGAAACGCTGTGTTAAGACGGAGACTAGGAAGTAGCGTAGCTATTTTGGGCCCGCCTTTCAAGTAGCGGGCAGTTTGCGGAGTGCGCTGACTTGTCAGCGCTTTTGAAAGCGGCGACTAGTCGCCGCGCTCCAAATTGCGCCCGCCCTCGTGGTAGAGTTTTCAGTGAGCACTCCATGGCAAAGGCAACCCGCGACTATCATCCGGCCGAACTCAAGCGAGCCGCGAAGACGACTAAGCGCGTCCCGAGTGGTCGTGTGGAAATCCCGCCTGGCATCGAGCAAATCGAAGTCAGTTTTGGCGATCGTCAGGTAAAGCTGACGAACCTGAACAAGCTCTTCTGGCCCGAGTTGAAGATAACCAAGCGCGACCTGCTCCAGTATTACGCAGACGTTGCGGCGGTGCTGCTCCCTCATCTACAGGATCGCGCGATGGTGATGAAGCGTTATCCGAACGGGGCCGCCGGCGAATTCTTTTTCATGAAGCGCGCGCCTTCGCCGCGGCCGCCATGGATCGAAATATGTTCCATCCAACATGGTTCGGGGAACGTAGTGGACTTTCCCATGATCCAGGATTTGCCGGCGTTGCTCTGGGTAATCAATCTGGGTTGCATCGATCTGAATCAATGGTACGCGCGCTGTGACGACGTGGATCGGCCTGACTATCTGCACTTTGATCTCGATCCGGTACCGGGAGCGAAGTTCGAGCAGGTGAGGGAATCAGCCCTGGTGGTTCGCGACGCTCTCGAATCTTTGAAGATGCCGTGCTATGCAAAGACGACGGGTTCGAAGGGCATTCATGTCTACGTCCCCATCGGGCGAGGCCCGACACAGAAACAGGTTTGGACGATCGCCAAAGAGATCGCGCAGGTGCTCGAGTCCGCGAACCCAAAACTGATCACTGCGGAATATCGCATCGCGAAGCGGCCCAAAGGCAGAGTGCTGGTTGATTACAATCAGAACGCTTGGGGACGAACGCTGGCTTCTGTCTATTCGATCCGGCCGACACCAAAGGCGATGGTGTCGACGCCGGTAACGTGGAAAGAGATCGAGCGCGGCATCGACATCGGAGAATTTCGCATAGACAACGTGCGCAAACGAATTGAGAAGCTGGGCGATCTCTGGGTACCGTTGTTGGCGAAGCAGAAGCGATTCAAGCTCGAGCCTTATTTGAAGTAGCCCTGTAGCGCAAGTTGTTAACTTGCGCCGACGTGTCAGAAGCCCGACCGTAAGGGAGGGCAAGACGCGCTATCGATCGAGTCTTATGTAAAACAAGTAGCCCTTGCTGACGCGCGAACTACCGACACGCGCAAGTTAACAACTTGCGCTACAACTATGACGCTTCCTATTAAACAACCCTATCCGCCGATGGAGGCGAAGTCCGTCGAGCAACTTCCCACCGGTGTCGAATGGCAGTACGAGCCTAAGTGGGACGGCTTTCGCTGTATTGCCTTTCGCGATGGCGACGAAGTGTCGCTGCAATCGAAGAGCGGCCAGCCACTCAGTCGTTACTTCCCCGAACTCGTCGAGGCTTTACTCAAATTGAAGCCGAAACAGTTCGTGCTTGACGGCGAGATCGTCGTCCCGGTTGACGGCCGTTTGTCGTTTGACGATCTGCTGATGCGCATCCATCCGGCGGCCAGCCGCGTGCAGAAGCTCTCGAAGGAACACCCGGCCATGCTGATCGTTTTCGATCTGCTGGTTGACGAAAGCGGACGGTCGTTTGTCGACGGGCTGCTGCCGGAGCGCAGGAAAAAGCTCGATGCATTTGCCAGGAAATACTTTGCGAAGAACAAATCGATCGAACTCTCGCCTGAAACAAAGGATTTGAAGATTGCGAAAGACTGGCTGGCCGGCGCCGGCGGCGATGTCGATGGAGTGATCGCCAAGCGCCTCGACATGCCGTATCAGAGCGACAACCGGCACGGCATGGTGAAGGTGAAACGCCTGCGCACGGTCGACTGTGTGGTTGGCGGATTTCGTTATGCTTCGGAGGGTAAGCTGATTGGCTCGCTCTTACTCGGCCTATATGATGATGAAGGACTGCTGCACCACGTCGGCTTTACCTCGAGCATCAAAGCCACCGATAAACCGAAGCTCACTAAGAAACTGGAAAGCCTCATCAAGCCACCGGGCTTCACCGGCCGCGCGCCGGGTGGCCCAAGCCGTTGGAGCACCGATCGATCCGCCGAGTGGAAGCCGCTCGCGCCCAAGCTCGTCGTCGAAGTCCGCTACGATCATTTCACCGGCGGCCGCTTCCGCCACGGGACAAAATTTCTGCGCTGGCGTCCTGATAAGAAGCCAGCGCAGTGTTTGCTCGATCAAGTGGCACGTTGAGTTTGCCGCTTACTGCAGGACAAAGTTGTAAGTGATCACTCCCTGCACTTTCACCGCCTGGCCGTTGAGAACAGTTGGCGAGAAGCGCGCGCGTTGAGCTGCCTCTTTGGCCGCTAAGAGCAACATCGGATTTCCAGAAACTGCTTGCGCGGAAATCACCCTGCCTTGCTCGTCAACCAAAATCTGAACATTGACTGAGCCTTGAGCGTGAATCTGTTTCGCCAGCGGTGGATAGGGCGGCTGGGGCAGACTGATCGCTTTTGAGATCAGCACCGTTGACGGCAGCCTCTGTGTTGTTGGCGGTTTTACGATGGGAGGCGTGGGCGGCGTTTCGTCAACTTTCACGACGGGAGCCGTGCCGTTGCAGGTTACGCAACCGGCAGATGTGTTGGGACCAGTGCTCGGCGGATCGACGTTTCTGTTACTCAAACGGAAAGGACCGCTGACTGGTGGCTCTGTGGCTGCTGCGGTTCCCGGATGATCGGGAACTCTGCTCGGATCATCCGTCCGAGCCGTCGGATTGATTCGCTCGGCGACGCTTACGTTTCGGTCTACCGGCGCATTTGACGGCGCCGATCTATGAATTGGCTGAAGGTCGCGAGGCCGGACTATCGGAGCGACCGGCGTGACTGGCGGCACCCAATTGATGAGTTCTAATCCACCCGTCTGCGCTTCCAAGTGCGCATCGTACGCATAGATGCTGGCGACGCCGGCGGCGGACAGAATCAGCGCATAGGCTGCGACGGTGGCGAGAAAGAACGAACTGCGACGCTTGAATTCCTGGCGGTGCGAATCGGATTCAATCAGATTGGTAAACATCTTAGCTCCTCCTGCTGCCGGTGCCATTTGGGTCGAGGAAGCTATCGGGTTAGACAACAGAAGGACGATCTTGTTCCAAATAAGAATTGATCGCTAATCGTTAGCCGCTCCGGAATCTTCCGCACCGAAGTGCGCGAAGCGGGCGAATGAAAATGCCCGACGAATCATCTTGGGATTAAAGGCGAGTGAAGATGGTGTCCGTGAAGAAGCACGTTCTTTTCGGCGCGTAGCGTCGACCTGAGTTTAGCCCAACGTTTCAACGCCGGGAATGCAGAGCGAATATGATTGTCGTCGCGTCAGCGACGATTGAGCGGGGGCGTCAACCATCGCTACGCGACGGCGGTTGAGTCGCGTTACCGATCCCGGCCTTGAAAGGGTAGCGACATACTTGACTCCGCGCGGGCTTTTGTCGAACTTCGATGCGGCCGCTGCAATGGCTCTGCCACTCTGATGCGCGGCAAGTCTCGGACTTGCCGAAACGTGGCCCATTA
>JAWVEB010000046.1:0-6258 GCA_033856915.1 Blastocatellia bacterium | reverse complement strand
CTGCTGGAGTCTTCCTCACTTGTGCTTGGTCCCAAGGGAAACTCTCAGGTTGCGTTGACACGTATGCGAATGCCGAACGGCTTTCCTGGACCCACTCCACACATTCCACCAGAAAAGGCTTTTTCGATATCCGTGCACCTGCGCCGTCCCGACAGCATTAAGGGCTGGGGAACGTGGCTTGACGGACGCTTTCATCGTGTCACCGAATGGGATGCCGGCGGGATTCAGATATTCGATATGGAGTCGGAGCCGGTCGCACTGCGAAATTCAGGTTTCGACTCGGTTCACGTCTATATACCCCGGCCGGTTATCAATCGATTCAGTGACGAGAACGAGCAAAAGCGCATTCGCAACTTGCATTGCACCCCGGGAACCAAGGATGACGTGATTCTTCATTGGGTCCGGATGATGTTGCCGTTCTCTGATCGTCCGCTTCAGCTTCCACGCTTAGTTATCGACGAAATGATCATGATGTTCTGCGCTCATCTGGGCCGCACATACGAGGGCCGGAGCCAGCCGCCGGAGGTTGTTACCGGGGGGTTGACGATCTGGCAACAGGATCGAGCGATCGAGGTGTTGAACGAACATCTGGATGGCGATCTGGCGCTTGCCGATCTTGCAGAAGAGTGTGCGCTATCGGCGGGTCGTTTCATGCGCGCATTCAAAAGGTCGTTTGGTGTTCCCGTCCGGCGCTACTTGCTCTATAAGCGAGTTGAAGCCGCAAAGTCTCTCTTGTTGCACTCGAACGACTCTTTACTAACAGTCGCGTTGGAAGTCGGATTCACTGACCAGCCAGCTTTCAATCGAAGCTTCCGTGAGATTGTTGGAACTTCGCCAGGACGGTGGCGAAGAGCAAACGCACCGATGCCGAAGGCGTTCAACCTCCCCGCGCCTGAAGAGAGGTAAAGGTCGTCACTCGCGTTTCCCACCCACTAAAGCCCAACAGAAACGCCAAAATGCGGCATTTTCAATCAAGACACGGATTGAAACTTCCAAGACAATGGGAGAGGCGTAGTTGGTCACAAATGCGTCCTCCTACCCAGCTCTGCCTCGCGACATAGAGCCAGGATCGCCAGCAACGGCGAATTTTCAACCTGTCGCTTGTCCACAATCTTGTGCAAGAAAACACAAAGTTCTTCCAGATCGATAGGAGACGAAAATGGGAAAAACATATAAGGCGGTCGAGATAACCAAACCCGGGACTTTTCGCCTCGTCGAGAAGCCTGTCGTTGGGCCGGGTGAGGAACAAGTACGTATCCGAGTAGAGGCTTGCGGTGTATGTCACTCAGACGCGGGTACCGTTGAGGGACAACTGCCCGGCGTCGTGTATCCGCGTGTGCCGGGCCATGAAGCAATTGGCCGCATCGAGGAGGTTGGCCGAGGTGTTACGACCTGGAAGGTCGGCCAGCGTGTAGGAGTCGGGTTCTTTGGTGGTGAAGACGGAACCTGCGAGACCTGCCGCCGTGGCGACACGGCATATTGCCAGAACCCCATTATCACTGGCGTGACGAGTGATGGCGGCTATGCGGAAATGATGATCGCAGAGGCCCGCGCACTGGCCCTCATACCGGACGAACTCAAATCAGAAGACGCGGCCCCTTTGGTTTGCGCCGGCATCACGACGTTCAATGCGCTCCGCAACACCGGACGTGCAGGCGATACCGTCGCTATCCAGGGCATCGGCGGTCTGGGGCATCTCGGAGTGCAATACGCCAAAAAGATGGGCTTCCGCACCGTTGCGATCGGCTTCGGTCCAGACAAAGAACATCTCGCGCCCAAACTCGGAGCTCACGTTTACATCGACGCCAAAGCGGAGGATGCGGGAGCCGCGCTGCAGAAACTGGGAGGCGCCGACGTGATCCTGGCAACCGCCCCCAGCGGAGCAGCAATCGCCAGCCTGCTTCCCGGCCTCTCAGTTCGCGGAAAGCTGGTGGTAGTTGGTGTTTCGGGTGATCCGATTCCCGTCAACGGAGTTCCGCTCATCTTTGGGGGCCGCTCGGTCGTTGGAAGCCTGACCGGAAGAGCGATCGAGACACAGGACACCCTTGACTTCAGCGTCCTCACCGACGTTCGCCCCATGATCGAAACGCTTCCTTTGGAAAAAGCCGAAGAAGCGTATCGACGCATGATGTCTGGTGATGCGCGATTTCGCATGGTTCTCACGATGGCCTAAAAATCCCGACGCCGCTGAAAAGCCGCCTCGAAAAACCGATGTCCGAAGGAGACTCAGATGAATCAGTTCCAGAAAATCTTCGACCAGCAGAAAGCATATTTCGATTCGGACGCGACCAAGTCTTACGAGTGGCGCATTGATCAGCTGACACGCCTTGAGAACTTGTGCAATGAGAACGCCGAGGCTCTTGAGGCTGCGATGAGCAGCGACTTCAAGACCGCCAGCCAGGAAAAAGTCTTCGAGATTATGGCGCCAGTTGGAACCGCCGCCTTCGCGAAGCAAGAGCTGAAAGAGTGGATGAAGCCTGTAGATGTCGTCGTACCGAAAGCCCTTCGGGAGAGCGGACATACTGCCAAGGTCTATCGAGAACCGTACGGTGTCACTTTGGTGATTGGTCCGTTCAATGGGCCATTGACCCTGCTTTTCGACCCGGCGTGCCAAGTTCTTGCGGCGGGCAATCCGTGCATTCTCAAACTCTCCGAGGGTTTGCCCGCCACCAGTAAGGTCTTGCTCGATCTCATTCCAAAATATTTCGATCCTCGGGCCGTCACTGCCGTCGCCGGCAGCAAAGACGAGGTGACGGAGCTTCTCAATCTGCCCTTCGACTTCATCTTCTTTACCGGCAGCGTCAAGGTTGGCAAGATCGTCATGGAGGCGGCCGCAAAGAATCTGACTCCCGTTCTTCTCGAACTAGGCGGGCAGAATCCGGCTTTCGTTGACGCGACCGCAAATATTCCGGATGCAGCCAAGAAGATCGTCTGGGGGGCTACTGCTTGGGGCGGCCAGTGGTGCACCTCGCCCGGCTACGCCTACGTGCACGAATCAATTGCAGAGGAGTTCGTTGCAGAGTGCAAGAAAGCTATGGTTGAGCTGTACGGGACCGACCCTAAGAGCAGGCCCGACGACTATTCCCGCATTATCAGCCCAAAGGCTACCGAACGCTTGGCGGGCCTCATCGATCAAAAAAAAGTCGTCATAGGCGGGGCCTCCGACCCGGAGGCACGCTATCTCGATCCCACGGTCATCTATCCAGTGACTTGGGACGACCCGATCATGGAGGACGAGATCTTTGGGCCGATTCTCCCAATCCTCACCTACAAGGACATGGATGCGGCCATTCGCGAGGTGAAGAAACATCCCAAGCCTCTTTCCGGCTTCCTCTTCAGCCGAGATCAGCAGACGATCGATCACTTCCTCGCAAGCTTGTCCTTCGGCGGGGGCGCGATCAATCAGGTAAACATTCACCTGTTTATCGAAACCATGCCCTTTGGCGGGGTCGGATATTCCGGTATGGGTCACTACTACGGCAAGGCCGGGTTTGACGCTCTCACGCACGCGAAATCCGTTCTGATTTCGCCGCCCGACGTAGCCATTGAACACCTGTTCCCGCCGTACACGGAGGAAAAGGTCAAGGCGCTCAGCCAGTGGTTTGAATACTAGGCCGCAAGATCCCCGACAAAAGCGACCCCAAAGGAGCATAGAGATGAGAGGGAACACGAAAGACTACGTATCCACCGCCCAACAGTTCTTCACTGCCTACGATGCCCACGACGTCGATGGCATGCTCGGTCTTTGCGCAGATGGCGCACTTGGACGGTATGCCCCATACGGCCGCGAAAGCGTCGTGCCGATCCGTGGTGGCATCGATGTTATTTGGCGCGCGTTTCCGAATGCCGTTCCGAACTTTCGAGTCAAAGTGATCGAACTGATCCCTACCGACGGGAATACAGTCGTGATCCAAGCTGAAATGAGCGGGCCCATACCTGCAGAAGTTCCGGGGGTCGCAAAGAAGGGCCAGGATGTACACATCCCTCACTGCTACATTCTGCGTTTCGACTCGAATTCCAAGATCACTCGGCTCGATGCCTACTGGGACAACACCGTCCTCAACAATATCAAGGCGAGCGGGGTGTGACTGAGGAGCCAATTGCAAGATCTCTGATTTGCGGCGGCATTGCTGAATGTTGCAGAGGAGGTGCACGGCCCAGCGCACCCCGCTGACAAGGACAACGAAAACCGTAACAGCTAGTACATCGGAAGGAAGGTAGGCCATGGCTAACGCAAGCAACACTAATGCTCCGACGCAATTCATCGAGACCAAGCTCGAAAAATATGCCTATCGTCGCTTTGGGAAAGGTAACGGTCTACCCCTGTTGTGTCTCCAGCACTTCACCGGGACTTTGGACAATTGGGACCCCGCCGTCACCGATCCGCTTGCTGTAGGACGTGAAGTCATTCTTTTTGAGAGTGCAGGTCTTGGCCGTTCGACCGGCCAGGTTCCCGAAAACATGTCGGGCATGGCAGCGCACGCCCTCGCATTCGGCGATGCACTTGGCCTGAAACGTCTGGACATCCTCGGCTACTCGCTCGGTGGAATGGTCGCGCAGCAGATCGCGCTGGAACGTCCCTCGCTTGTTCACAAAATGCTGCTTGTCGGCACCGCTCCAGAGGGAGGAGAGGACATTATGCATATGGAAAAACCGGAACTCAGAAAGATTACGGAAGATCCGAACATGCCTGGGCTGGAGAAACTGGTAAAGCTCTTCTTCGCGCTAAGCGAATCGAGTCAAGCGGCCGGAGAGGCCTTCGCGGCTCGGCTCGCAGAAAGAAAGCAGGATGGCGAACCTCTGGCCGTCCAAAATGTCGCAATCGCTCAGATCAAGGCGTTTCGAGCTTGGGAACAATACAGTGGCGAGCGTTTTGCCAAGCTCGGCAAAATCATGCAGCCATGTCTGGTCGTCAATGGCGTCTTCGACAATATGATTCCTGTCCGCAATTCCTACATGCTAAGCGAGCACCTCATAAACGCCATGCTGTTGACCTACCCCGACGCTGGGCATGGATCGTTGTTTCAGTTTCACAAGTCATTCGTTCGGCAAGCTTCACTGTTTCTCGATTCAGAAAGCATCAGCTGAAGGCTTCGATGGCGGTTTCGCACAGGTATAGCCCGCTCCAAACATTCGCGCGAAAGGAAGAATGGAATGGCAATTCAAACGATCGAAGTACAACGCTTCAGCCTGACAACGTCACGATCATTCGAGGCAGTCGTAGCTTCATTGAAAGCTGGTGTCGGCCGACTGGATCTTGCCGCGTTTGCGAGTGCATCCAAGTCGCCTGGCACCTTCGCTGAACTGGAGGAAGTGATTAATCGAGACATGGGCAAAACCCATTTGATGTTGTTCCTGGAATTTGACCATGGGGCTGTTCTCCGAAAGGAGACGGGACTCAACAAACCGAAGATAGTGCGGCTCGTAATCGGTAATCCCTTGGTCATGAAGGAGATGGCGAAGCATGTTCCCGACGCCGGATCTTATGCGCCGGTTACCATTCTGGTCGATGAACGCGAAGACGGAGTCCATTTGTCCTATGACAGAATGGTTAGCTTTTTGGCGCCGTACGAAAACCGGGAAGCCCTGGCAATCGCTCACGATCTGGATCATAAGATCGAGAAGCTAATCAATGATGCAGCGGTTGAGTAATCGTTCCGCTAAAGACGACAACGCCTAAAGGAGGAAAGTATGGTTTTCGCCGGCATCAAAGTTCCCGACACGGCTCTGGTCCGCGATGCGGTCGACCTATCGCGGAGTTTATTAGAGCCATTTCTTTTCAACCATGTCATGCGCTCGTGGCTTTTCGCCGTTGTGCTTTCCGACGGTGCTGAACACCCTCCAGATTCGGAGCTTTTGGCTGTTGCTGCAGTTCTTCACGATTTGGGTTTGACCGATCGCTACGCCGCTGAGAGTCGCTTTGAGGTAGACGGCGCTAACGCGGCTCGCGCGTTTCTGAGTGATCGTGGCATCTCGACGCGGCAGATTCAGCTCGTTTGGGACGCTATCGCACTTCACACTACTCCCACACTCGCTCTTCACAAGGAGCCCGAGGTCGTAATGACCCATTCAGGGATAGCCGTCGATGTCGTAGGTGCCGGTCTAGATCGAATCCCGCAAGATAAGCAGCGTGCGATTCTGTCGGAGTTTCCCCGGTTGGCCTTTAAGGATCAATTCAAGGGATGCCTTTGCAGCGTCGTTCGTCAGAAGCCGACGACCACGATTGACAACATTCTTCGAGATTTCGGCATTCGTTAC
>JAWVEB010000045.1:0-139300 GCA_033856915.1 Blastocatellia bacterium | reverse complement strand
TCTAGCAACCCTTCGGGAAAGCCGTCTGAAGACGGCTAAGACTTGGAGGGACGAAACTTTGGAGAGCTGATCATTCGGGCCGCCTACGAAAACGTTTCACGGTAAACAGGAGAATAGAAATGACCCAGACGATTGAATCGAAAAACAAAACCCTTGTCCTTGAAGCTTTCGACACGCTGTTCAATAAGCGTGACTACATAGCGGCTGAGCGTTATTGGTCGCCTGACTACATTCAGCACAGCGCTCACATTGAACCTGGTAGAGAAGGTCTCTTCAAGCTCATCAAGAGCCTTCCACCCACGCTACGCTATGAATCAGCAACGATTGCGGCCGAGGGTGACTTCGTGATTGTTCACGGGCGATTCAGTGACTTCGGTGCTCCGGTGAATTGGATTGCCGCAGACATTGTTCGCATCAAGGACGGCCTTCTGGTCGAGCATTGGGATGTTATTCAGGATGAAGTGACCGAAGAAGAGTCGAAGAGTAAAGCTCCGATGTTCGGAACAAGTTTTCCTAAACACCAAACTATTACCGCAAAATAAATTAAAGGAGAAACATGAGTAACAGACAAGAGAGAGAACTGGCAGGCAAGGTCGCGCTCGTCACGGGCGGTTCACGTGGCATCGGCGCTGCAATCGCCAAGCGCCTGGCCGCAGAAGGAGCTAGCATCGCACTAACTTACTCCAAAGGCGCGGACGCAGCTGCGTCTATCGTCAAAGAGATCGAACGGGTTGGCGGAAAGGCGGACGCCGCCGATGCCGACGCAGTCAGAAACGCCGTCGAAACTACAGTTGAAACATTTGGCCGACTTGACGTATTGGTGAACAACGCCGGCACCGCGATTGCGATGTCAGTTGAAGAGATGACGCTTGACGACTTCGACCGCCTTTTTGCAGTCAACGTCCGTGGTGCCTTCGTTGCTACTCAGGCCGCGCTCAAACACATCAAGAGCGGCGGCCGCATCATCATGATTGGCTCGTGCCTGGGCGAGCGGGTTTTTATTCCCGGCATGGCGCCCTACTCGGCAACCAAAGGGGCCATCAAAATGTTTACGCAAGGGCTGGCGCGTGAACTCGGAGCGCGCGGCGTTACTGTCAACAATATCCAGCCGGGGCCGATCGACACGGATCTGAACCCCGCCTCAGGCGAGTGGGCCGCAGGCCAGAAGGCAGCCGTCCCGCTTGATCGGTATGGACGAACTGACGAGGTTGCAGCGCTGGTAGCGTTTGTCGCCGGTCCGGAGTCGTCATATATCAATGGTGCGAACCTGACAGTCGATGGTGGCATTAACGCGTGACCGCTAGACGGGTGAGAAGCTCCGACTTGTGGCTCGACGCCCATTCGGCAGTCGTAGCATAAACGAAGTTAACTAAGAGCAACCGTAGACTATTTCGAACGAAAGGAGTTTTCTTATGCGCCAGTTGCAACTCATGGCTCACGGCGAACCTTCGGAGGTCATCGAACTCAATACGGTCTCCGAATCGGCTCTCGGTCAGGAGGATGTTCACAGTGGCCGATCATCATTGGATTCGACGCAACACAAGATGGATTAACGGCTGACAATTCGGGAGACATGCACGCCGCGGTTCAACAGGATGCTCGGGGATTGGGGCAAAATGGAGTATTGGCAGCAGTGAAAGCTATTAACATGACCCGTCATTGCTTAGCAGGGACCTTCGACCTGTCAAGGTTGTAAAACGGTAACTGGACGGCCCTGACCGTCACTCATAATTTTCAACCTGAGTCATTCAAACTTTTCCTCTTTTAGAACTTTCCGGTCTGTCATACTTTTCCCATCGATGTGAATTCCCCGGCAATGCGGGAAAACACTAAGAGTGAAGCCGAACGACCGGCGCGTAAATCTTAGCAACCCTTGTGCCACAACCCACAGTTTTCGACAAAGACTTTTATCTTTCAGATAAGGATTTTTGTGCTGTAAGAGTTTTATTTGTCGGCTCAAACTCTCGGTCTTATGGTTACCGCCATATATATGTTGGACAGCCATCATGCATTTGTCACCAGAAGGTTAGCGCCCCGCCCAAATAAAGTCGTCGAATAAAGCCTCCGTAAGTTGTTGATTCCAAGTTCAGCGCTCTTAGAGTCGTGCAATGGCTGATAGCTTGGGCACAGCCGAGTGTTGAACAGACGAAATAAAGTCGTGAAATGGCGGCGTCCCTCCCAAGGGATGAAGGTTGTCAGTGCCTGGCAAAGACTTTGCCCTACCGCAGTACGGCAGCTAACAGCACTTGGTTTCCTATCGCCCATCGGTTTTACTCTTAGACGTTTTGCTCCCCCTAAGCAAAAAGATCAAAGCAGTGTCTCTTCTTCTGACAGGTCCCGAATAGCGGAGGGTTACGAGGTCTCTAACTATAGGAAATGCTGTATTGAAACAGAATCCCGTTAGGACTCAAATCGGTAAACAGCCTCGCTGAGACCAGATAGGTGCGGTTGGGTGCGGAAGCGTCGAGCGCCAATCCTCCCTCACCCTGGTTGAAGGTCACCGTCCCGCCGGCTGTATTGATGTTCTTGGAAAAGGAGGCGCCTTGATCATCTTGCACCTGAATGTCGATCGAGACGAATGAATGGCCAACCGGCGGAACAGTAATGTCAGTGAAGCTCATCGTGGCCGGAAATTGGACGCCGGAAGCGACGAAAGACTCTAACGGAGACGTCGTGGTCGCGCTGTCCGTGTAACTGAGCACACTGGTGATCGCCATCAGCGCAATTTGAGGACCGAATCGCAACTTGTAAGTGAACAGCAGACCATCCTGACAGGAATCGGTAAAAACCTTCACGCGTATCGTGTAGTCGACATTTATCGCAGAGCCGTCCAGCACAAGCCCCGTACTATTCTCGTTGTGCTGGAAGATGACTGCGCCGCCGGCCGTATTGATAGTCTTTTTCGCAGCATGGCCCAAGCCATCCGCCACCGTGATCTCGATGCGATCAAAAACGTGTGCGGTGGGCAGCAAAGTGATCGTGTCCTTGAATGTCATAGACCCGGGAAACTTGGAAACCGCGGGGTCGCACAACCGATCAGACAGGGGACTCGCAGACTGAAAATCATCCGCATAGTCCAGCGCCATATCGACGAAGGAATAACCCTCTATGCAGGTCGCAGGCACGCTGAGCACGTTTTCATTCAGGCTGAACATGCCCGAAGTATTTTCCACCTCAACTTTGAACCGGTGGTAGATGGGCAGGCCACCGGCGTCCTGCTTCAGCAGCACTCCTATTCCCAAATCCGTGACGGAAAGCGGAACTATGACTGGGTTAGCATCGGTTTTTTCCTGGTAGATTTTGTTCCAGTTTCCAGAGCCGTTTTGTTTATATAAATAATAAGTGGCGTTGTGTGCGACCTTCGGCCACGAGAGCACCACGTTTGTCAGTTGTACCGGCTGCGACATCGTCGGCGGATCGGAGCTGAAGACCAACGAAGGCGCCAGGGGATTGTCAACGTCGATGATCGAAGCTCTCGCCAGAGTCGACGGTTGCGAAGGAATGAACTCGATCGCATTTCTTTCGTTGCTGATCTTGCGCAGCGCCACCACACGGTAGAAAATCGGATCTCCGAAAGGAAGAAATTCGAGGTCTGAAAAATCATCGACGATCTCTGTTTCCGATCCAGGCGAAGCGTCATAATCGCGGACCAACTTCATGGTACGCGTGGCGGCAGCATCGTTTGCGTTGGTCGCCCGATACAGATTGAATTTGGTAATTCCTTCCGCCGCTAGATAGGCGTTCACGAGCAGTTTCACACCAGTAGGAATGTGCAGGACGGAATCCTTGATGATGGATGTGACCTTGCGAATCGCCGGCGCTTCCGCCGGGTAGGCGTTCACGAGATTGATCGGACCTGCGATTGGACTACGGGGGCTCAGCTTCAACTGGTCGCTCATCTCGACCGCGTAATAGAAATAAATATTCTTCGCGGCGCCATCGAGTTTGTAGTCGGTGAAGCGTACCAGCGTGTGGCCGTTATCGACGCGCTTCACCGCCATCGGCGAAGGATCGAATGAGATGTCGTTGAACGCCAGCAGGTCGCCGTTCTGGTTGCGCACGACCGGCTTCTTAGACGACGTCTGTGTGCCCGTCTTGATGAACTGGTAGATGACTGGCGATTCCGTTAGCGGCAGGAAGGCGCCTTCGATGGCCCGCTTCACCACGTCGAGCATGGTCACCGGTTGGCCGTCCAAAGAAATCAGGACGCTCGGATCGCCGGGCCGATGATTGCCGTCGAAGGGCTTAATGATGGGCCCGCCGGGAACACTTTGCCCGGGAACGGGAATGGTCTCCGGGATTGCATAGCTGTCGTTGTCGGGAATCGGAAACCGAAAACCGCCCGGCGTGAATTGATGGAAGCCGTGATCCGGATCCAGATTAAGGGCGTTCACCAGCTCGTTCCAGCGATTCGGTCCGAAGGCCGCATCGGCGGCCGGCAACGCTTTGAGGTCAGCCATAATGTTGTCAGCGGTCACTCCCTTGTACAACGTGTCGAGAATCGCGCGTTCGTTTGCGCGGTAGAACACCAGGGCATACGGTTCGCGCGTGCTGTCCACAGTTACCTTAACGTCCATCGTCCAAGTGGCTTTGCCATAGAAATCCGGGCGCGTCGCAAATAGCGGTCCGATGGGTTCATCAGGTGGTTCTGTCGTCGTGATTTTCCGCGCCTGCAGGACCACTGGCGTCGTGAGGCTCGACTCGATAGTGAGTGTGGTGTTGCGCGAGCGCGCCGCGAGAAAAGTTTGCTTCGTGCTCTGCGTCGGGCCCGGCAAGATGGTCGTCTGGTCCAACACGCCGGCCTGGGCTTTCAAATAGACGCGGTAACCGGGATGGAAGTTGACCGACACATTTGGGCCGGTCTTTATCGGGCTATAGCCGGCCAACGCGTCCAGGTTGAAAGTGGGGTCATAAGCCATCAGCTTGAGCGTGCCTCCGCTCACGTCGATCTTCCACACGTTCAACGGCTTCATCTTGTTGAAAGGCTCCAACGGATCGGTGACAGCCTCCGGAACGCGGACGCTGCCCTTGTACCACTCGACGTCGGCATCGGGATGGGCGGCCAGTTGGTAGGAGACGAAGGTGATTTCGAAGATGCCGGTCTGCGAATTCGGGTCCGGATTGCCGTGGTCATCAAGATCCAATAACTCAACGATGCCGGCTGTTTGATAGATGCCCCCAGTCCTGAACGTCTCCGATGTCTCGTCAGAGTACCGGACGCTTTCGGTATGAAGGGGCCCGCTAACCGGGAACGGAAAATTGACGAGCGTCACCTCTTTTGCCAAAGGTTGGTTCACGCCCCAATTGGGCAGCTCGTTCATGTTCTCTACCACCAGGAAACGATCGCCCACGGCGGGAACTTTGATTTGCACCGAAGTAGTCTGCTGGTTGTTGTTGTTGAGGTCGTCGACCGTCGATTGAGTCTGCTTCCGAATACCAAACACTGCGCCCTCGCCGATCACGGTCGACTGGGCGACGGCATCCACCACATAGAGCACCTGGTTTGCGGCGAACGAGCTGCCTACGAAGCGTGGCTCATCTCCCGGCACGACGGTTGGCGTCACCGTCTGCGTTGGGGAGATACTGGTAAGCACATAGGATTGCGTGCGCACTTCTACCAACTTGTCCGAGATGCTCGTCACCGATTTGATCTCGCCCTGCACCGCGCGCGGCGGCTCCTGCCGGAAGCAGATCTGTACCTTGTCGGCATAGACATTGGTGGCGGAGAACTTCTGCGGAACATAGTGGTTCTGGTTCCAATCGAAGGTGCACCGCACCAGCGTTGAATCGCCGGACAGACCAGCAAGCCTTTGCTGTTCGATGGCCGTGGTGAGTATCAGCGGGTCTTCCGGCTGGATGAGTTGCGCCGCCAGGTTCGCCGGCGGCAGCAGTGTACTGCGCTTGGGAATCAGCGTATCGACTTCCTTGGAATTGCTGAGCGGTGATGGGCGCGAGTACCAGTTCACGCCATACAGCTCATACTGGTGCTTGCCGTTTTCTTTTTCGTCGTGGGTGTAGATGGGCGGATTCGGGGCGTTCGACACCACAGAGACCTGCGACAACAAAGGCGCTGTTTCCGCCGCGCCAGACGCATCATGGAACTCCGGGTCGTTGCTCAACTCTGGCACTCGATAGTTCGCTTCGCCCACGAGCTTGTACTTGCAGCCGTAAAAGACCGGCTTGGTTACGTCACTGGAGCAGAACTCGGTAGGGGGGACAAAGAACGGACCGAACGCCTGAACCGTGTCGTACTGCTGCAGGTGCAGGTTGACGATGCGCGAATCGTCAAACGGCGTATACCCATCGTCGTCAGTCAATTGCGTCAGCGTTCCAGTGCCGTTGTCGAAACTGATGCCGAAAGTCGGATCGAGTTGCACGGGCGCGGGCGGCAGCCGCTGATCGAGCAGCGACGTCGGCAGCGTCATATAAACGAGAGTACGCAGTCCATTGCTGCCGGGTAAGGTGGATTCGCTGACCGCTGGCGCAGGGGCCGACAACGTAACCGGGAACGGCAGGTTCTCGCCCAGCTTCAACGTCATGTTCGTCGGTAGCCCGATCGCCGGCACACGAACTACCTGTACCTGCGTGGCCGCCGGCGCAAAGCCGGGCGCCGAGGCGGTGATGGTCGCGGCTCCGACGCCATTGCCATTGAGCGTCGGTAGCGTGGATGTCAGCTTGCCTGATGGAATGAAGACGCTCGCCGGACTCACCGTCACCACAGCCGGGTTGTTGCTCGTGAGTGTGACGAAAGCACCATTTGCGCTCGCCGGCGTCGACAGGCCCACCGGGAAGGACGCCGTCTCGCCGGGATTCAGCGTCGAAGTAAGCGGCAACACGATCGCCGGCGAACTCGCTTCCTCAGACAGCGCCGTCGTGCGGTAGACGGCAACGTAGACATATTTCGACGCCGGGTCCTTTGGGATGGCCATGTCGATACTCGCGAGCCCGAGCATGCGCGCCACGTTAAAATCCAGCGCGACCAGCTTCAGCATTCGCAAGTAGCTGATCTCGAACTCGCCTTTGTCGTGAGGATCGTCGGCGGGCAACGAAGCGAGCGCGGTCGCATTGGCCGGGTTCATGCTCAGCTTGAGATAGTCAACGACGCCTCTTCGGAGTCCGCTGGCATCCGTCTGCTCGTTCGTAGGTGGCCGGGTCGGGTCCCACTTCGCCTTGTAATTGGGCACGCTCGTGGTGAACAATCCTGAGGCCGGGTCCGCGTTGAGATAGCGCGGCCACTTGCGATCCACATTCGCAAGCGTACTGTCTTCCAGGCGATCATAGACGGTGGCGTCCTGATCAGTGAGCGAGAACTCCGTGCCGATCACTTCCCACGCAGCGCCTGTTTGCGAAAGAGACCCGCCAATAAACTGTTCATAAGTTTCCAACTGCAGCACCGCAGGAGTGCATCGCGCGTAGTCAAAACGAAAGTAGCGAACGTTTTCGGCGCACATGCGAACTTCCCGGTTGGCACCGCCGGGTCTTGTCGGGTCTGTGAGCGCGAACCGCTTACGACAGGAAATGAACAAGTCCGCGCCGGGGAGATTCTCATCGACCGAAATCGCCTCGAGGCGCAGTCCGCCCTCCCTATTTTCTTTCAGGAAGCTCGCGGTGAGCGTCAGCGCGAAACAAAGTTGGTTAGTGACCTCGGCTTCGACGACACCCGCGTAGCGCGCCAGAAACTGACTGGTCGCAGTGAGCGGATCTACTGCGGCGCGAATCGTGTCGTACTGAACGATGTCATCGAAGCGAATGACGACTTCGCGACGCTGAGAGGGGCTGGTGCCGTCGACCACAGCGTCGAACTTCCACTGGCGCTGCGGACCTGTTTCCACCGCAGCCACGATCCGGTCGGTGGAGAGGTTCACCTTGCACGGATAGCGACGGCCATACAGTACGCGCAATACGGTCACAAAATCGTCGGCCTTGTTGAAACCGTACGGCGCTGGGTAGCGCGCACTCGGTCCGGCGGCAAGATTGCCTTTTGCCATGTGTTTTTCGCCGAGGCTGCGCAGGAAGTCCCAACGCAGGTGGATGCCACGGGCGCTCCCGTCGGAGCCGTCACTGCCTGCGGCCTGAATGTACAGATAAGGGCTCTGCACGTCGGCGATGCCGCCGGCGATTTCTTTTGAAAGGGCGTCCAGCAGTCCACTGGTGTCAACCGGCTTCGCTTCTTTGAGGAAATTAGACTCTGCTGACATCGCGCCCACCTCCTACGTTAACGATGGCGGTCGCGGTGGCGGGAAAGTTCCTGACAGTCGCGGTAGCTGTGATCGTCACCGAGCCGGGCGCTAGTCCCGCCACTGGCACGGTGACGCTGGTCGCCCCCGGCGGGAAACTCACGGTTGCGGGAACGCTGGCCCTTTTCGGATCACTGGAGTTGAGATTGACGACCAAACCGCCGGCTGGGGCCTGATTCCCCAACAGGTTCAGTGTTAGCTTCCCCGGATCGCCCGCCCTCATTGCCAGAGGACTTTCCGAGAAGTTCATCGACCGCGGGAAGGGCACATCGATCACCGCCGTTTGTGGCGGCATGTTGTCTGCCTCACAGGTCACCGTAAAGCTGAAAGGCACTTCAATGCTGCCGGCCACGGCCTCAAACGTGAAGCTGCGGGTCGTCCCCTGCCCACCCGCCACGTTCCCATACGGCATCGGGATGATGACGTTGGGCCTTAAGGCAATCACGTTCGGCTTCGCCGCCGTCACGTTGGTGACTCTGGTAATCCGCAGGTTGATCGCCGTCACGCGGCTGGTGTTGACCAGGCCCACGTCGATTAATTGCAGGAAGTTGGCGCCGTAGGAAGCAGTCACAGTCGGCGGCGGAGACACCGTCACGCTTGCGGTCGCGCTAGCCAGGCCCGGCGCGCTGGCGGTGATCGTCGTCGTGCCTGCTGATATTGCCGCTACTGGCACGGACACGCTGGTTGCGCCCGCGGTGAAACTCACCGTTCGTGGCACGGTCGCTTTGCTTGTGTCACTGGAGTTCAGGTTCACCGTCAGCCCGCCCGCTGGGGCCTTTGTGCCCGTGAGGTTCAGTGTCAGGTTCCCCGACGCTCCGGCGTTGATCTCCAGCGGACCCCCCGCAAAGCTCATCGCCTGCAGGAACGGCACGTCGATCACCGCCGTCCGGACCGGCATGTTGTCGGCTTCATAGGTGATCGTAAACCTGAACGGCACGTCAAGCCGGCCCGCGCGAGCCTCGAACGTGACGCCCGCTACACTGGCCTGCCCGCCCGCCAGGGTGTCGGAGGCCTGGAACACCCCACGAGGGGCGATCACGTTCGGCGCCACCGCGGTCACCTCGGTGATGTTGACGATGCGAAGGTTCACCGCCGTCACACCGCTGGTGTTGGTAAGGACCACGTTGATGCGTTCCAGGGAGCGTGCGGAGAAGGCCGCTGTCACCGTCACCGTCGGCGGCGTCTGTATCACGGTCAGCCTGATAACCGCGCTGACGATGTTCGGTGCGCTGGCCGTGATCGTTGTCGTACCCAGTGCGATGCCGGTCACGGGCACAGTAACGCTGGGGGCGCCCGCCGTGAAGTTCACTGTTCGTGGCACGGTCGCCTTGCTTGTGTCACTGGAGTTCAGGCTTACCGTCAGCCCGCCCGCCGGCGCCTGTCCGCTGGTGAGCGTCAACGTAAGATTCACCACACCACCGGCAACGATCGACGGCGGCGATCCCGTGAAAGCCATTGTGGGAGCCGCGACCGTCACCGTTCCCGTGCCCGACGTGAAGCCGGTCGCGGCGGCCGTGATCGTTACCGAGCCGATGCCGGCGCCCCTCACCTGCGGTTGCGTTGTCGGAGTCGTCGCGCCTTGCGGAATGATCACACTCACCGGTGTCACAATGACCTTCGAGCCGTCGTCGTTGGTCTTCAAGTTGACCGTCACGCCACCCAACGGTGCAGGGGCCGACAGCGTCACTGCCAATGATGCCGACTGGCCAAGTTTCATTGGCGTGTTCGCGGGTAAGTTGATCGCACCTGTGATGGTTACTGCGGCGGTCGCGCTCGCGATGTTCGACGCGCTGGCATTGATCTTCACCGCACCCGGTGCTACTGCCGCCACTGACACAGTCACGCTTGTGGCGCCCGGCGCGAAACTCACTGTTGCCGGCACGGTCGCTTTGCTTGTGTCACTGGAGTTCAAGTTTACGGTCAGACCGCCTGCCGGGGTCTGTCCACCGCTTAAGGTCAGCGTGAGCTTTCCCGATCCGCCAAACGCAACCACCAAAGGCGAGTCCGTGAAGATCATCGTGGGCGCCGTCACCGTCACTGTTCCCGTGTTCGACGTGTAGCCGGTTGCTGTCGCCGTGATGGTCGCCGCTCCGATGCCGGCACCGGTCACCTGTGGTTGCGTTGCCGGCTTGGTTGCGCCTTGCGGAATGATAACGTTAGCCGGGGTGACAGTGACCTTCGAGGTGTCGCTGCTCTTCAGCGTAAGGGTCACGCCGCCCGCCGGCGCGGGCGCCGACAGCGTCACCGCGAAGGAGGTCGACTGGCCCAGGTTCACTGACGTGTTGGCAGGCGATTTGATCGTACCTGTGACGGTCACGCTAGCGGTCGCCGTCGCGATGTTCGGCCCGCTCGCTGTGATCGTCGCTGTACCCGGGGCCACTGCAGCCACTGACACAGTCACGCTTGTGGCGCCCGCCGCTAAACTTATTGTTCCCGACACGGTGGCCTTGCTTGTGTCACTGGAGTTCAAGTTCAACGTCAGACCGCCCACCGGGGCCTGTCCACCGCTCAAGGTCAAGGTCAGTTTCCCCGATTCGCCAGCAGTGATCACCAGCGGTGAGCCCGTGAACGACATCGTTGGAGGCGTAACCGTCACCGCACCCGCGCCTGAAATGTAGCCGGTCGCCGCGGCCGTGATCGTCGCCGAGCCGATGCCGGCGCCGGTCACCTGCGGTTGCGTTGCCGGCACGGTTGCTCCTTGCGGAATGACGACGCTGGCGGGCGTGACAGTCACCCTCGAGGCGTCGCTGCTCTTCAGCGTAACGGTCACGCCGCCCGCCGGCGCAGGCGCCGGCAGCGTCACCGTGAATGGCGCCGACTGGCCCAATCTCACGGGCGTGTTGGCAGGTGACTTGATTGCACCCGTGACGTTCACTGCGGCAGTCGCTAAGGCGGGAAAGTTCACGACAGTCGCCTTGGCAGTGATCACCGCCGACCCAGGGGCAATTCCCGTCACCGGCACGGCGACGCTGGTGGCGCCCGCCGCGAAACTGACGGTTGCCGGAACGGCGGCCCTGCTCGGATCAGTTGAGCTGAGATTAACAATCAAACCGGCGGCTGGGGCCTGATTCCCCAACAGCTTCAGCGTAAGCGTCCCCGAAGCGCCGGCGTTGATCGCCAGGGGACTTCCCGAGAAGTTCATCGAGCGCGGGAAGGGCACGTCGATCACCGCTGTTTGTGGCGGCATGTTGTCGGCCTCATAGGTGACGACAAAGCTGAACGGCACTTCGATGCTTCCCGCAGTGGCGATAAAAGTGAAGTTCCGAGCTACAGCCTGCCCACCCGCCAGGTTGCCGTAGGGCATCGGAATGATGACGTTTGGACGCAAGCCGATCACGTTTGGCGCGATCGCCGTCACGTTGGTGATGCTGGTGATCCGCAGGTTTACTGCGGTCACGCCGCTGGTGTTGGTCAGGACTACGTTGATTACCTGCAGGAAGTTGGCGTCGTAAGAGGCAGTCACCGTCGGCGGCGGAGTGACGGTCACTGCGGCGGTCGCGCTCGCGATGTTCGACGCGCTGGCCGTGATCGTCGTCGTACCCGGCGTAACTCCCGTCACGGGCACGGTCACGCTGGTGGCGCCCGGCGCGAAACTCACCGTTCCTGGCACGGTCGCTTTGCTTGTGTCACTGGAGTGCAGGCCCACTGTCAAACCGCCGGCTGGCGCCTGACCACCGCTCAAGTTCAATGTGAGTTTTCCCGAGCCTACAGTCGCGATCACCAGCGGCGAGCCTGAGAAGGACATCGTTGGAGGCGTGACCGTAACCACACTAGCGCCCGAAGTGTAGCCGGTTGCTATCGCCGTGATGGTCGCCGCTCCGATGCCGACGCCAGTCACCTGCGGTTGCGTTGCGGGCGTGGTTGCGCCTTCCGGAATAACGACGCTCGCAGGGTTCACAACCACCTTCGAGGTGTCGCTGCTCTTCAGCGTGACAGTTGCGCCACCCGCCGGCGCAGTCGCCGACAAAGTCACTGCGAATGGCGCGGCCTGGTTCGGTTTTACCTTCACTGCGCCTCCCCTATGCCTAATTGCACGACTTCGGATTCTTGAGGAGGACTCGTGAAGAAGCTCGCTGTGACCTCACTTGCCGGCACATAACTGGCGCCGTTGTATTCGAGATACTTGAAGGTGAACTCCAGGTCGTTCAACACCATATCAAGGCTCGCGACCCCAACGAATGCCTTGGAGCGATCTTTCGAGTGGAGAGTTGTCAGTGCGGCGGGCAGTGTGTTCGGTTGCGAAAGTACAATCGTAGTAGCAATGTCCGCGGCCAGGACTTTCGGATCATTGAACGGCTCGTCGCTGCACACGAGAACGCCGATGGCCTTGCCGCTCGCGCTGTCGCGCACGATATTGAATTCGGTGCCCGCCGGCGGGTCTATCGGGCCGATGCGCAGGATGCCGTCCATGAGACGATCGAAAGGATCGGCGTATTCCTGTTCGAGCGGATCGCCACTTGGGTAGTTGTTCGACAACAGCGCGCTGAGTTGTGCCGTGCGTGCGGCATCGAGTGTCACGGCGATGTCGTCGTATACAGCATCTCGCAGAAACACTCCGTCGCGATCCTTGAGGCGGTAGCTGTTCACCTGCTCCTCGAAATCGGCGTAACGCGAAGTCTGGAAATTGTAGCGGTGGATCTCCTTCTGGTTGTTATTGTAGTTCGCGTTGAATACTGCGAGATAAAGCTTCCGCGGCTTGAGTTGGTCAACGGTCACATTCGACTGGATGCCCATTGGGGCGATCCCGTCATGGCCAACGCCCGTGCAGGGAGTGCCCTGTGTCGCCATGTTGTGGAGCAGTTGTACATCGAGGTTCGAGTGCCCCAGTTCGTTTGAAACGAACAGGAGACTTACGGGAGCCACATAGCCCGGATCAGTGGGCAGCGCCGTCGGAGAAGGCATCGGGTCGACCGGATCGAGGATGCTGACATCGATCGAGCTCCTAACGGCTGGGTTGCCGTTGTAAGCGTCGAACTGTCCACCGAACATCGTGTAGATGTAGGGATGGATGTAGAACAGTTGCAGCTTCGGTTTCACGTAGAAGAGCGGCTTCGCATTGAGCACGTTCCCATCGGCGTTCGGATACGATTTCGAAAAATCGATGTACGGCTTGAGTGATTGCAGCCGATATTGATCCCCCCGATCCTGAAGAACGAGCGCTTTGTACTCTGCGCGATACTGGTGAGAGTGCCCGAGCGGACCCTTGGTGCAAAAGCCGATGTGCATGTATCGCGACATAGGCCCCGGGGCTCCGGGAGCGCTGACGGTATCGACCGTGCGTATCGAAACCGCATAGGTCGTACCCGGGCGCCAGATCGGGTGGATGGTGTTGTTGATCGCCCTCACCATCGCGTTGTTATTGCCGAGCAGGTTCGAGAAACTGGGAATGGTGTTGTTGAATATTTGATCTGGCAACGGCAGCCAGCAGAATCCGAACACGAAACTCATGCACTGGTAATCAAACTTTGGATCGATGTTGCATTCGACCGTGCCGCGCGGTGGCGAACCCTCGAAAAGTAGAATCGGACCAGGCTCACCTGGCTCGCGCTGGCGGAGTTTTCGGCAACAGTTGCAGAGCGCCTCCAGGGATTTGATCTCAGTCTGCAAGGTCCCGGCCTCCGCCAGCAGGGCCTTCACTATTTCGTCGTATCGCGTGGATAGCGTCGGGTCACAAAGGTTGTTTTGGAACTGCTCAGCAAGCAACTGGTACTCGTTCGCCTCCGCAATCAACTGATCGTATTGCTGCTGCAAGGCATTGAGTTGCGTCTGTGCTTCGCCGCATACGTTCGACAAATAGGCAGCGAGGCTGCCGCAGAGTGTGTCGGACCGCGGTGCGCCTGGCTCTCCACGCGGCTGGCCTGGTTCAACGGCGACGAGAGCCGGGGCAAAAGGCTCTACCGAAGGCCGGCCCGGTTGAACAGCAACTATCGCCGGAGCAATTGCCGGCACTCCGTCAAGACACTTGCAGTCGCCCGCAATGATCACCAATTTGTTAATGGGCGTATTGAGTGCATCGTATGTCACCTGTTTCAGTAGGTTGGCGGCGTTGAGCACTTCCTGCTTGACCGTCGCGTAGCCGTAGACCGGCTGCTGGCTGTTGTTCACGCTGATCTGCCGTCGCTGTTGATAGAGCACAGTGACATTGTCGGCGAGCGTGGAAAGCCGAAGACTCACTCTGCCCGTCGCCTCCGGAAAGAAGATCTCCAACTGTGACTCCGGCTTCAGCGCCAAGCCTTTCACCAGTCCGAAGGAATTGAGGCACGGGGTAACCTGCCCGTCTTTCCCGGTCACCCGCAACTGAACGCCCTCTAATGTGTAGCGACGGTCCGCCGTCAAAGACTTCAGATCATGAAATTCATCGACGACGAAACACTGCTCCTTGATCGGCGTCTCGGGACAGAAAATGATCTCGGCGGTGACGCCGCTGTTCTCGGGAATGAAGGGACCGGCGACATCGTTGGCATAGCTCAGGGGCGTCTGCGAAAGCAGCGAGAGCTTATTTATCTTGTCCGGTTGATCGAGTTGCCACCATCCCTGCTTGAGTCCAATCAGATCGGCCGGCTTTACGAATGACGCATGCTGCAACGGCGTCAGCGCGGCGTAGACATCGTAGTCATCCCACTGGTGGCTCGTTAAGTTCCACGAGCGGATCTTCACCTCTTCGACGACGTATTGATGCTGTACCTGCGACGACTTGCCGCGCTGTGGCGGCACGAGCTCTGTGTGCACGTAGCCCATGCCGGTAATCCCAATGTTCGTTACCCCGGCGGCCGGCGCGATCGGCTTCTTGAACTCGATGTCCACCGTCGAGTCAGAGGGAATCACAAAATCGTCGAAGTCGCCGCTCCATCCCGGCCCCGGCGGTGGTGGCAGCGCACTGCCGATCGAGGCGCTTCCCGCCGGCACGTTCAGGTTGAAGCGCTCGCGCGTGGCCAGGTTCACAGCCTTTGCCGCCTCGCTGATATCGGCTTCGTTGAAGACCGGAACCGGCAGGGTGTTCAGGTTCGAATTAAACGTCCAGGTAAAGTCGAGAGTAACCGTGGTTGAGAACTTTTTGAAGGGCTTGGGCAGATCGACTTGCACGTTGACGGAGCCGGTGACAATGAATGGTTGGGGCGCTTCCGCAGCCAGGCTCGCGGAGACGCTAAAGCCAAGCTTGAATTTGAATACCCGGACCGAAGCGGAGCCACCCAGCAGGATCACGGCGCCGATTTGTTTCGGCTTGAAGCTGATATGACCCTGCGTGTCGAGGTACGCATGCGCTTCGATGCGGATTGGGCCGAATCCCTTGTTGAAATCCCAGGTAACGCCGGCGCCCGCCTTGATACCATGCGCTGACAGCATGAGGTACGACCAGGCATTGAAGAGTGTGAACAGGCGCGCGGTAACGCGTTTGCTCACCGGCTGGTCGCGGCCCACGTTGATGTACCAGGCCGAGCTGTCATTGAAATAGAAGCCCATCTCGATGATCGCCTGGAGATCGAGAATTGCGCCTGAGTCTTCGGGCAGCTTGTAGTTGACGCCAAACGCAGCCTCTACCGATTGCTTGGTGATGGCAATGAACGCAAAAAATGGCGGATCATTCGGGCTCAGATCCACGCGTTCGCTCATAATGGCAGCCTGGCCCTGTAAGAGAAGCGCATCCGGCAGCGACAACAACAAAAAGAGCTTGGCTGAGAATGCCTTCCCCGAGTCCGTCAACGTGCCTAATGTCAGGCCGGCGCCGATAGCGAAACCTTTGCGCGGCGCAAACTTGTCGATATTGATGCCCTCTTTAAAGGAGAGCGCGACTTTCTTCTTGTAGTACTCGTACCACTCCGCGTCGGCTGCGAGCCCGAGCGGCGGGTAGGCGCGGTCCGCCACATAGCGCATGCCGATCATTCCGCGAAAGCCGTAGATGCCCAGGCTTGTGTTGCCGAGCGGGATAGGCACCGAGATGCTCAGCTCCGTGTCGATAATGAAGTTCGGAACCGAGGGATTGAGTCGCATGGCCGCGCTGCCGCCGATACCTGCTTTAGGCATCTTGAAAGAGATGCCGCCGGCGTATTCCGTTCCCGCAGTAGAGCCTGCAATCGGCGGATCGGCCGGTTCTTTGACCTGCAAGAAACCGCCAATGAGCACCGTCGCATCCGCGGCTGACTTGCCTCCAGGAATGATCAGGTCGATAGCGATGCCTTCCACCCGCACAAAGATGTCGAGACTCTTGATGTACGTGGCGGCGTCGCTGACCCAGGGAGCATCGGTCCGCCAATATACCTTCACACCGTTGGCGCGGGCCTCTACGCCGCCGGGATTAACATTTAAGCCGCCGTCGAAACCGAAGTATTTGTATTTGTGACCGTTGCGTGTGTACGAGCCCATGCTGATGGCTGTCACGGACAGCTTGACGGGACCGATCTTCAGCGTGAGCGCTTGGGGCAGGATTATATTTCCGCCCTGGATCTCGATCTCACCGTCTTGCCAAACCAATAGTTTTTTCAGCTCGACAGCGATCGGTCGGTCGAAGGTAAGCGCGGGGATGTTGTCCAAAACTGTCAGAGTGACGGTGCCGGAAGTGCCCAGAAAGAAGCGATTGTCTTCGCGACCGAACTCGAGCATGTAGATCTTAAAGTCGAGCACACTCGGAATCTTCACCAGGATGCCGTCCTTCTCGGTTGCCGTGACCTTGAAGTCGCCGTCTTCGGCTATGTGCGCCGTAATGTCGATGTGCGCATCCGCGCCTGATGAGTCTTTGAAGCCTGGGATCGTGAGCCAACCGGCGATGTTTGATTCAGTAATCGTGTTCCGCTCAAAACGCAGATCGAATTTGGTGAGACCAGCCTCGATGTTGCCCAGCTTGGTGTGCACCACTCCAGCGGCATCGAAACCAATCTTTCCCGTGAAGCCGCCCGTGCCCATGATGATGTTCGTGCCGATGATCTGCGGACCACCGGTTGAGGGAGGGTTCAATGGCTTGAACCACTTTTTGGGCAAACCGATCGTCGCTTGCTGGACATAGACGCCAATGAAATCAACCGGCCTGCCGTCTGCTGTCGCCTCGGGGATGTTTGTGGTGCGGCTCAAGTCCAGCTTCATGTTTGTGAAGCCGAGCGAGATCCCTGTATTCCCCAGCAGCGATTTTGTGAAACTGATCCCGGTAAAGCCATCGGTGAATTGCATGCCACTGTCAGTCGAATACTGAAGGCTTCCGACGGTGCAACTCAGCCGGGACAGATGCGGTTCGGGCAACGCCTCGTCGAACGTGGGTGAGTTGACAACCTCGTCGACGGGGATAAGCACGGTGCGGGGGAATTCCAGCGCGATATTGATGTTCTTGATGGCGAGGGAGCAGTGGGGAAGCAGGAATGCTTTGAAGTCATCAACCGTGATGTCTTTCACCCACTTGGAAAAAAAAGCGGAGATCTGCGCGAAGACATCCTCGACCGATGTCCCCAAATTCAGGTAGGCGGCGAACACCAGTTCGTAGACGTTGACTTCCTGAATCTCGTCGAGCTGCCCGAGCAGGTCTTCGATGACCGCGGCCGGATCGGGATCGTTGAGTTTCGTCAACAGAACTGTCGGAAGATTGTCGAGGTTATAGGCGTCGACGAATGCCTGCATCGGATCGACAACCGTACCGTGGAAACGATCGATGAGCTCGCCGAGCAGAGCAGCCGAGTCCGCGCCCGAAATCTCGACGAAGGCGTCGAACAACAACCGCGGCAGCTCTGTGAGCGAAGCGTTATCGAACCCCTTGATGTACTTCACAATTTCCCATCGATAGCTGAGAGCGATGGGAATCTCGGTGGTCGGTACGGACGCGTAACCAGGATTTAAGACCAGCGCCGCGCCGCCGGTCCCTGGAATTTCAAACCCGAGCCGCTTGTAGATCACGAGCGAGAGCTGATAGAAGCCGGCATCCCCCAGCTTGCTCTTCTGCACTTGCAGATCGCGGAAGTAGAGGTTATCGAAAACATCCTGAAGCGCCCCCTGAATAAAGCCGAGGTTTGGAGGAATCGACCCGAGCGGGACTAAGGTCGCGAGTGATGGATAGAATTGAGTGTCAGCCATAAAGGATGCTCTCTCGTCAGCCGAAGGGCGCGCTGTAGGTAAAGTCGGTCTCCACCAGCTCCGTGTCGAGATAGCCGATTTTTAGTTTCGCTCCATCAGGTGGAGAGGCCCGGAGATGGCCGACAAACCCGTCGCCAGCCGCTCTCACGATGATCGCTTCGACCGGTACATCACCCACCGTGGCAACGACAGGCGCCGCTCTATGTTGAAATTCCCCGCCTTTCACTTCAACCCGCAAAACCCAAATCGGATCGGCCTCCACGGGCGATGGGGTGAATGTGACAGCGGTTATCTCCATAGGAAACTCCTGATCAGCGCTTGATGAGTTGAAACGAGTCGAAGAACTGGTGCTTACCGAAGGCGACCGGCGAATACACGGCAATCGCACTTATGTTGTTGAGATCCACGCCAGTCACAGTGGCCAGATTAACCGCGAGGGTCTCCATTCGAATGACCGTGCAGTTCTCCAATGCCCATACGAGCGTTCCCGTGTGATCGTACTTTTGTAATTCTGGTTCGTGGAACACCGGTCGCCGCGGCCGATCTGCAGTTCGCAGAGAGACTGCGGTGACGTCTACCGTTTTCCCAAGCGAAGTTAAGGTAAGCGTGAACTCGGGCAATTTGCTCAGTGGGATTGCCGATTCGGAAAGGTCGGCGTCGGCACACACCCGGAAGGTTAATTGATCAAACATACTCCAATCCTGTTGAGAGGCCGGAAGGTCAAGAGCGAGCCTGTAGGCTTCGACAGCCGTCGAAGTGGAAGGCAACACGAGCACGCGAGTCTGATGATTGGTGCGCTCCTCGACCTTCATCGAGCCGACTGTCACCAGCGCCATTTCTTCCACTGTGGCAACCGGTGTGGTGCGGCTGCCCGAGGGCGGGTTATCGAAATTGTCGAGGACCGCAACTTTCTGCCAGAAAGACCACTGGATGGCAGCTTTGGCCCCCAATGAATTTGATGCGGTGCCGTCAAACAGAGACTTGGGTGCCGGCGAGCCCAGCAACTGCCATCTAAACAAGCCACCTACGTACTCGTTGGCCAATTTTTGGTGATCAGCCTCCGAGACCAGGCGATGTTGGTCAGCAACCAGCCGATTGTCGTCAGGCTTCCAATTGGCGTTGAACCGATTATGGTTGCATAGGTCCAGGAACACCATCGATTTCTGGGTGTTCGCCCGATCGTAATGTCGAAAGCCAGTGCCAGTTGGGCTCAACGCCCCATCGGTGCCAGACACGTCAGCGTCTAGCGCCCCCGACATAACGGCGTAGAAGGGAGTATGCCCGGAGTTCAAGGTGTTCACTTTGGTTGGCTTTGTGGTGCCGGTAAAGTCTGTCGGAGCCAGTGAACAGACAGCCTTGATTTTGTAACGGGTTGGCGCGGGTCGAGCGGCGTTCATGATAGCAGCTCGGACCACCGCATCGCCGCCCCGTGAGTGGCCCATCATCCCGACCTTATCGAAGTCGAGCCGCTTGTGGAAGAGGGAAGTGGAATCAGCATCCATCGCCCGTAGGTCATCGAGAGCTCCCAGCACACTCTCGGCCCGCATTTCGATATAGGAGTTCAAGGCGTTAGCCGCGTTGGTGTCGACTGATACTGAGACAATCCCGTATGAGGCTAGTGCCGTCTGGAGGTAGTCGTAGCCCATATGGCTAGGGACGTGTTTGGTACCGTCGAACCAGATATGTTGGCCGTGCACTATCACCACCACGGGCAGCCGACCGCCTTTCATGAGCTTCTTGGGGTCGTTCACGTCGGCGGGATAAACGATGTGCAGTTTGCGGAGTATTTGAAACTTCCCGGGGTCATCCGGGTCGACACGTATGAACCCCCAATTGACGAGGTTGTCGAACTCGGTGGGTGTGAGGTAGCTAATTAGGCTCGCGAGCACAACCACAGGAAACACGTTGAACTCGCGACTGCCCACCGGGACGAGCGTGGGCACCGGAAACGGGTTGATCAATTCGATCCAATCAAATACAGCGCGCTGGCTGACGAACGGCGCTAGATCCAGTTGGCCAATGCCCAAGCCGGCAGTCTCGGGTATGCCCGGATTGACCTCGGTGGAAGAGGACATCTGTGCGGTTGGCTCAAGCGCCAGCATAAGTGTATACCTTGACGTTGATCGTGCTGTTCGATGGATCCGTGTTCATTTCGTCTACCTTGTAGTGACCCGCGCTCGAATCGTAAGCAAATCCTCTCAAGACCAACTCGAAAGGCGTGTACGAGACCCCGAGGCTGTCGCTCTCCAACGGCAGTTCTTTCACGCCGAGATAGACGCGGAAGCGAGGGTCAAGCGTCGGTGCAGTCGCCGCCAACTTGCTCTGCCAGGAATTGTAAGTGTCGTTGGCAACCACGATGATCAAGAACTTTGTGAAATCAGGGACTTTGAACTTGGCCTGCGTCGCAGCATCACCTTCTGAGACGAACTTCCCAACCAGAACCTGTCCGGAGGCGGAAAGCACGGGATTGCTCACTTCCACCTTCTCAAGGGGATACTTCAAAGCGACGAAATTCGGATAATGTCCGGGCTGATCACTTACTTCTCCCGAGAGTGTCACCAACGCGGAGGCTTGCCGTTGATTGGTTCTAACGCTCGTCGGCACCAGGAAGAAGGACGTATTGTGAATGTCGCGCGCAATGCCGATTTTTGCGATGAAGTCGAACCCTAGCCCCGTGACGCCCAGAGCGTTCACATACGCCTCTTCCTCGTAAACAAAAGATTTGATGCTTCCGGTTCCACCTAAGAGGATGCGTAGGTCGATAGGGTAAAAGACGTTGTCCAGATAATTCGATGACTGGATCACCGTCGGGTTCGTCGTCACAGCCTGCCGCCGTTTGAAGTATTTCAGCCGGATGTAGCAGGACACGGCCGTTGTCACCGACCGCCCTGTGACGTTTGGTACCGCGAAGGTCATCGACGTTAGGCCGGATTTGTTTCTGGTTGCTGTGAATAAGCCGGTTGAGGTCTCAAAAGCATCAAAAAACCGCTCGGCGCTTTTTAGTTCCGCCGGGAACTCTTTACGTTTGCGATTGATATCGCGGTAGCCCTGGGAAACGTAAAGAAGGGGCTCGGGATTGTCGCCTACCGGCAACTGAATCTGAAACACATTGCGCGATTTGGTCGTGTTCGTCGTCGGAAAGCTCGATTCGTCCAGGGTCAGGATGGGCCACTCGCTCGCGTAGTAGTCCAATGGCCCAGGGCTAGCGTTTGAAGGATCGTAGCTGAGCTGAATGTGGTTGCCATAGTTTGTGAAATAGTCGAAAGAGAAACCATGCTCGTTACGAATGTCCAGATAAGCGACTTGCTTGTTGGCGAATGCGAAGAGTACGTCTTGATAGAGGGCGTTCCCGGATTTCTTCTCGAAAGGGAGAGTACCGCTTTTCTTGGCCAGCACGCCTTGTAGAAAAAACGAACCGAAGAATGCGCAAGGATCCATGTAGCTCAACACCTGCTCCTTGGCGTGCCAATGTTCGAATCTTTGCTTGGTAGTGGAGCTGCCCGTCAGCGCGGGCACTGAGATCTTGGTTTCGAGCTCGCGCGCCGATGACAGCATGTGGCTGAAGCTGAGGCCTTCCATCAGCACTTCCAGTCCGAAACTTGTTTTGTAGAAAAGGCCGATCGACCAGCCGCCTTTGACCAGTGGCAACTGAAATGATGGCAACGGGTCGGTTTGAATTATGAGTCCCCAATCGTAGAACAAGTTGTCAATCGGTTTAGCATCCCCAAAATCCAAATGGAGAGCAGCTGTTCTCCCCACACCCAACGCATCAGCGGATGGATTAGGCGGAGCAAATGGCTGTGCGGTCTGATTTGCTTTGGCGTTCTTCTTCATCTGGTCGTCCCAGATTGACTTCGTAAGATCGTTTTTGGCGGCGGCTGCCGTTTCCGTTCCGCTTATAAGGGAACTCTCAAGGATACCTTTGTAGATAATGTATTTGATCGGCGCGAAGTTCAGCGCCGGCTGCACCAGGGGCTTCAGGATAACGTTAACGAGAGGAGGGGTACTGCCCGGAATCCGCTGAACGCACACGATCCCGTCACAAGCCGCATAAGCAGTCGGATTAAGAGTCGGACTGAAAGTGGCAGTATGGAGGCTTGTGACGCGATACTCGTCGGTCGTATGACCGGCTGCTGGCGGGATCGGTCCATAGGCGCCCGATGTCTGCACATTGATATAGTCTGAAGCGTTGGATGCTTGTTGATTGATATCGGTGAAGAAGTAGTAGTCGTTAGCCATCAGCAAAACTCCAGCGAGTGAGGGTCGTGAATTCCTGCCACGGGTTGACCGGGATAGCTTAGTGTGCGAACGACAGCTTCGGATGCAAACCTCGAAGAACCAGTAGACTTGGATCTCTGCGATGGGTAAACGAACGGCAGCTTATTCTCGCCGGTTAGATCGACTGCGACGGGAGTGAGTTGCGGCCAGCCGGGACCTGCATCGGTGAAGAATTGAAACTTGGCTGACATTTAGAGATTGTCGCTACATAGTCAGAGGACCCCATTCAACAGTTTCCGAAAGCCGATTCCGGAGATGGTAGCATAGCTCACGACTTTTACCAGCAGGGTTTTGAGCCATCAAGCTTAACCTCACGTAACTCTTGACGGTGAAACAAAGACTGTCGTCTCCCTGTTAGAGTAGGAGTCGAGTTTGTCTCGTACTTTGTTGGGCGCTTTTCGCGAGACTCGCGCTTCCTTGGCGCCACCTTAGTGGAAAGACCGGATTACAGAACCTGAAGAATGAAAATGCGATCAGCCGGAATTTTGCCGGAATGCGCCCGGCTCTTACAAAGTTTAAGCAGCGTAAAGTCGCCAGATAATCCGCTCGCTGGAAGACGTACGATGGGAGAATCGTTTTTATTTAAACCACCAAGAACCGGCATCGGAATTAAGTGTAGAAGCCGCGAAGTGTCGGACTCGGTCGCTGGGGTCATTCTCAATTGCATGTTGAACCAAATCCTGGAGGCCTTCGGCGCCAGAAAACCCGCAAGCCCACAGTGCAGCTTGACGCATTGAAGGACTCGGATCCTCAATGGCTACTCTTCTAAGGACTTCAACCGCCTCGCCTGTTTGAAGGAACGCCAGACAGGCGACTCCGGCCAACCTCTGTTCAAAAGCTTCTACTTCTAGCACGGGGAAAATGAATCGAGCATCTCTAAGGGTACCAAGTTGGGTGCTGGCAATCATGGCTTGAAGACTGCATTCACGACCGCCCCATTTCTTAGCTGCATATAGCAGGACATCTGTGCGGTCAAACAACCATTCCGCGGCAGTTGTGGGGTCCTTGGAGAATCGATGTTCAAAAGTAGGATTTGGAACTCGGCGAATGGCTTTCGAAAGAAGTGAAATAATCTTATTGGGGTTCGTTATCTCGCGGGCGCAGGGATACACCGGTTTGAGGAGGGAAAGTAACTCGGAGGCCGTTAAGGTTGGGACATGAGTTGCGACTTCCTGGGGACATTCCGATCTGTCTGACGAGTGTTTGTCGAGCCATTCAGCGAGGCGTTGCTCTACTGTTTGCACACTCTCAAGAAGAGCAGCGGCCTCCAATCTCGTTTCTACATTGCCATGGCCGGTATCCAAAAGCTTGGTGAGGTCGGCTGTTGTAGTTTTGGCATCTACGTGATTTAGCATGGCACGACCGATAAAAATGGAAGAGACAGGGGAATTCTCAAAACTGGGCATTGGCTCGGAGGCTGAGGATGCAAGCCAACGGGATCTAGTCTGATGGAACGTGATGTAAAAACGAGCGTCTGGTAGTTCATTGCTCGAATAGCAATAGTAAGCGGTACCATCAATGTTTCCGACGCGAAAGAAGCGTCTACTGGTACCGTCGAGAAGGGTCCGGTCGTTTGATATGTCAGTAAGAATCTCAAAGAGGGTACCTGACCGGGCTGGTTGGAGGGTCAAGTCAAGGTTAATTTCGGACTTCACGTCTTCGAGATTAACAGGACTTCCGAGACGTTCCGTGGCACGCTTGACGGCCTCGGCTATGCGTTCGGCGTCGGAAGCGTAGGCATCGCCAATATCAAGTTCATCGTCGCTAACGCCGTGGGGTGCCCATAGGGAGGCTTTTTGTCCTTTTCGTTTAATCTTACGCACGATGGTCGAGCCCGTTTGGCTTAGCGCTATCATCGCGCTGACGACAGGCTGTGACTCTTGCATATTCTTGTGTGGCTGCGGAGAAGCCAGGAGTTTGGCGCGAACCTCGCCGGTTGTAATCGGTCTAGGTAAACGGCCGGTCGAGTCTGCATCTTTCTTTTTCTGTTCCCAGATTTCGTTGAAAGCATTTGCTACTTGCTCGAGCCATGTTAGAGGCTGCGGTGTCGCAAAATCGTTCGGATCCAAGTTAGAGGGAAGATAGCAATTAATCCCCTTTTCATCTTTTCGAAGAGTTGAACTGATTACGCGGAGTTCGCCGGTTTGTTTTAGACTGAGAACGTCATGCGTAATTTCCTCAACTGTTAGACCATCCCAGTCCGGACTGCTTGCGGCGAATTCCAAGATGTCACCAGTGCGAATAGCTCGTTTGTGAAGTTCCACAGCCCTTTGGACCAAGCTCAGCACACGTTGACGCCGGGTGATGCGGTTGGGAAGGGATCTGTTCTCAGTTGCTAGTGAGCTGTCTGTGCCGTAGTAGTTAGCTGTGCCGATCTTACCGGCTAAAAAGATTGATTTCCTTACGCACAACTGGCCCAGTATCTTCCCGACGATGTGATTCAAGGTCCCGTAATAAGTCGCTTTAAGACGATTTACATCATTTGTTGAGAGAGAGAGCGCGTTGGAAACCTCCTGACTGGTTACAACTCTATTGTGGGCGGTATTGGCGATTTCAAGCGCTCGGAGGACGATCTGGTGTTCGGGCTTCACTTTGATGTTACGAGCTTTGGCCATTGATTTGGATTATTACTCTTAATCTTGTTTCGATTTCGAGGAAGGCGTTGATCGGGATTTTTCTTTGCCCGCTTTTGTGTGAGGCGCTTTATACGGAGCAGCAGAAGCTCTAACGGCATCCATCATGCTCCTCCTGGTTACCTCGTGCACAGTGCGGATGAAGGTGGCGTCGACAGAACCGGACTGGTAACTAAGTCTATAATCAAGCTGCTGTAGAAGCGGTACCATTAAGCCAGGTAACCCTTCACATAATTCGTGCACGGCCTGGACCTGTTCGATATGAGCGGGGTTCTTGTCGTCGAGCGCAGCGAAATAGGGATGTAGTGCAGATAAGAAAGTCCAAGTATCGTCAAGGCCATACTCTTTGAAGTAACACCACTCGAGAACACGCTTGTGGATGTGTTCGACTTTGGTCATCAGCTTGGGTAAATCATCTTTGCCAACGAAGACAATAGTAAGCGGCCACTCCTGGCCGTGGGCTATGTCACGAATAAGACTTATCGCCTGAATTGCTTCTATAGACAACCGAGCCTGCTTCATCAATGATAAGAAATTGGATGTCCATGCGACGCAGGGCATGAACTGTCAGACGGGCGAGTTCCTCGGCTGGATTACGGAGATAAAAACCGTGATCCATCTGAGTATCTAAGACGGCTTGGTAAACGCTTTTTATCGCCTTTTTCCATTCGTTCCCTGAGTCTTTTCCAATTCTGCCGACCTCATAGGTGAAGGCCCGAAATGATCCGGGTTCCTGGGCGTCAAATCTCTGGTTGAGCCAATCAACAAGATAACGGGCCGTGGTTGTCTTGCCGATCCTGCCGCTGCCGAACCATACGACCAAGGCGCTCAGCAAATGGACCGAGAGAGAGCGGTTGATGACCTCGCGCATCAATGGAGTCACGACAATTGCCGTCGGTTTGGGTTGAGGCAAGAAAAATTCAGGTTCCATTTACTCCTCCGATGTGATTCTTCATTATAGAAGAGGGTGATTGGCGCCCCTGTCCTGCTGTTTGAATAAGTCGAGAAGTGCCTGCATCGCCTCAGTTTCTGGAGCGGAAGCATCAGGACTGAGCTCGGGCTCTTGAGCCTCCAATTCGTTGGCGCTTTGGCGCACTTCCTCTTGACGTTCTGCGCGCGCAGTTGCATCGCGATCATTGTCATAGACGTTGTTCAGGTACATCTTCATTCGTTCAAGGACTCCACGCCGATATTGACTACGGGTCTGCTTAACATCGTCGATGGTGTAGCGCGGATTCTCGGCGAGCATATCGAATGCTTCACAGAGAAAGTCACTTGTTGCGGCGCAGTAGACGAGGACGGAATCCATATCCTCTGGGTTATAGCGAAGCATTACGTCTCGTCTGAAATAATCGGCGAGTTCCGGAGACCAAAATCGGTGTCTGATGCCGTCACGAGAAAATTTTATCCCCGTATTGCAAATCCTGCAGGTTTTGTCATATTTCAATAACAGTAGATTCAGGTCGTCTTCGCTTTTTGGCATGTGAAGTAATACCGTTTCTTTCCAATGTTCAGCAGGAGCTCGCCTTGTTTCGGAGTGCTTGCGCTTGTGATATTTCTGATCGATCCAGATAGCAATTTCTTTATCGAGCTGCTGGAGTGTCAGGAGTTCATGGACCCGCTTGAGTGCGGCGCCTTCGCTAACACCGATCGCAGCCATGTGCCCTGCAAGAAGACGCAGACAGCCCTTGTCAAGGGTTTTGAAAAACCGCTCGCATTTCCCCTTGCTGTTGGGATAGTAGGGAGGGTCAGGACAGGGCATACAACTTAATCCGGCGAGGGTCGCCCTGACAGCTATAGAGATGTAGTCCCTACCGCGGTCCGACTCAAACACTTTTGGAATGCCACAGATTTCAGATTCCCTGTCTTCTTGAGGCAGAATTGCTCGCCTAAAGGCGAGGGCAATTGTCCATGCGTCAGGGTACTTCGTCGATACTACATAGCCCGGGATTGCGCGCGTGTGTGCATCTAGTAAAAGTGTTATATAAACTTTGAAAGGCTTCCACTTGCCGTGGACTCTAACCTTGACCCATATTGTGAGTGGAGAATGATCCCCCTGCCAAAGTTCGTTGGAATGGGTTGTGTTTTCGTAGCGGACCACGGGACGTGCGGTTTGTTCCCATTCGCGAATCCCAGTGCACACTAAATCTCTCCATTGCCTGGCTTAGGTCCCTTCCATTTCTTGCCCACGCCCCTCTGATAACAGTAATCAATTCGCTGCTTTCGACCTCAGCGTGATGAGCCCTATCCGGACCAAATTTGAAATTGAATTCATCGTAAGACAGGGGCCAACTTGTCTCCCACAGCCAGAGCGCATAGTTGGAGCCGAGCCTTTCGAGCAATTCCGTCTGAAGGTTTATGTAGCATTCTGCTCTATCGGCGAACCTGACTGCGCCAAACTCATTGACCGCGATCGGGATGTTGCCTTGGCTAGTTTTGAAGATAGTAATCCGGCCATAGAGCGACTGAAGATCCGGAACCATTTGTCTGATGCCACCCGGATAGGTAATGGGCTTCTGCCCGCTCTCGGGCTGCGCATATTCATCCGGTACATATTGATGGACGGTGTAAACCGTTCTTGGATCTGCGGGTGGCACGGGTTCGTCTAGTGAGTCTACCGAGCTGCCGCCCGATGGTCCGATCAAAATAGGAGTCGCCTGATCGTTTCCAGCACCTGCTCGCCGAATTTCAATGCGGATCTGCTCGGCCATTCTATTCCACGTCTCACGGTGATTCCCTTCGGGCTCGAGGCCGGGCTCTACCATTAAGTCATACCCAACAACGTTCACCTGGTTTCGAAGTCGGGACGCTGTCAGGGCCCACATATTTGCCCAAGCTTGTTGAGCTTTTCTATTTTTCCAGATGCCGGTATATTTGGGCTTCTCCTCCTTATCAAAAACGTATTCACTCCGTTCTGGACCAGTGCGAAACGAGACCACCACAAAGAGATTCAAATTCCGGCAGATGTTGATCAGGCGCAACAGATTATCGAAGATGCCCTGCTGTTCATAGTATTCGCCTTGGGCGTTCGGCTTTTCGGCAAAGATACCAGGGTAGGAAATATTGACGTAGTTGGCACCCCAGTCGGACAACCTCCTAATGTCTGCGTCGGTATAAGGCGGTCCAACCGCACCAGGTCCCATCGCGTCATCAGGCACAACTCGCTTTTGCCAGATATTCGCGCCTCTCAAACACGTGCCATAGCGCCATAGGTCGATCTTCTGATGAATGTCATTGAGATGGGGGCATATTGGCGTCGAAACAGGGATATTAGGAAGCGATGGGCAAGGTTCTTGCGAGAACCCTGGCCTGACGCAAACAAATATGATCGCAGTAACCAGGAGTGTTCTGGTGTGAAATAGGATAATCAGAGTCCCCTTACCAAAGAGATCACCCCACTCTGCTCAGCTGGATTGAGACGCTGGCTCGTAATCCCATTAGAGACCTCTTTGCTCGAGTTCACCAGAGCCGCTAGCAAATGAGCAGTGTGTGTTCCAAAGCTGGAGATAGCATCAAAGTGGATTGGCACTGATCCAACTTGCACAGCGTAAGCATATTCTACTTCCAATGAATTACTTTGAGGCTAGATCCACAATCTGAGCCATTGTTTAGCTATCAGAATCTGAAAACAGTCTGTTTGAACCAAAAAATCGTCACACGTAGTCGGGCAAAAACGTAGGCAGGCGAGTAAGCGTAGTGGAAATAATTCGTCCCGAGAAGGTTGATTTGCGTTTCTTGTCTATCGAGGCAAAGGCCTCTTTAACAAATCATATGGTATTGAGCGTCCGGATTAACTTGATCGGGTCAAATCTGACTACTTGAGCTATCTCCAGGAATTCCACTACGTCTAGCCGCCGCTCGCCACTTTCATATTTCGAAACAAACGATTGCGGCCGTCCCAGGCGGGACGCCACTTCGACCTGTGTGAGATCGGCCCGCTTTCTTGCCTTAACGAGCAAATCTAGAAATTTGCCATACCTCTTGCTGTAAATGGATTTCGCCACGAGTTTTGTCCAGCCGCGAAGCCGCAGCCACAAAACTCATAAACCTCTTTCAGGATTATCCCAAAACGGGATATACTCTGCCGGCGGTTGATGCGGGCGTCGATATTAATCGCCCCGCTCAAGTTAGCAATGACAACAAAGGATCATAACGAAACACTGGTTGGTATTCACTTTGCGGTTGGCCTGTTCTTCGCATTCGGGCTGGTCGCGGCGCCTTGGATCATCGCTCAAAACTTTCGTCACAAAGAACAGATTCCGGCCGCAGTCTTAATCTTTGGCATTGTCTTCTGCATAGCGCTACTGATGTTTACGACCGCATTCGCCATGCGACGAAAAAAGCCTGTAGGAAGAAAGTTAGCATTGTGGTCGGCTGCGCTGCTCATAATCCTATTTTGGCCTGCTGGCGTTTATAGCTGGTGGTTCATTCACAGTGAGGGTGCCAAGCAAATGTATGGTGTGAAGGAAGAATAGGTACGGCGGAATTTCGCCTGACGCATGCAAATGCGCACGTCGTTAAGGGTAGGCGAGCCACAATTCTCAGTCTATAGATTCGCAAAGCTATAGGCGTCCACCGCTCAACGATTTCCGGCTATGGACAGCGATAAGTCTGGGTATTTCCAGCTCGGATCTTGGTGACGCGCAGAGCAAAAGGGGGTCACGGGTAGGATAACAGCGGTCACGGATGGGGTAATAAGTGGGCCACAGCTCGGGCCAAAGGCGGTACGTCTGCGAATAACCGGCGAAGGGACAGTATCTCGCTTTTTGCGGAAGCCCGGCGCCTGCGAAAATAGTCCACTAAAAACTGAAGACCAGGGGAGCTAGATCCATCCATTAGATCGTCGCGGTTAAGCTTCTAATATTCGAAGGTTCCGTGAGTTAGAGCCGACTTCAAGCGGGACCATACCCTGCTTCCAGAATAATTACTCCCTTGAGTGGAAAAATAGCGGCTCGATGTACCAACGAGCAATCAGCCGCGGGCAAGATAGTTGAAGTTCGGAGTCTGTTGAACAATGAACTTGTCTACGGGCACTGCAGGAAAGGCTTCTCGGCGTTTGTTCGCTTGTGGAAGTTGTCCAAAACGCCATTCAAACAAATTGAGGAGTCCTGCTTCAACGGTTCGAGGCCAGTCATGAATATCTGAGTGGACGATGCGGTCATATCTATAAGCAAGCTGATTGCTCTCAAGGTAGCTGGCCAGGAGGTCGTTTTTCTGGTAGGTCAAGTGTGCGCAGAGTCTATTGTCCAACCACCCGCTTCCAACATAAATGACAGAACTCCATCGATTCGTGGGCCAATCAGAAGAGGAGTACTGGAAGGTGTGATACTTGGCATAGATACAGTACACGCCGCGAACATGAGGCACGCAAGCGCGGACATAACGTTTCTGACGTCCTGAGAATGTCAATTCCCGTGACCAGTTAATCTGAGCTCGCCAAATAGTTCGTCGCGATGTTGACTCGTCATGTATATGCACTGATTAGTACCCGCTGTTAGGTTTGAGATGTCCGTTCACGCGGCCACTGCTACATGACCGAATTCATAAATCCTATTATCAACCGCCGAGACCTCCACATCTTCAAGCGCGGCCACGGAGCCTGACACTAGTTCGAGGGCGGACCCGCCGTGCAGGCTACGCAATAATTCGGCGATTGCGAACGACGCTGCTGTAAGTCCGACGAACGGAACCGCTACGGTGCGCGAGGCCAATTGTGCTAAACCGCACTCATCCAATTCGGGATGCTTGGATTGCTGATAAGCGGGCATCTTCAACACGTCGGCTGAGTTTGTAGCTACATCGCGGGACCAAAGCTGAGCAGCATTCAGTGAGCTAGGGAAAGCATGTAGGGAGAAATTACGGAACGCCTGTGGCCCGGCACCTAATCCGGTCTCCACAACCAGCCCGAAGCCCGCTTGCTCGAGCGCCGCACGCGCCAACGAATTGTCTACCCCGAACAATGCAACGTTTGGTTCATGTGGGGCTCGGCGAGTCCACTTTCCAAAGCGCCGCTCAACAATACTTGTACGGAACCCTTTTTCCTCTAGCCAACCGGCGATTGCGCGCGTTTTCATTAGACCAACCATTGTTGTGTCGGTAAGCAACGACGTGCTCTCGTTCGATTTCGCGATCCGATCGTCATCCTGCAAAATCAGCTGAAGCGTTGCCGGATCGTAAGGCAAACAGGCAAGCAACCAAAGATATGCCTGGCCGAGATTGCCGAGACCGATGAGCCAGAGTCGCGAGGGGAGATAAACAATTCCGGGTTCAGTTGAGTCGGGAGTCAACCACGATGCGGAGGGATTCCAAAGCGACACGCCCGCATCACGATGACCAGCCATCGGATGGTCCCCTGAATAGTAAAGGAATGTTTCGGTGGCACACGTGGCCGCCGCAAGCGCTGGAGCGAGTCCGGCCGAGGCGCGTTCTTTGAGTCGTCGTCCATCGGCGAGAGGTATCACACCTGCGCGCCAATCTTCCCACGTTACTCGCCAGCATGGACTTGAAATGTTTACTGGCTCGACATCGCCGATCAAAGCTACTGGCCAGTTCTTTCGACGGGTTTTCGCATTTGTGCCGCCAAGCAGGGCCACCGCCTGGTAAACCGTTTGCGCATTTGCGAGAGGAACCAGAAGGGGCGATGTCGGGGCATTAATCACATGAACTCCGCCGAGGAATGTACGACGCGCAACGTTCACGAGTGTTAGAAGAGCGACTTGATGTTCGCGGGAAGTTCTAACCTCGGGACCTACCTCAATGTAGAGTCCAAACGTCTCTAGGAGAGCGACCGCTTGTTGCGGGGACTCCGCGCGCCCAGTATCCATGAAGTACTTCGCCGTTCGATGAAGATTTTCTTGCGTTATGTCAGTCATAATTAAGCCCAGAATCCTGCATAAATAATTTGCTTCGCTTGTTTTCCCTCATAATGTTTCCACGTGTGTTCACCCCGGTACTCGTAAATTCCGAAGTCTGATTTAACGAGCGGTGGGCGAGCGTAACGGGGCACGATGATCGCCAGGTGACCACTCCGCGCTACCATCGGATTAGTGCGATCCTCCCGACTCTGACGCGCTTCAAACCGATGCGTATGGACATCACCGACAACTGTCAATCTATGTTCCCGGCATATTGCCCATAACTTCGCAAACGCATCACCGTAAAGGACACAGACTCCGGTGCTGTACGCATTTGGATCCAATTCGTCATAGTAGATTGCATCCTTAACTTCGAACCGACCGCGATTTGCCTTTCCAAGTAGAAACACGCCAGACTCGTGCCGCCCTTCACCACGCCGCTCAAGTTGGTCCAGTACTTCGCTCCAGAATTTCCCGCGGCAACTGATTCGGTGCCTAGGCGCTAATAACGCCCGTATAGTCGTTCGAATTGATAAGGTCATAAATCTGCTCCAAGTAACAAATGATGCCGCGTGCAGGATTCCATAAGCGCTCGGGATGTAAATTTCGCCAATTGTCGTGCCCCTGAATGGACATCCGGTCGCATGGCAGATAGAGGCATCGCCCCTCTTTCCATTCTGGTCGGAACACCGACGGCACAATCGATTTTCCCGTCGGCCAATCCTTCTGAGCGAGCGGTGAATCAGTTTCAGCGTTCCACGGTTGTGCCGTTGGCGCTGCTTCCCGATACCCATTGCAATCGAAGCGATAAACATATTCGGATGGACCGTTTTGTCTGGGTGCTGCTGACACCGCGATGACGACGTGGGGCCACGCTGTAGAAATATGTCGCCATCGACCTTCCATCTCGCCGCAACGGAATTCCGCTGCGGCGAGGTCCAGCTCCAGCAATAACTGGTCAGGTGGCTTGATTGTCGTCACCGATTAGCCCTCCACACGAATCTCTGGCACCAAGTCGAAGCACAAAACACAATTGTTGGCCTGGACCAGAGCATGCAACGGCGTGTCACTGGAAGGACGTTCAGTGGATTTGCAGAGCTGTAACACATGTTCTGCGGCATCCTTTTTGTCCAACTCGAACTCCTTCATTGCCCACTTCTTCACGCTACGCACTCGCGCTCCCGCTGCGAAGTCCTGTTCAATGGTCCTTTCCAGATAATTCACCGTCGTTTTGATACGGCGACAACGAGCCACGTGAACTCTTGTACCCTGTTTGACTTCCACCAGACGTTTTTGGTCCTTTGCGATAGGTTCCTCCGACTCATCGATAAAGACGAATTGGTCAGGACCAGGCGATATCCCTGCGTCTACGAGTGCCTGGTGTAATTCCGATTCAGTCAGGTTTTCGTTTACGGCGACCTCAATAACTTTGGGTGCGCCTTGGATTTGAACAAAGAGTGTTAATTTCGGCATGCTGCCCTCCTAATGGTTGAGATGTGGGCATTTCACGCCCAACGGTTAACTTGAATCCGAAGACCGGAATCTCGTGCGCAACGCTCGAATTCGGTCCCTACAAGTTGTTAATCGTCAGAGCAAGGCGAACCCGGAAAGGAGGTTCTCAGAAAAGTGACACTTCACTACCAACGGTTAACTTAATTCCGATGACCGGAATCTCGTCGCACAACGCTCGAGTTCCGTCCGTATAAGTTTTTAATCGTCAGACCAGGGCGAACCCGGAAGGGGTCATCAGGAAAGTGTCAACGGGCCACGAGGCGTGGCTGCGCAGATGAAGAAGTGAGGGCAGCGTGGGCATGTGACCGGATCTACGTCGGGTGGAAAAGACCCAGCGGCCATCTCGGCCAACATGTCGACGGTTTTCGTTCGACGGTTTTCTATTTTTTTATCCGACACTACCACCGGATCAAGAGATTCATCGGTCAAATGTACGGCTTCAATTTGATAAGCGCCATTGAAGCGATCACGAGCTGCCAGGTGATATAGGCTGTACTCAAGTCTGTCGTACTCGTCGACTCGCTTGAATCCAGTACGCACGCGTCGCAGGACCACCGTACCATTGGCCAGTTGCGCCATCTCATCCGGGTGTACCATTACGCGACCGCCAGCCAGATCTAACGCTAAAGGTTCAGAACGACTGAATCGTCTTCCAGCTCCGAGACGAACCAAGGTGCTCACAAGACGATCGGCTAGTTGCCGATACGCATTAGCAAATGCGTGATCTGTCGGCCCCTTCTGCTGCCATACCTGCTCGAATTCCTGCGCAGCTGCAGCTTCGTCTGGGTCTCCTTCAACTCGCGCTTCGGCAAGCCAGTCGATAAGATCATAGATACACTCGTGGGTGCGGCTGAACGCGGTAGGTTTTCTGGCGCTACCAAGTTTAAGAACATGTGTGTAGAAGAATCGGCGAGGGCACTTTTCGAACGTTTGTAAAAGCTCATCCGAGACGTTCCAGTCCTCGGGCCAAGTAATTTGCACAGTAGCAGGACGGGGAGCGTCTGCCGGCAGCGGCAGCACCTGGGGATTCTGGATTTCGTCAATCAGTGCGGGCGGTATCCAGTCGAGAAAAGGTGAAGCCGCACGGTTCTTGCCGTTAGGTTGTTTGCGAGCGAGATACAATCGGAGGTGAACCTTCGCACGCGAGACTGCTACGAAAAACAAACACTGCTCCTCGTGTTCGTGTGCCCTCTTCGATTCGTCGCTGGACGACAGATTGTGGATGCTATCGACCATTCCGTCCGGCGGGGGACAGCGCTGACCGCGATACGAAGAGGGAAAACTTGTAACTGTGAGACCAGGAACATGGACGGCGTCGAACTCCAACCCCTTGCTTCCATGCACTGTCATCAATCGAACCGCCTCAATGTGCAGCGCGGCCGCCGGGACCTGACGCATATCTCGCTCTTCGGCGAGGAGGACAAGTTGTCTAACTCGGTCGAGCATTCGCCTAATCGGAAGACCGGGCGCTGAGGGACGTCGGTCCCGAGCGAAATTTAGTAGTTGCCAAATAGCTACCCCGCGCATGCGAGCCGCAGGCGTGGAGTCGTTAGCTAACCTCGCTACGAGGTCAGATCGTTCCAGAAGGTAAGTTGTAAGTAACTCCCATGGCGAAATATTGTTGGGAATTCCTTCTAAATCCTCAGCGAGTTTTTGTAAACCGAGCGCACCCTGGTCAGAAAGGCCGCCTGCGGCAAGAACTTCATGAAGCTTGCCAGCAGCGGGTTGCTCGGTCTCCCTCATACGCATAGTGGCAGTCCTTACGTCTTGGAGCGGCACGTCATAACGGAGCATGGCACCAACTCGGGCCACGCCATCGCCGAATGGATCCATTGCCAAACTAAGGAGCGACAGAAGATCTCGAATCTCTTCACGTTCAAAAAAACTGCCTAGATGAAGCACTGGAATTCCCCTTGCCTCGAGCACTCCTGCTATGTCATTAAGTCTGGCATTGGAACGGCAAAGTACAGCCTGGTCTCGAAAGCAAACACCCGCCTTAACCAGCTCAACTACGCTCGCCGCTACACCCTCCGCTTCCTGATCGAGGGTATCAAAGCGCCTGATCTGAGGCTTAATACTGGAAGGTCCCCTGTCAGCCGTAAGCGAAAGGGGAAGCATTCCAAGTGAGGCACCGAGATGTGGTGCTATCGCCAGGAAGCTATGAACTATTTCCTCCGACGATCGGTAGTTTACTTCCAGCTGATCAACGGTTGTGTCGGGGTATTCGGTTGCGTACGCAGCCATATTTGCTGACGAGGCGCCACGAAAACGATAGATTGACTGTCTTGAATCACCCACCACCCAAAGATGTCGGCCGTCGCCCGCCAAGGCATGAAGCAACCGGCCGCTCGCGCGGTTAACATCCTGGTACTCGTCCACCAGAATGTGACGATGCCGTAACCGGACTATTCTCCGAAGCCCTTCGTCTTCCTCGAGCAGGAGCGCGGGACGCATGATCAGATCCCCAAAATCAACAGCTTTGCGTTTCAATAACTCCTGTTCATACAACTCATACACAGCTGCGACTTCCAGCGCCTTCTCGGCCGCGATCCGAGTGGCATCGTCGCTTGCTCGCTCTTTCATGGTCGTCGCTAGGAGGGCGTAGCGCTCCGGGCCAACGAGTTCATCCTTGGCACGCGATATTGCATTAACGATCTCCCGCAGTATTAAAGTTGGATCCCAAAGATTGCGATAGTGGACCAACCGCAGCGTAGGAAGGATCTCTTCCAATACCTCAATGGCATCACTGCGGTCGAAAAGCGGAGGGTCAGGGAGCAAGCCGAGTTGTTCGTGGTATCGACGGACGAGGTCCAGTCCGAACGCATGGAAAGTACCAATCCAAATTCGACCAGCATGATTAGGTAATGCCGAAGTTATACGCTCAGATAACTCCCCGGCGGCACGATTAGAAAAAGTCAGGATTAGTATTGAAGCAGGATCCACGCCCTGATTGATAAGGCGAACCACTTTTTTTACGACTGTACTTGTCTTACCGGTGCCGGGACCCGCCTGTAGCTGAAAGGCAGAAGTAAAGTGGTCGGCCGCACGATCTTGTGATGGATCAACTCGGGATGGTCGGGCAAAAACCGGCGGTTCCGGTTCGGCCGCTGGAAGCAGTAGTGAATCAAGAAGCTGTTGCCGTACTAAATCCTTTGGTAACTGTCTATCAGTGGCAATTGACGCAGCATTGCGCCCTTCGGACAGATAAAGCCGGCGTGCGACATCCCGGGGAAGCAAAAACTCGCGACCGAACACGTTTGCCTGCAGTTCGCGGCGCTCATGTCCGCCGTAATCCTCAATTCTCTGTAGACCGACGGGCACGACTTCAGTAGATTGCGAGGTATCCACGTCAGTCGCGGTGCATTCGGCGGATTTGGAATGAAGAGCCGCATGTCCAATTTCGTGCGCGACTAACGCGGTGCGTTCCGAATCGTCGCCTTCATCGGCGCAACATACTGCTCCAGTCTGTTCATCGAAAACAGCCCGCGCACCTTTGAGTGTTGGATCCCCGGTTGGCAGCCAGTGGAGTTCCAGGTCCATTTGTAGGATAGCGGCACGAACCATGGCCAGCGGCTGAGACTCGTGGACGCCGGCTGCGATGACGGACGCATGCAATTGCCGAGCTGTCTCGCGGATGGGTTCAAAGGCGTCCATAACGGCTTTAGAGTTTGAGGAGGAACTCCTGTTGCTCAGCAGTCAGTCCCGAACCGCGGATTGCATCTTCAAGACTCTGCTTCGTACTTACTTCGGGCTTATCTTGTGATTTAAAACGTGCGTCGGCACGCATCTCAGGCTGTGCTGCAAAGTGAGCAATAACTACATCGAGCGGCACTTTCAATTCCTCAGTCACGCGGCGCTTGAAGCCCATTGACATGGTGTCCTCGCTGATCTGTCGATCCCTGAGTTTCATGACAAAAGGCAAATTTGCTTTCATATTTCGCGCGAATGCCCTCAATTCACTGCGCGGCATCGACGCGAACGGATTGATGGGACTCTCCGCCACCGGCGCCAAAGCCTTTCTTTCGGCATACAAGCGGTTGTGAAAGCGGCTCATGGCCTTCGCGACCGCAGCACTTGTTTCCGTCGAAGTGGCTGCAAACGTGTCGTCATTAGACTGTCCAAAGGAGTCTAGCGCTAAGGCAATTGCGAACTCTGTTAAAGCAGCGGCGTGTTCAGGGAAGCGTCGCACCAATTTATCCAGCAGTTCTGCGTCCGGGGAAGATTGCGAAAGGGCGAGATGGTATTTGGCGTCGCTCAGCGACGTTGGTTCTACATCCGTGTAACTCATTGTATTCGCTCCTTGAATGATGAGAGCCGGACAGCTGCTCGACTGAGACGATTCCGAATAGTGCGTCCCGTAACCTTACAGATGGTCGCTGCAGTACGCTTCTCGGGATCTTCTGATTCCACGTCGTATTCCAGAATGTGACAGAGAACCACAGCCTCCTTCTCATCCGGAGGCAACGCATTTAACGCTTTGCCCAGCTGCTTGAGTACCAATTTACTTTCCTGGTCCGGCTCAACTGTAAAATATTTAAGCACCGTTTCGTCGAAGTCTGACTCATCCTGGCTCTCGTCGGGGAGAGGGACGTACTTGTGCTTGACCGTTTTTCGTTCCTCCCTCCTGACTATGTCTATGCGGAGGGTTTGAAACGCCTTGTTGAAGTGCGCCTCAAAGAAATCGAGTTGATGAGGATTGGCGCCGGCGCCGTCGGCCGCAAAAAGCTCGCTGAACTGGCCGAGGATCTCCTCCCTAATACTTTCAGCATTTGGGAGTTCGCTTGATACTCTCGATCGCAAATTCGATTCACATCGACGAAGCAGTATCGGTATCAACAAGCTCATGGTGGCCTCATCGTCCAGTCTTCGCGCATTTCTAATCAAATGAACCAGACACTCCGATGGCAGATACTCCGGCGAAGTGCGTTCTTGGATAGCTGCGCGACGGATCACAGTTTCACCGTCCTGCTCCAGCACTTCATCAGTCGCTGCCTCAATGGCAGGCGGGCGAAAGTAATTGCGTCCGTCTAAGTAGCGTTTTTTCAGCGGAAGAGCCATTGTTACCTTCTTGCCTGCACTCAAAACGGACGCTAAAGAACTACGTCATACTTCCCCAATCGCGTTCTAGTGTAATACCCGGAAAGCATCATTCGACAATCACGAGACCTATGTCTGAAAACCCGGGTGCAGATAAGTATTTCCCTCATTCTCAGGATGTGCAATAACTATTGCTTTGCGAGCGGGTGCCTGACCCGTCGCTAAATGACAAAACAGCAAGCAAAACACCACTTGCTCAGTGTGCTATGACTTGTCGCCAGAAGTTTATTCGTCGGCTCAAATTCTTGGTCTTATGGTTACCGCCATATAGGTAGGGACAGCCGTCATGCATTTGTCACCAGAAGGTTAGCACCATCAAGCGGTTAGAGAGAGTTTCACTTCAATTCCTGGTTTTATGGTTGCTGCGGATTTTATACGGGCAGAGTCACGACAAAGACACTTACGGGCCGTGCCAATGGTCGGGTGGGGGTCTCAGCCGGTCTTGCGGTTAAAAAAAGAAATCGCCCGTAACCCACCTGTTGGCTGGAGGTTACGAGCGATGGAAAACTATGAATGTCCGGAAAGGAAAGTTACGGTTGACCGAAAAGGAAATTTACGGTTGACGGTCAGGTGGACGGCGATGAGTGATCCGACAAGCTTCAGGAAATCAGTGACCCTGCGACAGCTTGCCAATCAGCGAGAACATTGGCAGGTACATCGAGATGACGATCGATCCAATCGTGATTCCGAGAAATCCGATCAGCGCCGGCTCCATGAGCGTCAGCAGGTTGGCGATAGCCGCGTCAACTTCCTGTTCGTAGAAATCCGCGATCTTACCCAGCATCGAATCGAGGGCGCCGGTCTGCTCTCCGATACCCACCATCTGCGACACCATGTGGGGAAAGATGTCGGCGGTGCGGAGTGGTTCCACAAAGCTCTTGCCCTGCTCAACGGCTGTACGAATGCTATTGATGCCTTCTTCGATGACTACGTTTCCGGCAGTACGCGCTGTAATATCCAACGACTGTAGAATCGGTACGCCGGAAGACAGCAGCGTTGAGAGGGTTCGCGAAAATCGCGCGATGGCAATCTTCAGGAAAATCGGCCCGAGTATCGGAACCTTCAGCAGCAGAGAATCGATCAGCTTATGACCGCCTGGCGTCTTGTAGAAGAAGCGGAGCGCGACAGTCGATCCAATGATCAAAACCAGAATGCAAACACCACCCCAGCCGGCGAGAAAGTTGCTGAAACCCACCACCATCCGCGTCGGCAGCGGCAGGGGCTCTCCCGGACCCAACAGGCCGAGAAAGATGTTCTGAAACTGTGGGATTACCACAATCATGATTACGGCTATGGCGCCGACGGCCAGCAGAATCACTGCGGCCGGATAAATCAATGCTGAAACGACATCGCGTTTCAACTTCACGATCTTTTCAATAAACGTGGACAGGCGCTGCAGGATCAGGTCGAGAATACCGCCGGTCTCACCGGCCTCAACCATGTTCGAATAAAGTTGATCGAATACCTTCGGATGACGGGCCATCGCAGCTGCCAGGGTCGACCCTTCTTCGACATCCTGTCGCACCTGGGACAGCACCTGCTGGAAATACTTGTTCTGCTGCTGCTGGGAAAGAATGTCCAGACATTGGACCAGCGGCAAGCCGGCATCGATCATGACTGAGAACTGGCGGGTGAAGATGGCGAGATCTTTGGACTTAACTTTTTTGCGACCGGCAAGTTTAGGGATGCCGATCTCGCGGCCCTTCTCTTTAACAGAAGTGAGCGTGACCTGCTCTCGCCGCAGTGTCTGGCTCAGCGCTTCGCGGTTATCGGCAACCCGTTCACCCATCACGATCTCGTTCGTGCGGCTGCGGCCCTTAAAAACATACGTTGGCATTTCTCAGCACTCCGTTTCTTTCTCGATCTCAATATTTCCGTGTTGACCGGCTAAGTGTTCTGACTCAGCAATTATTTCCGCGGGAGTCCGCGGCCGGCTTGCGTGTAAGCGGGGGGGATTCCAGGTCTCGCGCCCGCGCCGTTCCCGGTGTTTAGGCCCGAGCCGCGATCGATCAGATCGCGTAGTTCGTTGGCGTTCGAGGTGCGCTGCATTGCCAACTCCCTCGTGATCAGACGCTTGTGGAAGAGAGTAGCCAGAGATTGATTGAACGTTTGCATGCCATGAAGATCCTGGCCGGTTTGCATCATTGAGTAGATCTGGTGGACCTTGTCTTCGCGAATCAGGTTCCTGATGGCCGCATTGGGGACCAGAATTTCCATAGCCAGCGCTCGGCCACGGCCGTCAGCTTTCGGCAGCAATGTCTGGCAAAGGATGCCCTCGAGAGTAAGCGACAACTGCGCGCGCACCTGAGCCTGCTGCATTGAAGGAAATACATCGATGATGCGATTGATAGTTGAAACGGCAGAGTTCGTGTGCAGGGTCGCAAACGTCAGATGGCCCGTCTCAGCGATTCGCAACGCCGATTCTATGGTTTCCAGATCGCGCATCTCGCCGACTAGTACTACATCAGGATCCTGGCGCAAAGCGGTGCGAAGCGCTTGCGCAAAACCCTTCGTATCAGCGTTGACCTCGCGCTGATTAACTATGCAGTTCTTGTGATTGTGGAGAAACTCGATCGGGTCCTCGATCGTCAGGATATGCTCGTGACGGTCGATGTTTATCTTGTCGATTATTGCCGCCAGGGTTGTCGATTTACCCGAGCCCGTAGGGCCGGTGACCAGAACCAGGCCACGTGGTTTCTGGCAAAGGTCCTTGACGACTGTCGGCAGGCCTAAGTCGTCGAACGACTTGATCTCATAAGGAATTGCGCGGAATACGGCACCCACGGCGCCGCGCTGATTGAAGATGTTGGCCCGAAAGCGCGAAAGACCTTTTACTCCGAACGAAAAATCAAGCTCAAGGTTTTCTTCAAAGCGATGCTTTTGCGCGTCAGTGAGGACGGAATATGCCAACTGCTTCGTTTCGGAAGAGTTGAGCGCCCGATAGCCGTCGAGGGGACGGATCTCGCCATGGACACGAACAAGCGGGGCGGTACCCGTCGTGATGTGAAGATCGGATCCACCGAGCTCGGATAGCCGGTGGAGCAGATCTGAAAGAGAAATTTGTGGTGGATTTTCCATTGTCTCCGTTTCCTTTAGGGACTCGACGGCTTTCCGCGTCGCCAAGCAGCGGATAATTAGTTCTTGCTCACTCCCGCTGGCCGGAAATCAGAAAGAAACTTCTCTGCATCGCCAGCGATTTTTTGCGTAAGACCACCGGTCCCGCGCGTCGTTAGCGAGTAAACCCGGCCGTTGATCTCGGTGAAGTAAAAGTTCCAGAGTTGTTCGGGATTTCCATCGCGGGTTGGCGGAGTCTGAGCAATTACCTCGAATACACGGTGACCGCCGATCTCGCGCTGGCGGTCGTTAACAACCCAACCACCGGTGCTGATCATCTTGTCGATGACCGAACGTCGCAGGTCGGTGAACGGAACGCCGCCCAACATTCTTCTCTGCTCCCGGCCAATCACCTGATCGACATTCACCGGCGCGACCGCCACGACTGCGAGCGTGGCCTGGGCCTCCGACATTCCGTTCGGTGGCGCAATGCGAAAACTTGACGCGCCCCGGGTAGTTGCTCCGGCGGACCAACCACTAGGCAGCGCCATCGAAAAGGTTCCATCCCGATACATGCCATCAGGGAAGGCAAGCGCACCCGGCAGGGCAGAATGATTTTCCGAAGCCCTGGCAGTCATCGCCATCGGCGATCGCGTTCGCGAGTTAGTTTCCAATGCCCGGCGTCTGGCCAGCATTGCCTGTCGCCGGCGAACCTGGGCACGGTGCCGGCGCCACCACGCACGTGAATGATGATGATAACGATGTGAACGCGCAGCCATTTGAGATCTGAGGTTATGCGCGGTGGAGGTTGCAAAGGGCAGCATGACCACTATGGAAATCAGGAGACCTAACGAGAGACCTATTCGACGCAACATATACTCACCCCTTTTCACGCCACCGTTTCGCGGAGAACTTCCTCGATGGTGGTAACTCCGTTTCGTATTTTGTGCAGACCAGACCCGCGCAACGTAATCATGCCGTCTTCGATCGATTTCTTTCGCAGCTCGAGCGATGACGCGCCGATCAGGATTAGCTCGCGAATCTCATCTGTCACTTCCATGACTTCATAAAGTCCGATGCGGCCTTTGTAGCCCGTATCGTTACAGCTCGGACAGCCCTGACCTTTATAAGTCTTGACCTTTGGTGCTTCTTCCGGCGAGAAACCAATCTCGACCAGCGCCTCGATCGGTGTGGGATGTTCCTTCTTGCAGTCCTTGCAAATCCGGCGAATGAGGCGCTGAGCCTGGATTAAGTTCACGCTGGTCGCGACGAGGAAGGGCTCGATACCCATGTTCATCAGGCGGGAGATAGTTGAGGGGGCATCGTTGGTGTGGAGGGTAGAAAGGACGAGGTGGCCAGTGAGCGCGGCCTTGATCGCGATCTCGGCAGTTTCAAAGTCGCGAATTTCGCCGACCAGGACAATGTTCGGATCCTGCCGCAGAAATGAACGTAGGGCAGCCGCGAAGTTAAGACCGATCTGTTCTTTCATTTGCACCTGATTAATGCCAGGCAGATTGAACTCGACCGGGTCTTCGGCGGTCATAATATTCGTGTCGACCGTATTGAGAGATTGAAGCGCGGAATAGAGCGTGTTGGTTTTGCCGCTGCCGGTAGGTCCCGTCACCAGCACCATGCCGTAGGGCTTGGAAATATTTCGCTGGAACTTCACCAGGGACTCAGCCTCGAATCCCAGGTTGGTCATATCCAGCATCAGCTTCTCTTTATCGAGCAGACGAAGCACAACCTTCTCTCCGAAGAGAGTCGGCAAAGTAGAGACGCGGAAATCGAGTTCGCGCGAGCGCGAGTCAACTTTCACGCGAATCTTGATGCGGCCATCCTGAGGCAGACGTTTCTCAGAGATGTCGAGCTTTGACATGATCTTGATGCGTGAGATAAGAGCATCGCGCATTTTCAAGGGCGGGTGCATCACGTCATAAAGAAGGCCGTCAATGCGGAAGCGAATGCGCAGCTCTTTTTCGTATGGCTCAACGTGAATGTCTGAAGCGCCACGGCGCAATGCGTCAACCAGAAGGACGTTGACCAGACGCACCACCGGCGCGTCTTCGCTCATGCGAGTAAGGCTGGAAAGATCGATTTCGTCGTTGTCTTCAAAGACTTCGACTTCACTGGCGAGAGTTTCCTGATCAAAGTCGAGGCTGTCCAGCGAAACCAGATCGGCCTGGGAAAAGCCATTGCCGTTGAGACCTTCAACGTGGATGTCGGGTGCGACTGCAGCCAGTTCGATCTCGCGGGAGCTGCTGTAGTACTTTGCGATTGCGGTCTGGACGCTTGCCTCAGCCACAACCACGGGTTCGACGTTGAGCCCGGTCATGAACTTGATATCGTCCATCGCGAAGACGTTGGTGGGATCCACCATCGCGAGGGTTAGAGTGGCCCCAACACGTGACAGTGGCAGGACGGAGTATTTCTGCGCGACCTCCTGGGGAATCAATCGAAGAACTGAGTCCTCTATATCAAATAGGTCGAGGTTTACCGACGGGATACCGTACTGCCGCGAGAGTACCGCGGTAATGGTGTCGTCGGAAACCAGGCCTAGCTTGACCAGGTTGAAGCCGAGCCGCCCACCGTGCTCGCGCTGATAATCGAGCGCCTGGCGCAGATGCTGCGGACTAATTAGGTTCTCGCGGACGAGAATTTCGCCGAGTTTGGCTGACATTTGGGGTGTATTTTCGGGCGTATCCAGTTAAAAGACGGTTAATCGGTGGGATCGAGCTTCTGATTTTGGGTCGAACTCGCGTTGCAGAGCAGGCAACGATGTCTAACACCGTTGCAACGCCAATTCTAGCGATGAACGGTACCCATGTCAACAAGGAATTCTGAAAGGGAGCCACATTTGAGGTCGCGCTCGTGAATAGATGGGGGAGAAGTTTATAGTCCCTTGCTGGACAAGTGTTTGCTGATATTCGATAATATTCGCACAACTTCGAAAGCATTGGTGAGGAGGAACTCATGCCGATAACCGCAAGACAGCGAAGAGTATTGGATTTCATCAAGCATTATTTTGACGTCCATCAGGAAGCCCCAACTATGGCTGAGATTGGCGAGGAATTTGGTATGAGCTCATCGGCTAGTGTACATCACGTAGTTTCGCTTCTTGAGAGGGAAGGGTTAATTCGGCGCATTCCGAACGTTAGCCGTGGTATCGAGCTGGTAAAGGATGAACCCACCGGAGACAACTACGAGATTCCTTTGCTGGGAATAGTAGCAGCGGGGGCGCCCATCGAAGCAGTTTTAAATCACGAGACCGTTTCCATTCCGCGAGACATGCTAAGACCGGGACGAATGTTTGCGCTACGTGTTCGAGGGGACTCAATGATTGACGAGCAAATTCGCGAAGGGGATTTCATCGTGCTGCAATCGCAACAAACTGCTGACAACGGGCAAACAGTCGTAGCGTTGATCGATGGGAGTGATGCAACAGTCAAGCGTTTTTATGGGGGCCGCAACCAGGTGCGTTTGGAAGCAGCAAATCCGCTTTACAAGCCAATCGTGATTCGGCCGCCAGAGCGCGTGCAGATTCAAGGCTTAGTGGTAGGCGTAATTCGCCAATACAAGCATTGAACTTAGCTTTGAAATCTTAAGTCTTAAATTTGAGATTTCGAATCTTTGAATTTCTCTCCGCTCCAGTTTGGCGTCACCCGCCTTTATTTGTTCTTTGATAAAACACGCGCGACTTTTTTCAAATCATCAATGAACCGCCGCTTTTCCAGGTGCCGGGTTTCATCATCCGGCGCGCGTAGAATCGAAGACGGATGAACTGTCGCCATGATGTAAGGCGCGAGAGTTGATTCAATGAACTGCCCGCGTTGTTTGCTGACTCGGAATTTGGGTCCCAGCAAAGCCTGCGCTGCGGTAGCGCCGAGACAAACAATAACCTTCGGCTTAACCAGGCTGATCTCGGCTTCCAGCCAGGGACGGCAAGCGGCAATCTCACCGGCATTTGGTTTTTTGTGAATGCGGCGTTTGCCGCGCGGTTCCCATTTGAAATGTTTGACGACATTGGTGACATAAGTCTGCGCGCGATCAATGCCGGCTGCGGCCAGGGCGTCGTTAAGTAATCGGCCAGCCGGACCAACAAAAGGTTGGCCGGCAAGATCTTCTTCATTGCCGGGCTGTTCGCCGATAAAGAACACTTCGGCGCGGCGCGCGCCTTCGCCGAAAACGGTTTGGGTGCCGCGCTTCCAAAGATCGCAGGCTTTACACGCAGCGGCCGCTTCGCGAAAAGCCTTTAAGCTTTTTCGGGATGGAAAGAACTCCGCGGCTGAATCTTTGGGTTGGTCTTTACCCATAACAGGTATCTTCCCGTGTGCCAAGGCTCAATGCAACTATGAAAACAGCCATCGCAAAAAAAGAGATCGAGTTGGCCCTGGCCGATCGTTTTGGCGCTGTCTTCCAACGGCGCGAGAAGCAGCCGGTTGAAATTGTGCCCACCGGTGTCTGGGAAATTGACGCGCGCTTAAACGGATTTCCTCGCGGATCGATTACCGAGATCCATGGAACTGTATCATCCGGACGAACCAGCCTTTTACTTTCAGCTCTGGCAGGGGCAACTTTGCAGGAGGAAGCCTGCGCCCTGGTAGACACCAGCGACACGTTCGATCTTTCATCCGCGATAAATGCTCGAGTTGATTGTGATCGCTTATTGTGGGTTCGCTGTAGCGGTAGCATAGAACGTGCTTTTAAGGCGACTGATCTTTTGCTGCAAAGCGGCGGCTTTGGCTTAGTCGTACTTAACCTCGCCGATGTAGCCGCAAAATACACGCGCCGAATAATCATGTCGTGGTGGTATCGCTTTCGGCGGGCAATTGAAAACACGCCCACTGTGTTGGTGGTGGTGACCTCTATACATTGCACGCGTTCATGCGCTGCGCTGATCCTGGAGGTAAAGAACGAAGGCCCAGTCTGGCCCAATACCGGGTCACTCGTTTTAGAAAACGAGGATGCAAAGTTAACGTTGAAAGAACATTCAAAACATCACCTGGCCCTGGTCACAGAAACAGCCCAATCCCTTGTCAGTTGGTCTCTACCTCTAACCCATTCACATCTGCTTCAGGGAATTCGCGTACGAGTAAATCGTGAAAGGCCTATCGCATGGACTGGCGAAGCTGTCCGGTTTGAAAGCGTTCGATAAGCTTGTAAGCTTGTTTGTGAACTCATCGCTGCGACAAGCTGAAGAAGCTTATAGACTCAGTATCCAGCCTGTATGAGGTGTCTGTTAACGTGAATCTTAGCTCTGAGAAATTTCTGGTAGTTTTCTATGGCCTCGCAGCCTGCTCCTGGATGCCGCATTGGGCCTGTCACTACTATCGCTTGGAAACCCGAAGCACTTTCATAGTCGGCAAATGGAAGTTCTTTAGCCTTCATCCCACCTTGACGGTCTTCGGTAATATTCGTTAATCTTCGACTCGGTCCCCTTGACTCAATCTCAAACCAGGCTTGAATTTATGTTTGCGAGTATCTATGGACGAACTATCCCTGAGGTTTCGGGCAATGCAGGCCCCACACTACTTATCGACCTGGCATTTACTTTCTCTCCTTTAGTCGAGCAGACGGCCACAGACACAGTTGTGCTCGATGTCGCTGGGCAGGATTTATTGTTTGGCTCGCCGGCCCATCCCGGATCGGCTGGAGATGATAATGCCGAGATCGATTCTGTCCGAGCGTTGGCTGCTGAAATTGTCCGGCGGGCGGCCCAGTTAGGTTTCAACGTGAATGTTTCCGTGGCCGCGAATCCCGACACGGCGATCCATTCGGCGCGATCATTCAAAGGAGTAACGGTCATTCCAGCCGGACGAGAGTCCTTAAAACTCGGCAGCCTGCCATTAAAGATGCTTGATTATTCCCTGGCTGAGATTGAGAAAGAGAGAGTCGAAGAAATAGGAGAGACGCTGGAGCTTTGGGGCCTGCGCACGTTTGGCGATCTTGCGGGGTTGCCAATGGCAGGAGTTGCGCAGAGGCTCGGACAGGCAGGTGTGCGTCTGCAAAAGCTCGCTCAGGGCAAAAGCGATCGTCAAATGGTTTTGGCGCAACCGCCGCTCGGCTTCGAACAGTCACTGGAATTAGAGCATCCGGTAACGGAACTCGAGCCGCTCTCTTTTATTCTTTCCCGGCTGCTTAATCAGCTTTGCGCCAATCTGCATGCGCATGCGCTGGCAACCAATGATTTAAAATTGCGTTTGAAGTTGGAAGATAGAACAGAGCAGGAACGAACAATTTCTTTGCCCGTTCCCATGCACAATCCCAGGACGCTGCTGCGTCTGCTTTTATTTGAAATGGAAGCACAGCCTCCAACGGCCGCTGTCATATCCGTAAACATTATTGCCGCGCCGGTGAAGCCACGCGTCGCCCAGACGGGGCTGTTTATTCCATTAGCGCCCGAGCCGGAAAAACTCGAGCTGACGTTGGCGCGTTTGGCGAAGTTAGTCGGAGCAGACAAGGTTGGTTCGCCGGAGATTTTAGATACGCATAGACCAGACGCCTTTCGCATGAAGCGCTTCAATATTTCAACCGGTCAGAAAAAGTCACGTCGAAATCAGCAATCAGCAATCGGCAATCGGCAATGCGTGATGGGGTTCAGAGTTTTTCGCCCACCCTGGCGCGCAGAGGTGCAAACCCTGCAGGGACGCCCCACGCGGATCGACGCGCACGATGCGAAGTTGTCAGGCCTGTTGCGCGGCAAAGTTGTCCGCGCTTCAGGCCCGTGGCGAACCTCTGGTGATTGGTGGCGCCCGGACGTCTGGGCCAGAGATGAATGGGACATAGCAATAGCTGACTCAATTCAAAAACAGAGTGATGTGCTGTGTCGAATTTACCGCGATTTGCAGAGTGAAGAGTGGTTCGTTGCAGGAATTTATGATTGAGGTCAGTGAGCAGTGGGCAAAGAATGAAAGGAAAAACAACATAGATTCAAGTTTTAAGTGCACTCTCAAAGACCAACACGCGAGGCAGTGATACCGCGAAGCGGTTATGTCCCAAAGCCCAGGGTTGCTGCAACCCTGGGTAGCAAGTGGGCATTCTTCTCAACCCGGAACGGGTTGCGCCAGTGGGACGCAACCGCGTTGCGGTTGAATTGACCATTCAATTCTGTAACCCAGGGTAGCCGCAGCGGCAACCCTGAGCTTTGGGACACAACCGCTTTGCGGTAAAGCAGTTCAAAGTTCCGTTGCACTTCAAACTTGAATCCACAAGATGCAAACGTCTAACGGAAATTTGAAACGTAACGAGGGGCAGCTCACTGCTCACCGCTCACTGCCAACTAATTACGTCGAACTTCATGCGAGGTCTGCCTTTAGTTTTTTGCAAGGCGCTTCGACCCCGGAAGAGCTAATCGCGACCTGCGCCGAATTAAAGATGCCGTCGATGGCCCTGCTGGATCAAGACGGCTTATACGGCGCGGCACGGTTTCATTTAGCGGGAAAGAAACTTGATGTCAAAGCGCATATCGGCGCCGAGATTGCCGTCCAAAGTCCAACGTCCAAAGTCCAACGTCAATCCCGGAATAAACAGACATTGGACATTCGACGTCGGACATTTGACTTACAAAACGATGTCATCTTGCTCCCTTTACTCGTCCAAAATCGTACCGGCTATCAGAACCTCTGCCGCCTCATCAGCTTGATGAAACTTCGCGTGCCCAAACATGCGAAGCCGGGCGAATGTTCAGTGACGCCGGATGAGTTGGCGGAGCATGCGGAAGGATTGATCTGTTTGACGGGCGGACGTGACGGGCCGCTGGCAAAGAACTTTTACCACAGAGACACAGAGGAGCACAGAGATTCACAGAGAACTGCTGAATGGCTGATCGACGTCTTCGGCAGGGGAAATGTCTATGCCGAGTTGCAGCGTCACTTCAATCGCGATGAGGAAGCGTGGAACCATGCGGTGATCGAGATTGCCCGGAATTTAAAGTTACCGCTGTTGGCGACGAATGGAGTCTGTTATGCCGTTCGGGCGCAGCGCCAGGTGGCTGATGTTTTTACCTGCATACGGAATCACGTGCGGCTGGAAACTGCCGGACGTTTGCTCTCGAACAATTCAGAACGTTTCCTGAAATCGCCGCGAGAGATGGCTGACCTTTTTGCCGACTTGCCGGAAGCGATCGCGAATACAGCCGAGTTGGCGTCGCGACTTGAATTCACGCTCGAAGATCTTGGTTACGAGTTTCCCCGCTATCCCGTGCCGCCGGGCGAGACGATGACTTCCTTTTTGTGCCAGCGAACTTATGAAGGCGCTCGAGGGCGTTATTCAGGACAAAATGGATCGCCAACGTTTGCGCGCGCTGAGAAACAGATCGAGCACGAGCTTCGGCTGATCGAGAAGCTCAAACTCGAAGGTTATTTTCTGATCGTCTGGGACATCATTCAGTTTTGTAAGCGCAGCGGCATTCTGGTTCAGGGACGCGGTTCAGCGGCGAACAGCGCGGTTTGCTACAGCCTGGGAATTACCGCGGTCGATCCGGTGGGCATGGAACTTTTGTTCGAGCGCTTTCTGTCTGAAGAGCGCGGCGAGTGGCCGGACATCGATCTCGATCTGCCGAGCGGCGATCAGCGTGAACGGACCATTCAATATGTTTACGAACGCTATGGAAAACTTGGGGCAGCCATGACCGCGAACGTGATCACTTATCGCGGGCGTTCGGCGGCGCGTGAAGTCGGCAAGGCACTCGGGTTTGATGAAGAAACGCTGGGACGTCTCTCCAGTCTGGTACACACGTGGGAATGGAAAGATCCGAAGGACACTCCCGAGCGGCAATTCAAAGATGCAGGACTCAACCTCGAAGATCGTCGTATCAAGAAATTCTTTCAACTTTACCGGGCGGTTCAGGATTTGCCGCGTCATCTTGGCCAGCACTCGGGCGGCATGGTGATTTGTCAGGGCCAACTAAATTCCGTGGTCCCGCTTGAGCCCGCCGCGATGCCGGGACGTGTTGTGGTGCAATGGGATAAAGAGGACTGTGCCGATCTGGGCATTATCAAAGTCGATCTGCTGGGGCTGGGCATGATGGCGGTTCTGGAAGATTCAATCCAGATAATTCGCGACGACTATGGTGAGGAAGTTGATCTCGCTCATTTGCCGCCCGATGACCCGACAGTTTATAAAGCGCTGCAACACGCCGACACGATTGGAATGTTTCAGATCGAGAGCCGGGCCCAGATGTCTTGTCTGCCGCGATTGAGGCCATACAAGTTTTACGACATCGTGGTCCAGGTAGCCATCATTCGACCCGGCCCGATTGTCGGCAACATGGTGAATCCTTATCTGAGTAGACGGCTGGGTCGCGCCCCAATTAAATATGCACATCCTTTACTTGAACCAGTTCTGAAGCGGACGCTGGGCGTGCCTTTGTTTCAGGAGCAGTTGCTCAAGATGGCGATGATTTGCGCCGACTTCAGCGGCGGTGAAGCTGAAGAGTTGCGGCGGGCGATGGGCTTCAAACGATCCGAGCAACGCATGCGTGACATTGAAATAAAGCTGCGGCGCGGGATGACGGCCAAAGGAATCCATGGCCCGACTCAGGATGAGGTCGTACAGTCCATAGCCTCATTTGCGCTCTATGGTTTTCCTGAATCGCACGCGGCCAGCTTTGCTTTGATCGCTTACGCCAGCGCCTATCTTAAATGCCACTACCTGGCGGCCTTCACCGCGGCCACGCTTAACAATCAGCCGATGGGTTTCTATCAGCCGTTCACGATTATTAAGGACGCACAGCGGCACGGACTGAAAGTGAAACCCGTTGATGTGACGCGATCGGGTTGGAATTGTACGCTGGAAGCCGAGGGTGAAGGGACCAGGGTGTTGGGTGTAGAAAACAAGGAAGTGAGAAATGGAACGGGTTCTGATGAGTTACACCCTAAACCCAATCCCCAACACCCACTCGCTCTTCGTCTCGGCCTGAGATGCGTGAAAGGTCTGCGCGAAGTATCGGGGCGCGCAATTGAGCGCGAGCGAAACCGGCGTCCCTTTACCAGTCTCGATGATTTGCACCAGCGCGTGCCAGAGTTAAGAAAAGATGAGCTGCGAAAATTAGCCGCGGTAGGCGCGTTGAATTTTATTCAAGCAGATAGGCCGATTTGTCCAAAGTCCAAAGTCCAACGTCCAATGTCTGTTTTGCCCCCACAGGCTTTGGACCTTGGACGTTGGACATTGGACAAATCGGCTAATCGCCGCGACGCGCTGTGGCAGGTCGAGCGGGTGTCACGTGATCCCGGGCCGCTCTTTGAAAAACTTGAAGAAGATGGCGGTTCACCACTCGTGCCAATGACGCTTAACGCACGTTTGAACGCAGATTTGCGAGGCACGGGAATAACCATCGGCCGCCATCCGATGGCCCATCAACGCGCCTGGCTGGAAAGTATAAACGTGGTCCCGGCTGCTGATTTGAAGAAGATGCGCAACGGCCAAATGGTGCGCGTGGCGGGCTGGGTGATTGTGCGGCAACGTCCCGGAACAGCGAAGGGGTTTGTATTTCTCAGCTTGGAAGATGAAACCGGAATCGCCAACGTGATAGTCACGCCGCAGCTTTTCGAAAAGAACAGGCTTGCGTTAGTCGATTATCCTTTTCTATTAATCGGGGGCGCTTTGCAGCACCAGGACAATGTGATTTCGGTTAAGGCAAAAAGCGTCGAGCCCTTGCAGATGAAAATTCAGAGTCCCGGCTCACACGACTTCCACTGAGAATGCTCAGAAGCCCGATCGTGAGGGAGGGCCCTTGACGCAAGCACGACACGTGGCTTCAAAAAAGAAGGCGGGCCGTAGCCCGCCTCTAAACTAGAGAATAAACTGAAGAAAAACTATGGACGCCTGCCGCGGCCGGGCCTCGTCGTTTTCTCGGGCACGACGTTCTCCGTATTCTTCATCTCAGCCAGGATCGCCTTAGCGTCATTCTTGAACTTATGCGTATCCGGCGCCTTGTCGACAAAGTGCTGGAAATAATTCGCCGCTTCCTGATATTTGGTTTTGTCACCGGTGGCGTAGAGCGCCAGACCAGCACCCAGGTTGGCGTCCGGGTCGTCAGGGGTCGCTGCCAGAATCTTCTGATATTCAGCGAAAGCCTTTTCGCCGGCGCCCGCGTCAAGCAGCATCTGGGCCAGATCGAGTTGGGCCTTTGATTTCTTCGCCGCATCGGTTTCTACCGCGATGTAATCCTGAAACGCAGTGATGCCGGCGTCTGCGTGGCTCGCGTCGCCTTTGCTTACGTAAAGACGATAGGCTTCGGCCCGCACATTCAGCGCGGCGTATTTATTGGCTTCATGTCTTTTCTGATCGTTTGGATCCGTGCCTGCCGGTTCCTTCTTGATTAGCTCAAAAGCCTTATCAGAAGTCTCGGCCGCGTTCTTAAAATCCGCTTTAGCGGCATCAATTCCCGCCGTCCTCGCGGCGTCATCTTTGGACTGGATGGCGGCGTTATATTTCTCTACCCCGCGCGCCTTCAATGCTGCAGATTTGTTGGTCAGCAAAGCGGCCTGATCCGGATCGGCCGCGAGCCCGATATCATACTGCTTTATCGCTTCGTCATAGTTTTTTGCATTCAGCGCCACATTACCCGCTTTGAACGATTCACCCACCACCTTGTTGACGTCTTCCGCCTTCTTGTTGTTGACCGCGATCTCCTCGTTCTTCTTGATGAGTTCTTCGCGCTTGGCTTTGGCGTCTGCACTCTCGCCACCGCCCGACGTGGTAGCGTCCGCGCCCCCGCCAGATACGACTTTCTTGGCTTCTTCCTCAGTCAGACGCCGACCATCGCCCGGTCCCAGCACGACCTCGTAATCGATGTCCCGGCCAACTTTGACGTTTCTCATCGCGTACGGCGACGCGTTCGGCATGCTGGCCGCGACAATATAGGTGCCGACAAAGGGTAAGCCGGCAAAAACAAATTCACCCTTCTTGTCAGTCTTGGTGTGAAAGACGCCGGAGATGTCAGTTCGATAAACATCGATCACGGCATCGGCGCCTTTGACGGTCGTGCCGTCTGCCTGTTTCACAACTACGTGACCGCGAAGCTGGCCGGTCTGGGCTGAAGCCGTCATCGCACTCAGAGCCAGAACCGCGATGCCGATGATTGAGCCAAATAGATAAAAGCGACGCATTTGAGATTCCTCCAAACAATCTTTGGCTCTGGGCGAGCCACACCGTTAAGATGCCTTGTTTTGCCGACAAGTTGTAGCCATTGAACTGCTTTAACTTAATCAGCGCGAGCACCACTGTCAAGCATACGGAATCGGATCCGCGGTCCCTGCTTCCTCAAACGCCCGCAGCCGCAGAGCGCACGAATCGCATCGGCCGCAGGCCCGATCTGCCGCCGCATAGCAGGACCAGGTGAGTTCTAAAGGCGCGCGCAATTCCAGACCGCGCCGAACAATGTCCGCCTTGCTCAGGTGAATGACCGGGGTCACGATCTCGATCTTTGTTTCCGGCTTTGTGCCGGCGTCAATTGCTTGTTGAAAGGCCTGGTAGAATTCGGGCCGGCAATCCGGGTATCCGGAAGAATCTTCAGCGACTGCCCCGATATAGATTCGCCCGGCCCCGATCGTTTCAGCCCAGCTCGTGGCGATCGCCAACATATGGGCGTTGCGAAAAGGGACGTAGCTGGTCGGAATCTCTCGCGAAGTTAGATTCGCTTCGGCCACCGGAATGCCTGCGTCGGTTAACGACGATCCTCCGACTGCTTTCAGTGATTCGATCGAGACAGCCAGGCGTTTCTGTACCGCGAAATTGTCGGCCAGTTCTTCAAAAGCACGGCGCTCGCGTGCTTCTGTCCGCTGTCCGTAAGAGACATGCAGAAAGGCGAGTTCGGTATTTTCTTCGCGGGCGATGGCGGCCGTCACGCAGGAATCCATACCGCCTGAGACCAGGCAAACTGCCAGGGATGACGGCCCACGAATCTCGGTTGCCGCTTCCGGTTCGTCAAATGCTTCGTTACTTCCGCCCATTCGTCTCCTGACGTTTCTCTGCGGTTTGGGCCCGCGTTTCAAGGGCGTTCTTGATCACGAACACGGCGCAAGTTAACAACTTGCGCTACACGCCGTGCACGTCAGGCCCCCAGATATACTTGTGCAACTGCAACTGCATCCGCGCCATCATTCCGCTTTCTACAATCCAGTTCGCCAGCTCCTGCAAATTGATCTGTTCCCAGGCCGGCGAGATCAGGATGGCCCTGGCTCGTTTCTCGAGTTGATAGCCTTCGACAACCTTACGAGTGAAATCCCAATCGCTCCGATCAGCGACGACGAACTTTACTTCGTCCAGATCCGGCCTCAGCCGAGTCAGATTCGGCCAGTGGTTTCGTTCCGCTTCCCCTGATGCCGGACATTTCACATCCAGAATAATTTTTGCGCGCTGATCCAACTCTTCGGTCGAAATATAGCCGCCCGTTTCAATCAGTACTTCATAGTCTTCGTCGCACAACCGTTTGATGAGATCGAACGCCTCGCGTTGCGCGAGTGGCTCGCCGCCAGTTACCTCAACCAGCCGACAGCCAAAGTCGCGCACCTGCTTTATCACGTCGTCGATCGAGACGTGTTCGCCGCCGGTGAAGGTATACTCGCTGTCGCACCAGGTGCAGCGCATGGGACAGCCGGTTAGACGCACAAAGGTGCAAGGGCGCCCCGCGTGAGTGGACTCTCCCTGAATCGAGCGAAAGATTTCAGTGACGCGAAGCACCCTGAGATTTTAAGTTCTAGACTTGCGATTGTCGATTTGGGTGAAGACTTAGACAACAGGTTTCTATTCTTTGCGGCTTGGCGCCTTGGCGTGATGATCTCGTAAGGCGCAAAGGCGCAAAGTTAAAGCGTCCAGGTTCGGCAACCAACAGCTCCTACCTTCATTCAAACCCACGTGGAAGGAAGTTATCGAAGTACGGCCGGAAGATCGTGATAGCATAGCCCCGGACGAACCAGGAAACTGATTGAGCGACGATCGACAGCAAATCGAAGGACTGATTCTGGCAGGGGCCCGGCGCCTCCTCGCCCGTGCTGCGAATGGGCGCGGTCTCGAGGCGGCCGTTTTGGCGCCGCGTCTGCGCGCGTCGGTCGAAAAATATCTCTTGAAAGATGATCCCGCGCCGGGCTCGGCTAAGATCGACAAGTTCATAGACGGCTTGCATGTAGACGATCTCTGTTTGGTGATCGCCTGTGAACGCGGCGATCAAAGCGCCTGGAGCGATCTCTTCGAAGGCTACGGCGCCACGGTTAGATCCGCTGCCCGCTCGGCCAGTTCAAACGAAGCCACGGCGGACGACGTCGCGCAATCGATCTGGGCGGATCTTCATGGACTGAAAGTGCGCGAAGATGGCAAGCCCGCCGGAAAGCTGGCTTACTATTCCGGTGCGGGTTCGTTGGGGGGCTGGCTTCGGGCAGTCGTTGGACAATTGGCGATCGACCAGCATCGACGACAGTCACGTCTGGTACAGACCGAGGAAGACACCGATCTCGATCGGCTGGCCCACGACGCGGGGGAAAACTCAAACAGCTTGAATCCTTTTCATTCCGCGCCGAATCCGGAAGAGTCTCTGGCCAGTGATCTGGCGTCGGCCGACGTAGAGAAGGCTTTGGGCCAGGCCCTGGCCGGGCTCGATGACGAAGACCGTTTGTTGATGAAGCTGTATTATTTCGATGGTCTACGTTTGCGCGAAGCGGGAGCAGTGCTCGGAGTCCATGAAGCCACCGCGAGTCGTCGCCTCACACGCATCCATGGCGAGGTGCGCGAGCGTGTGGAATCCATTCTGATGACTGAGCATGGCTGGACCAAAAGCGAAGCGACGCGGTCGCTGGCGCAGGTGGCTGCGCACTTACAGGCGGAAGTCGAACCAATGTTGACCGGAACGGCGGATCAGACTCTTCAGGGATCACCGGCTGGGTGAAAAAAGGAAGGGCTTTCGAATTGCGATTCATTCGGTACGATTTCGCAAGTTGTTTCGAGCGTGGGCGTTCATCGAATAGGGAAGTAAGCGCACCTGCGTTTGAGTATTACGGTACATATGACCTCTAACGACGCACAAATGGATGTTCTGCTCCGGCGTTACGCGGGAAAGTCGCACGGCAACTCGCCGACCGAACACCTGGACGCGGATGAACTCAACGCCTTCGCCGAGGGCTCGCTGCCCGAGGCGGCGCGCGCGCGCTATGTCTCGCACCTGGTCGACTGTGATAATTGTCGGCAGATAATTTCTCAACTGGCGATCAATGGCAGCACAGTGTTGGCGGCGGAAGCTAGTACTGCACCCGAGCGGTCAGGGTATTCATGGTGGAAAAGACTCGGTGGGCTTTTCTCGCCGATGACCTTGCGCTATGCAGCGTTTGCAATTGTTCTGATTACGGCCGGGATCGTGGTTTTGTTTGTAACTCGACAACGACCTGCGCCAGCGCTAATCGCTCAGAACGAGCAAGCGAACCCTGAGAGCGCAGTGAAACCTTACGCCGCCGCGCCCGCGCAAACGGGGAACTCAGCCCAGTCCAACGGAAACGAGAATCGGCAGGGCGCGACGATCAATCCCACGCCCGCTTCACCTCCTGCTCCAGGTTCGGATCAGACTCTGAGGTTGGATCAATCAAGGGCTGGAGACAGTTCCTCTTCGCCTCCGACAGTCGCTAAGGCGGGCGAGTCGAGAAGCGAGCCTTTCCCGCCGGCAAGTAAGAAGGCCGAGCCCGGCGTGTACCAGGGTGCCCCGACTTACGCGCCGCCGCCGCCCCTTGAAACTGAACGCGCGACCGTTTCACCTCGCGAGCAGCAGAACACGACCGGAGTTGCTTCCGCCTCTGGACCCCGCAAATCTGAGCCCTCCACCGATAGGTTCAAAATGCCGGATCGAGGCCGCGCCGGTGAGTCTGGCAAGGACAATCGCACCGGAGATGACCTCCCTCGTCTGGCGGCAAATCAAGCGCCCGCGAGCAGAAGAGCGACCGATGAAAAGGCCAAGGGGCCACGCCGGGATCTTGAGAACAACGCAGCGCTGAATCGCAACGCGAACGAGGCTCGTGATGCGGTCAATAGTCAGGGTGTCGTGACAATGAACCGCGTGACTTCAGAAGAAAAGGCGCCGGAGACCCGCTCGGCGGGTGGACGCAAGTTTCGCCGCCAGGGTAACGCCTGGGTAGATGCGAAGTTCAAATCGTCGATGTCGATGAAGAGCGTCGCGCGGGGGTCGAGCGATTTTAGCTCGCTGGATTCCGGGCTGCGCTCGATTGCTCAACAACTCGGGGGCGAAGTCATAGTCGTGTGGAAGGGCAAGGCCTATTTGATTAAGTGATGTCTAATGTTTCAGAAGCCCGACCGTCAGAGAGGGCCTGATAGGAAACTGAATCCTTTGCCGACGCCCGGCCTCCTGACAAAATCCCCGTGAACATCGACGCTCCCTGGACCGTATGGATTACCGATCCAAGACGGTTTGTCTAAACATTCGTTTACTATTCAGCGGCTACGGACTACCATTTACGCATCATGTACTGTCCATCCTGCGGCACCGAATACGCAATCGAGTTGAAGTACTGCAATCGCTGCGGCGCCCATCTCGGCAATGCACTCAGTTCACAACCAGAACCAGTGATCGTCAACGTGACCAAACCGACGCTGATTCTCGGTACGACTTTGGTCCTGGTGACTCTCGGAGGTTTCGGTGGACTCATCGGCGGCGCATTGAGCCTGGCGCCGATACTGCACGGCAACGATCCATTGATGGCGATCATAATGTTCGGCATGCTGACAATTCTGATCGTGGACATCTTCCTGGTCCGCCAACTATCGAAGCTAATCGGTGCCTCACTCTCTTCAACTAGCCAAGCGCAGCCCCAGCGACCAAACGTGCTCGCCAAGCCTTCAATGGTTCCGCTGCCTCAGCCGCCAACCGCGCGTCTTCAGGGAGCGCCCAGCGTGACCGAAGGAACGACCCGTTTTTTCGAGCCCTATCGCGCACCGGCCGAGGCCGAAGATCGCGTGACCTCTGAGAAGCTCGAAAAATAGAACTCTTCACATCATCTGCTTATATCGGTCCAACAATGTGCATACGATGATGTGACAGCCTTGGGAGTGGTGTGTATCTGCTGTGTCGATACGATTTACAGACATTGCAGGATTTGCTTGACAAGATGGGATGGGCGGGGCTAGAAGTACTTGTAAGATCTTGGGAGAAAAAAAGGAGTTCTCATGAAAAGATTCCTTGGCCTTGTCTTACTCATCCTATCGTTTTCAGCCGGTCACCTTACTTATGCAGACTGTAGTGCAACATGCCGCGGCCGCAGTTGGGAAGTCCTGAACTATGGCTGTGAGTTTGCCGAGCTGGAATGCTATGGCTTTGATCATCCAAACTGTGCCCCAACAGGCAACACGTGTTGCTATTTTGAGCAAGGATACAACTCTTCGTGCGGCTTGTTTTACTTCAAGAAATGTTTTCTTGATAGTTGCGTTGTCTAAGGAGAGACCAAAATGAAATCGACAAAAGCGGTTACATTGATCGCGCTGTTCTTATTGTCGTTTGCTACCGTCGGATACCTCGTTGCCCGGGGACACAGAGCGCAAGGCAAACAAGGATTTACCCTTTACATCTCCCAAACCTCGTATCCGACCACGCGCGCACCGATTCTGACCGCAACCAAGATAAGATATCAAAACGGAGACGGGAGTTGGAAACTAGAGACGACCTATTCCGATGGCCGCAAGGATGAAGGATTCGGGCAGCCCGGGCGCGGAGTTTTCCATGTCGACGAGAAGAATCAACGTCTCGATTATTTATCCGAGTCTGGACTGTACGCTCCTACCGAGGAACAACTAAGAAGTAACCCCGGCTTTGTTGGGGAAGAGACCATATTAGGATACAAGACCCTTCACATTCACTCGGTATCAGATATTAATTCTGACGATTATGCCGACTTTTATGTCTGTCCCGCACTTCAGGGGTACCCACTCCGGAGCGTGTCAGGTTCAAAGAATGGCTTCAAGACTATTCTTGAAACCACTAAAGTCGTGTTAGGTGAGTCGTCGTTCGACGTTCCAGCTTATCCGGTGGATATGGGCCGGTACAATCAAATCCACGGTACGACTGGTTCAAGTCCTCAATGACTGTATTGGAACCTCTTGCTCCCCCGGTATGAGTAGCTTAGGAGTATGTTCACCGTGCATAAGCGTCTAGCCGACGCTTAGTGAAGGATACAGCGAAAGCTACCCGTTTGTTTCTACCGACTCACCTGGTTCACGCCAGCGAGTGAGGGAACCTGCCCGCGCCTCAAACCCTTTACCCTATTGCTCTCACGATCCTGAGTTGGTACAGTCTGGTTCCGTTCGGACAGCCATTAAATGAAGAGGTACCTTCAAATGCGATCCCGGATCTCCTGGACGTTCCGTTTGCTTTCCTTCTCCCTGTTTCTAGTTGTTTTCGTCGTGCTCGTTATTGCTTCGGTCTGGGCGCAGCAGAAGCCCGCTGCTCCTGCCAGGGCCAAGACAATCGCGCATGGCAAATCGTCGCGGCCACGCCGCACGATCTCTACCAGCAGAAACGTCGCGCCGCCGAACAATGCTCAGATTGCAAAGATCGTCTCTGAGATCGACGCGCGCAACATCGAAAACACTATCCGCAAGCTGGTAAGTTTTGGAACCCGCAACACGCTTTCGGATCAGACCGATCCAAATCGCGGCATCGGCGCCGCTCGCGATTGGCTCTATGGCGAGTTTGTGAAAGCGGCGCAGCGTTCGGGCGGAAGAATGACTGTCGAGAAGCAAACCTTCGAACAACCCAAAGCGGCGCGCGTGCCCCAGCCGACCATGCTCACCAATATTGTCGCGACGCTGAAAGGGACGCGGCCCGACTCTGCCAATCGCGTCTATGTTGTCAGCGGCCACTACGATTCGATGTGCACCAGTCCCACCGATGCAAAGTGCGACGCGCCGGGGGCGAATGATGATGCCTCGGGCACCGCGGCGGTCCTGGAAATGGCGCGGGTTATGGCCGGGTACAGCTTTGACGCCACGATCGTTTTCATGACGGTTCCCGGCGAAGAACAGGGACTGCTCGGCTCAACTTACTTTGCCGAGACCGCCAGGAAGAACAACACCGACATCGAAGCGATGTTTACTAACGACATCATCGGCAGTTCACTGGGAGGCAACGGCGTGCGCGACATCCATACCGTCCGCGTGTTTTCTGAAGGCGTGCCGTCGAACGAAACGCAGACGGAAGCGACGACCCGCCGCAGCGTGGGGGGCGAGAACGATTCGCCCTCGCGACAACTTGCTCGCTTCATCAAAGAAACTGGAGAGCGTTACGTGCCGGCGATGAAAGTCTGGATGATCTATCGCCGCGATCGTTATGGACGAGGCGGCGATCACCAACCATTTCTCGAGCGCGGCTATGCGGCCGTCCGCTTTACTGAGCCGAACGAGGACTATCATCATCAACATCAGAACGTGCGCATCGAAAACGGCGTTCAGTACGGCGACTTGCCGCAGTTCGACGACTTCAATTACATAGCGAACGTCGCGCGCGTAAACGCCGCGTCGTTGGCCGCCCTGGCATCCGCTCCGGCGCGACCGAAAAACGTCGTTCTGGCCACGGCTCTTTCCGACGACACTGAAATTCGTTGGGACGCGAATAAAGAGTCCGACATCGCCGGCTATGAAATCGTCTGGCGAGACACGACCGAGGCCATGTGGACCAACTCACGCTCAGTCGGCAACGTCAGCACCTATACGATGAAGGGCATGTCGAAAGACAATTACTTCTTTGGCGTGCGGGCGGTGGACAAAGAAGGGAATCGGAGTCCGGCGAGTTATCCGCGACCGATGGCACGGACTCGCGCTGGCGCCAATCCGGCAGCCACTCCTGCGCAGGATTAAAAGGGCCGACGGCCTGAAAAGACCGCACGCCGCTAAACATTTCTCTCTATCGACTCAAGCGACTCAAGAAAATGCTGACTTGGTATCTCGACCAGATCAGGAACTATGGCCTTGCGCGAGCGACCCGGTTATTTTGCAGGGTGAGTTGGCGCCGGGTGTTTGTCATTCTGAGCAATATGACGTTGCCGGCAAAACTGATCTGTCCGTGTTGCGGATGGGAGGGAAGGCGCTTTTTTGACTACAGTGAAATGGGTTACACAGTTCCGAATGCTGCGTGCCCGCGCTGCGACAGTCACTCGCGTCATCGCGCCCTGTTCATCTGGTTGCGGGACAAGTATTGCATCCATGAAAAGACGGGCATCGCGTTCGTCTTCTCACCCGAGAGGGCGCTGGCGCCTTTGTGGCGGACGGCAACCAACCTGGGCGTCTTCAGACTTGATCTGGAGGCCGGCCGCGGCGCAGACATTCTGGCCGACTTGATGAGGTTGCCGATCGCTTCGAATGTCGCCGACCTGGCGTGGTGCCATCACGTCGTCGAACAGGTACTGGATGTTCGGGTCGCGCTGAGCGAATTATGCCGTGTGCTGCGTCCCGGCAAAGGCGAGCTGATTATCTCGGTTGGTTTAGGGGAGCAGGAAAAGACAATCGAGTTTGGGTTCTCTGATAAAACTCTTTCAGGTAACCGCCGGCGTTTCGGATCGGACTTTGCGAGGACGCTGGCCGAAGCTGGTTTCGACGTAATCCCGATGGCTCATGATTTGACAGAAGAAGAATGCCGTAGATATGGAATTCGTCGAGAGCCCTTCTATCGGTGCGTCAGGAAACATCAGGAGTCAGCGCAATCATAACTCTCGGTCCGGAGCCGGCTGTACGGACGCGAATGCTCAGGTTCTGACTCGTTCGGTACTTCGGCGCCGAAGAGGGTCGCCTTGAAGGTGCTTATCCACCAGGTCAATCCCGAAACCCGGGCCGCAAAGGTTGCCAGGTCATCATCACTCGCAATGGTCGTCCTGGTAAGCGCAAAAACGTCAGCGTCCCGTCCATTGGGACCCAGCGTAGTGGTTATCGCGCAAGAATAGCCGAGAGATTTTGCCAGCAGACTAATCGGCTCAGACGTGCACCCGTGGGGGTAGGAAAGAGGAACATGATCCACCTTTAGATGGTCCAGAATCGCTGAGCGAGAATCGGCTAACTCTTTTTTGACTTCTTCCAGCGGAATATCCGGCAGCCTGGGATGCGAGCAGGTATGCGAGCCGATTTCTATTCCCGACAACGCCAGTTCCTGGACCTGCTGCCATGAGAGAAATGATTCACCATTCGGCGGCAAGTGGCCGTAAGCCCTGTCAGTTATGACGAAAACCGAGGCGGGTAGTTTTCGTTCGGCGAACTGCCTGGCCGCCACTGTGTAGAAATCCTCAAAGCCGTCTTCGAATGTCAGCACGACCGAATGGTCCGGCAGACGCAGATTCTCACGCTTAGCCCTGAGAAACTCGCTCAGCGAAATTACTTTGCAGGTGCTTTGAAGATAATCCAGGTGTTGCCGGAAGAGGCGAAGCGGCAGATGCTGCTTATACGGATCGGCGTGCGCTGGCTGATCGCCTTCGATAATGCTGTGATAGCTTAGAATCGTGACCTTTCGGCGATTTAGCCACGAAACGAGATTAAGCACACGCGTCGACTGAAGTAGGGCAAAGAGATACTTTTTCATACTGTCGCTACGCAGGGACTTCAGTCACCGTGCAGGGGGCGATGATAAAGCCACAGATCAAAAATGCCAGCTTTGGCAAGAAAGCCGGCCAGTGTAAAAAATGATTACCAAAGGGTGGAAGGGCATCAGATTACTACATAGAGAGGGATTGCACAAATACTAATCGAAACAAAAATAAAAGGAGCGCTGCATTCTTGCCAATGCAGCGCTCAAGCCAACGAAGAAAACTCCGATGGGGAACCACCGACGAAATCTCTTTGCCCGATACTCCGACGGCGGTGTGATGCTTAGACGTGCGGACTGTCTTCGCAGTCTGAACATTCTCTCCCCTTTTTAGACTTGGCCATCCGACGCCCTGGCTACGTGCTGCTCCAAAACGCCAAATAGACACGCGCATTCTTCTGTCCAATAATGCTCATGGTGAGGTTTTTCCGACCATTGTTGTTGGTAACGCGTCTTAATTGACGTTGCCCCAAGGTATGATGAGCTTCGATTCAACCCAAACCAATAAGAACAGATGTTATGACGAGAACTAAAACATACTCCAGACAGAGCTTCTTATTTCTGCGGCGCATGGCTGCAACTCTTTCTATTGCGGCGCTGCTTGCGAGCACCTTTGCGGTCGGTATCACCGCGCAAAGCATGAATGGGGGCATGAAAATGCCCGCTGGCAAATCAGCCGTAAAGTTGAGCGAAGACCAGCGCATCCTGCATGTGCTCAATCGTCTCGGATTCGGCGCTCGGCCGGGTGATGTCGAGCGGGTTAAGGCGATGGGGATCGATAACTACATCGCGCAACAGCTCTGGCCAGAAAAAATCGACGACGCGGCGTCGGAGGCCAAGCTCCAGAATCTCGAGACCCTGCGCATGACTACCGCCGAGCTCTACGAAAAGTATCCCCAACCCGGGCAGCTTCTAAAACAGCTTCAGAAGCGCGGGGCTCTGCCTGCGGATCTGGCGCAGGCTCGCGACAATCGGGTCAAGGGCGGCGCTAACGCTGCTCCGGCTGCGAATGCGCAGAAGAGCGGCGAGGCTATGTCGACTCAGGGAACTGGCGAAATGCAAGAGCCCGAGATGGCGAAAGCCAACGACGCCACGAAGACCGCGACCGCGAATGATGCGAACCCGGCAAACAACGCTGAGTATCGGAAGGCACTGATGGAGTATTTCAAAGAGAACAATTTGCGGCCGGCGCAGTTTCTGACCGGCGAGCTGCAGATGTCGCGCATCCTGCGGGCCGTCTACAGCGAGCGGCAACTGCAGGAAGTCATGGTTGATTTCTGGACGAACCACTTCAATGTGTACGCGGCCAAAGGCGCCGATCGTTGGCTGTTGACTTCCTACGACCGCGACACGATTCGACCGCACACGTTCGGAAAGTTTTATGATCTGCTGTTGGCCGACGCGCAAAGCCCGGCGATGCTTTTCTATCTCGACAATTTTCAGAGCGTGAGCCCGAATGCGCAGTTGCCGCAACAGCGACCGGGCGGCGCGCGTCCGTTGCAGCGGTTGTTGACGATGAGCAACAACCCGCAACAGCAAACACCGCAGCAGGCCCAGCGACCGCGTGGCATCAACGAAAATTACGCGCGCGAGTTGATGGAGCTTCACACTCTCGGTGTCGATGGCGGATATACACAGAAGGACGTGCAGGAAGTCGCGCGTTGCTTTACTGGTTGGACTATCTTCCAGCCGCGCGGCGGCGGCGCAGCGGCGGCTGCTTTGATGGGTCGGGATGCGCGTGACAGCGCCGGCAAGTTTATTTTCAGGCCGGGAGTGCATGACAACGGCGAAAAGATCGTCCTCGGCCACAAGATTCCTGCCGGGGGCGGGATCAAGGATGGCCTGATGGTTTTGGATATCGTCGCGCATCATCCGGCGACCGCAAAGTTCATCGCGACGAAGCTGGTGCGCCGCTTTGTCTCGGACGATCCGCCGCCGGCCCTGGTCGATCGCGTGGCGCAAACTTTCCTGAAGACTGACGGCGACATCCGCGAAGTCCTAAAGACGATCTTCTCTTCGCCCGAGTTCAACTCTGCCGAGACTTACCGCGTGAAAGTGAAGCGTCCATTCGAACTCGCGGTCAGCGCGGTGCGCACCCTGGGCGCGGATACAAACGGCGGCCCGCAACTCCATCAATGGATTGCGCGGATGGGTCAGCCCCTCTATGGTTTTCAGACGCCGAATGGTTACTCGGACGTGGCTGAGAATTGGGTGAATACGGGCGCACTGCTCGAGCGCATGAATTTTGCTCTGGCGCTCGTCAGCAATCGCATACCCGGAACACGCGTCGATCTATCGCGCTTTGTCGGTGACCTCAGCAGTAAGTCTATCGATAAGGGAAAATTGCTGGATCGATTTGTGACGTTGATTGTGGGCGGCGAGATTTCGGCAAAGACTCGTGAGACACTTTTGAAGCAACTGAGCGATCAGGTTACGTTTACTTTGCCAACGATGCCGCGGGCGCAGGTGGCCGTGAACGGCGCGCCACCAAATCCCTTCGAAACTGCATTCCAAAGAGGTAATCTGAATCCTGGCGGTGCTGGCGGCGGCCAGCAACAGCAGCAACTCGCTCGCGTGGACGTGGCCGCGATCGACAATCCTTTGGTTAAGATTGCCGGCTTGATCCTGGGATCGCCCGAATTTCAAAGGCAGTGACATTAGTTTCGAGTTTCGGGTTTCGAGTTTCGTGATAAGACGAACTTGAAACTCGAAACTCGAAACGCGAAACAGCGAGGTACGAGTATGAACAGAAGATATTTCATCAAATCCGGCGGCGTGGCGCTAGCTTCATTTGGCCTGATGACTTCAACGCCGACTTTTCTCAGGCGCGCGCTGGCGGAAACGATCGAACAGGTTACCGGCGGCCGGCGCAAGACGCTCATCGCGATCTTTCAACGCGGGGCCGTGGATGGGCTGAATGTCGTGGTCCCACATGGAGAACATAGCTACTACGATCTGCGTCCAAACATCGCGATTCCGAAGCCTGACGGTGGGGCAGAGGCGGCGATTAATCTCGATGGCTACTTTGGTTTGCATCCTTCGCTTCAATCGTTCAAGCCGCTCTGGGATTCGAAGCGCCTGGCGATCGTTCACGCGTCCGGCTCGCCCGACAGTACGCGTTCGCATTTTGACGCACAGGATTACATGGAATCGGCGACGCCGGGAGTTAAGTCGACGCAGGACGGCTGGCTCAATCGTTACCTGCAATCGAAAACTGATCCGCAGAAGTCTTTGTTCCGCGCCGTCTCGATGACGCAGAATATGCCGCGCGCGATGCAGGGGAAAGCCCCGACGCTGGCGATCTCGAACCTCGCTGACTTTAGCATTCGCGCCGGCCAAAGTTCAGCGTCAATGCAGGGCGGCTTTGAGGCGATGTACGATCAGACGGTAAACGACGCGCTCCACGGCACGGGCAAAGAAACGTTTGAGGCCGTTAACTACTTGAAGCAAGTTAACCCGTCTCAGTACAAAGCCGAGAATGGCGCCAACTATCCGCGCACGCCGTTCGGCAACTCCCTCTTGCAGATCGCGCAGTTGATCAAAGCCGGTGTAGGTTTGGAAGTCGCCTTCACAGACATTGGCGGCTGGGACACGCACGTTAACGAGGGCAACCAGCAGGGCCAACTCAGCAACTTGTTGAGACAGTTCAGCTCGGCGATCGCGGCGCTTTACACTGACCTGGGCCAGCGCATGGATGATGTCGTCGTGCTGACGATGTCCGAGTTCGGCCGCACCGCCAAAGAGAACGGCAACCGCGGCACCGACCACGGACACGCGAATGCGATGTTCGTGCTTGGCAACAGCGTGCGCGGCGGAAAAGTGTACGGCGACTGGCCCGGCCTTAAGAGCGATCAATTATACGAAGGCCGCGACCTGGCACTGACCACCGACTTTCGCGACGTGTTCGGCGAGATTGCTACGAAGCACCTCGGCACCGCGAACCTGAAGACGGTTTTTCCGGGCTATGGGGGAAGTGCGTCGAAGTTCCGCGGCGTGCTCGGATGATGGAACCGCCGATGAACACCGATAGACGCTGATAAGAAGAACAAAGACCCAAAAATATATGAGCGCAGGCGACACCTTTGTTGTATGCCTGCGCTCTTATTGTTGTCAGCGACTCGTATCCGTCGTCAGTATCAGGCGTTTGATGTCGACTCGCGGCCTTCCGAAGTTGATCAAGAGGCAAAGTGGCAGACCCGTTGCTTTCAAGTAGTTCAGGCATTGCGCAGAGTGGATTTCATCAATAAGCTTGACCGCCTTAATCTCGACGAGCACGGAGTCTTCGACGACTACATCCGCAAAGTATGTGCCTACTACCACCCCGTCATAGAGCGCCTTCATTAGTTGCTGTTGAGCAACGCGAAGACCGGCCTTACGAAGCTCAATAACCAAGGCATTCTCATAAACCTTCTCCAAAAAACCACAGCCGAGCCGGTTGCCGACTGTAAATGCGCAACCGATTATTTTCTGAGTCACTCGATCAATTTCTGATTTGTGTTCATCCGTGTGCATCGGTGGTTTCTCCTAAATCAGAATGGACCCTCTGGGGTTGAGTGAGCAGATTATGAACGATTGGCGTCGCAGAACAAATCAAGTTTTCTTGCAATCGCAATGGGCTAGCGCCTGTCGGCGGTTTAGTTTATGCTGCGGATTCGAAGCAATTACAATTACCAGACATTCAATTTTGAGGTCCAATGTATGTTTGCAGTTATTCGATGGAACCAGTGTGCTCGAGTCTCACTTTCTATAGCAGTGTTTCTCCTCATAGCCGCCCATACGCCGGCGCAGTTGTCACGGCCGCCACAGGCGCCCCCACTGCAGTACTCTCCACAACTCGTTTCGGAGATTAAGAAGATTCAACAAGCTGCCTTTGAGAGTGACTACGCCTATCGTCAGGTGGCTCACCTGGCAAACAACATCGGACCGCGACTGAGCGGCTCGGCGCAGGCACAGACTGCCGTGGAGTACGTCGCGGCGGAACTTCGCAAGCTTGGCTTGGAAGTGAAACTGGAAAAAGTAATGGTGCCGCATTGGGTGCGAGGTGAAGAGACCGGAGCGCTGACGGAGTATCCCAGCATGGCGCCGAATACCACCCAAAAGATTGTGCTGACCTCATTAGGTGGCAGCGTCGCTACGCCAAACGACGGTCTGACGGCGGAAGTCGTCGTGGTGAATAATTTCGATGAGTTACAGGCGTTGGGCCGGAGTCGCGTCGCGGGAAAGATTGTTCTCTTCAATGCAAAGTTCGACCAGCAACTTGCTGACAATGGTTTTGCGGGGCCGGCCTACGGGCAGTCCGTAATCTATCGCGGGATAGGGGCTAGTGCGGCGGCGCGTCTGGGCGCGGTGGCTGCGCTCAATCGATCCGCGGGGGGCGCCGACTATCGTTTGCCGCACACGGGCGCGCTGCGTTATGCCGATGATGCGCCGAAGATTCCCGCCGCCGCTATCGCCGCTGAGGACGCTGATCTACTCGCGCATCTCACCAGCGAAGGAAAGGTGCGCATGCATCTCGTGCTCACTCCACAGACTTTGCCCGATGCCGTCAGCTACAACGTGATTGGCGATCTAAAGGGAAGCGAGCATCCGGAACAGATCGTCATCGTTTCGGGTCATCTGGATTCGTGGGACCTTGGCCGCGGAGCGATCGACGATGGCGCGGGCGTGGCGGTGGCAATGCAGGCGGCCCAGTTATTGAAGCAGATGCACCTGCGACCGAAGCGAACGCTGCGCGTCATTGCCTGGATGAATGAAGAGAACGGTACGATGGGCGCCCGCACCTACGCAAAGGATTATCAGAACGAGATCGCAAATCATTTCGCGGCCATCGAAACCGATCTCGGCGCAGGTCATCCTTTGGGATTTTACGCGCAAGGTAAGCCGGAGATCTTGACGTTGCTGCAACCGCTCGCGTCGCTTCTGCAAAGTCAGGGAGCGGGCGTCACGCGTCTGGTGGAAGAGACGGGCTCTGATGTCGAGCCGTTGGGAGCTGCGGGCGTGCCGACCTTCGCGCCCATCCAGGATGCCCGCACGTATTTCAACTACCATCACACGGCGGCAGACACTTTGGATAAAATTAATCCTCGAGAGTTGCAGGAGAACTGCGCCGTGGTGGCGGCCTTGGCGTACACATTGGCGAGCATGCCGCAGTCGTTGCCAAGGTAGTATCAACCACAAAGACACAAAGCGCACTAAGAAAGAGGTAACCAGCAAACCGTCTTATCGCCGACTCACGTTCTTTCTTCGTGTTTTTGTGTCTTCGTGGTGAAATCAATGACCGACCATTCTCAGCCAACGATTCTTCATTTCGATTCCATCGACTCAACAAATCTCGAGGCGTTGCGCCAGGCACGGGCCGGAGCCGCGGAAGGTCTGTGCATCGTGGCGCGCGCCCAGACGCAGGGGCGCGGGCGTCTCGATCGCAGTTGGCAGTCGCCGAAAGATGCGGGGCTCTACTGCAGCCTTGTGCTGCGGCCGAAGCTAGAGATGAATGCCTGGCCGCTGATCACTTTGATGACTGCGCTCGCAGTTTGCGACGCGCTACAGAGAGCTTGCAGGCTGAGCGCCGACATCAAGTGGCCAAACGACCTATGCGTGAACGACCGCAAACTTTGTGGCATCCTGGCCGAAACCATCGAGACGGAAACTGGCACGGCGGCGATTGTTGGTATCGGAATCAATTTGAAGGCCGATAGTTTGCCGGCGACAGTGAGCGATCTGGCTACATCTGTCGAGGCCGCGACCGGCATGCGGCCGGATAGTGTGCGACTTCTCGATGAGCTTTTGAAAGCAATCGGTGAGCGGTACGAACTGCTCCAAAGTCCGCTTGGCGGCGAGCATACAATTCGCGAATGGTGCGCCCAATCTTCCTACGCGTTTGGCCGGCAGGTGCGCGTTGGGCTTGAGGATGATACCTTCGAAGGAACCACGCGTGGGCTGGAAAGCGATGGTGCATTGCGGGTAGAGACTGCGGGCGGAAAGATTAGGATTGTGCGAGCGGGCGACGTTACCGCCTTAAGGCCTACTGGGAATCTGTAGGGGCAAGGCTCGTCCCTGCCCGCACGATTGAAATTTGCTCAAGATGGGCAGGGACAAGCCCAGCCCCTACACGTTTATGCTTTTAGTTATCGACATCGGAAACACGAATACGTCACTCGGCGTTTTTGACGGCGAATCGCTTGCGGCGCACTGGCGTCTGACGACGGTGCGGGCGCGCACCGTTGACGAGTGGGGTGTGTTGGCGCGGAATCTATTTGCCCTCGCGGAATTGGATTTCAAGGTTATTGATGCGATCGCCGTCGCCTCGGTAGTGCCGCCTTTGAACTTCACTCTGAAACGGATGGCCGAAGTTTATTTCCGCTTGACGCCTTTGTTTATAGATCATGCCACTGACACAGGCTTACGCATTTTGTATCAGCCGGCATCAGACGTTGGCGCGGATCGGATCGTTGACGCCGTAGCGGCGATTCACAAATACGGCGCGCCCTGCATCGTAGTCGACTTCGGCACAGCCACGACCTTCGACGCGATCAATGCGAAGGGTGAATATCTTGGCGGAGTGATAACTCCCGGGATTACTATTTCCGCCGATGCGCTATTTGAGAGAGCCGCAAAACTACCCCGCGTAGAAATCAAGCGTCCGCAAAAGACAATCGGATCGGCTACGGTCGAAGCGATGCAGTCCGGTCTGTATCATGGCTACGTCGGTTTGGTAGACGGCATCCTGCGGAAAATGATCGAGGAGTTGGGAGGAACCGTGCACGTGATTGCCACGGGTGGCCTCGCGTCTTTGATCTCCACCGGATCTGAATTCATCGAACAGGTGGACGAGACGCTAACGCTGGAGGGCCTGCGGTTGATTTACGAACGCGTGAGTAGTCCAACGCCCAAAGTCCAAAGTCCAAAGTCGTAGAATTGAAACGGCTTTGCTTTGACCTTTGACATTGGACCTTGGACTTTGGACTTGAACTACTTCAGTTACTTCTCAGAAATCGAAGACACCTTCATTCGCCGCCGCGGCAAGCACCTCATGCTTAGTCCGATGGACTGGGCCTTGATTGAGGGTTGGAAAGAACGCGGTGTGCCCTTGCACGTTGTGGTCCGAGCCATTGAGCACGCCTTTGATTCGCACGAGGCAAAGAAACAAAAACGAACCGTCAAGACCCTTCTCTATTGCCAGGAAGAGATTGAGGCACAGTACGCTGAGTGGCTGGCGTCACGCGTTGGCGGACGTGAAGAACCAGAGGAGGCCGAGAAGAAAAGCGCGGATGAGGGCAAGTCACCTTTTCCACGCGCTGCGGTCCTGGCGCATCTTAGTCGTTCGCTCGAGATATTGGGCAAGCTGAATGAACAGCGCCGGCGGGTTGACGGCGACGAGTTGAGTGAGGCTTTGTCACGCGCGGTCAGTTTGCTTGCCGAGATCAAAGACGATTATGCCTCGGCCGCGCAGCCCGACGCGCGCCGCCTGGAGGACTCTTTGACCGGCATCGAACGCCTTCTGGACGATGCGATTCGTACGGCGGCTTCTCAAGACGAATTGGAAAAGGCGAACGCCGAGATAGACTCACAAGTGAAGCCCTATAAACGCCACATGGACAAAGCCGCGTTTGAGCAGACATGCGATAACCTTCTGCGCAAACGACTGCGCGATCATTTTGGCGTGCCGCGGCTCAGCCTGTTCTTTCTTTAATTTGAGTGAAGATGTTCGACCCATTTGTCGATGAGTACTGCGCCTTTGTTTAAGTCGGGCTACTGCCCGACCCAGCGGGCGGTAGCCCGCTGCTAAACTTACGAGAGACTGAGAGTTTAGCTCATGGAAGTCACAATTGAACGCATCCTGCCGGGCGGCTTTGGCCTGGCCCATGCTGACGACCGCACGATTATGGTAGCGCTGGCCGCGGCCGGCGATCGCGTGCGCGTGCGCGTGGAGCGAGAGAAAGGAAATGTTTCGTTCGCGGTAATCGAAGAGATAATTACGCCGGGTCCCAATCGCGTCGAACCACCCTGCCCCTATTTCGGTCGCTGCGGCGGCTGTGACTTTCAGCAGATGAATTACCAGGCGCAGCTCGACGCAAAGCTTGAAATCATCAGGGACTGTCTGCGCCGGTTGGCTCGCATCGAAAACATTCCGGACTTTCAAGTCACGCCGGCGCCCGATCCCTGGCATTACCGTTCAAGGGCCCAATGGCAATACGACGCGGTTAGACAGAAGCTCGGATACTTTGAAAGCGGATCGCGAAATGTGTGTGACGTCGCGGACTGCGCGGTATTGGCGCCCGAACTACAGAACACTCTGGAAAATTTGCGAGCGCGGATGACCAGCGGGTCGCTGCCGGACGCGCGCGATTTTCGCGCGGTCTCAGGTGACGAAGGTGTCTCCATCTCCCCGCCGCTGCAGGGCACTGGCCCGATCGTGAGGGAGGGCTCTGATTTAGATAGTCAAGATGTAGGGGACATCACTCGAACAGTTCATGGCGAGTCTTATCGTTTCAATGCTGAGAGCTTCTTTCAGGCGAACGACGCGTTGGTGCCGCAACTGATCGACGCCGCCTTCGGCGATGCCAGCGGCGAGACAGCCGTGGAGCTTTATTCCGGAGTGGGTCTGTTCACGCTTCCGTTAGCGCGACGATTCTCTCGTGTGATTGCCGTCGAATCTGACACGGCGGCAGCGAAGTTCGCGCGCGAGAGCTTAGCGAGCGCAGGTTTGACCAATGCGGAGGTTGCCGCTCGCGATGTCGGTGTTTGGCTCGATGACGTGAAGCGCCATGACTTATCAAGGCTATCCCACGCGTCAGCCACGGCACTCAAGAATCAAATCGATTTCATTCTGTTGGATCCGCCGCGCGTGGGAGCTGAATCCCGCGTCATCGCGGGTGTCCTGGGCTTACGGCCGCGCCGGATCTCTTACGTTTCCTGCGATCCGGCAACCCTCGCCCGCGATCTGAAAAAGCTGATCGCCGGCGGCTACCATCTCGCCTCGATCTCTGCATTTGATATGTTCCCACAGACGCACCACGTCGAGACTGTAGCTCAACTCGTCACCTAAACTGCCGGAAAGATTACTCCAGTCTCACCACGATGGACTCTGCCAGAATCTTCCCAAGAGCTTCTTAGAGTAATCGTTGCCAATCTTGGGAGTGCTGGAATAATTGCAGCGGCTTTCGCTTGACGACCTGGTCACAATTAACGTGCTGTGACTGACGCTGAACAATCTCCCGGTCGACGAGGCACCGTCGATTTGTCACGGGCTGCTTTTACTTACAGTCCGCTCTTCATTGTGGCGCTGTCGCTGTCGGCGGGCGTTGCTTTGGCGCAGTACCTTCCGGCTCGCCCCAAATCAATATCTATCGCTGTTGTTACGGGTCTTTGTCTTACTCTGTTCGCGGTTTCACTTCTCAGAGGCGATAAGCTGCGGCTTACTTCCGGGGTCTTAATCGCCGCGTTTCTTTGCGCCGGGTTCGCTCTCTGGTCGATCGAAGGTCGGCCTCCTGCGCCCAATCGCATTTCTAGAATGTACGACGAAGGACTCCTCGTATACGGAGATCCGGTTGAATTAACAGGCGTGCTCTCTGGCCAGCCGGAACCGGCGCCCGACAGTTTCTATCTCACTCTGCGCACGGAAAGAATTAGCTTCAAAGGAACTGAGCGCGAGGCGCGTGGGACTGTTCTCCTGGTCGCGCACGCGCATGACGAAGAAGAGCGCAGAGAGTACGGCGCGTTGGAGCTGAGGCACGGAGCGCGAGTGCGAGTAATGACGACGCTCGATCGCGACGAGAAGTTTCGCAATCCCGGTGTCCTGCCTTTGACTGAATATCTCGAGCGCAAAGGCTACGACGCTACTGGGGTAGTCAAGAGCCCGCTGCTCATCGAACGGTTGGATGACGAACGCGTGTTTCTTCCTTTGGCTTGGCTTTACGAATGGCGCGAGCATTTGGAGAGAGATTTCGCGGCCAACTTCTCACCCGAAACTGCCGGCGTCCTCGAGGCAGCGTTGTTAGGCAATCGATATAACATCTCGCGCGGCGCGGCAGAGCGCTTTCGCTCGGGCGGCACGTTTCATGTGCTGGTAATAAGTGGACTGCAAATCGCTTTTATTGGCGGCTTGGTCCTGCTCCTAACTCGCAGGTTAATCAGGCGAAGACTCGTACAGTTTGTCATTGCCGGCGTCTTCATGTGGGCGTATACGATTGCGGTTGGCGCTGATCCTTCCGTCGCACGATCTGCTCTGATGTTCACGCTGCTGGTGCTCGCGGGTGTCGTCTGGCGAAGGGCGAATTCGCTGAACGTAATCGGCGGCGCCGCGCTGGCGCTGCTGGTTTTGCAGCCGGAGAACCTTTTCGATCCCTCGTTTCAGTTGACGTTTCTTTCGGTGCTCTCGATCGTTCTGCTTGCCGTTCCGATCATGCAGCGAACGCAGCGGATTGGTTCCTGGAGACCGACGCGCGCGACGCCTTATCCGCCGGCCTGCTCGCGTTGGGTCCGCGTCCTCTCAGAGTCGTTGTTCTGGAGCGAGCGGGAGTGGCGAGCCGAGATCGCGGCCTCAAATATCAGTTACAGACTTTTTAAGACGCCGGCCGCGGGCAGGCTGGAGCGCTGGCATTTGCAGAGGTTGTTTCGCTTTTCATTCGCGGCAGTCGTGGTTTCGATCAGCGTGCAACTCGGCCTCTTGCCGCTGATGGTGATCTACTTTCATCGCCTTTCAATAGCGTCGCTGGCGCTCAATATTGTTGTCGGTGTCTTGATGGCGGCCCTGGCTTTCGTCGCGCTCGCGGCCCTTCTGATTTCACACCTGAGTGTGGGGCTCGCGGCGCCCCTGATTATTCTGACAGAGAAGATCAACTGGATGATGATCCATCTGGTTGATCCCTTCACGCGCTTCGGCGTGGCTTCGATGCGCTTGCCGCACTACGCTGGTTGGGCGGCCGCGATATATGTTCTTTATTACCTGGTGTTGGGACTCCTGGTGATCGCGCTGTTGCGCTGGAACCCTCTGAGCTTTACTACCCGGACATCAACGCCTTCAGCGATGAAGCCTCGCATTATCGGTTTTGTGTTCGCCGGACTACTGTTGGTGATCGTCCTCCATCCTTTCAGTGCTGTACGGCCTGATGGGAAGCTTCACCTCGATTTTCTGGATGTAGGACAGGGCGATTCGGCGCTGCTGACGATGCCTGATGGGACCACGCTACTGGTCGATGGCGGTGGACGTCCCAATATCAATCGAGATGGTTCTGACGAGAGCGATCCGGTCTTTGAGCGCGACACGCGCTCGATCGGCGAGGGTGTAGTGTCGCAGTATCTCTGGTCACGCGGAATGGATCGCGTCGATTACCTTCTGGCTACTCATGCTGATGCCGATCACATCGATGGCCTTAACGACGTAGCCAATAATTTTCGAGTTCGCGGCGCCCTCGTCGCGCGCACGCCGGCCGACGATGCCGAGTACGTGCGTTTCGCGGCGACGATGAAGGAAGCAGGCGTGCCGGTTGAAAAGATTGGCGCGGGTGACGTGCTTCGCTTCGGAGAAGTCTCCGCGCAAGTGCTTTGGCCTCCTTCAAGTAGAGAAGAGAATGCGCCTTCCCGCAACAATGACTCGATAATGTTGCTGATCCGCTATGGCGAGAAACGCTTTCTGTTGACCGGCGACATTGAAAAGGAAGGCGAGGCTGCGTTGTTGAGAGAAGGCCTTAATCTCAAGAGCGAACTCGTGAAGGTTGCGCATCACGGCAGCAAGACGTCTTCGATCGAGGCATTCGTTGCGGCTACCCGTCCGTCTCTGGCAATTATATCAGTGGGCCGGACGTCAATGTTCGGTCATCCGAACGCAGAGGTGGTTGAGCGTTGGCGCGCGAGCGGCGCCACAGTTATGACGACGGGGCAGCGAGGGACTATTTCTTTGTCAACAGACGGGATAGATTTAAGAGTGACCACTTTCGTCCAGTGACAAGGAGGCGAATAGCGAGCGGGTCAATGTAGATCTGCATGCGAGTGTTTTGGACGCCCACGCAATTGACCGATGACTTCAGTAAAGCGCTCAATAGCATACTCAATGTCACTCGCCTGATTAAACCGCCCGACGCCAAAACGAATTGAAGAGTCGGCCAGATCATCGGGCAGTCCGATTGCTCTTAACACGTGCGAAGATCGTCCGGATTCGGAACTGCAGGCTGAACCGGAAGACACGGCAATCTCGTCGTTGATTGCCGACATCAATTCACTGGCGCGGATGTCGCTGAACGAAAGATTGAGGTTGCCGGGAAGCCTTTGTTCCAGGTCGCCGTTGGCAAAAACTCCCTCGAGTTCATCGCTGAGGCCGGTGCGGAGCCGTTCGCGCAGCTTTAATATCCGATCGCCTTCCTCTGCTTCCTGCTCCAAAGCAATTGCACAGGCCGCTCCGAAGCCCACGATTGCCGGAACATTGAGAGTGCCGGAGCGAAGGCCGCGCTCCTGCCCTCCGCCGCTCATAATCGGCGTTAATTCAATTCGCGGGTTGGCGCTCCTGACGTATAGCGCGCCGATACCTTTCGGACCATACATCTTATGGGCGCTGAACGACGCCAGGTCCACGCCCAGGCTCTCAACATCGAAATGAATCTTACCGGCGGACTGGGCGGCGTCAGTATGAAATATGACCGCATGCTCCCTGGACATCTTTCCAATCTCGGCGAGGTCCTGCACGACTCCGATCTCATTGTTCGAGTGCATGATCGAAATCAACACGGTCTCTTTGCGAATCCTCTTTCGCACGTCGTCAGGATTTACGAGGCCGCGCTCGTCAACCGGCAGGTAGTCGACTTCAAAACCCTGCTGCTCAAGAATTCGACAGCTATCCAGGACGGCGCGGTGTTCAATCGTCGTCGTGATGATGTGATTGCCCTTGGCCCGCAAAGCTTCGGCGATTCCTTTCAGGGCCAGGTTGTCGGACTCAGTTGCGCCGCTGGTAAAGACAATCTCTTCGGGCTTGGCGCCCATGAGGCTGGCCGTCTGTTTACGCGCGACCTCGACTGCGTCCGCTGCCTCCCAACCGAACAGGTGGCCGCTGCTGGCCGCGTTGCCAAAGCTTTCGGAAAAGAAAGGCAGCATCGCGTCCAAAACTCTAGGATCTACTGGAGTGGTGGAATGATTATCGAGGTAGATTCTCTTCTTCATAACGCCTCAACATCCACTGGTACTGTAAGATCTATTGTCTTGGAGTTGTTCCATAGGTCAACAAAGTGGGCCCGAATCTGATCGCCGAAATAGGAATTCTTCATTCGAATCTCAACCTGAGGGTTCCTGATAGCTGGCCGCTTTCTCCAAAACAGGCCCAGGTAGCAAGTATCGTCATACCAGTATAGTGTCATTACGGGCGTCGCTGTATAGAGATGAAGCTTGATATTTGAAAGGTTCTGCGCCATGCAAAGATGATTCAATTGCTTGATGTCTCCTTCAATCTTTGGCGAAACATCATCTTCCTTAGTCCACCCCAGATCGCTACTTCGCGCGGCCGATTGCGCAGAACGAGGATGCGTCAAGAGGATCTCTATCGTGCGCCCGGCCTTGGCGGCTTTTTCCAGTGAGTCTTGTATCAAGGTATAGTTTCCCATCCAGGTTTGAAGAATTCTGATTGATTCAGAGGCATTCGCAAAGTTATCCGCTATGAAATCATTCGACAGGGTCGGATGAATGCCCATAACGCCGGCCGCATTCAGTCCTTCAAACGAACCAAAAGCAGCTCTCAATGCTTTCTCTAGCTGCTCCTGCATCTCCTTCAAGAACGTGCGTCTTAGCAGGAACTCATAAATAGTAGCTATTAAGCCTGATGGTATGAGTACGCTGGCAATTTGCTTGGGGACGCTTACCCAATTTCCGGAGTACCCTAACAGACTGGGAATAACCAGCAGCAACAAGCCCAGAACAAAGACCATTAACGCTGCGATCGTGGCTTTGGAAAAGAGGAGGTCCTTAGTTTCAGTTGGTGCAGTTGGCATCGCTCTAGTACCCGAGTTGAAGGCAAGTCGTTTGAGAAGAACACGAAAATCCTGAGATATCCTGGCTGGTAGGTTTATATTCTCCGGCTTTGACTGAGTCAAGTGTCGCTTTCGTCAAATACTCGTCTATTAGCGTGAACGTTTTAGGAGAATTCTCACATCACGCACATTAGTGCCGGTAGCACCTGTCGCGATCGCGTCACCCAAGGCGATCAAGAAGGAATAAGCATCGCTCCGATCCAGGAATGCTGCCGGGTCGAGCCCAATCGCCCGCGCTCGTGCACGCGTCGTGCTGTCGACGATTGCGCCGGCCCCCGGACTGTTGCCGTCAATGCCGTCAGTGCCCGCGCAAAGCGCAACGAATTGCCGCGACAGCCGTTCGTCCATTGCCAGACGCAGGGCAGTCTCGAGGTTTCTTCCGCCGAGGCCTTCACCCTTTACGGGGCAGCCGAACTCTCCGCCGGAAATCAAGCAGACAACATTGGTGTCGCTCGATGCGCGTGATTTGGTCTGTGCGCTAAGCGTGTTAAGGCGTTCGAGGAGTTGCTGGCATCCTTCTTCAATCGGCTGATCCGAAATGTCTCCAGCGATTTCAGTGGCAAAGCCTCGGCGCCGGGCAGCTTCGGCGGCAGCCTCAAGAGCGCCGTGGTTATCGAGGAGGACGAAGTGCCGTCGCAACGCAGTGGATTGGGTTTGGGGAGACCGCGAATCGCTTTTAACAGATCGAAGAATGGATTCAGGCAATTGAGTGTGAAGATCGAATCGCTCGATCACTTCCAGCGCGTTCGGTGCATCATCGGGCGGCGCGAGGGTTGGACCCGAAGCGACGTTTTGCTCCTCGCCTGGCGGAACGTCTGAGACAATCAGAGTGAGCTGATCGCAGGCGGGCGCGAGCATCGCCAGACGCCCGCCTTTAACTGCGGAGAAGGCGCGGCGGACGGCGTTGATCTCACCGATCGACGCGCCGCAATTAGTCAGAGCTTTGTTGGCGGAACGTAAGTCGTCGAGCGTGATGCGGTCGTCAGCCGGCCATTCGAGCATGGCTGAGCCGCCTCCGGAAATAAGAAAGATCACCAGTGCGCGGTCGTCATTTGCGCGTCGCAGCAACTCGAACGCTTCGTTAGCAGCCGCCAAGCTGGCTTGGTTAGGAAGCGGGTGACCACCCTCGCGAGATTGCCAGCGAGAGCTGAGCTTTAATTCAAGCTTTCCCGTAGATGAAGGCGCCGAAGGTCCGCTGATGAATCCCGCCGTAAACGAATCACCCATGGATTGCTCAAGAGCGTACGCCATACTGAACGCCGCTTTGCCGATCGCAACTGAGTAGATTTTCCGATTTCCTATATCGAGCGTCGTGTCACCGACGCTCAACTGCAAACCATCGAGACTAACGGCGCGGCGGACCGCAGCGCCTGCATCAACCGCACGCAGCGTTTCATCGAAGATCTCACGGGCCGCGAGACGAAGTTGGGTGAGATTAGTCATTTGTCTTCTTGGAGCGAGCCGATTAGTCGGCGCTTTTGAAAGCGGCACTGGTTGCCGCACTCCAAATTATTCGACCGTAATCAAGTCTTGCAGGGCGCGAAAGCGCCGGTCACTGATCCCTCGCACAATGATCAGGTGTTCGATGCGGCGAAAAGGGCCGAACCTTTCGCGATGTTCGATGATGCGCTCCGCCAGACGTTTTCCGATCCCGGGAAGTCTCTCGAGTTCTCCGGCGCGCGCCGTGTTGATATTGATATGCTGCGCGTTTGGTTGATTGGTGGAGGCAATGATCTGAGGCGAATCGCCCGATTGCTGATCGTTCGCCTCTTTACTAATCGCTTGAGATGACGCGGGAGCTTGGGCGTTCGATCTGGCCGACAGACGGGTGTCTCGCGATCGCTTCACACACCCGCCGTAAGACAGAGCGAGTAAAAACAGCGCGAGCAACACGAACAACCGTCCGCGCGCGATTGAAAGAAATTCCGTTCTTCTATCAAGTCTCTGTTTCATGCATGCAAGTGACTGATCGAAAAGGGAATCACGCGACGCCGCTGGCGAGTGCAATCTGCTGGAAGTGTTACAAGACAAAAAGTTGTGACACGATGCGAGGCGATCTCCACAAAGTTTTCCACAGATTGTGTGGAAGGAGAATAGTTAGGCTGCTTTAGGTTGCGATGCGCGAAGGATAACGGCATGCTCAATCGGCAAACCGAAAAGATCATGGCCTTGCTTCTCCAAAGGCTTCTTGAGTGAGGCGATTTCAGATAGGATGGTGCGCAATGCCGGGTCATCGTGGTTGAGCGTAACGATGCGGGAAAAAGACATCACTTCATCTTGACCGAACGTCTTTGACATTTGCTCTACGAACTCCCCTAACGCTTTGAGCTTACCGTTTTCGAGCCAAGGAGCAGCGAGAACAAGATCCCAAAGACCAGGTGATTCTTCGCGCAGGAAAAGCCCGAATAGAGTAAAGCGTCCCTTCCGAGCCTCCATCTGTTGCATGAACCTGTGAAGCTTTTCGGTTTCGATCATAAGACCCTCAACAGAATCTTCGCGGAATCAATCATGTCGGCAGCCTCGGCCGAAGTTGCGGAGCCAATTTGCTTGTAACGAGTGTGTGGCTCCCATCCCGCAACGACGGACCATGCCGTGAGATACTTCGGCTTTATCTTCTTTTCGGCACCCGAAAGATGAAGCAGCACATCAAGATTGTGCGTCCTGAAGCTATGATAACGCTCGAACTCCTTATCAGTCGAAGGGAAATCATCCCACTTCAGAGTTCGGCAGACTCGCGCCTTAAGACTGATCTCCACCGAGTAGCCGCAAAGGTAAACTGACCCGTCGTACCGGCCCGCGCTGAAGAGTACCTCAGCATCCCTCAGTCGAGCTTTAGCAATTGCGCGGAGTTCTGATGGCAGTATCATTCGCTTAACACCGCACTAATGTGAGTCGCCCGACAAAATATGTAGCCCAGGAGAGTTCAAGTCGGACGCGAGCGCCATCAGCTTTGGCCGATGAAGCCACACTCTCTTGTCCTCCCAATGAGAGAAATACGCCTCGCAAACCTAAACGTCTGGCTCCCAAATCTCGCTTAGGTCAAGGACAAACCCAGGGAGTTCGGGATCGGCCGCGATTTCCAGAGCGTTGTCCATGATCGTTACGGCTTGGCGCGGACGGTAGACATGAATCTGGCGCTTTTCGGGATCGATTAACCATCCTAACAACGAACCGTTTTCAATGTACTCGGTCATCTTTGCTTGCGTTGCCGAGAGCGTATCGGTCGGCGACAGAAGTTCAATTACAAAATCAGGACAAAGCGGAAGGAACTTTTCTTTTTGTTCAGCAGTCAGAGTCCTCAGACGCGAGCGCGGGATCCAGGCGGCATCGGGTGACCGATCGGCGCCGTTTGGAAGTTTGAATCCGGTCGAAGAATCGAAGACTGCGCCTGTGCCGTCGCGTTTGGCCCAAAGGTAAAGCTGTCCAGTGATCGAGCTGTTACGAACTCCCGTTTCTGCTCCTGTTGGCGCCATGATGATGATATCTCCTTGGGAGGTGCGCTCGAAACGAAGGTCACGATTTAGCTGGCACAGCGCAAAGAATTCGTCATCGGTTAATTCAATCGCCGGACGGAGTCTAAGCGTCACTTGACCCAGGTTAACTTGTGGTTCGGTTAAGAGTTGACTCATCAGGGACTCAATTTCCGTGGGAACCGGGAGAATCTTACTGGCACTTGGCTTTTACGTCCACGTTGACCGTTCGCCATGTAGTTTACTGCGAGGCTGCCTGTTCGTCCCACTCCCCCACTAATTCAAACGACTTCTGCAACACGGGACGCGGACGGGCTCCGTCGGCTTTGCCGATCAGGCCTTCGCGCTCCATCTGATCGAGGACGGCGGCCGCACGGCCATAGCCGATGCGCAGGCGGCGTTGCAGGACGGAGGTCGAAGCCCGCTTCATGTCGACGCAGATGCGCAGGGCTTCTTCGAATAATTCATCGCGCTCGCCGCCTGAATCGTCCAGGCCCATTGCTTCTTCGTCGGATTGGGTGATGGTTTCGTCGTAGTCGGGCTCCCATTGGCTCTTAATGTGAGCAACGACTTTGTTGATTTCCGTTTCGTCGATGTACGCCCCGTGCACGCGCAACAAACGCGAGGATCCTGGCGGCAGAAACAACATATCTCCGCGACCGAGCAGGTGTTCCGCGCCATTCGTGTCGAGGATGGTGCGCGAATCGATTTTTGACGAAACGCGATAGGACATGCGGGAAGGGAAGTTCGCCTTAATCAATCCCGTGATGACATCGACCGAAGGACGCTGGGTGGCGAGCACGAGATGTATGCCGACGGCACGGGCCATTTGGGCAAGCCGCGTGATCGAGTCTTCCACTTCATGGCCTGAAGTCATCATCAAGTCAGCAAGTTCGTCGATGATGATGACGATGAACGGCATACGCACCCACGGCTGGCCGGTTTCGCCAAAGTCCTTCACCGTGTTCCGGCGTTCGCGCTCAGCGTTATAGCCGTCGATGTTGCGCACGCCCCAGCCGGCCAACTCCTTGTAACGCCTCTCCATCTCTCCGACCGCCCAACGCAACGCACGCGATGCGGGCTTCGGATCGACGATGATTGGCGTGGCCAGGTGCGGAATGTCTTCATAGAGACCAAGTTCGAGCCGCTTCGGATCGATCAGGATTACCTTAACTTCGTCGGGCCGAGCGCGATACAGAATCGAAACCAGCAGCGAGTTAACTCCGACCGATTTACCCGAGCCGGTCGTGCCCGCGATCAGTAAGTGCGGCATCTTTGCCAAATCGGATACGTAGTTCAGTCCATCAATCGTCTTGCCCAGCGCGATGGTGAGTTTCGATGGCGATTCCTTGAACGCGCGTGACTCGATCACTTCGCGCAGGTAGATTGTTTCCCGGCGCGGGTTCGGCACTTCGATGCCCACGTGCGGCTTGCCCGGCATGCGATCGATGCGAATGGACTCGGCCTTCAAGGCCAGACATAAATCGTCGACCAGACCGGTGACGCGGGAATATTTCACTCCGGGATCGGGCTTGAACTCATAAGTGGTGACGACGGGGCCGGGACAGATGTATTTGATTTGCCCGGTGACGTTGAACTCGCGGCATTTTTCAGCGAGCTTGGTCGCCATATTGAGCAATTCGTCGTCGGCCTGTTCGCGTCGCGCGGGGCCTTCGTTCAAAAGATCGACCGAGGGCAGTTGATAGTCCGACGCGGCAGTCCGGGTCGTCGAGACTCTGCGCTGGCCATCGAACGGCAGCGCTCCCGTGGCGGGCGCCTCGCTCTTCCGCTTGACGGCAGCCTCGCGCACCATCTCTTCGACCAGAGCAGATTCGGAAGCCTCGAGAGACTTGCCGCGGGACGGCAAAGTTAGGCGTTTCGATGGAGCGGTCGCCGCCCCGGCGGCTGCCGACATCGTTTTCTGTCCGCTGGTCTCGGCGCTAAACGTGGCGAAAGCTGCTGCGATGTCGCCTCCGTCGGTGCCGGTGCCGATGGTCGGCGCCTGACGGGCATCGCCCACGATTTGAGTTCCGGTGGCATCGGAGACCGCCGCCGCGCCTGCTGTTGAAGCTTCGGCCTTAGCCAGACGTCGCATTTCAACGCGCTGTTGCTTGCGCTCACGGCGCGCTTGTCGCCAGGCGCGGAACTTCTCGGGAATCAATCGCAAACCGGCGAAGCGACTGCTGATTGCCACCGTCAGATTCTCGTAGAAAGCGGCGAAGGAAAAATTAGTAGCCAGTAAGACGCCGGTCGCGGCGATGGCGGCGAGGAGGATCGTGGCGCCTATCGTGTTGAGACCGGCCACGAGCGTGCGCGCAATGATCGCTCCCGCCAGGCCACCAGCGTTGACGCTGGCGTCGAAAAACGGACGAATGTTTGCGAGCGACAACAGCGCTGACGATGAAAGCACCAGCACTACCAAGCCAGCCATGCGCGACACGGGAGCGTTGATGCGTCGCCAGCGAAAACGGCGCCAGGCGGCGGCGAGCAATAGAAAGGGAAGCAGATAGGCAGCGAGCCCGATAGCCTGAAACAAGGCCGCCGAGACGTTTGCACCGATGGCCCCGATCCAATTGTGCGCGCCGAATTCTCCGGCCGCGTTCCAAGATGGATCATCCGGATGATAGGAAGCTAGACAAAGACCGAGCAGGAGGGCAAACGCGATTAAGGCGATTGCGACTATTTCGTTGAGGCGAGAATTCTTGGCCTCTGGCTGCACTTCAATTTCGTCCGAGATAGTAGCCATAAATCATGTCCGGCAACTTCATTTTCTTAATCGTTTAGAGTCGGGCTACTGCCCGACTAAGCGGGCGGTACCCCGCTTCCAAACCAGTCTAGACTGTGCGGCGCAACAGCAAGAACTCCTTGATGAAATCATCCAGATCGCCGTTGAGCACTGAGTCGACGTCGCCCCGCTCGAGTTTCGTGCGCGCATCTTTCACCAGACGGTAGGGCGCCAGCACGTAATTGCGAATCTGCGATCCAAAACTAATCTCCTGCTTGTTGGCTTCCAGCTCTTTGGTTTCGGCGCGTCGTTTTTCCAGTTCCATTTCGTAGAGACGAGAACGCAGAACTTGCATCGCCACGGCCTTGTTTTGATGTTGCGAGCGCTGGTTCTGGCACTGCACGACAATTCCGCTGGGCGCGTGCGTGATGCGCACGGCTGAATCGGTCGTGTTGATGTGTTGGCCGCCGGCGCCGGTCGCGCGATAGGTGTCAATGCGCAAGTCTTTTTCGTTAATCTCGACTTCTATGTCTTCGTCAATTTCAGGATACACGAACAACGAAGCAAACGAAGTATGACGACGGGCGGCCTGATCGAACGGCGAGATGCGCACCAGTCGGTGCACGCCGGCTTCGGCGGCCAACAAGCCATACGCATATTCGCCCTCGACTTTGAAAGTCACGCTCTTGATGCCGGCCTCTTCGCCGGGTTGAGAGTCGATGATCTCAGTCTTGAATTCGCGGCGCTCAGCCCACTTCACATACATACGCAGAAGCATTTCTGCCCAGTCCTGTGATTCCGTCCCGCCCGCGCCGGGATGAATCGTGCAGATAGCATTGCGCGCGTCGTTTTCTCCGCCGAGCAGTGTCTCGGTCTCTGCTTGCAGGATTTCGTGTTCGAGTCGATCGAGCAGCGCGCGCAACTCGTCGAGCGAGGACTCGTCCTCTTCGGCAAATTCAAAGAGCACGGCGGCGTCGGAGATTTCCGTTTCAAACTTCTCGTGCCGCTCGATGGTCCGCTGTAAGCGGCTTCTTTGCTGCAAGAGCTTCTGGGCAGCGTCCTGGTTCGACCAGAAATCCGGCGCCGAAGCCTGCGCTTCGATCTGGTCTAGTTCCGCCTGCTTCGCCGGAACATCAAAGAAACCTCCCGAGTTGTTCGACTCGCTTGCGTAAATCTTCGTAAGCAGTTTTCAAATCCTGGAGTGACAGTGTGGCAATCATTCTTAACCTCTTCTATTAATCGATAACAATAAAACTGTGTGAGAGCCCGAAGGGCTTTTACCAAAACTGGCCCTACCTCACGGTCGGGCTTCTGACATCCGTCTGGTTCTGAAACCTACTGAAACCAGGCCCAGACTAATCAAAGCACAGGCATAGGCGAACAGGTCTCCGTGGCGGGTATAGAACGTCGAATCCTTCCGGGTGGCCACCTGCCAGGTCCGCACCGCCGGCACGAAACCTCCCGTAGCGCCCGAGACCCGCCCGTCAGATTCAATGTAGGCCGTAATTCCATTGTTGGTAACCCTAATCAAGGGTCGAGCATTCTCAACGGCGCGCAGAATTGCATTTGAGAGATGCTGTCGCATTACCGGAGTCGGTCCCAGATACCCGTCGTTCGAAATATTAATCAGCACGTCAGCCGATTCGTTAGCGAAGCTGCGCGCTATCGAAGGATGCGCGGCCTCAATACAAATAAAAACCCCGGCACGAAAAGCGCCGAGGGGCATCAGCGTATAGGAACTGCCCGGCGTGAAATCGCCGACGATCCCGCGTACCGAACTCGCGCCCGGTAGCCAATGGGGCAGCGGCACGTACTCGCCAAAAGGCATCAGGCGGATTTTATCATACTGCGCGACGATTCGACCCTCTTCATTTACCATCACGGCGGAATTAAATTCGCCACCGTCGGCTGCTGGTTCGAGCGAGTTCAACAAGACGAAAGTGTGGTTGCTGCGCGCAAAGTTCGCGATGACGTCTCGCAGGTGAGGGTCGCGCGAGTAGCTGAAGTTCATCGGAGATTCGGGCCAGATTACCAGGCTAGTCGAAGCGACGCCGCGAGGCATGTCGCGCAGTCCCTTGGCGGTAAGCTCAAGATGCCGAGCCAAGAGTTGCTCCATCGCTCGTGAATCGTCAGCACTCTCCATGGGAACATTCGGTTGAACCGCAACGACTATTGGCGCGCTATCGCCAGGACTTGTTTCACGAGCGCGAGTTCCTTCAAGACCAGCGGCGGCAATAACCAAGAGCGTGAGCAGGAGGATCGAGAGCGAAAGAGCTAGTCCTTTTGCTTTAGGTCGCAACAGTGCGTACGCCAGGGCTGCGTTTGCGCTCACTATCAGGAAACTCACCGCGTAGACACTTCCCCATCGCGCCGACTGAATCAGCAAAGGGTGAAACGCTTGCGAATAACCCAGCGCATTCCACAGTTGGCCAGTGACGGCATAGCGAACCCACTCGAACGCCACCCAACAGAGGGGAGCTGCGAAGGCTGCCCTCAAACCAAAACGAGCGACCAGTCGAGAGAGCATCAGGCTGAAGAGAGCGGGAAACACTGCCACCACGGCAATAGGCACTAATAAAAGTGGATAAGCCAGCCAGGCAGAAATATGCGCGTAGTGGATCATCGGGTAGGTGAGCCACCAGCACGAACCATAGAAGAAGATCAGACCCCAGAGCCACCCAAGCAGGAAGGCGCGGCCAGGGTGCAGAGGTTGTCCGGCGACGATTAGGAAGGGAACCAGCCCGACCCATGCCAGTGGCCACAACTCGTAATCTGGAAAAGAAAGGATCAGTAGAAGCGCCGAAGCCGTTACCAGAGAAACTTCGGCAAGCGTCGGAATGCTGGCGCGAACAGCCGGAATGACTGATGACTTGCGATGGGGGGCCTCGAGGTCGGCCGCGTGGTGCATGTGTCGAGTTTAGCAGATGAGGCCGTCAGGTCTCAGTCTCCGGTAATAAGCAACAATGAGTGCTGGAGAGATTTCTGGAAGTCATCTGTAATCAAGCCGGCGGGCAGTGGCCCGCCTCTAAACACTCCTCCGCGGTAGAAAATAAAAGCAGAATTTTCTGGAAGTCGAAAAAAGGAAGTCGTCAGCGCCTCAAATTAGGAGTGATTCGACAAAAACCGTCACTGTCAAAGTGACAAAATCCGTCGTTCTGACTGGGCGGGCTCGCGGTAATAGGTCTCGATCGGTCGCGACAACTCCAGTCTGACCGGGGTGCCTAAGATGGATGACCGACATCAAAAGAGTATTCGAAGAACTGAGTCGAGAAATAATGAGGCCCAAACGCAGGAGAACCCGGTCATTGCTGACCGGGTTCCAATTCGGGGGGATTAAACTGAAGGGTTGCTCGGCGGGCGGCTGGAGCAGCGGCATGCGGCTCTCAGAGAAGTGATGGCGGCGGGGGCACGTTTCATTTCGTGCTAGCCGTTCCTATGCTCAGCACTTCCCGTGCCATGATCGCAATCGCGATTGATGAGAGGCTCTCGGCGCTACTTACTCCTAAACGCAGGAGAACCCGGTCATTGCTGACCGGGTTCCAAATTCGGAAGGATTAAACTGAAGGGTTGCTCGGCGGGCGGCTGGAGCAGCGGCATGCGGCTCTCAGAGAAGTGATGGCGGCGGGGGCACGTTTCATTTCGTGCTAGCCGTCCCTATGCTCAGCACTTCCCGTGCCGCGATTCTTCTTATGGTCTACCCATAGCCACCTGACGTTGCAGCGCCATCGCCTCCTGATTACTTGAATCAATGCCAATCGCGCTCACCGCGTACTTCCTGGCTTCTCCCAAATCGCCGCGCTCAAGAAAGATTCGTCCCAGTAGGATGTGGGCGTCGATCATCTTGGGTGGAGGATCCCAGAAGATCGCGGTTTTCAATGCGGCTATTGCGGACTCCTGATCTCCTCGACGCTGGTTTATTCGCCCGCTGAGAAGAAACGCCTCTGCGTTGGTTGGCTCGACGATCAAGACCTTTCTGATTTCCGCCAGCGCTTCGTCGTCGCGACCCTGTTGATAAAGATCGCGAATCTTATTCAGCGCCTCCTGCGTGTTGTTCGCATTGGCGGCTTCGATGGTCTTGCGCCGATCGAGATCTGATATATCAATTTGATTGAGCACATCGCGGGACCGTAAAGCGACAGTTGCGAGCGACGGCGACTTTTGCCAATCAGTTTGCCATTTCGCATAGCTCTGCTGGGGCATGTACTTGCGCGCCTGATTGTCGGCGGCGTTGGCAGCATCCGCATGATTCGCGCGCTCCTGAACTTTGGCGAGAAGAAAGTAGGCCTGCCCGTCCCTTTGGTCGGCGGCAATTACTTTCTCGAGTTTCTCGGCAGCCTCGGCATACTTCTCAGCAAGAAAAAGCGCGTAAGCATAATTGAAAAGCACAGTCGTGTCGTCTGGAGATGAATCGACAGCACGCGAGAGCAGAGTGATTCCCTGGAGCAGGAGCCGCGTTTTTTCTTCCGGCTTCTTTTCGTCGCGGGCGGCCGCTACAGAGACGGCGCCGGCGTTATTGTAAACGCCCACCAGAGGCATCACCTTCTCATCCGCCAGCGGCACCAGCGTGGCGAGCGATTTAGAAATATCACCTGTCTTCCACTCAGCCAGGCCCGCATAGAATTGCGCCTCACCATAGTGTGGGTCCTTTTTCTGGAGCATCGAAAAGTACTCGATCGCTTCTTTCCATTGGGCCTGATTGAAATAGAAGTTTCCCAGTTCGAAGGCTGCTTGTGGATAGACGGCCCCACCGTTTTCTTTGCCATAGAGCTGTAGGGCATTCTTGAAGTAGATCGCCCGCGTCGGTTCGCGCTCAGGAGTGAGCAGCCCCTTCTGAACGGCTTCGTACGCCTGGGCCGGCACCTTCGTGGCTTCCTGTATCAACTGATTGCGGGAAAACGAGAGAGCCTTGTCGCGCTGAAACAGAATCTGATAGGCAAGTTCGCCGTGCACTCTTTGCAGGTTCGTCACCTGGTCGCTGAAGTCATACACGCGAGGCGCCCAGGCGCCGTCGAAAACATCGCCGGCCATGCGGCCTTCGTTAGTGCGAACCACGCGCGCCTCTCCGGAAATCATCGCCATAGGTTTATCGACCGGAGTCGTCGACTTGTCATCTGACGCTGCGGGAGGAACTAAGACGTTGTAGTTCCCGATGACGATCATTGAGGCCTTGAGTTCGCGGGCGATTTTGATAGCGGTCGCGCGCGATGGCAGGACCGTCAGCGGCAAACGAAGACGTTGATAAGCCACCGCGCGCTCTTCACTGGTGACGACGATGAGTCCGGGTTTATTCAACAGCTCTGAGAGCGAGTCGGCAAAGCTTTCACCGATCCAGTTGTATTCCGGATGGTTTGAAACGTTCTCGAAGGGCAGCACCAGAACAATCTCAGCGGACGAACTTGTCTGGGCCGCCGCGTTTCGCGAACCGATTGGAAGCGCGAGCACCAGCAAAGTAGCTGCCAGCAAAACTGCTAATTTCTTTTGAATCATTAAGCAAAGTCCCTACTTTTCCATAAATTTCCAGGTGAAGAGTTCGATGCGACTATGATAGCAGCGGTTGGACGAGAGCGCACCCCGGTGACCGGACAGACAGTCGGGCATCGAATTACAGACTGGGAAGTCTGTGATTGCTGTGGACCACCGCTGATGGCAGCCTGAAAGAAACTCTGACTAAGGTCCACAGTCTTGAAGAGGCATCCACGAAAGCCGCGGAGCGGCAAAAGATCTGTAGCCCACGGCGCCAGCCGTGGGTATGGTTATGGCCCACGAGATAGCTGCAGCGCGGCGAAACTCGAAACGATATCAAAAGAAAGGTTTCGCCCCTGTCGGGGCTGTTTTGTTTTGGCGGCCCTAGTCCCATGGCTCACGCCATGGGCTACAGATCCTTTGCCGCTCCGCGGCTAATCTGCGCCCGATTCAGCGACGAGAGATCGTTGAAAGACTAACACCTCAAGAACCGTCACATTAGCAGTTACTCCTCAGAGGTCTCTGAAGGTTTTGCCACTCGAATCACAGACTGAAGTCTGTGCCACTAAGGCGTGGCTTCGGTAACTACCAGTTGGTTGTCCACGCTAATGACGCCTTTGACCGCGCGCAGGACTTTCTCGACTCGCTGCTTTAAGTCCGTCGATCTGACCGAACCAACTATGGTTACTTTGCCATTCTCAACCAGGGTCCTTACATCCAGCTTTGATAAGGTTGGGTCGCCGGCCAGCGTTCGTTCGATCTGAGATTGAATTCCAGCATCGTCGGGAATCGTCGCGGTCTCGCTGGCGGTTTCCGGAGAGGGCGTTGCGCCTGACACTTGATTGTGTTGCGGTGACGGCGAGGCCCCCGGCGAGATCCGGGGAGACGGCGTCGCGAGCGATCCCGCTGGAATAGTCTGCACCGGAGCGAGCGTGGAGGTCATTGGATCGTAGGGTCTGCTGGTAAGGAAGAGCGCGATGAACGTGGCCAGTGCGGCTGCTCCAATCACGGTCAGGGCTACGATTACTTCTCGCCCGCCGGGTCTCGGTTGGCGGGCAAGAGGACGCGCGCCGCGCTGATTACGCGCGGTCGGAGTCTCGACGACAATGCGGCTTCGGCGTCTGGAGTGGTCAGACATTCAGTTAATCACCTCGTTTTGGGCGACGAGATCGACGGGCGCTCCATCCTTTAACGAGTGTCAGCAAACAGAGGGCGATTATAGAAGATTGCGTCGACATCTTCTAAGTCGCATTTGACGAGAGCGGGCAGGTGTTTCCCACCGCTTCTGATATTCTGCGCAAGCAGTCGCCGATGCGAGCGTTCTAACTCTGCGCGCAAATAACTTAAGCGCAGTGATTGACAAGTGTTTGGGAGGTTACTTTTCGATGTCACAGATTAAGAAATTTCTTATTGCAGTTGCTTTGGGCGGACTCTGCACAGTTGCGGCCCCGGGGCAGACTTCAGAACAAACTACGACGGGGCGTGATCGCCAGTCGGTTAACATAACGGTTTACAACTCAAATCTCGGTCTCGTGCGCGAGACACGCAGATTAACTCTGCCGCAAGGCCTAATTGCGTTGAGATTTGCGGACGTCACAGCGCAGATTCGTCCCGAGACGGTCCATCTGGCTTCCTTGACGGCGCCGGCTTCGCTGCGAATCCTCGAGCAGAACTACCAGTACGATTTGCTGAACCCTGGGAAATTATTGGACAAGTTTGTGGGCAGGGAAATCACTCTCGTGCTGCGCCGCTATCAGAACAACACTGAAACGTTTGAACCGGTGAAGGCCACTTTGCTATCGAACAATGGCGGCCAGGTCTGGCGCATCAACGGCCAGATCGTAATTAACCCTGCCAACATCACCGAAATGCGTTTTCCGGATCTGCCGAAGAATTTGGTGGCGACGCCGACGCTGGTTTGGGACCTCGAAAATCGCGAAAGCGGACCACAGACCATCGAGGCCAGCTATCTGACAGCCGGAATGAACTGGCGCGCCGATTACGTGCTGGTCGTCAATGCCGACGATACAAAGGGTGATCTGCAGGGATGGGTGACGCTGACTAATGCCAGCGGCACTGGTTTTGAAGATGCGCGTCTGCAGTTAGTAGCCGGCGATGTTAATCGAGTATCGGAAGAGCGGAACTACGCTTTGGCCGGCGCGATGCAGCGAAAGGAAGTGGACTCTGTCTCTCAATTCCAGGAGCAGGGATTCTTTGAATATCACATGTACACACTGCAGCGGCCGACCAGCGTTCGCGATAACGAGACTAAGCAAGTCTCTCTGCTCGAGGCGGCGGGCTTTGAGGTGCAGAAGGAATTCGTGCTCAACGGTCAGCACTATTATTACGCCGCCGGTTACAATGCGCCCGGCCAGTCAATTAAGGAAAAGGTCGGCGTCTTTGTTCAGTTTCGGAATTCACAGCAGAACAAGCTGGGGATGCCGCTGCCCGCCGGCACAATTCGGCTTTACAAGAAAGACGACAAAGGCAATCAACAGTTCATCGGCGAAGACCGCATCGATCACACACCGAAGGACGAAGACGTGCGCGTAAAAGTCGGCGATGCGTTCGACATCGTCGCTGAGCGGAAACAAACCGACTACAAGGTAATTGCTGCGAATCTCTACGAGTACGCATATCAAATCAAGATTCGTAACCACAAGGATGAACCGATTTCGGTGGTGGTGAATGAGGCCATCGGCGGGGATTGGGAAATGCTTTCATCAACCTTCGAAGCAAAAAAGACCGCGGCTTTCGCGGCTCAATTCAACGTGCCGGTCGCCAAGGACGGAGAAGCCACGCTTTCTTACCGGGTCCGCGTGCATTACTAATTCTCATTTCCAAGAACCAGTGCCGGATGATATGGCGCGAACCCTTCTGGGCTTGCGCCATATTTTTGTTGACATAGACTGCGCTGCCGAGTTAGATCGCCGCGTTTATTTCCCGACTATCATTTCGAGCGGGTGAGCCATGACATTGATCAAAGTGAGAGTTCAAATTCTTGCGACATTGATAGCGCTGACAGTGGCCGCGAATTCGGCGTCAGGGCAAACGCCGGCGCAGCCTTCATCTTCGCTCGATACGCTCGTCCGAGCTGAGGTGACGCCGTTCAAAGGCAAAGTCTATCTGTTCGCCAGGAACCTCGATACCGGCGCAACCTATTCCTTCAAAGGCGATGAGCGGGTCCGCACCGCCAGCACGATCAAAATCGCCGTGATGATTGAAGCATTCACGCGCGTTGCCGAGGGACGGGCGAAATGGACTGACGAGTTAGTGTTGACGAAAGCCGCCCGGTACGGTGGCTCCGGAGTATTACCCGAACTTGCTGACGGCCTGCGGCTAACCCTGCGCGACTGTGTAAACCTGATGATGGTAGTTAGCGACAACACTGCCACCAATATGGTGCTCGACTATCTGACGACCGATGCGGTCAACTCGCGGATGAGCACGCTCGGTTTTAAGGACACACGCATCATGCGCAGGATCGGCGGCGGTGGGGAGAGCAAGGAAGGGAAAGAGCCTGACAACAAGCGGTTCGGTCTGGGCGCAACCACGCCTCACGAGATGGTGCAAATCCTCGAGAAGCTCGAGGCCGGCGAGATCGTAAACAAAAGCGCGGCAAAAGAAATGATCGACCTCATGAAGCGCGAACAATCGCGTTACGCCATCGGTCGGACGATCTGGGACGTGCCCATGGCCAGCAAATATGGCGCGCTCGATAGCCTGCGGAGTTGCGTGGCCGTCGTCTATAGCAAGCGAGGCCGGATTGCGATGGCGATTACCGTCGACGATATGCCCGAGGTGATTTGGTCAGTGGATAATCCCGGATATCTCCTAATGTCCCGCCTCTCGCTGATTCTGCTGGAGGGTCTCAAGTCCCCTCAATCGTGATGCACGTCGCTCTCAAACGCCCTTCTCTTTAAAGTTTTACTCGACCTGCGATCCAAAACTTTGTATAGTGCGCCGGAGTTTTGGATAAACTGCTACCCGCTAACGCGGCTTTCAATTAGAGCGCGGCGAAAAGCGGCGGTTTTTCTAATTTGAACTTTTGTTGGCCAGACGGAACGGTAAGTGCCTGAGCAGATTTACGATTAATCAACGTGCTCGCAGGTCCGATCAGTTCTTGATTATCCAGGACTTGCTTACCAGTAGAAATTCAGCAGCAATGGTCGCATTCCTGTCTTAACGATTTGCGGTTTTGATTTTGGGCGAGGCGGCGTGTGCACATGCCGCTAATTCTAGTTTTCCACCCCTTTGAACCACTGGAGGAACCCCATGAAGAGACAGAGCCTTCTCGCAGATGTTACCTCGTTTACACTCGGCCTGGTTTTAGCAACGGCAGTTGGATGTTTGAGCGTTTTTGGGCAGGCCGGCACCTCGACCGTGCGAGGAACTGTAACTGACCCGCAAGGAAACGTAGTGGCCGGCGCGTCGGTAACGCTGACTGACAGTGCCAAGAATACTTCCCGGAACACCACGTCGGATGATAACGGTGTCTACCGCTTTGAACTGGTTCCAGTGGGGGATTACAAGATCGAAGTCGAAGGGAAGGGTTTCAAGAAATCAGTGGTTGCGAGCGTCCACGCCGCAGTCGCAGCTTCAAATCCTGTCGACGTCCGTTTGGAGGTGGGAAATCTCTCGGAGGTAGTGACGGTTTCTTCGGGATCCAGTGAAGCACTCGTCAATAAGGAAGATGGGACCTTGGGTAATGTTTTCGTCAACAAGCAACTTACTCAGTTACCTATTCTCGGCCGGAGCATTCCGAGTTTATTGACCCTGCAGCCCGGTGTAACGCGAGATGGCTACGTCAACGGCGCTCGGGCTGACCAGTCGAACATCACGCTGGATGGCGTCGATATTAACGAGCAGCAGACGAACTCGATCGGAGCTGTCTCGGACAACGCGACCACTTCGCAGTTGCCGACCGGCAACACGGTCTTGCGGCTCAATGTCGAGGCGATTCAGGAATTTCGCGTCGTCACCAGCAATGCCAATGCTTCACAGGGGCGTTCGGCCGGGGCCCAAGTCGAAGTCGTGAGCAAAGGCGGCACGAATGATATCCACGGCTCGGCGTTTTGGTTCCATCGCCCGACGCGTCTCTCGGCAAATGATTTCTTCAATAATCGCATCGGTCTTAAACGGCCCACGCTGATTCGTAACAACTACGGCGGCTCGGTTGGCGGCCCGATTATTAAGAACCGCGCATTCTTCTTTTATAGCTATGATGCCGATCGCAGAGTCACCCAATCCGGGGTCTCGCGTATCGTTCCCATGGCCAGCCTGGGACAGGGTTTGGTTCGTTATACCAATCCCTCGGGAACAATTACCTCGATCACGGCGGCGCAAATGGCCACCATCTTCCCATCGCTTAGCGGCGAGAATGCCCTGGCGGTGTCGGCTTTGGCGGCGGCAGCGGCAAAATATCCCGCCAACGATTGTACGCTGGGCGATCGTTGCGTGAACACGGGTGGCTTCCGCTTTAACGCGGCGACGCCCGTGCAGCTAAACTCGCACCAGGCGAAATTCGATTTCAATCTAACTGAGCGTCAGCAACTGTTCGGTCGCTTCAATGTTATTTACGATAAGACGGTCCAGGCGCCGAACTTCCCCGACACTCCGTCTCCCGGCGTCTGGTCGCATCCGACCGGCATCGCCATCGGCCATAGTTGGACGGTAAACAACAATCTCGTCAATCACTTCGTCTACGGGTACACCCGCGAGGCTTTTACCCAGCAGGGTGACTCTGCTGAGAATGCCATTACGTTCAGGTTCGTTTACTCACCGAGACTTTTCACCCGCGATTTGATCCGCATCACGCCGGTGCACAATTTCGTCGACGACCTTTCGTGGATCAGGCGAAATCATACCTGGCAAGTGGGCGCGAATGTTCGGGTAATTACTAATTCGCGAACCAGCTATGCCAACGCATTCGACAACGCCGTCACCAACCCATCGTTTTACGCGGGCGCCGGCACCACCATCTCCAACGCGATTGGCGCGTTCTCGCCGCTCGGCTCAGGCCAGGCGTCGATTGTTCAAAATGCGGCCACGGCGGTTCTGGGACGGTTCTCTCAGTACACCGCGAACTTCACTTTCGGGCATGATGGCGCCTTGCTCGCTCCCGCAACGCCGAGCATTCGTAATCTTGGAACCCAGGAATACGAAGGTTACATCCAGGACAGTTGGAAGATGAAACAAAACCTAACCCTGACCCTCGGCTTGCGTTATAGCCTGAGCCGTCCGGTTTACGAAAAGAACGGTTTTGAAGTAAAGCCGAACATTCCGCTGTCTGACTATTTCCAACGCCGGCTTGACGCGGCGAAGACCGGTGTCGATTTCACGGACGCCCTAACGATGCAGTTATCGGGTCCCGCTAACGGCGCCAGCCCGCTCTATCACTGGGACAAGAATAATTTCCAGCCACGCGTGTCCGTGGCCTGGGCGCCGCGCTTCGAGGGCGGCTTCCTGAGGAGGATCTTCGGCAACAACGGCGGCGATAGCACTTCAGTTATTCGTGGCGGATTTGCGATGCAGAACGATTCGTACGGCGAGCAGATTGCCGTTACGTTCGATCTGAATAACTCGCTGGGCTTTACTTCCAACAACACGATCGCCGCGAACACTTTCAATACCACTACCAGGCCGGCGCCGCTCTTCACTGGTTTCGGCTCTGCCGTGCGGCCGCTGCCGGGAATTGTTCTACCGGCGAATCTGACTTTTCCACAGCAGAAGCCGCTGGATTTCTCGCGGCGCATCGAGTCATCCTTCGACGAAAACTTGAAGGCCCCGACTGAATACAGTTGGAACCTTACGTTTGAACGGAGCCTGCCCCATGGCCTGGCAGTGCAGGCTTCCTACGTGGGCAGAGCTGCTCGCAATCTATTAGCGACCCGGGACGTAATGGCTTTGGCCGACCTGGTAGATCCAAAGTCGGGCACAGATTGGTACGCGGCCGCGGGAAAGTTGGAGCAACTGCGCGCGGCGGGAACTCCAGTTGGTTCAGTAGCGCCAATTCCATTCTTTGAGAACATGTTTCCCGGTTTGGCTACTTCCTACCTCGGCCTTTACACCGGTTACTACGGGGCCTCGACGGCAAACGCAGTATTTGCCGGCGCCACCAACTCAACCCAGGCTATCTATGCAAGTGCGCTCCGGTTCAACAGCAACGACTGGACGACGATTCAGGACGATCTGGAGTTCGCCGTCGGCAAAGCGTTGTTCTATCAGGAGCAGTACGGTGCGCTTTCGGCCTGGGGAAGCATAGCGAAATCAAACTACCATGCGGGCACCTTGAGCATTCGTGAGCGTTTGGGTTCCAGTCTAATCATGGATCTCAATTACACGCTCTCGCATTCGCTTGACGATGCTTCGGGTTTGCAAACCAGCACCACTTTCGGTGGGGCTTTCATTCTCAATCCGATCCTGCAGCGACAGAGTTATGCGAACTCTGACTTTGATTACCGGCACGTCATCAATGGCAATGCGGTTTGGGAGCTGCCTTTCGGACGCGGCAAGCAGTTCGGTCGCGGAGTCAGCCGGTGGGCGGACATGGCCATCGGCGGCTGGCAAATGACCGGCATCTTTCGCTGGAACAGCGGGGCGCCCGCTGGCGCACCCTACGACGACGCTCGCTGGGCCACAAACTGGAACGTCCAAAGCAACGCCGTCAGGATCGCGCCGATCGAAACCAGTCCCTGCCGCGGCAACGGCACCGTGTCGGCCAAGCTGTTTTGCGATACGAAGACCGCGTATCAAAGCTGGCGGAACGCCAGGCCAGGCGAGGCCGGAGATCGCAACGTGCTGAGGAACGTTGGCTATGTTTCACTCGACATGGGCTTGTCCAAATCGTTTAAGTTTGGCGAGAAGCTAAGCCTGCAATTGAGGTTCGAAGCATTTAACGTGACGAACACTCAGCGAATGGGCGCGTTCGATACCAGTCGCACGGGCTTCGGTATTACCGTGGATCCATCGACGGCTAATCCGCCTGCCAACTGGACGAACTACACGGCTATTCAAGGCGCGCCACGACAAATGCAGTTCGGCGCCCGCTTGTCTTTCTAGAATTGCTCTAACGTCTTACCGCGGGCTGGAGGTTTATGCGCCAGCCCGCAAATTTTTATCACCCTGAGGGCAGGGAATTCCGCTACACTTGTTTTGTTAACGCCGGCTGATTACAGTCTCCCGAAGTGTCCTTCTCAGGAAGTCCTTTGAAACGGAGATGGCGGTTTATGCTTTATCAATTCTCTGACTATCGGCCTGGCCACGATCTTCGTCCAAGACTCTGCTTCAATGCTTTCATCATTGCCGCGCTGGTTTTGTCAGCGGCGGCGTTGGGCCGAGCCCAGCGCGGCGGCGGTTCCATTCTGACTCTCGGCTCGGGCAAGAACATCCTCGAGGGAGATCTGAAGGTTGACGAAAGCCTGGCCGGCCCCGACAAACCACTAAGCTATACAATAGTTCTTTACCTTCCGGGGGGTACTGTTGTCGGACGCACGACGGTATCCAACGGACAGCGTTATCGTTTCCTTGATTTGATCGATGGCGAATATGACGTCGCTGTCGAGGTCGAAAATCGCGAGATTACCCGTTCGCGGGTCAGGCTCTACTCACAGCCTAACATCGGTAAGACCGACGTGCGCTTTGATATCGAATTGGGATTTCGGGCGAAGGGCGTTGGCAACAAAGGAATGAAACCGGCAACTGTTTCGGCCGAGGATTCATACTCGCGATCTGACAGCAACGAAAAGCTCTTCAACACGGCGCACAAATTTACTGATGAGAAGAAGTACGATCAGGCAATCTCATCGCTGCGCCAACTACTCGATAGCGATGCGAAGGATTTCCAGGCCTGGACGGAACTGGGCACTGTCTATCTTCTGAAAGAATCGTACAGCGATGCGGAAAAATCTTACTTGAGCGCAATCGACGCCCGCCCTTCCTTCTTCCTGGCAGATTTTGATCTCGGCCGCCTCTACCTGGTCCAAAATAAGTTCGACAAAGCCATCGAGGTTCTCAAACGAGCGGTCGAGATCAAACCTGAATCCGCCGATGCCAACCAACTATTGGGTGAAGCTTATCTGCAAGTGAAAAAAGGCTCGGCGGCGGTCGGTTATCTCAACGAGGCTGTGCGGCTGGATCCAAAGGGTAAGGCCGACGTGCATCTGCGGCTCGCGCTGCTTTACAACAATGCGGGGATGAAAGCCAAAGCCGCGACTGAGTATGAAGAGTTCCTGAAGCAGCGTCCCGATTACAAAGATCGCAAAAAGTTGGAGCAATACATCGCCGACAATAAGAAGCCGTAGAGCTGTAAGGTCCTCGCAAAGGCCAAAGCCATGGTGACTCGAGTGCACAACTCGGAACTAAGCGCCGCTCACAGGCGTGTCTGCTTGCTCAATAAACTTACCGCGATTCTCAACCCGGTCTTTCTCTTCCTGCTCATAAGCCTACCGTGTGTGCCAGAGGCCCGGGCGCAGGCCGGAGGCCACAAGCTTTTCGGCGATCTCAGGGTCGATGAAAGTAAAGCAGGCGAGGCCGTGCCGCTCAGCTACGACATCATTCTTTACACCCGCAGTGGAAATAGCCTGCAGCGGGTCTCGATTCCCAATCGCGGGCGATATCAATTTCTGAACCTCTCAGACGGCGAATACTATGTGGTCGTCGAGGTTGAGAACAAGTTGATCGCCCGGATTCGCGTCTCGGTGTTTTCACCTTTCAAGACGGACTTTCGTCAGGATATCGAGTTGGAGTGGCTGCCTGCCGCTGGCCAGATAATCAAGACGTCGACGATCTCGGCCGCCGATTTTTACAAGCGTTCAGACGCGAACGAGCGGCTTTTCGTCCGTTCGCAAAATGATACCAACCAGAAGAAATACGCGCACGCCATTCTTGTGCTGCGGCAACTGTTGGCAAACGATCCGAAGGATTTCCAGGCCTGGACCGAGTTGGGAACGGCTTACCTGGCGCGCCAATCTTACGACGACGCGGAAAAATCTTACCTGAGCGCGATTAGCGTGCGTCCGATGTTCTTCCTGGCGAACCTCAATCTGGGGCGGCTCTATTTTCTCGAAAAGAAATTTGAAAATAGCATCGCGATCCTGACTCGCGCAGTGAACATCCAACCGCCCTCAGCCGATGCCTACTACTTTCTCGGCGAATCCTACCTGCAAACGAAGAAGGGCTCAGCGGCCGTCGGATATTTGAACGAAGCCTTGCGGCTCGACCCGCAGGGAAAGGCCGACGTCCATTTGCGGCTGGCCCTGCTTTATAACGGCGCCGGTATGAAAGCCAGGGCCGCTTCGGAATACGAACAGTTCCTTAAGAAGCGCCCTGAATACCCGGATCGAAAGAAGCTGGAAAAGTACATCGCCGCTAATAAGAAAGAGTAAGCCGAGCGCGCTCTGCGGCCGCCGTATGAAGTTTGCAGGAACCTGCGCCCCGCGAACTTCGTTCAGCAACAAAAGCTCGCGCGGACGCGCGACACTCGGCCTTTCAGGAGAAACTCAATGAAACGTGTATTGATTGTAGTGATTCTGGTGGTGGGCGCGGCGACCCTCGGTCTGTGGCGATCGCACGGCGGCGTTCGCGGTTTGAGCAAAGCGGCGGGCATGAGCGAGGATTCACAGGGCGAGGCCCGCGATGAGATCCGCAAGAGCTTTGAGCTGCAACCAGGCGCGCGCCTGGAGGTGCAGGGGATTAACGGGAAAGTCGATATTCAAACTTCAGACACTAAGACCGCGGAAGTTTACGTGCTGAGGACGGCGAAGAACAGCGGGTCGCTCACCCGGCGCGAAGTCATCATCGAGCAAACGGCGACCGGCTTGCTGGTGCGCGGCAGGGATGCGCGTCACGCCGGCTTCTGGGAGCATCTCTTTGGCAGCAATCTAAACGAAGAGGTAACCATCAAGGCGCCGCGCCAGATCGCTCTGGCGTTGAAAGGCATAAACGGCCGGGTCACTACCGGAGACATTGACGGCACGTTGGAAGCTAAAGGAATCAACGGGCGCATCGAGTTAGGCCAGGCCGGTGTGTGGGCTGAAATAAGCGGCATCAACGGCAGCATCGCCGTGGGCCTGAAACAGTTGGGCGAACGCGGCGCGAGCATCAGTAGCGTCAACGGCGGGATCGAGTTGCGGCTGGCAAATGGACTGAACGCGGACCTCACTGCCAGGGGAATGAACGGCAACGTTCGTTCAGAGATTGCCGACGTTACAGTCGACAAAGAAGAGCCCGGATCGCGCTATTCCGCCCACATCGGAACCGGCGGCGCACCGATTACGCTCTCAGGTATAAATGGTAACGTGCGACTGACACGAGACCCGGCAGCAAGTTCCGCCGCGAATGAAAAGAAACCCGCAAGTGAGAAAGCTGCAAAGTCTGCTCCTGACGTAAAGAGTTCCAGCAGCGCGCAATGATCTGCGCGCGGGTCGGTCATACGGGGCGCGGAAGAGGCTGTGTGGAAAACTCATTGTTCTCAGCGCCGTTGGCGCTGAGGTCGGAATTTTCACACAGTCTCGGTAGCGGCTCTCAACACTCCACACAGCCTGAGAAGAATGAAAAGAGCCGGCCCCTGCGCCGGCCCTTTACGTTCCGAAGGTGGCTGCTTTTTCACGCTGCCTTCTCTCCCAGAAACAGATAGGGCTTCCACTCGGGGCGGGAGTCCGCGTAGTGCGCGAGCATCGCACGATCCAACCCATAACGAAGCGCAGACGGAGTTGCCAGCAACGGCATCCGGGCTTCGTCTGGAGTGCGATTGCCTTTCCGCTGGTTGCAGGGAACGCAACTCGCGGCCAGGTTTTCGGGATCATCAGGGCCGTCCTTGGACCGTGGGATGATGTGATCCAACGTCAGGTGGGCCGGTTGAAATTTTTTAGCGCAATACTGACAACGGAACTTGTCGCGCACAAAGATTCGAAACCGTTGTCTCCCTGACTCGCGCCGTCGCTTGCGAATGTCGATGTAATGAACCAGTCGCACAACGCTGGGCACCTCATGGGTTGCGTGCTGAGAACGAAGCACACGAGTGGGATCGATCTCGACAATTTGCGCGGCGCCTTTCCAGACAAGCAGGACCGAGCGCACCATTTCAATCACGCCGATTGGCTCGTAGGCCGCGCTCAGTAGAAGCACCTTTCTTGTTAGTACCGAAGACATTAGTTTTTGTAGATTGACTGCCTTACCGCTTCGCGGTATCAGCGCCACTCGTATTGCGTTTGAAGTTGTACCTCAAACTTTATCCGCGATGCTTACTCCTGAAATATCTTTCTTGATTTGTTATTGGCCCGAAATTGGAGGACGCGCAGAGACTCTCACTCTGTAAAGCAAGGTTGCAGCTTGCCGCTTCGAAAACTTCAGCATCACGTCCGAACTATGGTGGGAGCCGTGGGATTCGAACCCACACGATGCCCGGATTAAAAGTCCGATTGCCTCCCTGATGGCACTGGCTCCTGTGTATTGGTGCTGGCGGAAGGGGTCGAACCTTCATCACGCCCTAATCCGGGGCTCACCGCTTATAAGACGGTTGCACTGCCATTGTGCTACGCCAGCATGGCGCTCGCGGCAGGATTCGAACCCGCATCATTTCCAGTTACGGCTAACTCGCTTAGAAGGCGAGGCCGATACGCGAGCAGATGGAGCTAACGAACAGACTTGAACTGTTGTCTGCGATTTACGAGACCGCCGCTCTGCCGGTTGAGCTACGTCAGCAATTGGTGCCCAAGGAAGGATTCAAACCTTCAACTTCCGGTTTGTAGGACCGGCACTCTATCAATTGAGTTACTCGGGCATGGTGGACAGAGTTGGAATCGAACCAACCTTTCGAGGGCTTCAACCTCGCGCTAATCCGTCTCAGCTACCTGTCCAACGTGGAGCTACCGATCCGATTCGAACGGATGTGATCTTCCTTACCAAGGAAGCGCCTAGCCTCTCAGCCACAGCAGCAAAATGGAACTGGTGACGAGGATCGAACTCGCTAATTCCTGCTTGGAAGGCAGGCTCTCTGCCGTTAGAGAATCACCAGCATGGAACCCCTGACAGGACTCGAACCTGCATTGATCGACGTTCGAAGCGTCGTGCCCTTCCATTGGACTACAGGGGCAAAAAAATTGGAGCGACAGGTGGGATTTGAACCCACGATCTCAACCCTGGCAAGGTTGCGCGATACCGGACTACGCTACTGTCGCATGGCTCAACTGCTCAGAGTCGAACTGAGATATTGCGGCTTAACAGGCAGACGCCGGGAACCGCCCGGACAGTTGAACATTCGAAGTGGTTGCGGAGGTCAGAGTCGAACTGACTGAGGAAGGCTTATGAGACCTTCTCGGAATTCCCATTCTCCCGCATCAAATTGGTGGAGCGTAACGGATTCGAACCGTTCCTGCGAGTATGCAAAGCTCACGTGCTGCCGCTATCACTAACGCCCCTAAACTGGTATGGGTGGTTGGATTTGAACCAACGATCTTCTGCTCCCAAGGCAGATGGATTAGCCATGCTTTCCTACACCCATGTGTACTGGTGCCCGCGCGCGGTATTGATCCGCGTTCCGATGTTTAAGAGACATCTGCATCACCTTAATGCTTCAAAGGCTCGAACTGGCGGAACCGAACGGACTCGAACCGTCATCGTCCAGGTTGACAACCTGACGCCTCACCTCTCGGCCACGGCTCCTTGGTAGCGTTGCAGGGACTTGAACCCTGTACATAAGATTGAGAATCTTAGTGCTCACCGTATTGCATTCAACGCCTCAATCTGGGTTGACGGACGAGAATTGAACTCGTGTAGACAAGGGCCACAACCTTGCGCCTATCCATTCGGCCACCGCCAACATGAAACTCTGGTAGCATCGGAGAGACTCGAACTCTCTAAGCTTGGTTTGAAAAGCCAAGTGCGCGACCGCTTTGCATTCGATGCCACGATGGTAGGACGAGAGAGATTCGAACTCTCAATCCTCAAGTTTTAAACCTGAGTGCTTTGCCAGTTAGCACACCGTCCCCCTGTTTGGTACTCGCGCTCCGATTCGAACGGAGAGAAAACAGTTTTTGAAACTGCCGTGTCTGCCAGTTGCACCACGCGAGCATGAAATGGTAGGCGACCTCGGATTCGAACCGAGAAGCAACGGTTTCTAAGACCGTCCGCATGGCCAATTAGCGTAGTCGCCCGCATCCCCGTGAGGCCGTTTAGGAAACTAACCGCCTGATCCATCAGGCTCCGAGGACATTTGAATCTGGCTGGGAAGAAGGATTCGAACCTTCAGCGGTGACTTCAAAGGCCGATTGCTCGCCGTTAGCGACCTCCCAATGGCTCCCGGTCAAGGATTCGAACCCTGATAGCGAGATCCAAAATCTCGCGTCCTGCCGTTAGACGAACCGGGAATGATTTGGTGGGATTGGATGGACTCTAACCATCAGTCTCCGGCTTCGCAGACCGGTGCTCTATACATTGAGCTACAACCCCGTGGCGGAAGTGGAGCGATTCGAACGCTCAAAGGTTTTACCCCGGCACCTTAGCAGGGTGCTGCCATACCATTAGGCGACACTTCCAAAGATGGCGGAGGGTACAAGGTTCGAACTCGCAGGATTTTCACCCGGCCTGGTTTTCAGGACCAGTTGCCAGCCACTCCAGCACTACCCTCCAAAAAGATGGCAGGAGCACTAAGATTTGAACTCAGAACTTCGGGTTTGGAATCCGACGTGTTGCCAGTTGACACTATGCTCCCCACTCTTGGTTGGCGCAGATGGACTCGAACCACCGCAGGGCATTGAAGCCCACCTGGTCTACAGCCAGGCGCAATTGCCGCTCTGCCATACGCCAACAAAGAAAGATACTTCAGTTATCAAAAATCAAAATGCGGTTTACGTTTCCGCTTGTGGAAACTTCCCGCTCCTTGATTCTCGATCTGGTCTGACTGTTTAGCTTTTTGAGATTTCAGGAGCGGGAATCCGCTCCCGCTGCGTTAGGTGTGATCTTTACGACCGGACAGGGTTAAGCATTCGACTGCTTTCCCCTGTGAAGACGTATTGGCACACGGCCTGGTTTGGGCCGTGAGGTGCCAATCGATCATCGCTATGAGTCTATAGCTTCGCAACATGAAAAAGAGTGTACCACACTTGTCAACCCCCCTCCGGGGGAGGCTGATGAGTTTGCGTTCAAGTTCAACCTTCAGGCTGCTGGTTGCAGGGCAAGCTAAAGCTTGAACTCTAAACTATTTTGGTGCACCCAGCAGGACTCGAACCTGCGGCCTTCTGATTCGAAGTCAGACGCTCTATCCAACTGAGCTATGGGTGCATGGCGAGATGAATAGTAAATCGTGAACGATGAATAGTAAACGCCGCGATGGGCGGTAAGCTCGAAGCCGCGGGCCGGAAACCCGAGCGCGAGCGCACACTCTCTTCCGCTCTTCGACTCGACAGGACGAACCTCACTTCATATTCATGTTCATATTTTTCATGGGCGATTTCATTGGCTCGCCTGGCGGCATCATGCCACCCTGAAACTCGTGTCGAATGAAACGGACCATGTCGTTGATCTCTTCTGGTTTCAGCTTGTCTCCAAAAGCAGGCATGCCATCGCCGCCCTTGGTAATCTGTTTGACGAAATCTGAATCGGGATGACGCAGCGCATGCCCTTCGCGCAGGCTCGGCACTTTCAGCTTGGTGCCGTCATCGAGTTTTACCGGCCCGCCTTCTCCGTTCGCGCCGTGGCAAAGCTTGCAGTTCTTTTCATAACTCGCGCGCGCGGCGGCAAACTCGTCCGGTGTAGATTTGGTCGTCGCCGAATTAGTATTATTCGCATTCGGCGTAGTTACGGTCTTATCAGCCTGGCAGGCGGCCAAAAGCAGCAGAGCAGCGGCCGTGACTAGAACGAGCGATTGACGTTTCATTCTCGTATCTCCGAATAGTTCCTGGTTAAAGTTTTGCGAGCGAGTCCGCAGTATAGCACGCAGGTTTCGAGTTCCTTCGTTCGCCGCGGCACACGTTGAAACCGCCCGGTGTGGCGCCTTTGTACTTCATATTCATCGAAACCGAAGACACTCCCGTCCTGTCTGGTTGCAAAGCAGTAAAGACAAAAGGCAGAATAGGTGCGCGCCACACTCAAGCATTCTTGCGCGGTAAAGATTAGACGAACGAGACTCCCCTTTTGATCGAACAATCTGTGCGATGACTACGGAACGCGATCAGACGAACAACTCTACGCGAGGGTCGCTGCGGCTCGCGCCCAACGTAGAAGAACTCGAAGAGCACAAGAGCAAGCTTCCCCGCCAGTTCGTCAACTTTACTTTCTACCGCGCCCGACCCGAATGGAGAATGCTCGACGATGCCGACAAGGGCCATTGCAAGCAGGGCTTCATCGACACCATAGACGATTTTCGCAAACAACTCTTGATTCATTCCTATTCCACCGTGGGGCTGCGCACGAATGCCGACTTCATGATCTGGCGCATCGGGAGTGCGCTTGATCCGATTCAGGAAATGACCGGCCGTTTGAATCAGACCGCGATGGCGAAATACCTCGAGGCGACCCAGTCATTTCTTTCAATGACCAAGCGCTCAATGTATATCGAAAAGGATTGTTCCGAGGAGCCGGAGGATAGCGTGCATGTAGTTCCCGGCCAGTCGGATTACCTGTTTGTCTGTCCTTTGCAGAGAACCCGCGAGTGGTATTCTCGCCCGCAGGAACAACGCCAGGAAATGATGGCCGAGAATTTACGGATAGGTTCGAAATATCGTTCGGTGAAGCTGCATACCAGCTACTCGTTCGGGCTCGACGATCAGGAGTTTGTAGTCGCTTTCGAAACCGATAATCCTTCCGACTTTCTCGATCTGGTTCAGGAACTCCGTGAAACCAAGGCCAGTTCTTTCACGCTACGCGACACGCCGATGTTCACCTGCCGGCGGCGCAGCATGGCCGACTGCCTGAATGCGCTTGGCTGATCCTGTATCACTCGCCCGCCCAAAGTGTTTGCCGCAAACAAAAGAAATCTCTGGCCGTGGTCGATAATTGTTCTTGTCCTGGCTGCGACTGCCTTGCAGCTTCACAACCAGGGACGACTCTGGTGGTGCTCGTGCGGCTTCAGGTTTTTTTGGACCAGCAATGGCTGGAGCTCACTAACTTCGCAGACCTTCCTCGATCCTTACAGCTTTACGCACATTCTGCATGGACTGATATTCTGCGGTCTGTTCGCGCTAGTCGCTCGCCGTCTGCCGGGAAGCTGGCGTTTCTGCCTGGCGATAACCCTGGAAGCTGTGTGGGAATTGATCGAGAACACGAACACTGTGATCCAACACTATCGGGCGGCGACGGCAGCTCTGGGTTACCAGGGCGACACAGTAATGAATTCGCTGGGCGATATCATGTGTTGCGGCATTGGGTTCATGATAGCCCGTAAGCTTGGATGGCTGCGGTCCCTGGTCGTTTTCTTTGTGATCGAGGCAGTGCTGCTAATTTGGATCAGGGATAGCCTGCTGCTGGAAGTAATCATGTTGGTCCGGCCAATCAACGTGATTAAGGCTTGGCAAATTGTACATTGAGGGATAGACGGAGTCCGCGAAGCGTATGCTTACCCCCGCTCCGCCGGCTTAGAAGACACTCCGTGACTAAGCGGAGGCGCGAGTGAGTACCAGGATATGAGTCGTCTTTTACCAACAGCACTAATTGTTTTCTTCTGCTTCGGATTCCTAAAATTACCCACTGGATCTCTGGCTGAATCCATTCCGCCCGTCCAGCCCCGCCACGCCTTCGAATATCTCTGGTATGAGGCTGAGAACATGCGCGGGATTACCGAGACGTCGCGCCACGAGCCATTGCTGAATCCCTCTTACCTGAACTTGCCGGCGTCCAAAGCACCCGGTTGGTCGATCAATGGGCCGGGCGTCTCGGCTGAATGGACGCAGGGCGGCGAGAGTGAGTGGAATTCGGTGGCTGCCTCCGCTGACGAAACGCGCGGTGTGATCTGGCAGGACGTTGAAGTACCGCAACCCGGCGAATACAAGATCTGGGTTCGCTATGCGGACTGGGCCAACAAGACAGAACCTTTTGTCGCGCGGATCACGCAGCAGGGGCGCGAGGTCGCGCGACATGAGTTCGGCGCCAGGGATTTGATCGATCCGCATGATGAAGTAAGCATGTACTGGGGCTGGTCATTCGTCTGGGACGGCGCCCCGGCAACCCTGGCGAAAGGTCCGGCGCGAATTTCCATCGAGCTCGATAAAGCTGCGCAGGCGGTGCGTCAGGTCGATTGCGTTCTGGTCACAAACGATCTCGCCTATGTTCCGCAGGGAAGAAGGAAACCTGATTTCGCGGCGATGCGTTACTTGCGCGAATGGGCCAGCACGCGCGCGCCGCTGAGCCCGCTGATTGAAACCCCCGCGCGAGTCGATGTGCCGCCGTCCTGGGCGCGTCCAAAGGTCGCCGGACGCGACTTTCTGATGCCCTGGAACATCGCGAAAGAGTTTTGGCAGCTTTACGATAAGCCGCCCGGCGAACGTCCGCTCTATCCTTTCAGCGCCGAGCCGATCGATGAGTTCGTAAAAGCCTATTCAGGCAAACGGGAGGTTCCGATATTCGATTCGAAGTTGGTAGTGCCGACTGTCTACATCAACGATCTGCCCGAGCTTTTGAAAGACGGCAGCGCCTTTCGCCGTTATCTTGCTGAGACAAAATCACCGTTTGCCGTTTTGATTAACTATGGCTCGGCAAACTTCGCTTCTGACGCTGAAGCGCAGGCGGCCTGGAAGCTTTTGAACGGCGAGTTGCGCGATCAATTCCTGGGTTGGATTTCCGGCGAGAGCGTCGGCTTCGTCTGGGATGAAGCGCCGCAGTATTTGAAGATCTCGCCTGAAATGACTCGCACACAGTTGCTCGAAGCCCACCGGACGTTCTACACGGACGCACTCTCGCGGAAGTGGAGCAAGATGTTCAAGACGGAAACAGGACCCATGTGGGACAAAATGATTCCGTCTCAATCCAGTTCCAGCACTTCGTTCGCGCACGCGCTGGGTGAATGGGGCGTGCGGTCGTTTGGCATGGAGACCGCGGCCGTGCAGCCGATGACTGCGATGAGACTCGCGTTCAACCGTGGCGCAGCGCGACAGTATGGCGGCAGCGTTTTCTATTATCACGCGCCGGGCTTTGGCGACACAGCGACGACCTTCACAAAGCAGCAAAACTTCGCGGGGCCTGATAACTTTTTTCATTCACGCTATGGCGCGACGATGGGTCCGTCGCTGTCCTGGTATCGCAAGAGCTATTACCTCTATTACATGTCCGGCGCTTCGGCGATCTATCTCGAGCAGGGCTTCGATCAGTTCTTTAAGCCGGGGCCGGGCGAGCATCCTTTCCAACTCAATCCCTTGGGCCGCATTACCGAAGAGTTCATGCGCTTTGCCGAAAAGCACCCCGACCCGGGAACGCCTTACACACCGATAGCATTTCTGCTGGATCCGGCGCACGGTTGGGAGATGACCGACTATCCGCAATGGCCGTTCGAGGTTTCCCAAATCAATCGCAGTGATCGCGCGCTGCGCGAGTTGTTCGGCGCGGCCTACTATCCGGGGCTGGTGCGCGAAGGCGAGCCCGCCAGCGGCGAACGCCAGGCCTTCGTGCCGGCAATCTTCGGAAACATTTTCGACGTGCTGGTCGCTTCGCCAGCCCAAAGTTCAACGTCCAAGATCCAAAGTCGAGCAAACGCCGGGAGCGCGGACGGCCCGTCCGCACTGAGCGCCGCTGGCGCGAACCGGGTTTCTTCGCCAATCGACGCGATCGATTCTTATCGCGCAGTCGTGGTCGGCGGTACGATCAATTGGACGAGCGCTTGGGTCGCGAAGCTCGGTTCTTATGTTCGCAGCGGTGGCACCCTGGTTCTCAATTCCGCTCAAATCAAAGGCCTCCCTGCCGACCTCCTCGGCATTCGTCCAACCGGCACGAGCGCCGAAGCCGACGACGCCAAATGTTTGTCGCCGAACGAACCGAAACAGAATCTCAGCGGGCAGACCTTTCGTTACGATCGCGTGGAAACGAAAGGCGCCGACGTTCTGATCGCCGCGCCAAACGGCGACCCGCTGGTAACCGTGAACAAAGTCGGCCGTGGTCGGGTCGTGTTCGTGGCGTTGCCCGATCTCCTGGGTGAAGATGAACGCATGACTCCGTTCGCGGCCCATGTGCTCGCGCATCTGGCGAGCGAAGCGACGCCCGTTCATGTTGAAGGCGACGTTGAGTACATGATCAATCGCACCGCCCGCGGATGGGTCTTGACGCTCTTCAACGACAACGGCGTGTTCAAGCAGCAGCAGGGAATGGCCCAGGTCGATCGCAGCGCAAGTGTAAACGCGACGATAAGCTTGCGCGGCGCGGCGATCTCGAATGCTAGTGAATGGACTTCGGATCGAACCCTGACGGTGAAGAAGCAAGCCGGCGCTTCGGATAGCGTCACTCTCAACATCGCGCCCGGGGGCATTGCCGTCGTGGAGTTGCGGGGAGGGAATTAGTTTCTTCCTCCACTGGGAGAGGGGCGGGGGTGCGACGCATGAGAACTCCTAACGACGAATGACAAAATACGATCGAAGCGAGCTAGACCCTCACGCTAACCTAAGGCTGCTCGGATTGCGCTTCGACGGCTGAGGCATTAAATTCAATTCATCGTACATGTCTCCAATTGCGCGTAAGTTTTTTGTCGGCGGAGAGGTGCAGGGCGTGGGTTATCGTTTCTTCGCCCAGCGCGCCGCCGCGCGGCATCAGGTCGTCGGTTATGTGAAGAACCTGGATGACGGCCGCGTCGAGGTGCTCGCCGAAGGTCCGCCGCAGCGAGTCGAAGCATTCAAGAACGAGTTGGCTACCGGCCCGCGCTATTCATCGGTTCAGAATATTGAAGAGATTGTTCTCGAATCGACAGGACTTTACCCGGCGTTTCGGATTGAAAGCTGAGTGCAGGGACATTGTAAAGCGCTGAGCAAGCTGGAGTCGTTAAAAGAGTTCCCTCTCAGCCGCGGCGCGGCAAAAGATCTGTAGCCCACGGCGTCAGCCGTGGGTCTGGATTGTGGGACGGGTGATAGCCGCGGAGCGGCGAAAGATATGTAGCCCACGGCGCGAGCCGTGGGTACTCGAGCCACCCGAACAATTGAGCCACAGAGTGGCGTAACGCCTTTGGATGAGTTTCGCCGCTCTGCGGCTCAGTGACCAATGTCCACTCGCGTACCCACGGCTCGCGCCGTGGGCTACAGATCTTTCGCCGCTCCGCGGCTGCAACACCTGAAACTGTGGACCACCCGAAACCGTAACAAAGACGTCATGGAAGATACCAAGCCGACCCTGGTCCTCGATCACGTCTCGAAAAGCTTCGACGAGTTTGCGGCCGTCAGCGATCTCAGCCTGCAGGTTCGGGCGGGCCGCGTCTTTGGCCTTATCGGTCCGAACGGCGCCGGCAAGACGACGACGATACGCATGATCGTCAATATCACCGCGCCCGATTCAGGGCGGGTGGAACTGTTCGGACAAACGATGAGCACTGCGTTACAGGATCGGATCGGCTATTTGCCGGAGGAACGCGGGCTCTACAAGCGGATGAAGATCGGCGAGCAGTTGCGCTTCTTTGCCGAGTTGAAAGACCTGCGCGGGGCCGAAGCCGAGAAGCGGATCGATGTCTGGCTCAAGAAGCTTGACCTTTTTAGTTGGAAAGAGAAACGCACAAAGGAACTGTCCAAGGGCATGCAGCAGAAAGTTCAGTTCATCACCGCGGTGATTCACGATCCCGATCTGGTGATTCTGGATGAACCGTTTTCCGGTCTCGATCCGGTCAACGTCGAGCTGATGAGAGACACGATCCTGGAGCAGAAGGCCGCGGGCAAGACGATTATTCTATCGACTCATCAGATGGAGATTGCTGAAAAACTTTGTGACGATGTCTGCATGATTAATAGATCGCACAAGGTACTCGACGGCAAGCTGCGTGAGATCAGACGGAGCTTTTCGCGCAACGCTGTGGCGCTGCAATTCGAGGGCGGCGACGGCTTGCTTAACGATCCGGCGCTGGTCGCGAACATTAGTCAGCACGGCGATGATACCGAAGTTTTGCTGGTTCCCGGAGCGAGTCCGCAGGAACTGCTCAGGCGCCTGGTTGAGGCGAACGCAGTGGTGACGAAATTTGAATTGGTCGAGCCCAGTCTGCACGACATCTTCATCGAGAAAGTCAGAGAAGCCGCATGAGAAAATTCCTCGCCGTCGTTAAGCGTGAATACATTCAGCGCGTGCGCACGAAGTTTTTTGTTGTGGCGACTGTGTTGGGCCCGCTCATTATGGCTGGGTTTACCGTCGTGCCGGCGCTGATGTTGGGCTATAAATCCGGCGGACCAACGCGACTTGCTGTTGTGGATCAGACGGGCAAGATGTACGAGCGCGTTGCGAAAGAGTTGACCAGCGGCAAGAAACCATCCGAGGAAATCGAGGATGAGGAGCCAACGCAGCCGCCGACCGGAAGTAACAACCCCAAGGAACAGGTCGACAAGGGAGGCAAGTTATTCCGCGGAAGTTACCTGGTTGAAGATGTCCGGCCCAACGGCCGCCCCATAGAGGACGTAAGGAGAACTCTGGAGGCGCGAATTCAGAACCACGAGCTTGACGGTTATGTCGTCTTGCCCGCAGATCTGCTTAAAGAAGGGAAGGCCGAATTTCGCGCACGCAATACCGCCGATCTCTTTACCGATAGTTATGTCGCGAGCGCCATCAGCCGCGCCGTGCGAGGCCAGCGTCTGGTAGACGCCAGGATTGATGAGAAGTCTGTCGAGTCGGCCTCGCGGCCGATCGATCTCAAGACGACCGGAGCCGAAGGCAAAGAGAGCAAGGGCGAAGTCAGTTTCTATCTTGTCTTTGGCGTGGGCTTTCTAATTTACATGACGGTGTTGCTGTACGGTCAGTTTGTCCTGGGCGCCGTGATTGAGGAAAAGGAAACGCGCATCGCCGAGATTCTTTTTTCCTCAATCCGGGCCTTCCCTTTGATGTTGGGAAAACTCGTTGGCGTTTGTCTGGTCGCGCTGACGCAACTGGGGATTTGGGCGAGTGCCTTTCTGATCTTTTCGGCCTGGGCCGCGGCTGGATCGAGGATCGCGCTGCCACACATCCCGGCCATGATGTTTGTTTACTTCGCTGTTTTCTTTTTGATGGGCTTTTTTATTTATGCCACGGTCTATGCGGTCGTGGGCTCGATGGTTACGACGACGCAGGAAGGCGGGCAACTCGCTTTGCCGGTGGTGTTGATGCTGGTCGCGGGACTCTATCTTTCGTTTAATATCATTCGCAGCCCGAATTCTTCTCTGGCGTTCTGGGCTTCGATGTTTCCTTTCTTTGCGCCCATTACGATGCTGGTGCGCATCGTCACGGAAACACCGCCACTGTGGCAAATCTTGCTGTCACTCGGGATTGGAATCGCGACCATAGCAGGATTGGTCTGGGTCGCCTCACGCATCTATCGGGTCGGCATGTTGATGTACGGCAAGAAGGCCACCATTCCGGAAGTTTGGCGCTGGTTGAGGCAGTCCTGAGTAATCGTGATTCCAGATTCCAAATTCCAGATTTGAGATTTCAGATCTGAGATTCGAAAATTGAAATCGTAAACCCACTGATGCCAGTTGAGATTGAAAAGAAATACCGGCTGACGAAGAAACAGCGCGACGTGGTGATCGGACGTCTGCGCCGGCTGGGCTTGTCGCCGGAGCCACTCGAGTTCGAAGAGAACACTCTTTATCGCGGTGGCCGGCTTGACGCCGGCGGGTGTGCCTTGCGACTTCGCCGGGTTAACGGGCGGGCGCTACTGACTTTCAAAGAACGCTTTCCCAGCAAGTCCGCCATCAAGCACCAGCGCGAAGAAGAGACCGAGGTTGCGGACGCCAATGCTCTGGCCGCGATTTTGCGCTCACTGGAATTTCGTCCGGCGTTGGTTTATGAGAAGCGCCGCACACGTTGGCAGATTGGCAAAGCTGAACTTGCCATCGACGAACTCCCGTTCGGGTTGTTCATGGAGATTGAAGGATCTGAGAAAGAGATTGGGAGGGTGGAGAAGCTGATAGAGGCTGAGTCACTGCCGGCAGTGCTGGAAACCTATCCCACGCTCACCGCCCAACTGGGACAAAAGCGCGGCGGCGTGATCGAAGCGCGTTTCGCTCGTTCAGTACGCGATCGGGCAAGACGCCCGGTACAGAACCGCTTGCAGTGGTAAGCGGGACATCGGGCCTTCAGCAAAGCCTGAGTTATTTTGAGGTGAGGTGAGGAACCCTAACGCGCCTGCTACCGCAAACGGTTCCGTAACCCAGTGGCACTTTCTAGTAGTTACTTTCGCGCACGTCTACTCTCTGAATCGAAAACACCACGCGCATTGTTTCGGGCCGTCGATCCATAGCGGCAGGCACAAAGGCCGCATTCTGCCTCAGGGCTTTCTCAAAGTCGGCCAGCATCCGGCGATCGCGCGGCGCATGCATCACGTCCGCGAGCGATGCTGAGCCATTCGTGAAAACATCGGCAACTACCATCATGTTGTCATCGCCTTCGCGGCCATCTGCACGCAAACGTGAAGGCTCCGAGGTCAGCGTCGCGAGCGCACCGCCCGGGTTCAGGCTCGGCGATTCCGCATTGAACGGAGTCCGCAAAGCGGCATAACTCTCGGGCGAAATCGGCTTATTAATGTCGTACCCCGGCCGGAAAGTATCGATGAGATCGATCGCGACGGGCGCCTGCTCGACGGCCAACGCAGCTTCATGCAAAGCAATCATGTGGGGACGCAGGGCAGCGAAGACAGAGACAAAGATGATCACCGAGGCAAGGGAACTGAAGGCATAACGCATCATGACTGGTTGCAGCCACGCGCGCACCACGTCGCCGAATGTCGTGTCGTTAAGAGCCCTTCGACTCGCCGCTTCGGCAACGACAGCCGTATTAATTGACCGGATTAGATCAACAGGCGGCGCCGGCCGCGAAAGCGTCGCGAGACCGCTGCGAATTGCCCGAATCTCCAGCAACCGCGCCCGGCAAACCGGACAGACTTCCAAATGCCCGTAGCAGGCGCCACGGTCATCCGGAGACAATCCGTCGTCGACGTAAAGCGACAGCGATTTTTGGATTTCTTCACACGACATAATTATTGCCAATTTCCGACTGCCGATTGCCAATTGATTCCGGGCGACTTGCCGATCGTGAAATTGGCAATCGGCAATTGGAAATCGAAAATCTTCCGCGAATGGCTGGCCGACCCCGGCTGCTTCCTTCAAACAAGGGAAAGCAACGCCGACCTGGAAACCCTGGCTTGCTCATCGTCAGAGCCGGAACGAAATCTACGGGGTGTTGCTGGCCACGTTTTCAAGTCATTCCCTCTCTGATTGAATCGCATTGTCATCCGTCCCCAAACCGTCACTTCGACCCACTTGGCACCGAGTTTTGTGAAGCCGGGGCGGGCCAACCATTCGTCAATACAAAGATCCTTCGAGCTGGCGACGCAGCTCCAATCTGCCTCGTGAAATTCGTGACTTTACCGTTCCAATGCTGATCTGAAGAGTGTTCGCCACCTCTTCATAGCTGAAGCCTTCAACGTCACGAAGGATGACGGCTTCCCGATAAGACTGCCGCACTCCCAGCAGCGCTTTTCGCAATTGGCCTTCCCGCTCTCTCGCCAGCGTCTCTTGTTCGGGATCGATGGCGTCGTCGTTGCGCAACGTTGCGCCCAAGGGCTGCTCGTGACGGTCGTCGGTTGCGTCGAGCGAAACCGTGACGTCTCGTTTCCGTCGTCGCCACCAGCGCCACCGATTGCGCGCCTGATTGATCGCGATACGATAGATCCAGGTTTTCAAATTTGCATCGCCGCGAAATCGGCTGATGCTTTGAAAGGCCCGCAGGAATGTTTCCTGACTCAAATCGCGAGCTTCTTCGGGATCGGCGGTCAAGCGATAGAGCAAGGCGTACACATCGCCGGTGTGCTCTGTCACGAGCTGCTCAAAGGCGGCCACTTCGCCTCGCCGCAACCTTTCAAGGAACTCTTCTTCGGCCGTCGATCGGACCTCGGCCCCAGTTGCCGAAGCAACTTCTTTCAAGTCCGCATGCCCGCGGAGTGCTATCTGCTCTCCGTAGCTCACCTGGGACCCCCGTGAATGGGAAGCATCAAATTCGTCATCCGCCGTGGCTTCCCGGACAGATGCTCAGTTAGACACCTGCCAACCTTGTTTTGTTCCCGCCTGGTCATTTCAGTTGCACTGCCTCTTAACTGTTTATTTGATGACGATCGGGCCGGTTCGCGTTGTGATCACAGCAGCCTCCTTGACAACGTTCCGAGTGGTCGCTAAATTCGCTGTTTCTGCGATCATACACCAAAATGAACGCTCGTGACTGTGCGTTCTTGCAAGAGGAAACCAGTTGGCAAAATATAAGAAGAAGCGAGCTCGGGAGCTAAAGCACGACCGGTTTCGCGACACCACCATGCTCCTCGCCGACAAGCTCGCTGATCGCGTCGCGGGACGCGGTCGTCAGATTCTTTATGGACTGGTGGCCTTGATAGTTCTGGCGGCTGCTGCTTATGGCGTGACCCGCTGGCGACACAAGCATTCAGATGAAGCGGAAGCGGCGATGGGCCGAGCCATCACGATTAATGGCGCGGAAGTCGGCCGGCCGCCGGCCGCAGGCTCAAGTGATCCAGTCTTTGGCACTCAGCAGGAACGTTCACAGCGGGCGATCGAAGAATTTGAAAAGATCGCGGCCAAGTACGGCGAGCCTTATCGCTCAGAGGCGCGCTACTTCATTGCCACTAATGAACTCGTCACCGATCGCGCGAAGGGCGAGACCGACTTGCAGGCTTTGAGCCAGGGCAGCGGAGAAATCGCCACGCTGGCAAAATTTGCGTTGGCCCAGGCAAAGGAAGCCGATGGGAACCTCGATGAGGCGGCTAGGCTTTACGGCGAGATTGCCAAACAGGGTTCGGCCATCGTGACACCCGATACCGCGAACTTGCGTTTGGCCTCTGTGTACGACAAACAAGGAAAGAAGAAGGAAGCGGCGGACCTCCTTTTCGGTATTGTGGACACGGCCCGCAAAGCAAAAAATAAGGACGGCAAGCCCGTACCGGAATCTTCGGCATCGCGCGAGGCCGCGCAGAAGCTGTTGAAGATCGATCCGGCGCGGCACGCGCAGTTAACGCCCCCGCCCTCGCCGACCGGTCTGCCTTTTTAGAAAGCTGAGATCTGAGATCTCAAATTTGAAATCCTCGGATTTGAAGCTCAAGCATGGACGGTCTGACTCACTCGCTGGTTGGCCTGGCCTCCGCCAAAGCGGGACTGGAACGTCTCTCACCCTATACGGCTACCGTTTGTATTCTCTCCGCGAACGCCCCTGACATCGACGTCGTTTCCTTCTTCTTTGGCGGCCAATGGGTTCTGCTGCAACATCATCGCGGGATCACGCATTCCATAATCGGCACGCTGATCCTGGGTCTCCTCATTCCGTCAATTCTGTTTGGGCTTGAGCGGGCGATTGCTCGATGGCGCAAACGACCGCCGCGGATCCGATATCGCGGATTGGTCCTCGCGTCGTTGATTGCCGCGGCAACTCATCCTCTGATGGACTGGACCAACAACTACGGAGTCCGGCCGCTGCTGCCCTGGGACGGCAGATGGTTCTATGGCGATTTGGTCTTCATCATCGATCCCTACCTGATTCTGGTTCTGGGCGGAGCCGGGTTCCTGTTGACCAGCAACCACCGTGGGAAAATTGTCGTTTGGTTTCTTCTGGCAGTTATCAGCACAATCGTGGTGGTGGGGGTGTCGCCTCAGCGGGCGGCGGGCATCGGCAGTCTCACCGTCGCGCGAGTGATTTGGTTCACGGGTCTCCTGGCCGTGGTAGTAGCGCGGTCTGCCGGAGTTCAAAAACGCGTCGGGAGAGCACTCGCATTTGCCGCGCTGTTCTTCGTCATTTGTTACTGGGGCGCTCTTGCGTGGGCGCATCACGCGGCGTATCACAACGCGGAGACCGAAGCGAATGCGATAGCCTCTCAGCGGGGCGAACGCTTCGTCCGCGTTGCGGCTATGCCCACGGCTGCCAATCCCTTCCGGTGGCTATGCGTCGCGGAAACTGATCGAGCGATGTATCGATTCTTTGTTGGCATAGCTGACAAGGCGCCGGAGCATGACCTGGCAAACTTGATTGTCGAGGGAAATCGAAATGGCCGGATGACGGCGATTGAACATTACGCGAAGCCGACGGGCCGCGGGCAACAATTGGTCCTGACGGCGTCGCAAGATCCGCGCGCACAAGTTCTGCTCGGCTTTGCCAGATTTCCGATTGCCCGCGTCGAAAGTGACAACTGCACAGGTCAGACATTCGTTCAATTCGCAGATTTACGTTACACTGAACCGGGCGTCACGCGGGGAAATTTCTCGTTGAATGTTCCGGTCGAATGCCCCGCGCCTTAGTTTGTCCGCGTTTCAGAAAACCTTGAGCGATTCATCACAACATCAACTACGCGAAGTGCTCGTCGAAACTGCGCGTGGCCACGTTGCCCCGGCGAGGCGAAAGAAACTAGCCGGCATCCGCATCTCGCCCAGCGGGTATTTTGCCGTGGCCGCTCTGCTTACGTTCGCTGCTCTTTTGTGCCTGCGGGCTCATCGTGATCTTGCCGCCCTGGTTTTGATTACCGGAACCTGGACGATGATGCCTTTGCTCGTCTTCACCAACCGGCTCAGTTTTGACGGACATGTTATCTCGCGGACTGGCCTGGTCGCGTTGATCGTCAGGCTGGTGCGCGGGCAGACCCAAAGCATCGCAGTTGACGACGTCGAACGCGTCGAAGTCGCGACGCTGCGCACTCTGCGGCGGGGCGGCAAGGTGCGGTACCGCTATCGCATCGAGATTGCCGGGAAGGGTACGTCGTTCGTATTAGCGTCCGGCGGTGAAGACTTTCGGCGCATGGTACGTATGCTGTTGCCGCGAATTGGCGACTATAAGCTTGACGCGCGCGCGGGGGAGCTTCGCGATCATCTCACGGATGTAAAAACGGTCCGGGCAGAAGCGGAGAAGCTGGGCATCGCGTCTGCATTGGTTTTGGAAGAGACCAGCGACGCGAAAAGGGCCGATAGATACCGCGCGGTAGTTTCGGCGAATCAAGCAGCGCAAAGCGCCGATCAAACGCTTTCGGTGGACTGCGAGCGCGCCGACTTGTTGCGTAAATCGGCGAATGATTTGCGCATCGCCGGTTGTCTGCAACAGTCGGCCGAGGCCTTTCGGCGCGCGTTGCTGCTTTCACCTCGCAGCCCGTGGCTCATTTACGAATACGCCCGTCTGCTCAAGTCACAGGCCAGCGCGTTTAGCGATGCGCGGCTGTTGGGACGTGCCTGCGCGGCGCTCAGGCTGGCTTCCATGCGCGGCGCGAATGATGCGAACTTGCTGTCCCGCGTCGGCGAATCGTTCCTCGAGTATGGCGATCCGTTTCGCGCTGCAAGATTATTTCGCCGCACTCTGGACCTTGACGAAAATGCCTATCGCGCGCAACTCGGGCTGGCCGAAGTCGCCCTGACTGACGGCAAACTCGCGCACGTAATTCACCACTACAACGATGCGGTGCGAGTTGCGCCGGACAAAGCGACTGCCGGTCTGGCGCGGCGTGAAGCTGATTACTATTCGCGTTTGAATAACGATGAAGATTATCTGGCTGCCGAATTGCGCCGCATGAACTGGTTGGAAGGAGCAAACCGCGTCCAGCGTTTGACGGCGCGGGTCAGTTTCGCTGCGATGCTGGTCGCCTTGGTGGGTTCTTCCGTTGACCAGGTAGTCGCCGGCCTCGGTTGGGCGCTCGCTTCTTCTTCAATCATCGCCTGGTCCGGCTCACTCATTACCCGAAAACTTTTGGCCGCCAGAGGCCGTCCCCAAACCAGCGACGCCTGAGTCCTCCGTTCAGAGTCCAACCTTTAGGTTGCTGGTTTTGGTTTGACCCCCTTCTCCCTAGCTTGAACTTAAACTATCTGCTCAGCCTGACGCTTCCTTGGCCTGATCTTTTTTCGCCGAGCTTCGCGTTCTGGTTGATCCCTTCTTCGTTGTCTTGGGCACAACGGTTCGTCCGGCTTGCTCGGGCGCCGACGCGACTGCCTCAAGCCTAATGGGAGCCGGATTCAAAAAAGCATCCCAGCGATAGCGCGGGCGTTCAGCCGTTTCTGCCAGACGCTTGAATACCAGGTTCGTCACGGCTTCAGTGACCCAGGTGTGATAAAACTCACCTACTGACTGTAGCTCGGCATCCGGAGCGGGATTCATGAAGTCGATTGCGTAGGGCACGCCGTCCTTGATCGCGAACTCGACGGTATTAATGTCATAGCCCAGCGCTGTGCACAGCGTCCGCACATCCTGGACAACTCGCTTTGACATCTCCGGCGCCAGGTAATTCGGGTCGTTGATGTACTGCTCTCCGGAAAGATAGGTCTTACGCGGATCGTAGGGCATGATCATGACTTCCTGCTGCCCGATGCAATAGCAACGGACGAACTGATCGAATTCGATGGACTCCTGCAAAGTCATGCACAAGGTTCCGGTTTGATCGTATTCCGCGATCAGTTCTTCCAGTGTGTTAACTTTCGAAACGTTTTTCCAGCCACCGCCGTCGAATGGTTTCAGGAACGCGGGAAGGCCGACGTAATCGATGATGCCTTGCCAGTCGAGGGGAAACTCGAGATTGCGCAAGCTTTCACCGGTGATTCCGGCCATGTAGTCCTTCTGCGGCAGCAGAACTGTTTTGGGAACTGCCACGCCGAGCTTGCGCGCCAGCGAGTAGTTGAAAAACTTGTCATCAGCCGACCACCAGAAGGGATTGTTTATGACGATCGTTCCTTCCAGCGCCATGCGCTTCAGCGTGGCCCGATAGAACGGCACCTCGTGCGAGATGCGATCGATGACCAGATCGTAAGGCGGCGGCGCGTCGTGGCGCACCCCTCCGAGAGTTATATAGTCGGCTTGTACCGAACCGTTTCCACGTTTATTGATGTTTCTAATCAGGGCCTCCGGAAAAGTCTTTTCACGGCCAACCAAAATGCCAACTCGTTTCATTACCCAGATATCCTTTCGTAATCACGCGCTCGGATTCGCGCTGCCCCGGCAGCGACCGACGATCCCGGTGAATTTGTCTTTGCTCTCTTACTTAACGCGGTGCAGAGCAGGTTGTCAAACCAATTGATACCACGGACATCCAACGGTGCGACACCGGCATCAGTCAGGAGGCGCCAAGCCCCTTTCCAGATCGGCCTGTGTTACAATCCCGACAAATTGAAGAGTTTGAGTTACAGGTGTTGCGAGCATGAAATCTAAACCCCCTTTGCGCTTTCGAGGCCTAATGGTCCTGGCGGTAGCGCTATTGTTGTCTTTCGTCCCTTTGTCTTTTGGCCAGGCAGCCAAGGCCGACGATCCCAAGGCCCCAACGGCGGCGCAGATTGCAGAAACCGTGATCGCTTTCACGGGCAACGGTTTTGGCCGCACAATTCTGGATCAGATCCGGCGCAACGGCGTGGAGCGTGGGCGGTTTACTCGTACCGGTCCGGAAGGCCGCGCTGAAGAAGTGAAATACGAGCTGCGCTTTATGCGCGGGGACAAATCCGAAAAAGATAAAATCCGTCTTGATACCAAGTCGCCGCAGACGGACTATTCGCTGGTTTTCGCTGGGGGCAGCATTTTCGGCATTATCAATGGGTCAATCTTTACGCCCCGCGCAGACGCCACGGCCGATTTCATTGCCCAACAAACACACAGCATCGACGCGTTACTGCGTTACAAAGAAAACGAATCCAAACTGAGTTCGGCAGGAAAAGACAAGCATCTTGGCATCGACGTCTATGTAATAGATCTAACGGACAAGGCAAATCACCGTACGCGATACTTCGTGAGCGCTAAAAGCTTTCGCGTCCTGTGGCTCGACTATGAAGAGACGCCGCCCGGCTCAACCTCGGCGGTAAAATACACCCGGCGTTTCTATGAATATCGAGTGGCTCAGAACACTCTGGTGCCTTTCCGAACTGTATTGCTCGAAGACGGAAAGCCAACGCTGGAGACACGCATCTTGACGATTACCTACGGCGTCAGGATGGAGGACTCGCTGTTTCAAAATCCAGAGGCCCCCACTTCGCCGGCAACTCCCTAAGCGCCTCAACCCTCGCGGCGCGGACATTATTGAACTGGTGGTTATCCTCTCTCCCTAATCCAACTGACTTTGAAGGTCTGAAGCGTCGGTGCTAATGAAACGGGCCGGCCGGATTCAGCCCGCGATCCCCGTTAAGGACGGCCGCCGGCCAAACGCATTTTTTCGGAACAAAAAACCAGACCGGGCGTGTCTACTGCCGAGGCGGTCGCGGGCCGGTGTATAATTCGCTCGCACGAACCGTAAGGGAAGTTCGAAATTACGCCAGAATTGATTGAGAGCCTGCCTGCCCGATGAGAACGCTAACTTCGATTGAGGAGTTGGATTTCGCCGCCGCAATGCCTTCGCCGGTCGTGGTCCAGAAGACGTCGGACCATGTCTTGTTGGAAGAGACATTGGCGGGCGATGAAGATGCGTTTGCCGAATTGGTTCGTCGTTATCGCAATCAGATTACCAGTTACATTTATCGCATGACTAACGATTACGACGGCGCGGTCGATCTGGCCCAGGAGACGTTTTTGCGGGTGTATCGCGCGGCCGCGCGCTATCAGACGACGCACGCGTTTTCGACGTACATCTATCGCATCGCGACGAACCTCGCGATCAGCGAGTTGCGCAAGCGCAAGCGCCGGCGGCTGGTGTCGCTGACGGGTTTGCTCTCTTCCGACGACGGCCAGGAGGCCCGCGATTTTGATGCCCCCGACGATCAGCCGCTGCAAGACGTCAGTCTCGTCGATTTGGAAAAGCGGGCGGTAGTGAAGCGGGCCATTAGTACTCTGCCGGAGAAGTATCGCGCGCCGCTCGTGCTGCGTGATGTGGAAGGGAAGAGCTACGAAGAGATCGCGTCGATCCTGGGTACGAGCGAGGGAACGGTGAAGTCGCGTATTAACCGGGCCCGTAATTTTTTGCGCGACAAGATGAGGAATTATATCCAGGTGGTGCCATGATGAATGGGAAAGAATGCCGCGCTACGCGGCGAGAAATTGACGAATCAGAACTGAATCAGACGTTGAGCGATCAAGCGCGAGTGCATGCCGGCTCCTGCGGGTCGTGTCGCGACTTTCGCGCGGAGCGAATCGCTCTGCGCGAACTGGTCGGCAGTCTCGAGCCGGTCGCCGCGCCCGGAGATTTTGAGCTGCGCCTGCGAGCGCGCCTGGCGAACGAGCGGCAGTCCGGCACTCGGCAGCCGTTCATTTTTCGTTTTGTAATCGGCGCTCCGGCAATTGCTGCGGCTGCGTTGATTGTGGTGCTCGCTTTGTCTTTGGCCTGGTTTACTCAGCGGAAGACCAGTCAGTCACCGGCGATCGCATCGCGCCCGATCCAGCCCGCGCCGGCAATTTCAAATCCGCACGAGGACAAGGAGAAAGTTCGCGTACCCGAACAGACCGCCGCCATCAATCCAGTCGTTGGCGAGGTGAGACCCGCAGGCCGGCTGAACCGGAACGCCGGCGCCTATCGAGGGAGCGGTATTGCTTCGGGCTCTGGCATAAGCGCCAGCGACTATGGCGCATCGCCGGCGGAATCAATCAAACAGATCGAACAAAGAGCGGGCGAGGTTTCTCTCAGCGCCCCGTTCAAACCAATGGTCGTGTCGATGCAGGACGATCGTGGCGAGACGCGCAGGATTTCGTTGCCGCCGGTAAGCTTCGGCGCGCAACGGCTGGTTGATAATCGGATCCCGGTTAGCGCCACCAACAGTCGCAGTTGGTAGTAGGGAATGTTAAGCAAGACTATGAAAGCGTTGTTTCATCGAGGGTTAATCTGGTCGATAGCCGGCACGGCGTTGATCTCTCTGGCCAACGCGACTGCGGCGCAAACAGTCGCGCCCGCCGCCTCCACTGTGCAGACGCCTCCTGCGGTGCAGTCGCCGTCACCGGATAAAATACAACAGCCTCGGCGTCCGCCCAGAAGGCCGGCAGCGCCCGCTACGGTCACCGTTGTGGCCGACCAGACCAGGGTAGCACCGCAGGTGGTGACCATCGTGCATCGTTTGAGCGGCGTCAAGATGCTTAGGTTCCTGCTGCGGCAGGAAGGCGAGCCTGGCACCGTCTACACCATCGATCCAGATTCGATCTCGAGCGACGCGCACGCGAGCATCATTGCCGGCTGGGCCCTCGACGATGGCAAGACGATCGCCGTGCGTTTGCCCCAGGCCGGCGCAGAGCTCGAGTTCGCCGAGTTCCCGGGACTTCCTTTCGAGATGAACGCCCGAACGGCCGTGACCAGCTCAACGCGTTTTCTGCGCCTGCCCGCGCCGGCAGAGCCGGACTTGACAGTGATTACGCGCGACGGGCGAAAACTAAGGGCCCGCTATGTCGGGCTCGACGGACAAACCGGACTGTCGGTTCTGCAGGTGAACGCGGTCATCATGCCGTGGTCGTCGGAAGAAGTCGCCAAAGAGTTGATTCAGGGACAAGCGGTGCAAATCTTCGCCCCCGAGCGCACGTCGCCGGAAGGAGAGGCATCATCGCGAAACATCTTCGTAAAAGTAGGCGAGGTGAATACAACGATCTCGGCGCTGACGAGCACTGCCGGAAATTTGGACCGGCTAACCGTACGCGGCGCGGGGCTCTCGCCGCTGGTCGTTGGCGGCATTGCCTGTGACGAAGCTGGGAAGACGCTGGGTATCGTCGAATCTATCGAAGGCAACGACGCGCGCATCGTTCCCGCTGCTACGATTCGCGCGGCTGCTCGCCGCGTGCTGGAGCGACAGGCGAGCGTGCCCAGGCCTCTGCTCGGCATCGTTGGTGAGCCGGTGCAATTCGCAAAGCGCGCGGCGTTTCTGGCGCATGGGTGGCGAGAAGATCAACTGACCGAATTGCTGCAGAAGCGCTTGGGCATTCTGCTCACCGCGGTCAGGCCGGGGACTCCGGCCGCCCTGGCTAAGTTGCATCCGGGCGACGTCATCGTTCGGGTCAACCAGGAAGATATTGAAAACAGTGAAGAATTTTCCAAGCTGCTCGGAGAGGCAGGCAGTGGCCGGCAGGTACAGTTCCTGATTCGCCGGCCGAGTTCTCCGGCGCCGTTTCCGATCGACGTGAAACTTGGTGGTTCGTTTCAGCAGGTCTTCGAATATCGATTTGAGTTTCCCCAAATGCCGGCGAGCTTTACCGGCCTGGAAGGGCTCGGAGTTGAAACGATGGTGCTCTCGCCAAAGAATCTGTCGCAACTGGGTGCTGAGAATGGGGTGCTGGTTGTAGCCGTGGAACCGGAAAGCATCGCCGCGCGCAGCGGGCTCAAGGAAGGCGACGTGATTGAATCAATCGACGGGCGCATCTTGCGACGGGGCGTGTGGGCCTTTAGCCCGGAGTTCAACCGCCAGAAAAAGCACGTGCTCTCCCTGGTTCGAAAGCGCGAAAAGAAACAGGTGATCCTGGAGCCGGTCGAGTAGACAACTTTGCAGCCGCGTTGAATTCGGAAATTTACCGATTAGTCGGCGAATGTTTTGGATAGAGGGCCGGAGCTGAGACTTTGAAATCTGAAATCTAAGATCTGAGATCTCAGAGAGATCTCAGACTTGAAATCTCAGATCGTCGCTGACTTAGGACTTGAGATCTCAAATTTGAAATTTGAAATTCTCGATTGAAGTTGGAACGAACTCAATCCGTAGATTTGCCCGGCAGTAGTCCTTCGCACGAAAGAGTCTGCGGCCCGCTTTCATTGCAGATAGCAAACTTCGCGTTCGACCCCTCGTACATCGTCACCCCCGCATACTCGCCGCGAGCGTTCAGAATATAAAAGTTGACGTAAAAGTTGGGCGTGCCTTTGCTGTTCAGCAGTCGCTTCTCGACGGTGTTGGCCCTCACCCGCTTGAGCGCTTCCATCCCGGCGTCCTTCGGATGGGCCCCACGCCGCATCTCTTCGACTATCAGGAAAGAACAAAGCCCGTAGAGATTTGCCTCGCCGCGACCGGTTGAGCCCGCCGCTCCGACACTGCCGTCAACATACAAACCAGCGCCTAGAATCGGCGAATCACCGACCCGCCCGGGAATCTTCCAGGACAGGCCGCTGGTCGTCGTCACGCCACAGATTTCGCCTTTGCTGTTGATGCCGTCGCAATTGATCGTGCCGTAGATGCTTTCGGGCCGGAGCAGTCCCTCGGCCAGCATTTCGGCTGCGGCGCGCCGGCCCGCCGCGGCCCGCTTTTTCGGATCGAGATAATGCGAAGGATCAATTCGCCGTTTCCAGTCGAGCCACAATTCTCGCGAGTGCGGAGTGTTCAGATCGTCTTCGATCTTGAATCCCATGCTGCGCGCAAAATCCTGCGCGCCCTTTCCGACTATCAGGTGATGATCGGTCTGTTCCGATACGGCCTTCGCGACCAGCGAAGGTGTGCGCACGCCTTCGATTGAGGCCACGGCGCCGGCTTGCTTCCGCGGTCCGTGCATGCACGACGAGTCGAGCTGAACGACGCCATCGGCATTTGGCAGACCGCCATAGCCGACGCTGTCATCCAGAGGGTCGAGCTCGACTATGTTCACGCCGGCAATCACTGAGTCGAGCACGTCTTCACCGTGCGTGATCATCGTGAAAGCCTTCTGCACGCAAGTCACCGGGCCGCCATTCTTGAAATGATTTCCATTAGCCGATGAGATGACCAGCGGCTTGATCGCGCTCGGCACCAGCATCGTGGGCAGGGCTGCCCTGGTTAAGGGGTTTGATGCCAGCAGCATGCCGGCGGCTCCCGTTCCGATCATAAAGTCACGGCGTTTCATTTGTTCGACCTCGCTTTAATGGTGAATCGCAGGGCGTGTTTACACGAGCGGGCGGGCGTCAGTCAACTTGAAAACCAAATTTTTGGGAAGCGCTGGCCTTGGCCACTCGATCGATAACGGTGACCAGAAGTACGTAACGACCGCGTTGCAGACCGTCGAGCGCTACCTCAGCCGCATAAGGAAGTCGCGTCATGTCTGAGGTGGCGTCAATCTGAATCTTGTGCAAAGGCATCGTGACGACCGGTTCGTTGTCGCGAAACAACTGCACCTGGACGGCCAGGTCGGGACTGTTTACGCTTGCAGTCGTGGCACTCGCCGGCAAACCATTTTCCGGCGTTGAGGTCCCCTGGGCTGGTAGCGCCAGTGTTGGCGCGGCTGCTGCCAAACTTCCACTCGCGTTATAAACAAACGTAAGGAAGCGGAGGTGGGAAGAGCCGGCGAATCGATGATCGATGTTTAGGGACACCTGACGGATAGCCTCCGGTGACTTGCCAGGTTCCGACGCGTCAGCCGAAGCGGACTCGGCATCAGATTCCGTCTTGCGCTCGCCGACAAGCAAGCTGCTCAGTGTCAGCGCTTTCGAAGTGACGTCCGGAATTTCGATCCAGCGAACAGCGCTTCCCGCGCGGCCTCGCTTGGTATCTAGTGCCGCAACCCGTACCTGGTAGATGCCGGGCTTAATCGTGCAGAAATGGTTGTAGAAGACATTGTCCGGGGGTGGAGTTTTGGCCTCGGTGGATGTCGATTTGATGAGCAGGTGTTTGTTAAAGATGCTGACAGGTTTGCCTTGATCATCATAGACGCCGCCGGCCAAATCCATCGCGGCTACGTGTTGTTCTCCCTCGGCCTCAAGCACCATTGATGTAGTCGATACCCGAATGGATGTGGTGAGAGTTGCCCCCATCTGGGCGAGGTCAAGGAAGTTCAGCGAAATGGCGACGGGCAGATCGCTTTTCGGATACGCGCCCCGCAGCGCCTCACCCATGAGTTCGCTGGACGACCTGGTTCTGGGTTCGCCCTCCTTCTTTTTCTGCGCCGCCGTTTCGGCAGGTGAACTGTCGCCAAAGCCATGATGAAACCGGACTGATAGATCGGAACGTCCGTCGACACTGACCTCAATGCGCCGGGATTTTTGGTTGCGTTGCTCCTCACTGTCGGGCCGCCATGCCAGCAGATAGTAGGCGGAAGTTTCCTTCAAGGCAGTCGTGATGGCAGCAGACAGGTCGTTGCTGCTGAGGAATGCACGGCCGCCCGTATCGGCCGCCAGAGCGTTGAGCCCGTCTTGAGAGGCGGTGAGTTCCCCGGCGGCTCCCCGCGTCAGTCGGCCCGATGGATCAAAAGGCGCTTCGGTCATTGCGTCCGGCATTCCCGAAGTCAGACCACGCGTGTCGATCGAATAAATTGTGACCCCCGCGTCGGCTGCCGCGGAAGCGATTTGGCGGATGCGGTCGTACGACTCGGAGTTGTCGAGCAGGAATCCATCTGAGAGCAGAAAAACCAGTTTGCGTCCCGGCAAAGCGGCAGAGTTCTTGACCAGAGTCTTAAGTGAGTTGAGCGTGCCGTTAGTTAAATAAGCCGTCTGTTGAGAAATCTGCGAGGCGCGGCCCTGAATTTCCGCCCTGGCCATGTTACGTGGAAGATTCGGATTCAAACGCATCACTTCATCGACGAAAAACGAAAATACATCCTCATTCTGGGCTTCGATCAGGCGGGCCTGGTATTCAGTCATCAATGGCCGCTGGGAGTCTTTAGTCGTGAAGGACCTGGGCAACAGACGCGCGGCCGCTGCACGGAGGACGCTCTTATCGTCGGTGAGCTGTTGCAAAAAGCCGATCTGGCCGCTGGTTGAGGTAATGGCCGCTTCGTCATTCTGGCCCATTTCGCGATCGATAAAACGCTCGAGCAGCAGCCGCGCCTGCCGGTTACTTCCCGGGGAAAGGTGCAGGTCATCGACGAAGAAATAGACCGTGCGCCCGCGATCGAGAGGTACGGGCCCGCCGCCGCCGGGACGCGCGCCGCCGGTCGAGCCTCCCCGCGCGGCTGCAAGTTGAGCTTCTTCGTTACGGCTTCCAGCCTGGATCCGTTCAAAAAAAGAAATGTCCCGCGGCTTGCCGTCAATCTTCAAGACAAACTGATCGCGCTTCAACCCATCGACAAAATTTCCCTGCTTGTCGAAAACCAGAACGTCCGTCTGCACCAGCGACGTGTTCACCCGGACGACCTCCGGCGCTTGACGCGCAGCATCCTGATCCTGGGCAAATCCCGGCGCCGCGCACACCCAACATGCCGCTAATAATACGAGTATGCGTAAAGGCAGGCCGCGAAGTCGCACGGTTACAAACTCCTGATCGGGTCGCTGAGGTAGCTGGGAAGATCGCCGGGGATGATATCATGCCGGACCCGGAAACGGGATAGCTCGATCTTAATTTGATTAGACCAAAGCAGAGGCTGTTTGAAGAAATCATGGATGAACTGAAAAAGCTGATTCGCGAAGTGCCGGACTTTCCCAAACCCGGAATAAATTTCTACGACATTACGACGTTGCTGCAACATCCCGAGGGCCTGCGCAATACGGTGGACGCGCTGGCGGCGGAATTTGAAGGCGCGAAAATCGACGTCGTAGTCGGCATCGAAGCCCGCGGTTTTATCTTCGCGCCCGCGTTGGCGTATCACCTGGGGGCAGGCTTTGTACCGGTGCGAAAGCCAAAGAAGCTGCCGGCTGCGCGAACTTCAATCTCATACGATCTCGAATACGGGCAAGACACGCTCGAGATTCACACGGACGCCGTCAGCCAGGGACAGCGAGTCATCATCGCGGATGATTTGCTGGCGACCGGCGGCACCGCTCGCGCGGTTTGCGATCTGGTCGAAGGCCTCGGCGGTAAGATCGAAGGTTTGGTTTTCGTGGTTGAGTTGGAATTCCTTCCTGGGAGAAAGAAGCTGGAAGGCTACGACGTACGGTCGTTGATTAAGTATCAATCTTAAAGACGATCTTTGAGCTTGGTACTTTGAACTTCGTTTCGCCGAGCCGACTCGACGGCCGTAAAGCCAAAGTACGAAGCACCAAGTACAAAGGACAGTGCTGCTTTACGATTGACCATTCACCATTTACTATCTTGTTGTGTGCTCCCGTAGCTCAGTTGCATAGAGCGTCCGCCTCCTAAGCGGAAGGTCGCGCGTTGGAATCGCGCCGGGGGCACCATCTTTTCACTGGGCACACCACATTCCCCCCAAACCCTACCAGACTGTCGCAACAACTCCGCTGCTCGCTATCTGCGCATCGCGAGTCAGTAGCGTAGCGTTGATCCGCCGCGCGTCGGCGGCGATCATCCGGTCGTGCATTTCCGTCACCGCACTGCATGCGTCGAAGTCGAGGGTGTGAGATGGGTAGAATGGCAGCAAAACAAACTGCCTGCTTTGGGCCAGGCGCGCATACTTAGTACGGAAGTCGAGTGGCCGGCCTTTCTTCTCATTCAGATAATAGAGTTCAGCTATGACGATGGCGGGTATGTAGATCAAGGCTTGGCCGGAGTCGGCTTCATCGAAGGCAAGGCGCGCATTTACCCCGAGCGCTGGTGAATTGATGAGATACCAGAACAGGGCGTGAGTGTCACTGACGTAGAAATTCATCCGATAAATTCATCTCCGCGCCATTCTTTCTGCCACTCGCCGCGGATCTCTTTCAAGTCTGCGTCAATGTCGAGGCCGTCCGGAAAAGCATCGCCCCAATCCCCGCGCAATGATTGCGGCTTCTCTGGTAACGTCTCGCCATTAGACTCGTTCAAGTACTCAGCCAACGCATCCCTTTCTTCGGGCGCCAGATTCAGCGCCAACTGTTTCATGTGCTCCAGGACAGTCATTTGATCTTCTCCGCAATCGATATTCCGGTGAACATCTAGTTTCAGTTTAGTATTCATGAAGGCGTTCCTAAGATGCCTTCCATATCGAGAGTTTACTCCGAAAGCTTATCTCGTGTGAAGATATTCAAGGTCGTTTTGAAAATCTCACAATCGTCGCCCCCAGCCCTCCTGCAGCAGGCGGCGCGTCGGTCCAGTCTTCGACGAACGATGTCCGTGCCAGAATTGATCTGACCATCTTGCGCTGCACGCCGATCCCCTTGCCGTGGATGATCCGAACCACGCGGAACCCTTTGGCCTGGGCTTCGCGCAGGTATTCCTCGACTACTGGTTTCACGTCGCGTGGAGGTATGGTGTGCAAATCAAAGACATCCGTGATTTCAATTTCGACGGGCTCCGGAAAAGGATTAAGGTCGTCGTCGTCGTTTTGCATTTCTGATTCTTCGCCCTATAATTTTAAGCGTTCCGAGATTATCTAACTAACTTGTCCCTGCTGAAACCAAAAGCCTTGCCGAGTTCATCCCGCAGAGAGGAGCCCTTGTGGCGATTCGTCTGAGCAGAACTTTCGTTCTGCGAAAGCTCCATCAGTTAACGGGCATCATGCCCCTGGGCTTTTTCCTTCTCGAACATTTCTATACGAACTCGAAAGCATTGTCGGGCGCGGCCGACTTTAACAGCGCCGTCAAGGACCTGCAGTCGATTCCCTATATTTTATTCGTCGAGATCGGCGGCATCTTTATTCCGTTAATCTACCACGCCGTATATGGCATGGTGATTACGGTGGAAGCGCGGCCTAATAATTTGCACTATCCGTACTCGCGCAATTGGTTCTATACCATTCAGCGATTGACGGGCGTCACCCTGTTTTTCTTTATCACTTTTCATGTGCTGAATTTTCGGTTCGGTTTAATTCCCGGACTCAATACACTCTCAGTCGCCCAGCACCCTGAGCAGGCTTTCGACGTCGTGTCGCGCGAGTTTCGAATGATTCCGATCTTCATCGTATACGTGATTGGGATTACCGCGACGGTGTGGCACTTAGCAAACGGCATCTGGCTGTTTCTGGTCGATTGGGGCATCACGATTGGAGAGCGGGCGCAGAAGATTACCGGCTATGCCTGTCTGGGATTCGGCATTTTTCTTCTGGCCGTTGGCATTAACGCCGCGGTGGCTTTCATCCGGCCCGGCGGGCTGCTCTCTGGGATTCTTTGATCGGTTTGAAGTGGCACAGACTTCTGTCTGTGATCTCGCGCGAAATTCACAGACTGAAGTCTGTGCCACAAACAGCCGGGGCTGAAAAGAACTTATGGCAAGTGGAATCAAGATAGTGGTGGTTGGTGGCGGGCTCGCGGGCCTGGCGGCGGCAATGAAGATTGCCGAGGCCGGTCACGAAGTCGATCTGCTTTCCGTAGTGCCGGTGAAGCGTTCGCACTCTGTCTGCGCCCAGGGCGGCATTAACGGCGCCGTCAATACGAAAGGCGAAGGCGACTCGACCTGGGAACACTTCGACGACACCGTTTACGGCGGCGACTTTCTGGCGAACCAGCCGCCGGCGAAAGCCATGTGCGAAATGGCGCCGGCGATCATTTATCTTTTCGATCGCATGGGCGTGCCTTTTTCGCGAACGAAGGAAGGGCTCCTCGATTTTCGGCGCTTCGGCGGCACCAAACATCACCGCACAGCCTTCGCCGGAGCTTCGACGGGCCAACAGCTCTTGTACGCGCTCGATGAGCAGGTGCGCCGCTTTGAAGTCGGCGGCAGCGTCAAGAAATACGAAGGATGGGAAATGCTTTCGCTCATCCTCGACGACCACCAGGTTTGTCGCGGCGTCGTAGCGATGAATCTACGCTCACTGGAGTTGAAAGCTTTTCCGGCGGACGCGGTGATCATCGCGACTGGCGGCCCGGGATTGATCTATGGCAAGTCGACCAACTCGATGGTTTGCACGGGCAGCGCCGTTTCGGCTTGTTACCAGCAAGGCGCGAAGTATGCCAACGGCGAGTTTATTCAGGTGCATCCGACTTCAATTCCCGGCGAAGACAAACTGCGTTTGATGAGCGAATCAGCCCGCGGCGAAGGCGGCCGCGTTTGGGTCCCGCGCGCTAAGGGCGACAAGCGACCCGCTTCCGCGATTCCCGAAAAAGAGCGTTGGTATTTTCTGGAAGAGAAGTACCCCGCTTATGGCAACCTGGTGCCGCGCGACATCGCCACTCGAGAAATCTTTCAGGTGTGCCTGGACGGCATGGGAGTCAACAGCGAGAACCAGGTCTATCTTGATCTGACGCACCTCCCGCCAGAGACCCTCGATCAGAAACTCGGCGCCATTTTGGAAATCTACGAAATGTTTGTCGGCGACGACCCGCGTCATGTGCCGATGCGCATTTTCCCCGGCGTGCATTATTCGATGGGCGGGCTGTGGGTTGATTTTCAGCAGCACACGAACATTCCCGGGCTGCTGGCCGCCGGCGAGTGTGATTATTCCATTCATGGAGCTAACCGATTAGGAGCTAACTCGCTGGTCAGTTGCGTCTACGGCGGATTCATTGCGGCGCCCGCGGCCATCGCCTGGGCCCAAGGCGTAGAGCGCAACGGCGCCAACGGTTCGCAGCTATACGAACAGGAAACGAAACGGCAGCAAGAGATTAATGACCAGCTAATTTCCCAAAGTGGGAATGAAAATCAGTACAAGCTGCACGAAGAGATGGGCCGGACCATGACAGATAACGTTACCGTGGTCCGCTATAACGATCGGCTGAAGCGAACCGACGACGCGCTGCTCGAGCTACAGGATCGTTACCGGCGCATTTCGATCAATGATTCTAATCTTTGGGCGACGATGGCTATGCCCCATGCGCGTCATCTGAAGAACATGTTGGATCTGGCGCGAGTGATTACACTCGGCGCGCTCAATCGCAACGAGTCGCGCGGCGCTCACTATAAGCCGGACTTTCCCGAACGCGACGATCCGAACTGGCTGAAGACAACGATTGCTGAGTACTCAGGCGAAGGACCGGTGTTCTCGTACGACCCGGTTGATGTTTCGCTGATTCCGCCGCGCAAGCGCGACTATTCGCACGAGAAGAAAGAGACGGCGAAAGCTTAAGAACAAGAGCTATGTTTAGAGCTGGGCTACCGCCCGCCGGTTTTACGGCCGAAAGTTAGGCGGGCAGTAGCCCGCCTCTAAACAAAACGTTTTAGTAATCGAACATGAGCAACACAGTCGAGATACACATCAAGCGCCGGGCCGGTACCGACTCTCCGCAGTATTGGGAAGAGTTCGAGATTCCTTATCGTCCGAACCTCAACGTGATTTCCTGCCTGATGGAGATTCGTAAGAACCCCGTCACTAAGTCCGGCCAGCAAACCACGCCGCCGTCCTGGGACATGAATTGTCTCGAGCAGGTTTGCGGCATCTGTACGATGGTCATCAACGGACGCGTGCGCCAATCATGCTCGGCCCTCGTCGATAACCTCGATCAGCCGATCAAGCTGGAGCCCATGTCCAAGTTTCCCAACATTCGCGATCTGATGGTGGATCGTTCGCAGATGTTCGATCACTTGAAACGCGTGCATGCCTGGATCGAACTTGATGGGACGCACGATCTCGGGCCCGGGCCGCGGATGGATCAGGAAGACGTGCAGGAGCGTTATGCCTACTCGCGCTGCATGACCTGCGGTTGTTGTCTGGAAGCTTGCCCGCAATACGACGAAGATCATTACATCGGACCGCAGGCGATCGCGCAGGTACGCCTCTTCAACATGCACCCCACCGGAGAGATGAACCGCGACGAGCGCCTGGAAGGCATCATGGGCGAAGACGGCATCACCAACTGCGGCAATGCGCAGAACTGCGTCAAAGTCTGTCCCATGGGCATTCCGCTGACCAAAGCGATCTATGAAGAGAATCGCGAGACGGTTCTTTATGGCTTGCTGGGTTGGTTGAAGAAATGAGTATCTGTGAAAAGCGCGATCGACAAGCTGCGCAGGCTGATTCGAGAGCAGGAATATGATATTTCAATTCATGCTAACGAAGAAATGTCGAACGATGCATTGATTGCGAGCGATGTTGAAAATACGATTCTTACGGGAAGAATTAGGAAGAGGTTACGAAGGACGAGAGAGGCGTGCGATATGAAGTAATCGGCGAATCGTGCGACGGGCGTCCGGTTGCGGTTATTTGTAGAATAGTCAGCACGGATTGGCTTAGAATAATCAACCGTGTTCGCGCTTGAAAACAATTAGCTATGAAGAAAGATCTCTGTGAATTTTGCGATGGCTCGGTCGAAGACGCAGTGACCCGCGTTCCCTTTCATTACCAGCGGAGCACAATCTACGTGGACAATGTCCCTGTGCGCCGCTGCGGCAAGTGTGGTGAGATTTATATTGCGGCCAGCGTCTACAAACAACTCGAAAAGATTGCTGAAGGGCGGAAGGCTATTCGAAACAAGATAACCTTTCCACTGGCGGACTACCGCAAGGCCCTGGCTCTCTAAGGTCGCTGACTATTAGTTAACAGTTAGATTCCAAGTATATCTACGAGTTCCTGCACCGAAGCCGCGCTCTTCTGCAGAGCTATCCGTTCTTCCGCGGTCAGGGTAATCTCGATCACCTGTTCCAATCCGCGCGCACCGAGTTTACAGGGCACTCCCACATAGAGTCCGTTCACGCCGTACTCGCCTTCCAGATAAGCCGCGCACGGCAGAATCTTCTTCTTGTCTTTCAAGATCGATTCGGTCATCTCGACCGCGGCGGCCGAGGGTGCGTAATAGGCCGATCCGGTCTTTAGCAGGTTTACTATTTCGGCGCCACCACTCGCGGTCCGCTTCACAATCGCGTCGATTTGTTCTTTCGATAACAACTCGGTAATAGGAATGCCGGCGCAGGTCGAGTAGCGCGGCAGCGGCACCATCGTGTCCCCGTGTCCGCCGAGCACGAAGGCCGTGACGTTCTCAACCGAAACATCGAGGGCTTCCGCGAGAAAGCAACGCATGCGCGCTGAATCGAGCACGCCCGCCATGCCAATCACGCGATGTTTGGGAAAGCCGGACCGACGCAACGCGACCTGGCACATGGCGTCGAGCGGATTCGAAACGATGATCAGAATGCATTCGGGCGAGCGCTTGACGATTTCGTCGACTACTTTCCCGACGATGTCACCGTTGGTGCGCAGCAAATCGTCGCGGCTCATTCCCGGTTTGCGCGCCAACCCTGCGGTGATAATCGCCACGTCTGAATTCGCGGTCGCATCGTAGGTGTTCGTTCCGGTCAAGCGTACGTCAAAACCTTCGACGGGCGCGGCTTCGGCCAAATCCAGGGCTTTGCCCTGCGGCACGCCTTCCACGATATCGACCAGAACTACGTCGCCCAGTTCCTTTGCTGCCAGCCAGTGCGCGGCCGTCGCGCCGACATTGCCCGCGCCAACCACAGTGATTTTCTTTCGTGCACCCATCTTTGATCCTCTTGTGTAGGGCAAGTCTCTAACTTGCCGAAATGTAAGACAAGTTGTTAGCTTGTCATGATTCGTCATAGAAAAAATGTCGCAAGTTACTAACTTGCGCTACTTGTCTAAAAGAAGCCGAGTCTAATTGTGCGCTTGTGAGAGTGTCAAGCAGGTGTTGGGCTGCTTACTAACTGCCGATAGCGGCTGTGGATGAGCGTAGAGGATGATGGTTAACGGGCCGTTAGGCACGACATATCTATAGTCCGTTAGGCTTATTTTTTCTGAAAAATTCCTTTAGGAGCGAAATGTTTATATGACGCTCCTAAAGGAGCTTAGTTGCAGAAGGATTTGCGGGTTCTATAAATATGTCGCTCCTCTGGAGCTTTCAGCGAGCTAAAGTTGAGGTTGAATCTGGACGTAGATCTTACAAAGAAGTCGGCCTTTGAACTCGCCGAACTAATTCGCACGCGCGCCGTCTCGCCTGTTGAAGTTGTCGAATCGCATTTGCGACGTATTGAAGAAATCAATCCGTTACTTAACGCGATTGTTACGCTTGCGCCTGACATCCTGGAGCGGGCGCGAGTCGCTGAAGCAGAAGTGATGAGTGGCAAAGAACTCGGGCCTTTGCACGGTGTGCCGCTCACAGTGAAAGATACGATCGATACTAAAGGCTTGCGGACGACGAGCGGGTCGCGCCTGCTCGCAACCAATGTTCCCGATCGTGACGCGACCGCCGTCGCCCGTTTGAAGGCAGCCGGTGCGATTATTCTCGGCAAGACCAATACGCCGGAAATGGCGATCCCGTATGAGACGGACAATCCCATTTTTGGCCGAACCAATAATCCTCACGCACTCGATCGGACGCCGGGAGGTTCAAGCGGAGGCGAAGCAGCGGCGATCTCCGCGGGTCTTTCTCCGGCTGGGATTGGCAGCGATCTCTCCGGATCCATTCGAGTGCCGGTGCATTTCTGCGGCATAGTCGGATTGAAACCCACGCCGGGAGCGGTGCCGATGGATGGGCACACTCCTGCAGCTAACGGACTACTGTCACTCGGAGCTTGTATTGGGCCGATGGCCCGCACAGTTAGAGACCTTTCGCTCATGTTCAATGTAATTTCCGCGCAGTTCGAATCTGGCAAGGAGTTAGAGAATGATGTCGCATCATTCCGCAAGCTGCGAATCGCCTGGTACGCAGATGATGGGGTGGCGCCAGTAACAGACGAAACGCGCGCGGTTTTGATGTCGACGGCGAAGGCTCTCAGCGATGCCGGTTTTGAGCTAACCGAGGAGAAGCCTCCCGGCGTATCACAAGGCTCGCGTCTTTGGATTGAATTGTTTTCGCGGACCGCGAGCGATCAACTTCGCGATTTCTTCCAGGGCCGGGAGCATGAAGCCGGACCCCTTGTCTCGAGGCAAATCGCTAACGCTAAAACAGAAACCGATCTCCGGGCCAGGATAAGCAAAGCCGCGAAGGTTGCCGCCGCGGTGTTGGAGCGCGAGCGTTTGCGCGAGGAACTGTTGCAATGGATGAAAACGACGCCGTTGATTTTGGCCCCCGTGGGATCGACACCTGCGTTCGCGCATGGCACGGGCCGGGTTCAGGTGAACGACAAATCGATCAGTGTCTTTCGCGCGTTCAGTTATTCGCAAGCATTCAATGTCTTTGGACTGCCGAGCGTAGTCGTTCCGGCCGGCCGGACCGCCGACGGTTTACCGATTGGCGTTCAAATTATTGGCCGGCCCCTTGAAGAGAGAACGGTATTGGCAGTGGCAGCGTTGATAGAAAAGGCGCTGGGAGGGTGGCAAGTTCCGAAAAGTTCAGAGTTCAACCTTGAGGTTGCGGTCTTAGACCACAAGCTAAAGCTTGAACTCTAAACCAGCCTTGGTCTTTCATTCATGCGCGGCTTTCGTTATAGTTGCGCGGCAACGTCCAAAGGAAAGAGCGGGTTTGTCGGAGGTGAGTTATGCCTTTTGCGTTCATTATTCTGCTGCAGGCTGACGGCGTGGCGCCGGCCTTTCTGTTTGTCTTCTTCCTTTTCTTCATCGGCATCGTGTTGCTGATCATCGCCGCCAAGACGATTAAGATCGTGCCGCAGGCGACCGTAATGCTGGTTGAGCGTCTGGGCCGGTTCAGCCGTGTCGCGTCCAGCGGCCTGAATATCCTGGTGCCATTCATCGACAAGCCGCGCGCCGTCTATTGGACCAACACGCGCGGCGCAGTCACGTCGATCGACTTGCGCGAGCAATACATCGACCTGCCGCCCCAACCCGTGATCACCCGCGACAACGTCACTATCCATGTTGACTCGGTGGTGTACTGGCAGGTTACGGACCCCATCAAGGCAGTTTACGAAATGAATGATCTGGTCGGCGGCATCGTGCAGTTGACGATCACCGGCATGCGCGCAGTGATGGGTGACATGGATCTCGATCACACGCTTTCGCAACGCGACCAGATCAATTCCAAGCTGCGCATCATTCTGGATGAGGCGACCGATAAGTGGGGAGTGAAGGTGACGCGCGTCGACGTGAAGAATATCAACCCGCCCGAAGATGTGCGCGTGACGATGGAAAAGCAGATGACGGCCGAACGAAACCGGCGCGCCCTCGTGCTGCAGGCGGAAGGCGAACGCCAGGCCGCTATCACGCGGGCCGAGGGCGAGAAGCAAGCGGCGGTAACACGATCTGAAGGCGAGAAGCAGTCAAACATTCTGCAAGCCGAAGGCTTAGCACAGGCGCGTCTGCGTCAGGCGGAAGCCGAGTCTCAGGCGATTACCCAGGTGGCTGAAGCGATGAAGGAACACGGCAACCCTGCTCAATATCTGATTACGACCCGCTACATCGAAAGCCTGCGCGATATGACCAAGAGCAACAACGCGAAAGTGATCTTCATGCCGGTTGAAACCTCGAGCATGCTCTCGGCCGTCGGTACTATCAAAGAAATGTTTTCAGAGACAGGCGGTTCCGGCTCCGACGATTCACAAAAGCCGCCGCCACCCAGACAGTTGCGTTAAGAGCGCGGGCATCTCAGCCAGCACAACGCGCGAACCGCGCTCAAATTCGCTGACACCAGGAAGCGGGCGAGGATGCCCGCGCTCCATAGACTGTGGTAACTATATAAAACTGACCTCTGGAAAACTGAATAGAAATGTCCACTAGGATGCTTTACCCGAAAGGGTGGGCAAATGGAAGGACATTTGTTGATGAGTCAGAGAGAGCGAGAGCGGCTGAA
>JAWVEB010000044.1:0-83903 GCA_033856915.1 Blastocatellia bacterium | reverse complement strand
CAGCCCGCAGCAAAGTCTGCTCTCCGAGCTTCAGCATCTCCTCTGTACTTTTGGATCGCGAGGTAACCACCGGCTCGGCGCCCCAGATGAGCGCCAGCCCGTTCATCACTTCACGCGAGGACGTGAGCGCGATGATGCGCTGATCCGGCCTTAGGCTCGACAGTCGCCGGGCCATCAGTCCTGACTCAGTGAAGCAGGCAATGATCCGCGAATTCATCTCATCGGCGGCAAACGCCGCGGCTTCGCAGAGGGCGCGGCTAACCCGTCCGCTTTGTCTACCCACCAGCTTACTAACCAGCGATCGTTTTTTGTTACGTGTTTCGGCGGTGTCGATGATGCGCGCCATGGTGGCGACGGCTGCGACCGGATAAGTTCCCGTCGCAGTCTCGCCTGACAACATCAGGCAATCTGATCCGTCCCACACGGCATTGGCGACGTCGGTAGCTTCCGCTCGGGTCGGTCGCGGGCTGGAAACCATCGATTGCAACATCTGCGTGGCGGTAATGACCACCTTTCCAGCGTCGTTTGCCTGTTCGATGATTTGCTTTTGATAGACCGGCACCAATTCGACACTGGTTTCTACGCCCAGATCGCCACGCGCAACCATCACGCCGTCGGCCGCGTCGATGATTTCTTCCAGGTGATCGATGGCTTCGGATTTTTCGATCTTTGCGATCAGAGGCGCCGCGCTGCCGGCGTTCCTGATGAGAGCTTTCGCTTCGACACAATCCGCGCCGCTACGGACAAACGACAGCGCAAAGTAATCGACGTCCTGCTGCGCCGCCCACTTCAAATCGGCTCGATCCTTTTCGGTCATCGACGGAATCGGCAAAGTGATGCCCGGCAGATTGATGCCCTTGCGCTCGCCGAGCACTCCGCCATTGATCACGCGACAAACGACGTCGGTTTCACTCGTGCTCTCAACCCGCAGTTCGATGGCCCCATCGTCAAGCAGGATGCGCGCGCCCGGCCGCACATCGCGCGGCATGCCGGCATAGTTCGTCGCGACCTGGGTGTTGTCGCCTTCGATGTCGCGAGTGGTGATGATGAATTGCTGGTTGTCTATAAGTTCTACCGGCTGGTGACTCCGCAGGGTGCGCGTGCGAATCTTGGGACCGGAAAGATCGATGAGCACGGCCAGCGGCCGGTTCATCTTTTCCGCACAGGCGCGGGCCATAGAAATGTCCTGCGCTTTTTCTTCATAAGTGCCGTGCGACATGTTGATGCGCACGCCGTCAGCGCCCGCGGCCAGCAGTGCTTCCATCACCTTCGAGTCGCGGGAGGCCGGACCAATGGTGGCTAATATTTTTGCTCTTCTCAAAATAGTCTCAAAAAAGTAAAGGCACTACGGCCGGGACTCGGCGAGCGTAGGCTTCGAAATCCTCGCCAAATGCTTCGCGTAAAAGCTTTTCTTCGCTGTGCACACGCACCGCCGTGCCGACGGCGAAAATAATGATAGCGATCACTAAACCGATCCAGTGACTGATGGCCAGGCCTGTCGCCAGCAGCATCCCAAACATTCCGGTATAGATCGGATTCCGCACGATATTATACGGGCCTGATGTGATCAAATTATGTCCTTCCAATACCCGCGCGGCCAAACTCCACTGTTCGCCCAGGGTGCGTACTGCGGCTGAGACGAACCAAACCGATCCAAAGGCCAAGACTGTGGTTACAGCAGCCGAAGCGATCTCAAAGAATTTGCCAAGGGGCGCGATCGGCGTAAAAAATTGGCGATGAACGGACCAGACTACAGCATAGCTAACTCCCTGCAGGGCAATGCCGACGATTGATGTAGGCTCTCGCTTGCTGTCTGGGGGACTTGGTGGCTTCTTCCGCGTTAGGAACTTAAGGAAGACCGCGGCAAACGCGATCCATGAAACCATTACGACGGCGAAGGCGAAAGTGGGCCAGAACTCGAGTTGAGGAATCATGATCAATTCAGTTTGATTCCAGCACCGCATTCTCGCTTGCGTTAGATCGCTCTTCGAGTTTTCTCCGCCGCTTGCCCATGATCATTCCATGCAGAGGCGACACGACCGCGTTGAGCATGTAGGCCATGCCTGCCGGAAAAGAATAGCGGGCCCCGCCCAGCGCGGCGATCGCGACCGAAAGCGAGCCGATACCGACGTTAATGAAGCTTTCCTGGATATCTTTGCGGGTGTCGAATACTTCCAATTCATTGAGCTCCATCTCAAAGCGTTTTCGGTAGGCGTGCCAGTAGAGCAGCACGAAGACGCCGAAGATCGCGATATAGCCGGCGCCGAAAATAATCATCAAAGTCGAGACCTGCTCGGCGCTATCGACCATCAGCCCCTCTGCGCCTCCAGGCAAACGTATGTGGGCCTGGCCTCCCGTAAACAGGCTAACCAAGAGGGTAAACAGAAACTTCAGAGGATAAACGTAAAACAGGACCACGAATAGAAGAACTGCGTTCAGGCAGATGGTCACGACATCCTGCATGCCGTAACGCCGGAAAAACTTGTATTGGTTGAACCAGACGATGAAGAGCAGGGTGAAGCTGATCGCGAACGCGCCAAAGCCGCGCATCGTCTCCATCAATTCTCCGAAGGTCTTGGGCACCTCGAGTGAAACCACCAGCAGGGTAACGGCAAACGCGAACACCGCGTCGCTCAAACCTTCGATACGCGAGATCTCATGGCTGCGCCAGCGAAACTTTTTGTTATCGCCAATACTCTTGTCGATCAGTTTTTCACGAATCATCTTTGCTATTGAGGGCCGGACGTGAGCGATGCCTTGATGATCTGCTCGAGTTCGGCTCCCGAGCTTTCACTATAACCCACGAACCGCTTGACCATGTTCCCGCTGCGATCAAAAACGAGCGCCTGCGGAATATTTTGATTGTCGCCCAGGTAGGCGTCGGCGAATTCATCGTCGGGAAACGCCAGGGGATAGGAGATTCCAAACTGTTTGGCAAAGGCGGGAACCTGTTCGCGATCCTCCTCGCCGCCGACGTTCAGTCCAATGACTTGCAAACCCTGTTCGGCGTATTGCCGCTGCAGTTGGACCAGGCGCGGCGTCTCAGCCCGGCAGGGTTCGCACCAGGTGGCGTAGAAGTCGACCACCACCACCTTGCCTTTATAATCGGACAACTGTGCGCGCTGATGGTTATCGAACGTCCAGCCGGTAGGGCCGGCAGGAGTGGCAAGCCGCTTTGTGCAGGCTCCCAGACCCATCGCCGATCCCACCAGCAACAAAGTCAGCGCCGCATAAGTCTTAATTCTTCCGTTCACGGTTGGCGGTTCAGGACACGCTATTTTGATCCGTGTCCACCTCATCGGCTTCCGGTCGTTCGGTGACGTCGTCGGGATTAATTTCCTTTCCGGGCACGCGATACTCTTCGTTGGCCCAACGACTAAAGTCGATCAACTTGCATCGCTCTGAACAGAAAGGTCGCCACTGATTGTCCTGCCAGTCAACCTTCTTTCCGCACGTCGGACATCTCACCATAAGGCAAAAGTAAGAAGGAAGAAGCCAAAAGTAAAGCCGGAACGAATCAGGTTTGGAGTGCGATGACTTGTCGCCGCTTTTGTCTCTTACTTTTACCGCGCGAATGACCACTGCGACAAGTCGCAGTCTTCCAAAGCGCTGACAAGTCAGCGCACTCCACAATCCGGTTCACTATTCCTGAACTCTGCCGCGCTTCGTGGCGTAGAATAGCTGGGGAGTTGCCAATATCATGACTGACTACAAAGAAAAGTTTGACGACTTGCATCGGGCCGCGCGGCGCAAAGCCCGCGAGCTGGACGAGAAACTCAACGTGACCGGCATGGTCGAAGACACTGCGCGCGTGGCTGGCGATGCGGCGCGCCGCGGCGCCCACACGATTGCCAACGGCGCGGAACAACTCCGCGCGGAAGCTGGACGCTTCGCCGATGAAAACAATCTTCGCGAGACAGCCGGCAAGGTCGTCGATGAAGGAAAGCGGCGCGCCAAAGATGCCGGCAAGATTATTCGGAACGCCGCCGGGCTGGCCGGCAAGAAGGCGGAAAAAGTTTTTGATGAAGCGATTGACTATGCCACCACGGCGACGAAATTTGCCGGCCAGGGCGTGCGCGTGACGCGCGCTACGGCCGCCGCGACTGCCGGGATCCTGAAGGCGAAAGATTGGGTCAAAGAAAATCCCGGCAAGGCCGCGGCAGTTTCATTCTCATTAATTCTGGGAGTCCGCCTGGGTGCAGCGTTTCCCGGTATCGACGCGGTGCTGCTGGGTTCGCACCCGCACTGGCTAACGCATTCCGCCCTGCCTGTCTGGGGTTTGAAAAAGGCGAGCGAGAAGTTCGACGAGTATCTCAAGAAGCAGGAACAGCGCATCGCCGCAGGTGAGCTAGACGAAGCCGAACGCGAGCGCGTTGAATTTCAACGCAAGATGGCGAAGTACGTGGGCGCGCCTTTGCTGGGCGCGTTCAGTTGCGCCGCCGGCGCTGTGATGTTCGCGCAGATTGCCAATCCGGTAGGACTCACCGGCGCGCCAATCAGTTTGATCTTCGGCGGCAATCCGTTTCTCGACGGCGTGTGGCTGTTCGCGAACGGCGTCATCTGTTTTCATCAAGGGTACAAGTTTTTCATGATCGCGCTCGCGAATCAGGAAGAAGTGAATCGGGTGGTAAGGGAGATTAAGGGGTTGTTGCCGGCTGCTTGAGGTGGGGATCTGCCTCACTTCGAGCGGTAGCCGGTGGGGCTTTCTCTCATCAGGCGCGGGAGCACTAAGCCAGTTCCTTACGCAATATCTTATCAACCACAGTGGGGACTGACTGGTGAAGTGCCAAAGCTTCTTGCCGCAGTTTCTCGAACACATCTTCGGCAACCTGGACCTCGAAAACGCGCTCGCGGATTTCGATCGTGTCGTTGCTTGGTTCTAGGTGTTCCTGATAGTCCATCGTGCTGTGGGCATCCCAGAACTCTCCGGCCTGTTCCTCAGTCTCAAATGAATCTGGCAATGGATCGATGGTCTTATCTTTGTCTTTCATAGTATTTCCTTTCAGCGTCGTCCATATCGCGTGCTGAGATGGGCAAGAGTGCGCCGGACAACTTACGAATGTAGACGACGATCAAGTATCTCCCGGCAAGTGTCTGGCCGTAAGCGGCATAAACATTCTCATCTTTGACTCTGCCCTTGCTCACCCTGCGAATGTGGGGTTCTGCGTCGAGAACACTCTCGGCTTCGAGAACCGAGACACCGTGCTTGCTCGCTAGTTTCTCAACGAACTGGTCTTTCCAGATGATTTTGCGAATGACCACGAGCGAGGATCATATCATTCTGACTTCCGCTAGGAAACGGCGAGGCGACTGTTTCCACGAAAGCTGGTTGCGGAGCCAAGACACATCAACTAATCGTGATCGGAAACGGCAGAAAGCAAAGCGCAAAAACTATCAGCGTAATGATGCCAATAGCCACGCGCATCCCGCCCAACGGCTCCATCTGTTCGGGTCGCGGATGACGGACGCGCAGCATCACTGCCAGCAGCACTACATAGAGAAAGCCGCTGGGGCTGCCGTGCCAAAACCATCCCAAAACTGACAACGCAACCATAGTCACAAACGCCACGCGCCCAATCCAGTGATGCGCAAAGTCGCCGAACGCCGCGAACGTTCCGTGCCCGCCGTCGAGTTGGCCCACCGGCATTAGATTCAAAGCGGTGACGAGCAAGCCAACCCAGGCGGCAAGGTAAAAGGAGTTCACCACTGAACTGGCCAGATCGATCCTGAACGCGCGCGCAATCAAACGAAACAGCAACGGATCGTTAAAGCTGATGCCGCCCGCATCGCTCGCCGCAAAATTCCCATGTTGCAGCGTCAGCACCCCAGCGAAAGCAATCGGAACGATGACGATGAATCCTGCCAGCGGACCGGCGAGTCCGATGTCGAACAAAGCCCGGCGCGAAGGCACGGGAGATTTCATCCTGATGAATGCGCCGAACGTGCCCGGCAGAAGCCCGGGCGGCTGCGGAATGAAGAACGGCAGAGTGGCATCGACGCCGTAGTAGCGACAAAAAAAGTAATGACCGAACTCGTGCGCCGTGAGGATGGCCAGCAGCGCAGCCGAAAACTCTAGGCCCGGCATCAGCAGCGCCGGATGAGTGAGCGCTTGCCACGTGAGTTCGCCAATGCCTCTGACGTAGTACCAGGGGATCAGCAGTACAGAGTCCGACAAGCCGCCGCTTTGCGCCGGCGCGCCGCCGCTGGTGTCCATCTCGGAACCGGCAATCCAGACGATGCCTGAAATGGTAGTGGTGATTGCGGTGACGACAAACAACGCCCCGTGCAAGAGCCACTGGCGCGCCGTGGGCTTGCGGCTCGGTGGCAGTTCCGGAGCCATGATTTGCGGTGAGGTATCGGCGGCTGTCGACATACTATTCAATCGCGGAAACGAAAAGCCGGAAGTTAGCAAGAGAACGCGTCCACGTCAAAGCTAACTTCCGGCTCTCGAATTTTCAAAGGCCCGATCAGGCTTATTCAGTTGCCAGATCTTCGCCGTCTTCGTGGGCTTGCAGTTCCTTACCCGGCTTGAAGCGGATCGTCTTACCTGAAGGGATGGCCACCTCTTCGCCCGTGCGTGGGTTGCGGCCCACGCCGCGTTTACGTGGTTTGACAATAAATACGCCAAACCCGCGCAGCTCGATGCGGTCGCCGCGGGACAGCGCTTCCTTCATCGAATGAAACAGAGCATCCACGGCTTGTTCAGCCTTCAACTTTGGGATGCCGGTTTGATCGGCAAGTCGATTGATGATGTCGAGCTTAATCACGAATTTGAGCCTCCGGTGTTTGGCGATCGATGCTGATTTGTTCGGTTGGGAATTTCTACCTGCCGACGTGTGGGGATGATAGAGAGCCGCGCCGACAACTGTCAAGCTTCTGTGACGGGTCAGTTTGTGTTCATCATCAACCTCTTGAGTAGCAAAGAGCACCGGCAAGCACGCCAGTGAACCGCAAGCAGGGATGCCTGCGCTCCATTGGTTTGACAATGCAAGCAACCGACGGATAACCTCGACAAAGGATTTATGAGGGGCAAACGGGATCGTTGTTGAGCGCTTCTAATAGCCGTCAAGTACCGTCTTCTTCAGCCTGCGAACAGCATGTTTGGTAAGCAATTTAACCAGCCACCGCCATTCGGCACCGTTCATCCGGACGATGATAACGACATACAGGTCCAGCGGCCCAGGGACGCGGCGCGAAAACACCTGTGGCACGAATCGCGCCTGCTAATCCGTGATCTGATCTTCGCACTGATGGTGCTGGCGCTGGTGATGGTATTCATCGTCCAACCGGTGAAGGTAGAAGGCACCTCAATGCTCCCGTACCTGCATGACGGTGAGCGAATTTTCGTTAATAAACTAATTTACTACGACGACTATGGTTGGGCGCCGAAAATTTATCGCGGCGACGTCATTGTGTTTTGGTTTCCCGACGACCCGTCAAAGAGCTACATCAAACGCGTCATTGGTTTGCCGGGCGACACGGTCGAGGTCCGCGGCGGCCACGTCAACGTAAACGGCCGTGACCTGGTCGAGACCTATCTGGATCCGCATTTGAATATGAACCCCTACAGCAAGCCGCCCATTTACGTGAAGCCCGGATATTATTTTGTCATGGGTGACAATCGCGACAATTCAAGCGACTCGCGTATCTGGGGGCTGGTGCCGAAGAAATATGTCTATGGCAAAGCGCTGTTCCGCTATTGGCCGCTGGGCGTGGCGACGGTGATGAGCCGGGACACGCATAACACCGCGGTGCCGCCGGGCGCGACTTACCGGCGCGATGGGATGAACGCGCCCGATCCTGATGATCGATAAGGTGGCACAGACTTCAGTCTGTGATGAAGGCAAACCTACAGAGAATCCCAGACTAAAGTCTGGGCCACTTAAGAATGACTGACTGGCTACGACTTGTGGGAATGATCTTCTACGCGCCTTTTCGCGGGATGCGCGAAGTGCGCGATCGCGGAGCGCTCTTGCCGGCCATAGTCTGCGCGTATTTGTCTCAGCTCGTTTACGTATTTGCAATCGCATGGGTGTCCGGGAACCGAGGGCTCTTTCTGAGTCCCGGCGCGGTGGCCGGCAATTTGTTTCAAGCCGCTGCTTCGCTGCTGCCAATCGCGCTCGTCCTGGCGCCGCTCCTCGCTCTGGTCGCCAATATCTTCGATCGCAAAGGAAGCTTCGGCGTAGTGGTACGCCAGGAATACGCTTCGCTGGCTTCAGTGATGTTCTATGTGCTGATTGCCACCAATCTCGCCACTATCTTGATCGCGCTGTTTTTTCACTTCAGCGGGATACAGGCCGCGACTGTGGCCGACATGATCAAGCAGAGCCCGCAAACTCTCGAAGTGTGGCGCTCGATGGGGGTTTCCGCGGAGGCCCTGGCTCGGATGGAAAAGGATCTGAACGATCCGGTCACGATGTCCGCGGCTATCTTTTTCATTCCCAAGTTTATGCTGTTCACGGTGGGGTCAGTCTTTGCCGTGCGTGAGGTCTTTCGCGCCCCAGTTGTGCGCGCGGCGGCAATCGCGGTCTTGGGCGGCTTGGGGACGCTCGTGCTCGGGCCGATCTGGTACGGCCTGTTTCACACGGTGCTCGCGTCACCCTTTCTGTTGTTCATGCTCTTCTTTCTGCTCCGGGGTTACTTCACCGAAGTCGTCGGCCACCAGCGCGCGCGCGCGGCCTTCAAACAAAACCTCGAAGCGGCCACAATAAATCCGCGCGATTCATCGGCGCATTACAATCTGGGGTTGATCCATCAGCAGCGAGGTGAGCTGGATTTGGCGCGCGAGCGTTTCCAGCGCGCGATCGAGATAGATCCGGATGAGCTGGATGCGCACTATCAGTTGGGACGCATCGCTCGAGCCCAGGGCCGTCTGCCGGAAGCTATCGGCCATTTCGAGCAGGTTGTGCAGCGCGATCAATCTCATGCGCAGCAGGAAATCTGGCGCGAGATAGGTTCTACCTATGTTGCCGCCGGACAATATGGTGACGCGCTTGGCGTGCTGGAGAAGTTTCTCGATCATCGTCCTAATGATCCCGAGGGCCTTTACCTCGTCGGGCGTGCACACGCCGGACTAGGTGACAATCAGGAAGCCGCCACTTCAATGCAGGCCTGTATCGAAGCCGTCAAGACTGCACCCGCGTATAAGTACCGCACTGAGAAGCGCTGGCTTAACGAGGCGCAGCAGTTTTTGAAAGGCCGGCGCGAGGCCAGTAGCAGGCACTAGCATTAAATTCTTACTGAGTTAATTCCTTGGTCGAACCCGCACAACACCCTGTTTAGAGTCGGGCTAATGCCCGACAAGCGGGCGATAGGCCGCTTCTAGACGATGAAAGCGGACGAAAGTTTCCGGCCCACCTCAAAAGGAGTAATCGATGAACTGTCCTTCTTGCGGTAACCAGATCGCCCCAGGCGGAACATTTTGCGGCCGGTGCGGCACGCGCGTGGAATCCGATCCGTCCACACCTTCACCGCCGTCTCATGGAATCAATCTCGATACCGATGGGCAGGGCAGCGGGCGCGGTTACAGTTATGAAATTCTGCATCAGCCGGCGTTTTCGCTCGCAGTGCTAAAGCTCCAGCCTGAACAGTCAATCATGGCCGAAGCGGGCGCGATGGTTTCGATGTCGGCCAACATTGAATTGCAGTCGCAGATGAAAGGCGGATTGTTTGGCGCGCTCAAACGCGCGGCTGGGGGCGAGTCCGCATTTGTTTCGACCTTCACCGCGCACGGAGGTCCAGGCGAAGTCACCCTCGCGCCCGGCGCACCCGGCGACATCGCGGCTATCGAGATGAACAATCAGTCGTTCTTCGTTCAATCGAGTTCGTATCTCGCCGGCGATGCAAGTCTCAACGTCGATACTAAGTGGGGCGGCGCGAAAACATTTTTCTCAGGTGAAGGATTGTTTGTCCTGCTCGTGCAGGGCCAGGGACTGCTGCTGGTTTCTTCCTTTGGCGCGATTCATCGAAAGACTTTGCAGCCGGGAGAGCGTTACGTCGTCGACACTGGACATCTGGTCGCATGGGAAGGATCGACGCAGTACACTTTGAGAAAGGCCGCGGCCGGATTCTTTCGCAGCATGGTCAGCGGTGAAGGCATCGTCGCCGAATTCACCGGCCCGGGCGAGCTTCTAATCCAGACGCGCAACCTTGCGGCACTGGCCGGACTGCTTAAGCCATTCTTTCCAACCCAGTCGAGTGGAGGAGGGAGTGGGTTTAGTATTAATCTTGGTGGTTGAGCTTCCCTGATTCTTTTCTTTGCGCCGAGCCAATGCTATTTTAAGCCTCAAGGAGACATTATGGCGGCATCTATTGACGAAGCTAAGCTGAAGGAATTGCTCAAATCAGCCGTACTCGAGGTCCTGGACGAGCGCCGGGAGTTCGTGAAGGAAATAGTTGAAGAGGCGATAGAAGAAATGGCCCTTGCGCGTGCAATCAGTGAGGGGCTGGCAACCGAAACTATCCCGCGGGAAGAGGTATTTGCGGTCCTGGAAAGCAGACAGTGAAGATAGCTTTTAGGGATAGTTTTTCGGCGGGACCTCAGGGCGATCAGAGATAAGCGTTTGTTGAGGCGAGTGAAAGAAGTCATTGAAACAGTTGAGACAGTCGACGCTCTCGCGCTCTTACCTAACCTCAAATCACTCAAAGGCACAAAGAACTATTTTCGGCTGAGAGTCGGCGACTATCGCATTGGCCTCGCGTTGGAGGACGAGACAGTAATCTTAGTCCGGTTCCTGAATCGCAAAGAGATCTATAGGTATTTCCCGTGACAACTACTGGAGATTTCAAAACAGCAATCCTCGCACTCGAAGACGGCCGCGTATGGCGCGGGCGGTCATGGGGGGCTGCGGGCGAGAGTACGGGCGAGATGGTCTTCAACACCTCGATGACAGGCTATCAGGAAGTGCTCACCGATCCTTCTTATGCTGGTCAGGTCGTGTGCATGACCTATCCACTAATTGGCAACTATGGCGTGAACAGCGAGGACGGGGAATCGTCGCGGCCCTGGGTTGAAGGATTTGTCGCGCGCGAGTTTAGCCGCATGGCTTCGAACTGGCGCGCAGAGGAATCACTCGAAGATTATTTGAAGCGTTGGAACATTGTCGCTATTGATCACATCGACACTCGCGCTCTGGTCCGCCACGTTCGCGACAAAGGCGCGATGCGCGCATGTCTCTCAACTATCGATGGCGACGCCGAGAGCGTAGTTCAGAAAGCGCGCAACTCGCCGCCGATGGATAATCGCGAACTCGCCAGCGTCGTTACTACCAAAGAACCATACGAGTTTCCCGCGGCCAACAAGGAACGTTTTCATGTTGTTTGTTACGACTTTGGCGTGAAGCTGAATTCGCTCCGAGAGCTGGCGCAGGCCGGTTGCCGGATAACTGTCGTTCCTTCTTCGACGCCGGCAAGCACAGTCTTCGCGCTGAAGCCCGACGGAGTTTTCCTTTCAAACGGTCCCGGCGATCCTGCCTCAATGAACAGGGAAGTCGAGGAAGTGAAGCAGATTGCGCAGTCAGGCATGCCCACCTTCGGCATTTGCTTTGGCCATCAACTGCTGGGGCGCGCGTTTGGCGGCCGGACTTTCAAGCTCGTCTTTGGTCATCGCGGCGGCAATCAGCCGGTTAAAGATTTTCGTGACGGCCACGTTGAGATTACCTCTCACAATCACGGCTTTGCCGTGCAAGCCGACAGTCTGCCGGCAGAAATGGAAGTGACGCACGTTAATCTCAACGACCAATGTGTCGAGGGCATGCGTCACACGACTCTGCCCGTCTTTTCAGTTCAGTATCATCCTGAAGCGGCGCCGGGTCCGCATGATGCCGGGCATCACTTCAAACGGTTTATTGATTTGATGGGGAAGAGGAGCGCGAGTTAACAACTTGCGCTACAGGGGGGCAATTACTCTTTGGGCGCCTTCAGCTCTCCGGTAAGCAAGTCGGGACGCACGCGCGCCATTTCATCCGCGGTGGTACTGGCGGTTGGGCGATCCAAATCTCCCACTGCCTCCTCGACGGGTTCCACTACCGCGTCCTCCAAAACCTCGGCGATGGTTTCGTGCCCGCGATGCTCGAGCCAATGCCGGTAGCTGACCGTAATCACCGCAATCACCGGAATGGCCAGGAAGATTCCCGCGACGCCGGCGATCTCAGCCCCTGCCAAAATTGCCAGAATAACCGCCAGCGGATGCAGATGAATTCCCTGGCCGATGAGCCGCGGATAAATCACATAGTCCTCGACGATCCGCAGCACGCCAAGGAAGATCATTACCACGAAGGCCATTCCAAAACCTGAATGCAGCAGCGCCAGCATCACCGCCAGGATTGCCACCACCAGCGGGCCGACCAGAGGCACGAATTCCAACATGCCGGCAATCAGTCCAAGGACCAGCGGGCTGGGCAAACCGAGCAGCGCAAACCCGACACTGCAAATCACTCCGACCAGCAGACACGCCGTTAGTTGCGCGCGAATGTAAGCCGCCAGAGTGCTGTTTATGTCTTGAAAGAATTCGTCACCGCGCCAGCGCAGACGGCCACGCGGGAGCATCGCCAGAACCGATCGGCGAAAGTTGTCAGCGTCCTTCAAAAAGAAAAAACTGAGAATCGGAATCAGGACCAGCCAGGGGATGAAGATTAGCCAACCAAGCATTCGCTCGAAGGCTGTGCTGGCAAGTTCGCCGCCCCTGGCGATGACACCGAGAAAGGTATTGTTAATGGCTTTAACGATCGCCTCAGGCATCCGGTGTTGCATGAAATACTGATTGAGGCGATCGGATGCCGACGTGATTGTCTTGTAATAGGTGGTAGCTTGTTGTTTGAATTCGGGAAACTGCGCGCCAAGTTGAGGGGCTAAAAAATATATTCCCAGTCCGATTCCCAGAAACAGCACCAGGTAAACCATTCCAATTGCCAGCCCACGGTGGATGACACGTTCGCGTCCGCGGATCCGAATCGGTCGCTGCACCAAATCGACCAGAGGCGCTACCAGGTAAGCAAAGAAAATTGAGAGGACTACTAAAAGAAGGACCGTCGTAAGCTTGTAAACCACCCAGAGAACCGCGATTACCGCGAGCAAAATACCTATTATTCGCAGGACCACGCGAGTTTGCACCCAGGCTGCTGCCTGGGCGTTCTCTTTGGCCGACGGGTGATCAAAGTCTGGCGTCATGAAGTCTAATCGTGCGATGCGAACGATCTATCGCGTGCGGTTCACAAATCGTCTTCGTCGTAATCGTCGTCGGCTTCAGACATCTTGATCCCGGCTTCCTCCCAGACCAGGCCGCGCCATTCATCGGTTTCGCCTACCACTTGCAGGGCCGCCTGGGGATGGCTGGGGTTGCGTTCGATGCGGAGGACTTCGGCAATTACGCGCAGCTTCTCACCGTCGTCGCCGAGCACCAGCAAATTGACTCGGCCCCCGACCGGAGGCAATTCACGCTGAAAGTGAATCAGCGTCCCTTCGGGGCCGACGTTATCCGTCTCGCCTTCGGCGACGATGTGGATACCTTCAACGGTGTCCCATTCCGCACGGATCGGAAAAGCGGCGACATAGCGTGGACCGGAACGATTGTCGATCGCAGGGCTCTGGGGCATTGAACTTTAACTCCTCTTTCGACTGAAGATGCTCGAGGGCAATCGTGCGTATGATACAGGGAAAAGGGCGAATTGCCGAAGGCTGACTCCCGTCCTTCGAACGGAGAGGTAAGGAGTCCCACGAGCAACCCCAACGGGGTTGTGTCGGTTTCTCATCTCGAAAGTTGGGAATTCAAAGATTGCGCAACCCCGTTGGGGTTGTGTCGGTTTCCTTAACTTGATCCCGGGGTAGCCGCGCGGCGTGGCAACCCTGGGCTGTGTTGTTCAACCGCTTCGCGGTTGGCGGCCTCACTCTTCTTCGGTCCGCAACTTTTCCAGCACCGAAAAATCTTCCAGCGTCGTAACGTCACCGGCCACCGATCCGCTCGTCGCAATCTCGCGTAACAAACGCCGCATGATTTTTCCCGAGCGAGTTTTTGGGAGCGCATCGGCAAAGCGCAAATCGTCTGGTCGGGCCAGGGCGCCGATCTCTTTCGCGACGTGCCGGCGCAGCTCTTCCCGCAATTCATCAGTGGCAATGCGTCCGCCTTCCAGAGTGACGAAAGCAACAATTGCCGAGCCTTTCAAATCATCAGGCTTGGCAACCACCGCGGCTTCGGCTACGGCTTCATGGGAAACCAGCGCGCTTTCAATTTCAGCAGTTCCCAGACGGTGCCCGGCGACATTGATTACGTCGTCGATGCGTCCCATGATCCAGAAATAGCCGTCCGCATCTTTGCGCGCACCGTCACCCGCAAAATAAACGCCTTCGATCTGTGACCAATACTGCTCGCGATAACGTTCATCGTCACCATAGATCGTGCGCAGCATCGCCGGCCAGGGTTTGGTAATCACCAGATACCCACCTTCATTAGCACCGACGGATTGGCCATCTCGCGTCATCACGTCGGCTTCAATTCCGGGGAAAGGCCTGGTTGCTGAACCCGGTTTTGTCGGCGTCGCGCCCGGCAAAGGGCTAATCATGATCGCGCCGGTTTCTGTCTGCCACCACGTATCGACGATCGGGCAACGATCTTTTCCGATGACGCGTTGATACCACATCCATGCTTCGGGATTGATCGGTTCGCCTACGGTCCCGAGCAGTCTCAGCGAAGAAAGATCGTGTTTCAACGGCCATTGCTCTCCCCATTTTGTGAAAGCGCGAATGGCCGTGGGCGCGGTGTAGAAAATGTTGACCCGGTGACGTTCGATGATGTCCCAGAATCGATCCGGCTCGGGCCAGTTGGGCGCTCCTTCATACATCAGAACGGTCGCTCCATTCGATAACGGACCGTAGACGACATAGCTGTGTCCGGTGACCCAGCCAATGTCCGCCGTGCACCAGTAGATGTCTTCGTCCTTAATATCGAAGATCCATTTCGTGGTCAGGTGGGATTGCAAAAGGTAACCGGCGGTCGTGTGCAGAATGCCTTTCGGTTTTCCGGTGGTCCCGGACGTGTAGAGAATGAAGAGCGGATGCTCGCTGTCCAATTCTTCTGCGGCGCAATTGGCGCCTACCGTTTCCGACAACTCGTGCCACCAATGGTCACGGCCCGACTCCATATGAATCCGGCTTCCGGTCCGTTTGACAACGATGCATGATTTCACCGAAGGAGTTTCTTTCAGTGCCTCGTCCACGGCAGGCTTTAGTGTTACTTCTTTGCCGCGGCGCCAACCACCGTCGGCCGTGACGACAACCTTGCACTGCGCGTCGTTGATGCGATCGACCAGCGCCGTGCTGGAGAAGCCGCCGAAGACCACTGAGTGCGTCGCGCCGATGCGCGCGCAGGCCAGCATCGAGATGGCCAGCTCAGGAATCAAAGGCATGTAAAGCGCGACCCGATCGCCCTTTTCAACGCCCACACGTTTCAAGACATTGGCGAAGCGGCAGACTTCAGTGTGCAGTTGTTGGTAAGTGAGTGTGCGAGTGTCGCCGGGTTCGCCTTCCCAGATGAGCGCCGCTTTGTTTCGCCGCCAGGTTCCGAGATGGCGATCGAGACAGTTGTCGGAGATATTAATTTTACCGCCGGCGAACCACTCGGCGTGCGGCGGGTCCCACTTCAAAACCGTGTCCCACTTTTTGAACCAGTGCAGCTCGCTTTCGGCCAGCCGCGCCCAGAACTTTTCCGGATCGGCGCTGGCTTCGGCGCGCAAACCTTCCAGCTCGGCCATCGATTTGATGTGAGCTGAGGCCGCGAATTCGTCTGGTGGCGGGAAGGCGCGTTCTTCGTGCTGAAGGGATTCGATGTTCGTGGTGGCTGACGACATTACTTGTTATCCAGTAATCTGAACTAGATTAAGAAACTACTCTTCGCCAAGAATTTCCTTCAGGAAATCCTTAACACCAGCTGCTTGAAATTTGACTGCAGACATCAAATCATTAAGAGCAGAGACATAGGGGAAACTCCATAAGGTATTTCCATTGTTATCGATAAATTCAAGTACTACTTTCGTTCTCCACTCGACTGTCGGTTCAGGTTGACCAAAAAAATTTATGTCCACTTCTTCTTGTTGAAAGCCTTTTTCATACAATCGTAATAGCTTTCCTTTGAAATCGGCTTCGAAGACCACCTCAACTCGTTGGTTAGGTCGCTTTGAGAACCACTCAGGAGGTTCTTCGGCGGCCCACTTCAGAGTTCCTTCCTGAGTCAACTCGATTAGTTTAGCGGTTGCGTCGATCCACTTGCTTGTTTCGGTTGCCATTTTACCTTTCAAACTTCGTGTCCTCTTCTAACTGCTTAAGATCCTCCACCATCTTTGTCATGTCTACATAGATTCCCCTGAGAGTCTCTTTCTCGCGCTGGAGATGATTAATATTGGTGTAACGAGTTCTAAATCTATGAGTTGATTCTAGCAATGCTTGGACAGATTTGCGGGGATCCCCGCCAAGTTTCTTTGTCAAAGAGGTCATGACGGCTTCCGAAATAGCTAACTCTTTGACAATTTGGGGAAGCGAGTTATCAAAGTCACCTAAATAATTCGACAAGTTCGACGAGTGTTGACTGAGCCTTCCGACAAGATCCGGCACTCTTGCCTTAAAAAGATAAAAACTCTTGATTCGTCTAAGTTCAAATAAGACAAAGGCTGTGAGCGCTAAGCTCAGTATTGAAGCGAGGCTTCCCAGTGTCCACACACTTGAGACAAGCTTGTCCATCCATTCGCCAATGAAAAAGAGAAACATATTGCCAGCCAGATTCTCACCGAGGCTAAATCGCTAGTCAACTGATTCTGGATTCTCATACGAGAGTTCTTCGACAATTTCCCCCAGCACCACTCTTCCTCTTTCAACTTCTTCCGGGCCCAGCGAAATCGCGCCGACCACTGCATGTCCGCCGCCGCCGTAGCGTTCGCAAATCGTCGCGATGTTATGGGTGCGCGGGCGCGGCGCCCACGGGTTCGACCCGACCGAAATCTTGGTCCGCTGCGCTCCGCGAGTGAGCGCGACAGTGTATGTAGCCTCAGGAAACAAATAGTAGGGAATGAATTTGTTAAAGCCTTCATAGCCTTCGTCAACCACATCGAACTGGACCACGCCGTGCTCGTAGCGGGCTTTGCGCCGAATCGCCTCCAACGTTTCCAGGTGCAGCTTAAGGATCGGTTGGAAGCGGCGCTGCACTTCGGAACTGGTGGCGACTTCGTTCAGTGGTAGGAGGGTCAAATCGCGAATAACTTGTTCGATGAAGGCTTCGTCGGGATCGGCTTCGATCACCTGCATTAGCTGGAGCGCGGGTGCTTTCAGCTCGACACACTGGGCGGGCGAATCGTAAAGCGCGCCATCGATGATGTGCGCCCAGTGAATCAAATCGCTGAGCGGCTCGTCATTGAAACCGAATTTTGTGCGGGCCACATCGGCAATAAACTCCGTGCAGGACTTGCGCGTAAAGTCGAGAAACTTCTTGTCTGAATTCTCAGCGTGAAAATGCGCTTCATCCTCCGGCGTGAGAAAAGCGGACTGGTGATGATCGAACCACCAGGTCAGCTTTTCGGAAGGCGAATACTTGAAGTCGACAATGGCGTTCTCGTCGCCGTCGAGCATCGTCTGATCAAAAAGATTGCCGGGGCGGTGGAGCAACCCGCCGTACTGTATCTCAGCGTTCGCGTTAATCCTTTCCCGGTAGAAACGGGTGAAGGTCGCCGCCGAAGCGACGCCGTCAAAACAGTGACCGTGATAAAGGACGCGAAGTTTCATGAATCAAAAGCTCGCCATCTTAGCAATTGTTGGATGAGTTAGCCAGCGGACGATTTGGATTGCGGTGACTTGTCGCCGCTTTTTATCAGAGGCGCTCTGCGAAGATCAAAGCTGCGACAAGTCGCAGCACTCCAAATCAGACTCGCGCCGGACTGGAGGCGAGCGTATCACCGCCGAGTGCCGCCGCATTCGCCCGTCGCCAGCGAATCACGAAAACTATCAAGGCGCCAATACCAACTACCACTCCGATCATTTGTGAAGTTGAAAGCCCCGTCAGAGTCGTAAGGCCGAGCAGGTCGCCGCGCGGATCGTCGCGCACAAACTCGATGAGAAACCGCACCGTCGCGTAAATCATCGCGTAAGCGAGAATCACCTGCCCGCTGAATTTCTTTCGCTTGTGCAGCCAGAGCAGAAAGAAGAAAACGATCAGCATCGCGAAGGATTCATAAAGCTGCGTCGGGTGCAGCTTTACGCCGATCGGAACGTCGGTCACTTGATGTCCGAGCTCAGTAAAGCGCACACCCCAGGGGAGATTTGTCGGCTTTCCCCAACAGCATCCGGCCGAGAAACAACCCTGGCGGCCCAGCGCGTTACCCAAAGCGATACCCGGCGCACAGACATCGGCGGTTTTCCACCACGGCAATTTCCATCGGCGCATCAGGAAGTATCCTGTAAGGATCGCTGCCAATAGCCCGCCGTAAAAAACTCCACCTGATCTCAGGAAATCGAGAGAGAAGAGCTGCAGTGGATGCTCGCGATATTCGGGCTCAGTAAAAAACATCAAGAGCTTCGAGCCGACCAAAGACGAAAGCAGGAGCCACAAGCAAAGATCGTAGATCCGCGCGGTGGGCAATCCGTCGCGGGCGGCCAGCTTCACGGTCACAAAGATCGCGCCCAGAAAAGCGAGGGCGAGAAACACTCCGTAAGTGTTAATGGGGAAATTAAAGATGCGAAAAAGAATTGGATACATTGAGTCAGAAGCCAGAAGTCAGAAGTCAGTGGTCAGTAGTCAATGGTCTGGGGCTCGCGGTGTCCTTTGCCTTTCGGTTAGCAAAAATCAGGTCATAAGCCAGCAGCGATGCGCCGATTAAGATGCTCGCGTCCGCAACGTTGAAGGCTGGCCAGTGATATTGTCCCGCGTGCACCAAAATGAAATCGATGACAAATCCCAGACGCACGCGGTCCGTCAGGTTCCCCAGGATGCCGGCCAGCAGAAGGGCGCAGGCGCCGAGGACGCGGTCATCGGTGCGCGATGTCCGCACAAAGTAAACGAACACCGCTATTGCTGCCAGCGCAGCCAGCACGACAAAAAACCAGCGCCCGAACGAACCGCCTTCCTGCAATTGGCCAAATGCAATTCCAGGATTCTCGGCATAAACAAAGTCGAGCACACCGTTAATGACTGTGCGATCAGAGAAGCGCAGACGGCGGATGGCCCAGGCTTTGCTCGACTGGTCCATCAGATAGATGCCCGCCCCGGCGACGAGGTAGGCTAGCCGCCAGGTCACGCGGGCTTTGGTGGATTGTGCGTCGTTATCGCCCATTCAGATAGGAAACGGTTTCGATTAAGCCGCGTAGCGGCGAAATATTTATAGAACCGGATTCCAAAACGGTCCCCAGCTCCAGAGGAGCGAAATATTTCTGTCGCCCATAAATGGGCTGATAAAATGAGGGCCCCGGTGCTATAAATATTTCGCGCCTAACGGCGCTCAGAGGCCGAACCTCTAACTTCTCTCAATCTCTTCCAGCGCTTCCACACAACGCTCGCAGACAGTCGGATACTTTTCAAACTCGCCGACGCGCGTTGAATAATTCCAGCAGCGCTCGCATTTCTGTCCCTCGGCGCGCTGCACTTTGATGCTCAAGTCGCCGCTGTCGGTCTTGGCCAGCGAGACTTGCGAGACGATAAAGGCGAAACGCAGATTGTCGCCATAGCTCGCCAGCAACTCGTAGGTCTTTCCCGAAGACGTGATGTCCACCGCCGCTTCGAGCGAGCCGCCAATCAACTTTGCCACCCGGGCTTCTTCGAGCGCCCGCATAACCTCCTCGCGCACTTTGAATAAATTCTCCCAACGCGACGCCAACTCCTCATCACGCCGTCCGCTCGCGGCGGGCAGTTCAGTGAGATGTACCGAAGCCGCGCGCGACCCATTGCCGGGCAGATTCTCCCAGATCTCATCCGCTGTGAAAACCAAAAGCGTCGCTAGCATGCGCGCAAGCGCGTCCACAATTCTGTGGAGCGCCGTCTGAGCCGAACGGCGCGCCGGATTTCGCGGTGCGAAGGTGTACAGGCGGTCCTTCAGAATATCGAAGTAGCGCGCGGAAAGCGCCACCGTGCAAAAATCGTAGAGCGTGTGATAGACCGTGTGAAATTCATAGGCCTCGTAAGCCGCGCGCACCTTCGCGATGACCGCATCGAGTTCACCGAGCGCCCAGCGATCGATCTCCAACATGTCTTCGTCAGCCACAGCGTCTCGCTCAGGATCAAAGCCATCCAGATTACCCAGCGCAAAACGCGCTGTGTTGCGCAGCTTGCGATAGCCATCAGTGACGCGTTGCAGAATTTCTTCGGAGCAGCGCATGTCTTCAAAATAGTCAGACGACGCGCACCAAAGCCGGAGCACCTCCGCGCCCAACTTCGGGATCACTTCGTCCGGCGACACCGCGTTGCCGGCCGATTTGTGCATCGCTCTGCCTTGCGCATCCAAAGTCCAGCCGTGACACAGAACAGTTTGATAAGGAGCGCGATCGTGAACGGCGAGTCCCACCATCAGCGACGAATTGAACCAGCCGCGAAATTGATCGCCGCCTTCGATGTAGACATCTGCCGGCCAGCGCAGGTTCTCGCGATTCTCGAGCACCGCGATTGAAGACGATCCGCTGTCGAACCAAACGTCCAGAATGTCGGTCTCTTTGGTGAAATCTGTGGCGGCGCACTTCGGGCACTTAAAGCCTTCGGGCAGCAGCTCGGTTGCTTCGCGCTTGTACCAGGCGTCGGCGGTTTCCTTCTCAAAAATATCGGCGACATGCCGGATGATCGCCGGCTCGGCAACGACGTGATTGCACTGCTGACAATAAAAAGCGGGAATCGGCACGCCCCAGACTCTCTGGCGCGAGACGCACCAGTCGGGCCGGCCTTTGATCATGTTGCGCATGCGTTCGCGGCCCCAGGCGGGAATCCATTTCACACGCTCATCAACTTCGCGCAAGGCCATCACCCGCAATGACTCGCTATCGGAAACCTCGCCGTCGGTAAAGTTGCTGGTGAAGTTCGTCCGATCACGACCATCTTCATCCTGCTCGACCGGTTCATTCGGATCCGAGCGATCCATGGCAATGAACCACTGCGGAGTGGCGCGAAAGATGACCGGGTTCTTGCAGCGCCAGCAATGCGGATAGCGATGGTCGTAACTTTCAGTGAACAAAAGCACGCCGCGATCGCGCATGAACTCGACAATCTTCGGGTTAGCTTCAAACACATTCAGGCCGGCGAAGTGTTCGACTTCCGAAGTGAATTGTCCTGAGTTGTTCACCGGACAATAGATTTCCAGTCCGTATCTTTTCCCGATTACGAAATCGTCGTGGCCGTGGCCTGGAGCGGTGTGTACCAGGCCGGTGCCCGCTTTGCCGGTCGCTTTCTTTTCCCGCGCTTCGCTGACGTCGATCTCGGTTTCGGCATCGGCTTCACCGCCAAGCGTGACGTGCTCGCCCAGCATTAAGAGCGAGGGACGATCGACCCATGGGTGCCGAAATTCCAGCCGGTCGAGTTTGGCTCCCGGAAAGCGCGCCAGCACTTTCGGCTCGATGAAATTGCAGCGCTCGGCCACCACGTCCAACAGTTCAGCGGCCACAATGTAGACTTCATCGCCGCTTTGGACGGCCACATAGTCGAAATCAGGATGCACGGCAATGCCGAGATTCGCCGGCAGTGTCCAGGGTGTCGTCGTCCAGATCAAAGCGAAAACTTTACGGCCGGCAAGAGCTGGATCGATCTGCGCCGGATCGCTCGAGAGCGGGAACTTCACATAAACCGAGGGGCTCGTGTGCTGGTGGTACTCGACTTCAGCTTCGGCGAGCGCGGTCTGATCGTGGATGCACCAGTAGACGGGCCGAGCGCCCTTGTAAACAAAACCGCGCTCGACAAAGCGCGCGAACAGGCGGGCGGTCTCGGCCTCGTAGTGATCCGACATGGTGCTGTAGGGTTTGTCCCACTCGCCCAGGATGCCGAGTCTCTGAAAATCTCGGGTCTGGCGCTTCAAGGCATCGGCGGCAAATTCACGACAGACACGCCGGATACTCAGCGGCGGCATCGTCGCTTTTTTCGCACCCAGTTTGCGCTCGACGTGCAACTCGATCGGCAATCCGTGACAGTCGTATCCGGGAACGTAGGGCGCGTCAAAGCCCATCATCGTTCGTGATTTGACGATGAAGTCTTTCAGGATCTTGTTGAGCGCGGTGCCCAGGTGGATGTCGGCGTTGGCGTACGGCGGACCATCGTGCAGGATGAACTTCCGGGCGCCGGCACGGGCGCGCCGAATCTCTTGGTAAAGATCCATCTCCGTCCACTTTTTTAGACGAGCTGGTTCGGTTTGCGGCAGGTTGGCCTTCTGTCCGAATTTGGTCTTCGGCAGGTTGATGGTCTTTTTCAGGTCGAGTGTCGGTGCTTCAGTGGACATATGCGTTGAGTGTCAAAAAAGAAATAGTAACAGTATGGGCGTTGGCTTACCAAAAGCGATCCTTTGGAGGGCGCCGGCAGAGCGTAGCAGCGACGGCGGCTTTAGTTTGGAGTTCCGCCTTGAGGCGGAATTTGCCGAAACCGCCTGAAGGCGGAACTCCAAAGTAAAAGCCCGAACCACTTCTCACTAGAGATGATGGTTCGGGCCGGCAAGCCTTTGATGTTTTCGCGTTCAGCCGATAAACATCTCATCGTCTCCGTAACTGCTGTTAATTGGGCTGGGTGCCGGCGCGACCAGCACTTCCAGGCCTCTTCGCAAACCGGCCAGAATCGCCGCCAGTTCGCGGGCCGGTTCTATGACCTTTCTTTGGATGAACTCAGTCGTGTCCATCACGCGTTCATGCGTGGTGTCGATGGCGCGGCTGACCAGGTGCACTTTTTCATGCGCCATTTCCGCGGTTTCATCGGCCAGAGCCATGATGCCGCGCACTTCCTCTTTGATCATCGTGGTGGACTCAGCCAGGTTCATCGTGGCGGTCGAAAGGTGGCCCGACATAATATTGAACTGCTCGGCAATCTGCCGGCCCTGGACGGCGATTGCAGTGCCTTGTTCGCTGAGCGCGGTGGCCCGCGTCATCAACGGTTCAAGCCGCGCTTCGAGTCGATTAACCGACTTGACCGCGCGATTAACGAATACCGCGATAGCGATCATCGCCGCGGCGATCAAAACGAAGGACAAGGCTATGATCGCCGTGATGATTACCAGCCAGAACAATGGTTCGTGTGAGTTCATCTAAAAGAAAACGCGTGCTTCGTACTTAGCGCTTTGTACTTTGATTTCTACCGGTTCGAAACTCGTCAAAATCAAATTGGTCTCTAACCAAGAAGACAAAACACAAAGCACCAAGTACGGTTGTTTGTTTACATCGCCTTGTCAGGCGTGTAAGTCGGCGCGGCTTCGGTGCGGCCGGAAAGCTCGGTCTTGCGCTTCTCTTCCACGTAGGCTTTCTTTCCTGCTTCAACCGCGGCGGAAATCGAACCGGCCTGACGAGCCGCAACGTCGCGTGTTCTGGCCGCAACTTCACCGGCTTTGGTCGTGGCGGTGTCGTAAAGTTCCGACGCCTTCTCGCGTGTTGAGTCAATATACTCTCCGGCCGTTTCGCGCGCGGTCTCGTAATACTCGCCCGCTTTGGTGCGCGTAGTGTCGTAATATTCCGTGGCCTTCACGCCTAGTTGCTGTGCCGCCTCTTTCGATTTATCGATGCCCTTGCGGGTCGCGTCAGCAATGTCGTTGCGCAGTTCTTCGCCCGATTTCGGCGCGAACAACAGAGCCAGCACTGCGCCAATCCCGGCGCCCACCAGGAAATATGTTAGTCGCGTCGAAATATTCTCGCCATAGTCACGATCGTTTCCCATAGAAAATCCTTTCTGTAGAGGGCAGATCCCCCAATGGGATCGCCAGTGTCTTGCAAATTTTTCCGGATGATGACTGTTCGGGACTATAACAAACGAAGGTGGGTTCCGCAAGCAAACGGTCCGTGCAGAAGTGGCAAAAGTGTCAGGAAACTGTGCAAAAATGGGCCTACTCAACCGCGCGCCGTTGGAACTTGCGCAGGCCCAGCCAGGTGAACAGCAACGAAAAGCCGATCAGCCCGCCATAGACCAGCCACGGCGACATGTGCGGCATCTCCGGGGTCAGCGCCAAACGGAAACCTTCACTGGCATAGACCAGTGGATTGAGGAGCACGGCCCGCTGAAACCACGGAATCACATGCAGGGTCGCCCATGGATAGTAAGCGCACCCAAAGAAAATCATGGGCGCCAGCAGCACATTGAATACCAACCCAATCTGCTGCGGTTCGACCACGGTCGCTACGACCATACCAAAGGCCGCAAACAACCAGCTGCTGAGGATCGCGACCAGAACCAACTGCACAATATTGACGAAGCCCAGGCTCAAGTGGACGCGCATCAACAACCACGCAAGCGGTAAAACTACAAGGCCCGCGATCATCGCTTGCAGGATGCCGACCAGAATCTTTTCGATCGCAACTCCGGTAATGCTGATAGGAGCCAGCAATCGATCTTCGATCTCTTTCGTCCAACCGAAATCGATCACGAGCGGCAAGGCGACGGCTTGCATGCTCGACAGCGTCATGCTCAGGCCGAGAATTCCCGGCAGCAACATACCCGTATAGCCATGTTGAATAATGCCGAGGCGGGGCATGACGAACCCGAAGATGAAGGTGAAGAGCAACGGCTGCAAACCGACGCGGAGCAGAAAGTAAGGGAGCTCGAGGCGCGCGACACGCAGGTCGCGATGAAGTAGAGCCAGCATGGTGGTCGTCATGATTGTTTTCCGCGCGCTTACCCAATCTTACTTTTCCGGTACCGCGCCTCCCTCCTTGCCGCGCACCAGCACATTCGCCGCCCAACTTTGTAGCAGCTCCAGAAACTCCGCGCTGACTTCTCCAGCTTGAGCATTAGTAACGCTCTTGTCGCGCCTGGACGGCGTGAACACGTGCGTCAGGTTCGGAAAAATGCGCAGCAGCACCTGCTTGTTTCCGCTGTCGGCCATTGCCTGCGCCAGTTCCAGCGCGTGATACGGCAGCACGTTCTCGTCCCGCTCGCCATTCAGAATCAGAGTGGGAACGCGGACTCGTCGGGCTAGCGCCAGCGGATCACTGGCGAGATGCTGGCGAAAATATGCCAGCGGATCATTGGCCGGATCGGCCGGCTGAGGCTTGGCTTTTACCTCGGTGAATATCTTGTTGAGCTGAGTCACCATCGACGGATAGCGAGTTTTGTCCGATGGATTAATGGGCGAATCAAGCGCCAGCAGGTTCAGGGTCTGCTCAATTAGAATGCGATCTAGCGGCCGCGATGAGCCGGCCAGGATCATAATGGCGGCCACGCGCGGATCTTCCGCTGCGATCGTCAGGGCGGTTTCGGCGCCTTCGCTGTGGCCGGCCAGGGCAATTTTCTTATGATCGATTTGCGGTCGATTGAAGAGGAACTCGAATGCCGCCTTCGAGTCATTGATCAAGTCTCGATAAGACGTGCCGGGCTTAACCGGAATCGATTTGCCCACGCCCCGATCGTCCGCGCGGAGCACCGCGACCCCGTTGGCAGACAGATGTTCAGCGACGAGGCGATACAGATTGGCAACCGCTGAGCCATCGCGGTCCTGCGGACCCGAACCGCTGATAATAACTATTGCCGGAAAGGGGGCGGTGCCTTTCTTTGGAATCGTCAGAGTGCCAACCAGCTTCTGTTCGCCGTTTTGGAACGAGACTTCTTCCGTCGTGTACGGGTCGTTGGCCGACGTTACCGGCGTGGGCGGCGGCGGAGCTATTAAGTCGGCCAGAGCTTCTGCTCCCTTGCGAACTATCTTCAGTCTTTGATCCGGAACCTGAATGAACAACGGAACATGTGCCGAGTCGGTCCAAATTTCAAACGTCAAACCGAGACTGGTTCCGGCGCGGAAGTGCTCGGTCGTTACCTGCTGGCCGTTGACCTTTAAGATCGGTGAGTCGAGACGCTCCAGAGTCAAAGTGAAGGGGACTGCCTGAGAAGGCACGAACGCGTTAAAGCTTTGGGGTCCGCTTCGTGCCGGATCGTATTGGGCAAAGAGGAAGAGGAAGTGATGCCACACGCCGTTCTCAATCACGACTGTCGGCTGTGCCTTCACTTCTTTCACCGGTTGGTTCGGCGCCGTTATCTTTACGACCTCGCTCGTGAATTCCGCCTGTAATGTCCCTCCGTCCGTGGTAACGGCGAAACTGACGGGCTTCATTCGCTCGGCCTTCGTGGAGGTCTTGAATTTGGCGGGACCAAAGGTCCCGGTCGACTGCGACTGGGCCGAGCCGTCGGCGTTGATAGTCAGAGTATAGTCTTCGATCCCAAATAGTTGCTCGCCGATGTATGTCGTGTAGGTCCCGGATGATGTCTTCGGCTGCTGTGCTTGAGTACTCACTCCGCTGAGCGCGAGGATGACAACGGCGATGGTGATAATTGAACGCTTCAATTTGGCTCTCCTTTTAGTTTTGAGGTCGAGAGAGGTTTTCGATTTTGCCCGCTTCCCTGATTTGGAATATGGCCGCCTTCACTCTCTAAGACTGCGCCCCGTGAGATGCAGAAACAAATTTTCCAGACTCGGTTCGGCGACATGCGCGTCGGTGACGTTGACGCCATGATCGCTGGCCAGGCGCATCGCGTTGGCCAGTAATCCTTCGGCGCGGTCCGCATAGATACGCACGCGATCCTCGTCGGCCTTGATATCCACGACACCGGGCAACGCTCGTAGCGAGGTGGCAAAGGAATCAGGCATATCGCCGCGCACCTGTAATTCGATCAGATAACCGCCGGGCACGCTGCGTTTTAACTGCGCGGGCGAGTCCAGCGCCAGCAACTTGCCGTGATCGATGATCGCGGCGCGCTCGCAAAGCTGGTCCGCCTCTTCCATGTAATGCGTAGTCAAAAGGATGGTCTGCCCTTTGGCATTCAACTCGCCGAGCATGTCCCACATGGCGCGGCGCGATTGCGGATCGAGGCCCGTCGTCGGTTCATCCAGAAAAAGGATCGCCGGATCGTGCATCAAAGCGCGCGCGATTTTCAAACGCTGCACCATGCCGCCGGAAAAACCAACTACCTTGTCATCGGCCCGCTCGGCCAGCTCAAATCGATCCAGTAACTGTTGGGCGTGGGACTCACGTTCATGTTTCGGCACGCCGAAGTATTCAGCGTGGAAAAGCAGAATTTCCCGGGCGGTCAGGCTTCGGTCCAGATTGTTGACCTGGGGCACCACTCCGATGCGGCGCTTAACCGCGACCGGATTCCGAGCGACATCGATCCCGTCAATGCGGGCCGCGCCGCCCGTCGGCACCACGCGAGTCGTGAGAACGCCGATGGTGGTCGTCTTACCGGCGCCGTTGGGACCGAGCAAACCAAAGAATTCACCGCGCCGAACCTCGAACGAAATGCCGTCGACCGCCTTGACCTCTACGCCCTTCCGAGTTTTCGGCTGGTAAGTCTTCTTCAAATCTTCGACGGCGATCGCAGGTTGCATAGAAGCAGATCCAAGCATCAATGGATAGTCGTAGTTGCGTTCATGACGATGATGGAGTCGGTACCGGGAGCGGTAGCGACCGGGTCTCAATTCAAGGCAAGGTCGAGTTTGGCCGGCCAAAACCCGGTCGCTACCGCTCCCGGTACTGACCTCATCACTCAGAATCCGCGTCTTTACATTCCCAAATGCATGTGGGTTGCGACGTACCAGAAAAAGAAAAGCATGACCGCCATCGAACCGAAGAGTAAGGCCAGTAAGCCGCCGGCGATCAAAGCCACAAACAGCCAGTCGCTGGCTCGTCCCTGTTTGGCGTCTGCCGCGGAAACCGTGGCGCGCCGGCGCAGTAGATTTATGTTGCGGATGTTGGGTTTCCACCAGGCGCCAAATAAGTCCCCGATGACAGGGAGCAGCCCTACCAGGAAATAAATCGCGATGTTCGTGCCCATGCGCAGCAGAGTGATCTTAGGTACGCGATAACGGACGGCAGAGACCAGCACGTAAAGCGCGATAATCGTGGTCGCGACGTCGCCGACTTGCGGGACCAGATCGATGATCGCATTCAGCCCGAAACGCCAGCCCAGAACCGGGATGCGGAACTGGTTGTCCATAATCTGGCTGAGGACTTCCAGCTCGCGCTCGACTTGCACCTGCGTCGGACGCAGCACCGCGCGATTGCCGATTTCCGATTGCCGAATACCAATTTGATCTCGGCTATCGCGGGCATCATTAGATGTCAGATCGGCGCTTCTCATAGGTATCTTTCGCTTTGGCCAATTGGCAACAGCCAATCAAGAACGCGAGGTTGAAGTCAATGAATCTCATTAGCACCTGATGGTCAAATCGTGACGCTGATCACCGCACTGAAGTGCGGTGCTAATGAAATCTCAAACTAACCCACTACTCCGGCAATGCTATGGTATTCGCGTCATCTGTTGCCAGAAGAACTTACCCACTTTGGCAAAGGCGGTGAAGACGTTTCCACCTCCTTTTGAGTTTGGCTTGGCCGGCAAGCCGAGCTCCGCCGCCAGCTTGGGATCGGGCGGCCCGATGTCTTCATCGCCGCGCTTACTGGAAAGCCAGCGATCAAAGGTACGACTGACGGCGCGTCTTTGTTCGACGGGCGCGCCGGCGATGAACGCGCCGCGCAGGTCATCCATGTCGGCAACTTCCAGCGAGTTCGCCGAATAATAGTCACGCAAAGCCGCAAAGAATCTCGCGTCGCCCAGTAGTTTGCGCAGCGCCTCGAACATCAGTGCGCCTTTGCTGCTCACGATCGCCGAGTATTGAAAAGAATTGCGATAATCGCGCGCCGACCGGCTGGCTTCCATGTCCTCGCCGCCGAACGTGCGATAGAGCGTGTACACACCGCGCACTTGTTCGTCCAGCGCAGTAGTCGACTGGGGTTCGCCGTGAGTCTCGCGGTAATAGAGAAGTGCCGACCAGTTCGCCAAAGCTTCGTCAAGCACCGGTTCGCGCTCGGCGTCATTGCCCACGGTCGCTCCCCACCATTGATGGGCCACCGCGCGGGCTACGGTCCATTCCAGGCTATCTTCGACCGCGGCGCGTTGCTCGCGAATCACGTCGGGCATGTTGCGCATCGTGGGCGATTCGAAATCCAGATAGAAGGCGCTGGCAATCGCGCTCAAGCCGGAAAACTCCGCGCTGCCCAGCGTCGCGACCAGCGGAGCATCGATGATGGTCACCGTTTTCATCGGCAGCGGACCAAAGCGCGTCGTAAAGACACCGAGCGCATCTGCGGCAATAGTCAGCACCCGACGCGCGGCGGCTTCGTGATCAGGTCGGAAGACCGAGCGTATCGTCACCCCGCCCACTATTTTTTCTTCGGCACGGACATTGCCGCCGGCGACGATCGCAAAGTCGCGCAGGTTCTCAGCGGCGAAAATCTTCGAGCTGGTTTGCTCCTTTTCAGAAACTGCGTTGGACTTGACGGGCGCAAACACCTCGATGTTTCGGGACGCATCGATCGTGACTTCATAATCAGCCGTGTCAATCGTCAAGGTATCGCCAATACTCGACTCAACCTTGCGAAACCAATCGTCGCCGTCGCGGGCCGCCAGTACGGGATACCACGCGCCCAGCATCATTACGCCGCGGCAGCGAAAGTTCGTGTCGCGCGCGCGGCGCACCTCACGCGTGCTGCGAATGGCGGCGCTTACCTGCTGCACCACGTGCGCTACCAGACCGGTTTCCTCAGGGTCGTTTTCAGGAACACTGCCGTGAAATTTGAGTTCGAGTTCGACCGCCCCATGGGCCGCTATCGCCTCGCGCAGATTTATTCGCAGAGTAGTTTCCTGATCATCGAGCACGAACTGCAACGGCGTGTGGTTAGCTGCCAGGTGGACTTCCGAGACTTCCAATCGCGGCTCGTCAGAAATTAGCTGTCCCGTGGGCGTCTTTTCAGTTGGCGGCGCATAACCCGGCATGCGCACATTCGGATACAAGTGAAAGAACAGAGTCGACGTCGGATGGTCGCCGCGATTTATCCAACGCACGCGCTCGGTGCCAGTGTAAGTGCGGTTGTCATAGTCGAGCCCGAGATGAATTTGATAGCGGATGCGTTTCTCGGGAGGAGGGGGTTGGCGAGTTTGGTTTTGAGCAGAGATCGTTGGGGTTAGGAGCGCAGCGAGAATCAAGACCAACGAAAAATAACTACAGAGGTCACCAAGGCGCCGAGGCGGCCGGGCCGTGATGTTTCCTCCGTGACCTGGGTAAAACCTAACGCTCATTAACAACCACCCTGCGAATTGTATCGCCTCGCGCGACATTATCAACCACATCCATCCCGCGAACGACGCGTCCGAAGACAGTGTATCCGCCGTCCAGGTGTGGCTGCGGAGAATGCGTCACGAACCATTGCGATCCGCCCGTGTCTTTGCCTGAAAGCGCCATCCCTACCGCCCCACGTTCGTACGGAGCCTCGTTAATCTCGCAGCGAATTTGATAACCGGGCCCGCCGTTTTGGTCGCCCCGCGGGTCCCCGGTTTGAATTACAAAGTTGGGCACGACTCGCGGCACAGTCTGCCCATTAAAGTAACCCTTGCGGGCAAGCTGAACAAAATTATCGACCGTCAAGGGTGCTGCTTCAGGAAAGAATTCAATCGTGAAAGCGCCTTTGCTGGTTACCACCGTCGCATATACTTTCCGGCCGAGGCGTGCAATCGCCCTCCGGTAGTCCAGTTCGGTGTTGCGAGTCTTGACCGTGCCAATGCGATTTGAAAAGTCACCAACGCCGTTCGTCTTTAACAGCATGACTGCCCGACGGCGAATCAGATGATCGGATGAATCAAGCGCCGACTTGATCGCGTCATTCGCGGTCGCGCTCTTCTGCTTAGCCAGCGCGTCGAGAATCGCCAGCGCGGCGTCGTTCAAGTCCTGATCGCGTTGCGCAACCATCAGTGCGGCGATTAGCGCCCGAGTGTTTGCTTCGTTGGCTGTTTGCTCGCCGAGCAGTTCAGCGGCCGACGCGCGAACCATTACATCCGAGTTTCGCAGTAGACTCAGCGCGACTTCGCTGGTGTCGGGCGATTTGAAGCTCCCGTACGCCTGCAAGATATCCGGTAGTGCAAACGCCGGCGTGGTCGAACGGTGGAGCATGCCCGCCAGTTCCATCTGCGCTCTCTTCAAGGCAGTATCGCCGGCGCTCCCCGTCGCTGCTCCGGTAATAACATCTCGGATCGCTGCGAGTCCCTGCGCTCGTCGCGAAGCCTGTCGCCAATTTGCGCCTGGTTTTAAGACCTCATTCTGAAAAATGCCGGGGACGATCCTCGCTAACGCGATCTCAACTTCAACTGCCTCGCCCTTCGTCAAGATGTGCATCTTCTGCAGAAACGCGACAGCGCCTTCATTAGCACTGTTCGGCAGTAATCGCCCCAGCGTCGCGGCAATTTCAAGCAGTTCATTCTGCGCAGACGAGAAGGAAGCCATCAGCGAATTGCCGCGCTGAACAAGTGGTCCAACAGCGTGCAAATCCTTCAAACTTCCCAAAGCCCGAATCGCACTAACACGCACCCGCAAGTCGTTATCATTCATAGCGCGCCCGAGCAAAGCATCGAACGCACCTTTGTCTTCAGCGGCTCCGATCACGCGCGCGGCATTGGCTCGGACAATCGGCTCACTGTGATTTAGCAACTGCCGCACCTGATCGTTGTCGTCCTTCAGACCTAAGCGAGCCATTGTATTCAAGGCGTCGGCGACAATGCGCGGATCAGAGTGGCCGAGGAACTTTACAATTACCGGCCAGGCTCCATCGGGCCGGACGCGCAGGGCAGCCGTCAAACCAAGCAGAATCGTTGAACGATTCGGCGCTGAACGTCTTCCCGCCTCAAATTTCAACGCGTCGATTATCGCCGTCCTGATCTTTGTCAGTGCCTTGTCTTCAACCTTTGGCGGCGCAGTCTGTCCGGCTGGCGCCGACGCGTTGCTTAACAAAACGGCCCCAATCTTTCCCAGAGCCTCGACCGCGCGAGCACGGACTTCTCCAGGTTCACGGGTGTCATCCAGCAGGGCGATCAGCGCTTCGGCGCCCAGAGGTGACTCGATCTCGCCGATCGCGAAAGCGCACATTTGACGCACGTCGAGGTCTTTATCTGCTTTAAGTGCTGCAGACAGGGTCAGCAGGGCGCGCTCATCGCCGATGCGTCCCAGGGCGAGCGCCGCGCGCTGGCGTGTGTTCGGGTCCACGGCTGCTAACAGGAGGCTCCAGTTCGGATCCCAACGACGCTCGTCTTCGGCCCGCAGGATGCGCAGCATCGTTTTGGCCGGAATCTCAGTAGGGCTATTCGCGCGAGACATCTTTTGCGCGGCCGAAGTTGTTACTGAGGCAAAGACAAAAAGCCCGGCGCACAGCGTCTTTCGAAATTTTCCGGTTTGCATGATCGAGTTTCGAGGGTTTCGGAATTGTAGCGCGTGCGTGCAAAATTGTCGCGGGCTCGATGCCAACGTGGATGGCATCGGAAGGAACGTCGTGCCGGGTGGAGCGGCCGGCCTTATGAAGTCAGTGCCACCCGCGCAAAGAATGAAGGGGCCTGTCCTCATCAAAACAAAAAGGGCGGACAATTAAGTCCGCCCCTTTAGACCTTACGGCAAATTGCGCCGGGTGATTTGTTAGACTTCCGATTAGCTGGCCACGGCGCTTATGCTCGCGGGTTTGCTATTAGATCCGTCTTCCGCCTTCTTCGACCCATCAACTTTGACGGCGTCGAGCTTGGAAGCGTCAAGCACGTTGTCCTTGCGCTCTACTTTGGGGGCGGTGGCAGTCTTCATTTGGACCATCTTACTGCTTCCTTCAAAGACCGCGCCTTGTTCGATCACCAGCGAAGGAGTCTGAATATTACCGCTTAGTTTCGCGGCCCGGCCCAACTCAATGCGTTGGCCGGCAATGATGTCGCCGTTCACCACACCATGAATCATGGCTACGGAAACTTCGATGTTTGCATCGACCTGGCCACCCGCGCCTACGATCAGGGTGCCGGTGCCCGAAGTGATGCGGCCCGAAAACCGCCCGTCAACGCGAAGCATGGATTTAAACGACGCTTCGCCGGTGATGACCGTGCCGCTGCCGACGAAACCGCTGAGCGATCCATCTTTTATCTCTCTGGCGATCGTTTCGCTTTCAGTCACAGCCTTGGGCGACGACGCGGGCTCAGGCGCCGGTCGCGCTGGCGTTTCATTGCTTTGATAAGGTGAATAACTGCGGGTTGAGTAGCTGTCCGTGTCGGTTTGCGTCTGACTCTTCTCTTCGCTTGGATTCTTTCCCATTCTGAGCATAACTAACCTCCGTGATTGATCGTCGAGGGGGTCGTCACCGGCGCCGGGCGGGTGGCGACGAACAGCACGCGATCCGTTGGCTAACTGGAAAACTGGCCGCGGTGGCCAGCGCAAAGTGGAGAACCGCTTTTAGGCGGGCGAACATAATAAACAAAGGTGGGCCACCTGTCCAGCACTTAGTTTGTACTTGAGATGGATCTCGGCGTTATCAAGTGTCCTGGACTCCAGGAACCACTGATCAAGATCTTCGACGCGTAAGCGTCGGTGTGAGTTTAGCCCAGCGTTTCAACGTCGGGATCAAATCGTTTGCCGGTCTTGTCGCGTAGCGACGATTGAATTTACAGTGACTTCAGGCGTCGCTACGCGACGAGAATACTGCGTCGGCCTCTCCCGGCCTTGAAAGGCCGGGCTAAACTCATATCGACGCTACGCGCCGAAAGTACTGATTCAGAGATTCTTTCAGTCGGTGTCTGAAACCAATCGCAGACCTAAGTCAGGGCGCCTCTGCGGTCACTTCCGATTGCTCTCGGCCGTCTCCAGCAGCGTCTCCAGCACCAAAGATTCGCGGAAGTTTTCCAGGAGGGGAAAGTAAGGCGCACTGCGGTCGAGGGCGGCGCGCGGCAGCAGGCCGACCATTTCAGCCCCGGCGATTTCCACGCCCAGGCGGCTCGCTTCTCGCTGCACCGCTGCAAAAGCTCGCGCGATGGTGGTTTGTTCGTAATCGATCAGGTTCATCGAGACCTGGACCATCCCGCGAGACTGCAATTCAAAGCCGAGCGCCTTCACAAAAGGCAATCCGCCATCGCGTTCCCGAACAACGCGGGCGATACGCCGGGCAATGCCGACTTCCTGAGTACGAAGGTTGACGTTGAAAGCGATCAGGAATGGCCGCGCTCCGACGGCGATTGCGCCGGCGCTTTCGTGCAGCCTTGGCTCTCCCACATCCGGCGCGCGGGCAGGATCGTTTCGAATCTCTTCACGCAATTCTTCGAACCCTTTACCGCGCACATTTTCGAGTCGGACGCGATCGGGCCGCAGCGCCGCGCGCTCGTAAAAATAAACCGGGATCCTGAGTTCGTCCCAAATGCGCCGACCGGCTTCATGGGCGAGGGCGACGCATTCATTGATGTTGATGCCGCTCACTGGAATGAACGGGAGAACGTCAGTCGCGCCGATGCGCGGATGTTGTCCGGCGTGCTTACGTAGATCGATTAGCTCGGCCGCGGTGGCCACCGCGCGCAGCGCTGCATCAACTACCACCTCAGGTCGAGCGACAAAGGTGATTACGGATCGATTGTGATCTGAGTCGAGATGGCGATTCAGCACGGTAGCGCCTTTGACCGATTCGATCGCCCGCGCAATGCGTTCCACCGTCTCGCCCTTGCGGCCTTCACTGAAGTTTGGTACACACTCAACTAGCATTGCCGATTTTTGATTGCCGATTGCCGATTGATCAGTTCCGTCCGTTGGACGAAATATTCTAACAGGATCGAATTATCAGGGAAGCTAAATTGGCAATCGGCAATCGGCAATTGGCAATCAAAAATGCCGATTGATCGTTTCATCGATGAGCGCAAGACCGTCTGGCAAAGGCTCGAGGAGCTGCTGGAACTTCTCGATCGAATGACGCTACGGCGGTTGCATCGCGAAGAGGTGCGCGAGCTGGGCCGCATCTACCGGCGGACCGCTTCGGACCTGGCGATTGCGCGCGCCGAATCGCGCGACCCGCGCCTGGTCAACTATCTTAACAGCCTGGTAATTCGCGCTCATGGCCGTATTTACAGGGCCGATGCGCAGGGCGGACAGCGAATCCGCGACTTCTTCGCCCGAGATTTTCCGCAGTCGTTTCGTCGGACATGGCGTTACACTGCCACAGCTTTCGGCGTCTTTCTTTTGTTCACTGCGATTGCGTTTTTTGGCACGCGCCACGATCCGGACTTTTCTGAGTTCGCGGGAATTAGCCCGTTCTTTCGCGAATCAGTTATCAATGCTCGAACGCACTGGTGGGAAGAACTGAATGAAGCCAATCAGATCGGCTCGACGCAGATTTTCACCAATAATATTCGGGTGACGTTTTATGCGTTTGCTCTGGGAGCGATGCTCGGCATTGGCACTTTGTACCTCATGGCATTCAACGGTGCGATGTTTGGCGCGATCGTCGCGCTCACGTATCGAGCCGGTTTTGGAAACGAGCTCCTGAGCTTCGTGGTGGGACATGGCGTGATCGAGCTGTCGTGCATCTTCATCGCCGGCGGCGCCGGACTCCTGATCGGTACTTCGCTATTGATGCCCGGCGATCTCTCTCGCGGCGATGCGCTCAAATCGCGCGGCATGGAAGCCGTGCGTCTGATTGTCGGTTGCGTTCCCTTGCTGGTGGTGGCGGGAATTATCGAAGGCTTTATTTCGCCTCAGCCGATACCCGCCATCATCAAAATCAGCATCGGCGTCCTCACCGGGATCGCGCTGTACTCGTATCTGTTGTTGGCGGGAAGAGACGATCGGTCACCTTAGCGGTTTAGAGGCGGGCTAACGCCCGCCCTTCGGACTCATTTCCAAACAGGGCGGGCGGTAGCCCGCTTCTAAACGATCCGGTCGAATTAAAGCAGCCCGCGCTCCTTAACTCTCAAATATGTTTCGAGTAACTTCGGCGCCAAGGCCGCGGCCGTTACGTCCAGAGCTAAGCCACCCTGCGCTTCAACCAAACGCAAAGCCGCTTCGCGCAGGTGGATGATCTCTTCCGCGACAGACTGCCGGAACAGTTCGCGCTCATCCTGCGGTGTCTCGCGGACCACTGCTTTCAAATCACGATCGGCGATCGTGACGACGAGGGGCAGATGGCGCGGCCGCAAGAGCTTCAAAGACGTCAGTAACTCACGCGAACCTTCTTCATCAACCAAATCCGTTAGGACAACGACCAACGAGCGCCGCCGGCTGTTCGCGGCGATAAACTCGAAAGCCCGGGAGTAGCTGGGTTCCACCATCTCAGGTTCGATCGCATAGAGAGCCTCCAGCGCGGCGTCGAGATGCTCGGCCCCACGTTTCGGCGGCAAATAAGCCTGTATACGGCGGCTGAAAACCAGCAGGCCCGCATTGTCGCCGGCGCGCGCGGCCGCGGACATCAACGCCAGCGCCGCATGCACGGCGGAATCCAGTTTCGTTTCGTTTTCGATGCGCGCCGTCATCAGACGCCCGGCGTCCAGCGCGATCAGAATCGTCTGGTCGCGTTCCATCTGGTATTGGCGAGTAACTAACTTGCCGCGCCGCGCCGTCGCCGTCCAGGAGATGTGGCGCCGCTCGTCGCCGCGCACATAATCACGAAGCGACTCAAAGTCTCGTCCCTCGCCGCGCCATTGTGACTTGCGTCGCGCTGCGACAAACGAACGCGCGCCCAGCGCTCTCAACTCGGCTTCGCGCGCCCGTCTCATGTTCGGGTAAACCTTAACGGCAACGGGCGCGCCCATGCGTGTTTGGGTCCACACCAAACGCAGACGCGAAAGATAACGCACGGCCACCAAACCGAATTCGAAGCGGCCTCGCTTCGGTGGAGTCAGACCGTAAATTAGCGACGCGCTGGTTTGGGCTTCGACTTCTACCGGCGCTTCACGCGCTGCGGACAATTGCATCTGAGGCGGAAATTCATCTTTGACTATCAGTGAGATGTCGCGAGAAAGATGGTTTGCAATTTCCACACGCACTTGGGTTTCAGCGCCGACAGCAAAGCGGCCGCCAAAGTGTCGCGCAATGCTGACTTTCGCCGGCAACTTACTATTCGTGGCATCAAAAATCGCCAGCGCAATCAAAGCGAGGTCGTAAGTGAGCGCCACCCAACGCAACATCGGCCGGTTCCACGAGAGCGAAAGCGGCACCAAGCCGACGGCGAGAAGGACGTAGAAGAGTTTGGTAAAGGTAAAGCGCATACTAGCGAAGCTAGCTAGACTCTGGTCCCAGTAACTCCGGCGATTCGAAGGGATTGATGAGATCGAGATTTTGGATCCAACTGAAGTCTCCAATATTTCTCGTGACCAACGGAAGCCGATGCTCCAAAGCTGTTCCGGCGACGATAGCATCGCCCAAGCCCATTCGCTTTGTCTGTCGAAGCTCTACGGCCTCGTTAACGACTGAGTCAGAGATTTTCAGGACGTTTGCAGCCCTAAAAAACTCGATGAGATACTGCCGTTGATTGTCACGCAGGAGATGATAGCCAAGAACTTCTATGACACTAACTGCCGAAACCGAATAAGCGTTATTCGCCATGAAACGTCGCAGTTCGGCATACTCACGTTTGGCAGAGTAGATGATGATATTACTGTCGAGGAGCATCACACGTCACGTCCTGGAAGCGGACGATCTTTGCGAATCTCACGCTGCCATTCTGACGGATCGGATATTTCGGAAAAGGCATCGCTCGCGGCTAGCTTCTCCAGCGCCTCAGCCATCCGTCTGCCTCGATTTGCAGTCTGCTCCGGCTGTTCAAGAATGGTTACTTCAACGGGTTGTTCCGGATTGAGGTCGAGGGGACTCGGGTCAGTCCACTCTAATCGGTCTCCTCTGAGTATCGCTCTGTAAGTGTCTCGCACGATTGTCCCTCCGAAGGTTCATTCATGCTCGCATGCGAGTCTGTGAAAGGCAAGACAGTTCCTACCTCGGAACTTCAGCGCTCTGCAGAATATCCGTAATCACCGAATCCGGTGTGGCGCCGTCAAGTTCGGCTTCCGCTCTCAGCGTCACGCGATGTCGCAGCACAGGGCGCGCGATGTCTCGCACATCGTCGGGGGTCGAGAAGTCTCGTCCGCGAATAGCAGACAGCGCTTTCGCACACAAAAGCAACGCGACCGCCGCGCGCGGACTGGCGCCGTAATGCGCCGCCGGATGATCGCGAGTGCGGCGCACTACGTCGACGATGTAACGCTGCACGCCCGGCTCGACGCGCATCGCGCGAACTTCGGCGCGACATCGCGGGATGGCGTCCGCTTCCGCCAGCGGCTGGATGTCGACCTGATCCAAACGCCGCGCGTTAAAGCCGGCATCCCAGCGCGCCACGACCTGATGCTCTTCGTCGGCAGAAGGATAGGCCAGCAGAATCTTGAGCAGAAAACGATCGAGTTGAGCTTCCGGCAAGGGATATGTTCCCTCGTACTCGATAGGATTTTCAGTCGCCAGCACGGTGAACATGGGTGAGAGTGGATACAACTCGCCGTCGATCGTCACCTGCCGTTCTTCCATGGCTTCGAGCAGCGCGGCCTGTGTCTTCGGGGGCGTGCGATTGATTTCATCGGCCAGCAGGATGTCAGTAAAGACAGGTCCGCGTCGCAGACTGAAGCTGGACGATCCCATGTTGAAGACGTTGGTGCCGGTGATGTCCGAAGGCATCAGGTCGGGCGTGAACTGAATGCGGCCAAAGCCCGCGTTGACGATGCGCGCCAGCGTTTTCACGGTGAGCGTTTTCGCCGTTCCGGGAACGCCTTCGATCAGAGCGTGGCCTTCAGCCAGCAGCGCGACCAGTATCTGTTCGATGGGCTCGTCCTGGCCCACGATGACTTTGCGCAGCTCGTTTTGAATGTATGCGATTGTGGCCGAGAGGTATTCAGGCATGTTTTAGTTTTCCAATTTGAGATTTAAGATCTGAGATCTGAAATTCGAGATCAGAGGTCAACCTTATCCGCTGCTTGCCTGGTATCGCGCTCACGCGCTCTCAGGCCGAGCCTCGATTCGATCTGACGCAGTTGTCTTACCATTCGCAGCGCTTCTTTCGCATTAGTGGGCGCCCCGTTGATCGCATCTTCGCAGTTTCGCATCAGCGCTTCGAGCGCTTCACGGTTGAGCCCGGATCGTGCGGCGACGCGGGTCGCGATTTCTGCGCGCGGGCTGCTTTGATTCAGGCCGGCATGACGCACCAGCACGCGGCGCACCCGGCCGTAAATATTCTCCAAAGCCAGATCGTGGGCCCGTGCGCGCTGTTGCAGCTCGGCCATGGACGCGACGAATTCCAAACTCGATCGCCGATCAACCTGGGGCAAAGGCAGCGGACGCGCGAAGCGCCTTCCGCGAGACCAGATCACCATCAACCCGATCAAGGCGAGCTGCCCACAAATCGCCAGGACCGGCGTGCCGGCGAAATATTGAATCAACGCATTATGCGTGGCTGAGCGGCCCTGATGAAATTCGTCGAACGCCACCAGGCCGCCGTTGCCGGCGATTACATTAACAGCAAACTGCAGATTGTCAGCGCGGCTGATCCCGTTGTTGGCAAAGATGAAAGGATCGGAAACGAGCACGATGCGTCCGTTGCCGTGCGGATATTCAACCAGCAGCGCGCCGTTTTCTCCGGCGAAATTCACGACCGGCGCGGGTGAAACTTTTTGGGTGTCGGTCTTAATAGGTGATGAACCTGAGCCGCCGGTCTCGGGCGAAGGAGCTTCCGATGACTCGGAATCGTCTGACGATTCTTCAGTGTCGCCGCCGTTGGCGTGGTCTTTGCCGTTGCTCTTCTGGTCGACAATCTTAGTAGGGGCGACGGTGATCTTTGCGGCGAAACGGGATGGAAGTATCTGTTCGACGTCGCGTGCCGCCAACGTTGGTTGAGAAGGCAGCGCCGGCTTTACGCCGGTAGTCATCTGCTCAAAATTGGTCGGGTCAATGTCGTTCCAGGGGAAACTCGTCACATGCGATCTGATCGCCCAGTCACCGGACGCGGGCAACAAGTTGTGGTCAGGGTTGCGATCGATGATCACCAGCCGCCCGCCGCGCGCCACCCAGTGCAAGAGTTCCTTCCTTTCGGAATCCGAAAAAGGAACGAGAGTACGGCCGATCACCACGATCGTAGCCGGCTTCGGCCCACTGAAGCTCAGCAATGAAGCCGTCGAATCGCGCCAGCGCGCTACCTGATAACCGGATTCGTGCAGAAAATCGTAAAGCGCGCGGGTCCCGGTCGGGCCGGCATTCAGAGTAGATCTGTCCGGATATGCCTCCGAGTCCGCGGTGCGCCCAACCCGCACGTATGACGCGGCGTTGAGCAAAACCAACACCACGACCACGACGATCAGCGCGATAATGATTACGAGGCGTTGACGCATACAAATCTTAGAAGTGCCTGGATTCCTATCCCCCGCTCGCTTTCAGGGCCTGTTGATAACGGCTGCGAAATTCAGTCCAATCGTTTTCCCCTGCCGGCCGGAAGCCATACCAATGAAGTTCAAAACTGCTGGTGAGCTGGCGCATCGAGTTGTATAGGCCCGTTCTTTCGCGCACCGAATTCAGGTAATCGCGATTTGTTTTGTGCTGAGCCAGACTAACGATCTTGCGATCGCCAAGCTCGCACAAGAGAGCAATGTAAGCTTTGCGGATAGCCGCCCGCAGATCACCACTGCGCGCCAACGCCTCAGCCTGCGCCAGAAGATCCGCGGAAGTTTGATCAGCCTCAAGCCGCTCGCCCAGAACAATCCGCACTTCACGCTTAGGTTTCTTACGGCCCCGCCGGTTGCTGAAATACCTTGGGCCAAGTTTCCAGATGAAGAATGCTATTGCGCCCAGACAAGCAGCGACAATCACAATCTGCGCGATAGTTGAGAGGAAAGGCGAACCGCTCGGGGTCATCGGCTTTGCTTTGCCGAACAAGCCGAAAAGCCAGCGCAGGAATCTGTCCCAGAGGCGGCCGAGGGCGCTGTCTTCCGCTTCAGCCGGCTTGTTAAAGTCAGACCGGCGCAGAATCTCTGCCAGCCTTCCTTTGTCGCTGTCTTTATCATTCGCGACGATCTTTCCCCGTTGCGCTTCTGCCAGTCGTTCATCGAGGGCGCGCAAACGCTCTTCAATTCGTGCCAGGGCTTCCGCGCGCGGCGCGGTAATGCTGTTGGTCTTCTCATAATCCCGCAGTGCTTCCTGCAGCCAGGTATTGTCGACGGCAATGCTTTGGGCGTTGAGCAGGACAGTTTCTCTGGCGGGTAAAGCTTCGCGAATGCGAGCCACGCTCGTGTTTACCAGGTGCTCTCGTTGGGACAGATCTTCGTCATCGTAAGAGGCTTTTAACTGCTCAATCACCGTGATTGCTTCGGAAACTCTGTGCCGGTAGTCGGCCAGGGTCGCAGCGCCGGCGCGCGCGGCCAGCAGTAAGAGCACTACAAATGAAATAGTGAGTGCCCTGAATACGAGTTTGGGAATTGGCTGCATGTTCGACTGGTTAACTTAGACCCAAAACAGATCCGGGCGGGCCCGGATTAAGCGGCGGCGGCACAAACCTGGGCGCGCGACCGGTGACCAGCGCGGGTGCGAAAGGCGAGACGACACCCGGCAACGTTGGCATTTCCGGAAGCTGACGCGCCGCCATCAGTTCAATGTCATAGCCCTCGTGGCGCACGCGCTCGTCAACATAGAGGAGGGAAAATCCCAGCATCCAGATAGGCGCGAGCATGATATGGCTGCATTGCAGAATCACCTGATAGCCGATCGCATACCACGTGGGCCAGGTGCTGCCGAACGGCGACACATTCACGCCGTTCAAATAGCCATACCATCCCAGAGGGATCATTAGAAGCATCAGGGCAGAGTAGGTACCGAAGGACGTGAAGAGCGTCATCGCCATCAAACGGCGGACGTTGCCGCTGGCCAGAGAGAAGCTGCGGCCGATAGCTGCAAAGACGGTTTTGCCTTCTACCAGCATAGCCTGCGGCACGTAGGCCATGCGGCCTGCCAAAAAGAAAAAGAGGATCGCACCGGCGGCAATTGCCGCGAACGTGCCCAGCACCCAAAGTATTACGGCTAGCCAGCCCGAAACCAGCGATGCGAAGGCGAGGGCGGCGGCCGCAACGGCGAAGACCATCATCGAAGCCATGAAGCCGAGCAGCGCGGCAAACGCCAGCCATAACGCCACCAACACGCTGGCTCCCAGCAGTCCCCAAAAGCGCGACTTCACCGCGCGGTAAGTTGCGCGCGCGGTTACCGGTTCGCTCCATAGTAGATGGGCCACCAGGGTGCGCGTCGCTCCGCCCATGACGATGATGCTAAAAAGTGATCCGGAAATTACGATGGCGATGCCGGCCATTAATATGAGCACGTAAAGCGCCATGTTAAGGTCGCTGCCCGTGGTGGTGAGTTCCCGCCAGGCAATCGTTGTGATCGTCGAACCCAGAGCAGAGATGAGCACTGGCGGCGCGGCGATGCTGATCAGAGTTAAGAAATGACGGCGATAGAGGCGCACCGCCCGATCGATCAGATCGCCTGCTCCCAAGGGGGCCAGGGCGAGTTCGCTGCTGCTTAGATTCATTGGCAGGGAATGATCCTCGTTTTAGGAAATTGAATCAAGCCTTGGGGTCAATTGCGGGCTTCAGAGCCACGCCACGATTGCCGACGTACCCGACGGAGAGAGCGGTGTCCTTCCACACCTCACGCTCAATTCCGAGGTTTCATTGCTCGGCATATGGTGTCCTGAAAGTGGCCTCATGACAGGACAACTACTGCCGGCCGGCCGGCGCCAAAGAAATCGGGCGCGGCCCGCAAGCGAGCAACGCCCGAAGTTCTGGTCTGGCTTTCGGTGTACTTACTCGCCGCTAACGTCGAAGTCGCCGGCTCCCATGTGTTGATTGAAGGCGAATTTCACCAACGTCATTACCCAGTCTGAGATTTGAGTGCTTGCGCCCTGCTGCTCGAAGTGGATCTTATAGGTGTGGGGGAGGGTCATTCCACCTTCAGTCTTGAAGTCAGAGAACTCCTCCACGAGCCGGTATCGAGTTTCGCTCATACGGGCTGATTGGTCCACCGTTCGTCCCATCTGAGCAGAAATTACTTTCTCGTACACAGTGCGGACGTGTTGGAAACTATTGGCGTCGAAGAACAGGCTAATCTTGAGGTCAGAGCCACCCCGCGGGAGGTATCTAATCTCGACCAACTGCCGAGAATCTACCTTCTTAGTCCCGACGGATTCCAACTTAGCCTTCCTAGTCGAAAGATCCAACAGGGGCCATGCCGACGATAGCGTACCGCCAATCAAACCGTCTTTGAGCATTTCCGGATTGGCGCGGGCGAAGCTCCCGAGACTTGAATACATGGCCCCGGGTAACTGATACGCGGTCACTTTGTTTCCGTCGAACCCGATTTTCTCGTACGGATACTGCGACGACGAAAACTTCATGGTGACCATACTCCTGATTCCCTCGGATGCCAGCACCGCACCGCCGTCACTTTGCGCGACACCACTGGAGCGAAAGGTAACCTGAGTGGTACCACCGATCACTCTCCCGCCCGCAGCGGCGCGGGCGCTGGCAGTGCCGATAGACTCGAGATGCTTGCTGACAATTTCTTCAACGCTCAGCTTGTCGGCGGCGCCGACTGCATCGGCGACTCTGGCGGGGTTGAAGGCGCCGATAAGCACGACGCCGCTAAGCAGAAGGGCGGGTAGATTAAACTTCATGTTAAGAGGCTCCTTACGGTTAGTTCATAGAGCTGATGCCAGGTCGGTCGCATCTTAGGTATAGACAATGAACTAGTCAATATGAAAAAGAAGGGGCGTCACTCCGGAAGAGCAACGCCCCAGGTCAAACAGACAGTTTGAGTAACGATTTAGAATTCAAATCGGATTGCAAACTGCATGATACGAGGATTCGCCGCCAGACTCGTAATACGAGAGAAGTTCGTACTGTTAATACTGTAGAACTGACTGTCAACGGCGAACGCTGTGTGGTTCAGGATGTTAAAGAACTCACCGCGAAGCTGGACGCTCATGCGCTCGTTGATTCGAATGCGCTTGAGTATTGAGCTGTCGAGAGTGAAAACCCTGGGACCATTAAGGAATGCGCGTTCCAATCCGCTGGTTGTACCCGGGTCATCGTTGAAGAAGACCTGGCCAGCGAAGGTAGTCGCAAAGCCGTTGGCGGCTCTACCGGTTTGCGTGCCGGTAATGGAACCGTCGGCGTTTCGATTAGCGGCCGTGGGATTGATAAAGAAAATCCCGTTCGGCGTTCTGAAGACTCCGGCCAGGGCCTTGATCTGGGCCGTCGTCAGGTTAGTCTGCGCCGTTTGGCGACCGGAACGAGCCGCTCGGTTAAGCGTGCCGCGGGCGTCCACGAGGCTTACCGGGGCTCCCGTTGATACGCGAACGATCGAAGTAACTTCCCAACCGCCTACCAGGCGATCGAGCCAGTTGCCACCGCTTAACCAAGTCTTTCCTTTGCCGAAGGGCAAGTCGTAAGTTCCGGAAAAGTTAAAGACCTGGCTTTGGTCGTAGTCAGCGCGCGAGTTCTCAAGGTTCGGTTGCAGGTTATCCAGCAAGGCCTCGACTCGTGTTTGACTTGTGCCCTGAGCGTTGGTCAGTTCCTTCGAGAACGTGTAGTTCGCATTCAACCACAATCCCTTTGCGAACCGGCGGCGCAATTCCACCTGGAGAGAATTGTAGCGGTAGAACGCGTTGTTGTTTATCACGTCCGCCACAAATATGTTTGGATTGGCGTTGAACTTCACCGACCCGGTCAAGGCGTTGATGATGTAGGTGACCGCGAGATCCGCGGGTGTTCCCGCCTGAATGCCGGCGAGAATCGTGCTGTTGGTCAATAATCCGCCACCGCCAAGATTCGGGAAAACCGTTAGCGGCACGCTGCCCGGTATTGTCGCGTTAAAGCCGGCATTGGTGCAGCGGAAAAGCGGATCGCCAGTTCCCGGCAGGGTGGCACCCTGTGCCCGGCAATTGTTGATCGCGCGATTAAAGTCGGCGCCAAAGCCGTTGGCCCGGATGTCGACCTGATTGAAGTCGGCAGCGCGGGTCAAATTACTGCCGCGGCTGCCGACATAGCGAACCTCGAGCGCGGAATTGAACCCAATCTCGCGCGTAATGCCGAACGAATACTCCGACGTACGCGGCACCTGAATGTGCGGATCAACCGCAAACGCTGCTCCCTGAAGCGCATTGGCCTGATTATTCAGGAGGAACGTCCGGTTGTTAACGAAGGTGGGCACCGGAATCGCGGGCAGGGCGCTAACGCGATTGTTAAGCGTCGCTGTCCCGGTTAGAGGGTTGATTACGTTCGAACCAAGTTGCAGCCCTGAGTTATTTGCCAGGGCATTATTTGGAGCGGTCACCGCCTCGTCATTAACATAGTCCATTCGGTAGCCGGCGCGGATCACGGTTTTGCCTTCCCCGAACAGCTTGCCCATCATGCCTTCCTTGAAGCGTGGCGCCCATGCGAGGCCCAGGATTGGAGCAAAGTTGTTCCGGTCCGGAAAGTTGAAAACGCCAGGCTTGCCAACGTTGCCGCCGACAAACTGAAATACGCCCGCTGGATTTAAAACGGCATCGATCGGATTTTGTCCCGGAGCGATGATTGGCTCAAGAGCCAGACCGTTCGTCATTTTGAGCGGCGTCTGGTAGTCATAACGGATCCCCAGATTTAGCGTCAGACTCGGCCTTACCCGCCACTGATCAGAAAAATATGCGCCGTACTGTTTGAAAGCAAAATCTCTTTCCGCCGTCGCTTTTGGTACAAATCCGCTGGTCGCATCGGTAACATTGAACGTCGCAGATCCAGCGCTGACTATTCCGCCGAGTAAGGCGAGCAGAGAGTTCGCCGTCGCCCGCTGTGCCGTCGGTACGCCGCCTGGGAAAAGCGCCGCGGTATTGAACTGAGCAGTGGAAATCTGCGGAGTGTTGATGTTGGTGCCGAGGGTATACGTCGGAGTAATACCCGCGTCGTTGAACGACTTAATGTTCACATTCTGGAACTGGCCGCCGAATCGCAGGGAGTGGTTACCCATTAGATATGTGACGTTGTCGTTAAGATTCGTAGTTCTTACCGTACGTCCCTGATCCAGAAAGGTTACTTCCGGGTTGGTAACCAGCGTCGGGATGATGAAGTTGTTCGTCTTCGCGGCCTCGGAGCTGTGGAAGACCGGTACGCTCTTATACGTTCCGCCAGTCAGCTCGTTGGTGAGTTTCGGGGAGAATGTTGCCCGGTACCCCAGCGAAATGAAGTTGTTGGTTGACGGTTGGGTTGCCAGCGGAACTTGATTGAACGAGTTATCAATGTCCGTCCGGAGGTTGCCTTCTTTTACGTGATTGTAGACGCCATAGATCGAGTGGTTACTGCTGATGTCGTAATCGATGCGCGTCGTGAAACTGTTGCGATCCTGGTTAGCCTGCTGGCTGAACCGATAGCCGTTGGTGTTACGAAGGTCACCTGATTCGGTGGTATTCCCAAGCGGAAGCCTCGCTAAAATCCTCGCCTGGACCGTGGGGTCGATCGTCGTGATGCCAGTGCCAAAGGCCGGGTTAAGAATGTTAACCGTTTGCAAGGCGCCGTTATCTGCTCGATTGTAAGTGAAGCCGCCAGTCAAAGCCGCCGGCAACAAAGTCGTGGTCAACTTGTTCGCCGTGACCCGGTCTCGCAAGCCTTCGTAATAACCGAAGAAGAACAGTTTATTCTTGAGGATTGGACCGCTAGCCTTGCCGCCAAACTGGTTTCGGTTGCGGAAGGGACGCGGATTCTTAGCAGTTCCGGCCGTCTTTATCCCCGCCACGACCAGTGGATCGTTTGCGGCATAAATGCCGGTCGCATTATTGAAAAAGCTGTTGGCGGCAAAATATGAGTTGCGGTTGTACTCAAAGAGCGAACCATGAAACCCATTCGAGCCGCGCGGTGTCGCCAAAGTAAGTTGTGCGGCACCGAAACCGGCGTCGGCTGAGTTCTGCGACGAGATAGTAAATTCGCCGATGTCGTCGACCGAAGGACGCTGGGGTGCAAAGTCTGTCGCGTTGGAGCGAATGAAATTGTCATTAATGTTGACGCCATCGCGAACAATGTTCGTCGATGAAGTGCGCTGTCCATTGATCGACGTATTTTGGGAGGGATTCGATGCGGTGCCTGCCGAAGTGAGAATCAGCGCTAAAGGGTTACGGGTCAGAAGCGGCAGCTCTAACAACTGACGCGGGCCGATGTTGGTGGCCAGCTCGGCGTTGGTCGTATTGATAATGTCAGCGCCGGCTACGACTGTTACGTTTTCTGAAACCTCGCCGACTTCCATTACAACGGGCAACGAGTATTCCTTGCCGACGTCAATTTTCACGTCGGTCGAGATGTGTGTTTTATGGCCGGGGGCGGTAACTGTCACGTTATAAGTGCCGACATCAAGGTCGACGACCGTGAAACCTCCCTGACCGGTGGTCTGTACCGTTCTCTCTTTCCCAGTCTGCTTGTCTTTAATGACAACAGACGCGTTGGGTATGACGCCGCTGGCGTCTGAAACAGTACCAACCAGGTTTCCCGTGCTGGACTGAGCTAATGCCGCGACGGGAACAAGGCAGGCCATTAGCAGGGTAAAGAACAATCTTTTCATGAAGGGCTCCTTTGTCGGTTTTGGTTCTGGCTTGGGGGAGCAATGTTGCCCCAAAGCGGAAAATCTTGGCTGACTCGGTCTGCAAAGTCAGTGATCAGTTATTCTACTTTCAACTTTCCTAACAGACTTTGAAGCCGTTTCTGCAAGAAACGTGCCGCCTGAGACTCGTTGTCGGATACTACGGGTTTCTGCAGCCTCTGCTGAAATTTTGAATTTGCTGACGCGACGCTTATTGATAAATTTGGATTAAACTCCGAATATGTGAAGCGTCGTCACCTGAGTCAATTAGGTTAGTAGTCTCGTACGATGGTTAAGTGCCAGAAACGCACCGCGACAAGAATTAGGATCGAACCCCAATCAATTGGAAATGCAAAGCCGTCTTCGCAGAGTGGGTTTGGAGTCCGAGGCACGACTTAAGAGTGTGCGGATCGAGCCGGTCCAGGAGAGCGACGGCACGGCCTATTCAATTTCGAAACGAATCTGCTGTGAGGCATTTGTCTTAGCGACGCGATCGATAGCGGTGAACAGCAGAACGTAACGGCCCGCCGGAAATCCCTCCAGCGGAAGTTCTGCCGCGTAAGGTAGTCGCTGAAGATCATCTACGCCGTCGCTTGAAACTTTTTTCAGCGTGGTAGTGGCGACGGGCTGGCCATCTCTTAATACCTGCATCTGGACGACAACATCCGGCGCCTGACCGCCGGGCGCATGGGCGGCGTTATAGATGAAGACGACATAGCGGAGAAATGAATTGCGACTGAAGCGTCTGGCAATGCTCAGACGTACTGAGTCGGGAGAAGAACTGATTGGGATTGGCGCGTTGGTGAATTCAGATCGGAGGCGCTCGCCCAGAAGCAGGCTGCTGAGCGCCAGTTTGCGGTTCGACAGATCAGGTATTTCGATCCAGGTATTAGCGCTACCAACGTGTTCGCTCTTGAGATCGCGCGCGGCTACGCGAACCTGGTAAAGACCTGGCCCGAGGAAGATTGTGTGCGCATAAGTCAGTTCCCGATTGCTCTCCCGCGAGGTCCCCGTGACAGGGTTCACCGTGACTCGCTCTCCAAAACGCGCAGTCGATTGCCCGCGATCATCAAACAGCGCTCCAGCCAGATCGACCCGCGCCGACTGATTGTCGCCGGAGTCAAAGGAAAGGAACTCGCCGGGTACCATCATTGAAACCGTTAACGCTGCCCCCTTATCTGCCGTGTCGACGTAATTCAAACTTAGCGAGACGGGGATTTCTCGCTCGGGATAGGGAGCGACAATGGCTTCGCGAAGCCTGGCCTCGACGGTTTGAGCCGGGTCTTTCCCGACCGCCGATCCTTTGCGCCTGGCGGGGTTGGGAGAGGGCTCGAGGTCAAAAAAGCCGCGGCGAACCCGCACCGTTAGATCCAGTCTGCCCACGACGGTGACTTCGAGCCGACGAAACTTGCTGCCACTATTTCCCGCCTGCTCAGGCCGCCAGGCCAGAAGGTAATAGCTGGACGTTTCTTTGAGTCCATTGTCGACCGCGATATGCAGGTCGTTGGTATTAAACAGCGCGCGGCCGCCGGTATCGCGAGCCAGCGCATTGAGACCATCCTGCGAGGAAAAGATTTCGTCTTGACCGCCGCGTATCAGCCGGCCGGTCGTGTCCACCGCAACCGGAGTGCTCGCATCGCTTAGAGTGGCAATCAATCCACGCGCGTCGATCGAGTAGATGACCGCACCCGACCGGGCGGCGGCCGAAGTAAGCAATCGCATCCTTTCGGTGGTGTCAGAGTGGCGAGTGTCGATAAAAAATCCGTCCGAGATCAGGAATATTAATTTCCGGCCGGGAAGCTTTGCGCAGGTCCGAATCAGCCCATCCAACGACGCCAGTGTCGTCGTCGTATACGACGCAGCCTGCTCCAGGATCAGCGCAGCCCGGCGGGCAACTTCGTCTTCCGCGGCAGAACGGCTGGTCATGTGAGTTTCCGCCATCACCTGATCAGCGAAATAGCCCATTATGTCCCGATCGCCGCGATCGATTTGCAGGGCCTGGTATTCGCTCATCGGCGTTCCCGGTATCATTTTTGCCGCCCCTGAACGAGCGACCAGGCGCTGGGTCGCCGTGCGCAGCACAGTCTTGTTATCAGTTAACTGTTGCAGAAACCCGAGTCGCCCGCTCGCGCTGATGATTTCGGCGTCGTCATTCTGCTTTAGATCGTGGTCGATGAATCGCGTGAGCAGTTTTCGGGCCTGACCCATGCTCGAGATACTCATGTGCATGTCGTCTATAAAAAAGAAAACTGGCCGGCCGCGATCGAGCGGAGCGGCTCCGGTCTTGGTGGCTGAAACGGCGGATGTCCCACGGGCGGCGGCCAATTGCGCCTCTTCATTAGCGGCGCCGGCCTGTATGCGATCGAAGAATCCGATGGGTTGAGGCTTTCCATCGATGCGCAGCGCAAAGTCCTCGCGCTTAAGATCCTTGACGAAGCGTCCTTGCTTATCAAAGACCATCACGTCGGTCTGGACCAAGTCCGTAAAGACTTTCAGCACGTCATCCGCTTGCGCGGGCGGCCTGGTGTTATCTACAGTCTGGGCCGTGGCCACGACCGCAGACAAGGGAAGGCAAATAAATAATATGGCGAAGATTTTATGCATCGACGCACGGTTCATCGCGAGCAAGTTTCAATTTGGTTCCTAATGAATTTTCGATCTGATCGAAGTGGTCTGGGGAATCAACTGCGTCAGCGGCCACATCATAACATCACAAACCGAGAGCTGGACATACATTGGCGTCCCAGCCGCCCTAACTTAAGCGGCGGAAGCAAAGGGGCGCACGACGATCCGGCTTAGCCCGGTCCGGCTACCGACGGCGCCATAGCAAAGTTCAGCGAACATAAATTATAATCACGGCTCTTCCCCGATCGCTGAGCGCCTAGCTCGCATTAGTCCAGATTAATAACGAATTCAGGAGTAATCATGAAAAAAATTCTCACGCTCTTACTTGCGGCGACTTTCGCTGTCGGCGGCTTAATGGCTCAAACACCAGAGACCCCGCAGAAACCTCGGGAGGAAACTGCCACTGAAGACATCATCCGAATTACCACGAACCTGGTGCAAACCGACGTAGTGGTCACGGACAAAAGCGATCGGGTTGTTTCCGATCTGAAACTCGAAGACTTCAAGGTCTATGAAAACGGCAAAAGGCAGGACGTAAAATTTCTTGAGTTTGTTAATGGCGATTCAGCACCGCGCATTGAAGGTACTATCAAAATTAATGGCCAACCAGCCGAACCGGACATTGCGCGAAATCTTTCCACTTCCGATCTGCGTCGTGTGTTTGCCTTCGTCGTGGATGACCTCACCATTCCCTTTCAGGACATCGTCGAGGTGCGTAAGCTACTAACCGGCTTCATCAATAACCAGATGCGCGAGGGCGACATGGTTGCCATTCTGCGCGTGGTTGGAGGACGCGGTCTCTTACAGCAGTTCACATCGGATAAGCAGCTTCTGCGCCGGGCCGTCAATGAGATTAGGCCCGTGCTGAATAATTACTCGGCGTTCAATAACCTACCCGGAAATGAAGGTAACAGTCAGCAGTTGCAGCCGCTGTCTCCAGCTGCAGGTGACACCGGCTCGATAGGAATGCCTAATCTCGCCGGTGTTCCTGACATAGACAGCACGGACGAAGGTGTGACCAGGGGATTGCGCGCCTTGATTACTCTGGAAACCACTGGTGAGGTAATTAACAGCATGAAGGCGCTGCCAGGTCGCAAGAGTCTGGTTCTGATCTCGGGCGGATTACCGCTGTACGAAAACACTCAAAAGCAGATAACGATAAATGGAGTCCCAACCACGATCCCGGAAGCGAATACTTACCTCTCGAATGTTTCCCTCCTGCTGAGACAACTCACTGACCGCGCCAGCCGCGCGGGCGTCGTCATCAACACAATGGATATTCGCGGCTTAAAGGCCAGCCGCGGCGTGTCGCTGTTCACCGATCCCGGAAACGAGGCAACCAGTGCGCTCATGGGTGGAGCAAGTGGCGGCTCGAGTTTCGGACGCGCGCCGAACATGTCAGAGTTCGACAATCTCGCGCTGGACACATTAAGCGGGCATCTCGGTCTCGAAACCCTGGCGGCAGCCACCGGCGGAGTCTCGGTGCTTAACACAAACACTTTCGAGGAAGGTCTCAATCGAATACTAAGTAGGAGTAGCTACTATCTGCTTGCCTACGCGCCCACTGAGTCATTCGACAGCAAATTTCATAAGGTGGAAATCAGAGTCGACCGCCCCGGAGTAAAGGTTTATACGCGCGCCGGCTATATAGCCAAAGCGGATGAACCTACGGCGCAACCGAAGACCAAAGAAGAAGCGATCCTTAAAGCGGTGATGTCACCGCTGGCTAAGCGCGACATTGATGTGAGCGGGCTGCTGCAGTACCGCTTTCTGCCGGATAATCGCGCCGACATCGACATCAATGTCCTGATAGACGCCAATCAACTCACCTTCAAGCAAGAAGGCGACAGTAAGTACCACGGATCGTTTGACGTAGTCGGTTTTCTCGTCAACACCCTGGGCAAGCCGCAGGGCGGGTTTAGTCAGACCGTAAACATTAGTCTTTCACCCGAGGATCAAAAGCGGGCCTCGGCTTACGGAATTAGCTATGCCGGCCATGCAGTTCTGGCTCCAGGCCAATATCAATTGCGCGCTGTCGTGCGCGATTCCGACTCGGGCCGCCTGGGTTCGATGTCGCAATTTCTCGAAGTCCCCGATCTTACCAGGAAGCGTCTTACGGTCAGCAGCCTGTTTCTTTACGCAGTCGACCCCGCTCTTGGCAACCAGGCCAAACCAGAACCTCTCACGGGCCTGCGACAGCTCTCGCGTAAGCAGGACTTGCGATATGCGGCAATCATCTACAATCCGAAGGTCAGTGACGGCAAGACACAGTTACAGTCTCACATTATTATCAGTCGGGGCAGCAAGATTCTGTTTCAGGAACCGGATCGACCTGTAACCGATGCGGTTCAGAACGGTCAACTGCCAAGGATTGGTCAATTCGGACTTGGCAAAGCACAGCCGGGACGCCTACTCCTGACGCTTGTCGTGACGGACCCACAAGCCGACAAGCAGTCTCGCACAGTAGTCCGCACAATCGACTTTACATTGGTCGACTGATCTCGCCCGCCGGCCAGAGCGAAAAAAAGGGAGAGCCATTCCTGGCTCTCCCTTAAAATCAACTACAGTTTGTTTTTGCTTAGAAGCTTAGACGTACGCCGACCTGCACTACGCGGCGGGAATAAGTGATGTCCTTGTTTTCTGCGAACCGCGATTGCGGCACTCCCGCGTCATCCGTAAAGTAGTCCGGCAGATAGCCGTTAACGTTCACGCCATAACCAGGGTTTGGGTGGTTCAACACGTTGTAAGCCTCGGCCCGCAGTTGTAGCTGGATGTTCTCGTGTATTTTGATGTTCTTGAACAGCCCCATATTCAACTGGTTGAGCTTTGGTCCGCGCAATGAATTTCGGGTGGCGTCGCCAAAGGGCGTACCAAATATTCTCGCCGAGTTAGGAAGGTTCAGAATGAAATGAACATCCTTCGGAGAGACCGTTACGATATCGCCGGTTGAGTTCAGAGCATTCAGCGAGTAAAAGCCGTTCGGATTAGTAAAGCCGGTTCCGAAGAAGACATCGGCATCGACCTGACTGATAGCAACAAGCCTCGGATCCGCGTTTGGATTCCCTATGAACGGACGGTCGCCGGAGGTCAGATAGGTGTTGCCCAGGCCCAGAAGACCGTTAAAAAACTGACCCGGGGTATAGGGCTCACCACTGGTCAGTACATAAACTCCATTGACTTGCCAGCCGCCGAGCAAGTGACCGATGACACCATGCTGTTCCTTGTAAAACGGAACGTCGTAAATGAAATTGGCACTGAAGGCGTGTGGCCGATCGATTTGGGAGATGGCCCTTTCGCACTTGTTAACGCAGAACGGATTCTGCGCGTTGGCCGAGGCGATATCGAACGCGAAGATTTCGCTCGCGTTATCGATCGTCTTGCTGAACGTGTAGGAAGCGCCCAGCGATAAGGAGTTCTTCATCAAACGCGCGTTGTAACGGGCTTGCATCGAGTGGTAAATCGAACTGCCAGTGTTGGCGCGTTCGGTAATACCGGCCTGCCGCTTGATTCGGCCGTTACAAGTGCTCTCGTTTACGAACGGTGTTGCCGGATCGTTCACGCAAACCTGCGGAACTACTCCAGGCGGAAGGAACTGTTTGAATGACGGCATGTCGATTCCTTCGCCGAACCAGTTCGGAAGACCATTAACCAGCGGGCCGACGAAGAAATTATCGTTAATGTTTTGGTACAGACCCACGCCGTGGTTGCCGACGTAGCGCACTTCGGCCACCTGGTTACGCCCGAACTGATGTTGGATGCCTAGCGAAAACTGCTCGGAATATGGCGCACGGAAGTTAGGCGCTACGGTATTCTGTGTCAGGTAAAGTGGGTTCAACTGACCCAACGGCAGGACTCCTGAGGCTGATGCTATCGCCCTCACATTGGTCCCGAATGGCGAGGCCGGCAAGGGAAGAGGAGAAACTGTCGTTGACGCCAACGCGTTTGCGGTCGAGAGTGCGATCGCCGCGGCGAAGGGTGCAGTGTTTTGGACGTTCAGCAGAATATTATAAAACGCCGCATCATAAGCGATTGAGAAACCGCCGCGAATCACCGTGCTATCCGTGCCGGCCAGTCTGTGTAGTAAACCGTGCTCGAAGTGCGGTGACCAGGCAAACCCGAAACGCGGAGCAAAGTTATTCTTGTCGATTGGAACCCTCGGCACGGTGCGAACGCTGAGGGGCAATGATGGATCATAGAATCGGTTCGCGCCACTCTCTCGCGCCACTGTGACTTCGTTCAAGAGGTTGAGTGGCTGACCCGTATACTCGTAACGGATTCCAAGATTCAGCGTGAGATTCGGACGAACCTTGTAGTCGTCCTGAATGAAGTAGTACTGGTCGTTTTCCTTGAAAGCCAACGTCGGATCACCGACGGTGAGAGAGATCGACGAGGGAGCGTTATTCACGATCCGAGTTGTGGAATTGTAAGCAAATGTGCCGTTGAACGCCGGCAGGAATGGTACCACCTCAGTCAGGTGTTTATATTCCCCGCCAAAAATGAAAGAGTGCTTACCGCGGGTCCAGGTGAGGTTATCGGCAAACTGATAAACCTTGCCGACGCGCCCCTGCGGAAAGCCGCTTGACGGTCCAATCTGTGTCAATGCTCGGTTACTGTTCAAACCGACATTGGGGAAAGTAACGTTCGCTAAAGTCGCGCCGATTGCCAGCGAGTTAGGAATACAGCCGGGAGTAGCAGCATTGCACCCCCCGCCGAACTCAACCCCAATGCGCTGGTAACTGGCACGAAATTCATTAACCATCGAACTGGAAAGATTGCGCGTCCAGTTGCCGCCGAAGTTCTTACTGGTTGCCGGCAGATCGCCATTATAACCATTAACCGGATCCGGCAGGAAAAGCGCGATGATATTCTTGTTCAGCTGGTTCTGGTGGAGATATCGGACCGTAACGCTATCTCGCTCAGTAGCTTTCACGTCGAATCGGAGATCCCAGAAATTCTCGAGAAATGGATCCGAAATGTCGCGCTGAGCCCGGGCTGCCTGAAAATTGTTGCCGCCCAGGGTGACTACGTCGAAAGGTCCTCCCACCAGAAACGGTCCCGTATAGGTTCCGCAGCCTCCCGGGGGCGCCGTGCCTACAGGCACCGACTTTGGACAACCTGCAGGAGCCGCCTGATTGACCAGGGACGAAACTCCCGCACCCAGGCTGAGTCGCGGCGAGGCGCCCGGAATCGCAAACGTGCTGAACTGCGTGATCGCCTGAATCGCACTATTACCAGGGAAGGTCGCCAGCAGGCGCGGAAACTCCGACGATAAAATGCTCAGAGTATTACCAGTAACAGTGGTAGTCGCGGGATTCCGAATGCCCTGGTAATCAAAGTGAAAGAACACCTTGTTGGTGCCTTTCCAAATGCTCTTGTCGCCTTCACCGAAACGCGGAAGGATAACCGGTCCGCCAACCTGACCTCCAAAAACATTAAAGAGGCTGGGCAGCGGTTCGGTGAGGCCCTGCGTGGCTTTCTCCTGGTTATTCAGACTGTTTAGGATCTTATTGTCGCGGTGGTACTCAAACAAGCTGCCATGAAAATCGTTCGTGCCTCCCTTGGTGACCTGATTAATGATGGCGCCCTGATTTCTTCCATACTGGGCAGAGAAATTATTAGTGATGATCTGATATTCCTGAAGCGCGTCCTGGTTATCGACAAAAAGAGCGGGACCGGCGACGCTTAGGTCGTTATTGTCTGCACCATCGATTTGAAAATTGTTGGATCGCGCGCGGTTGCCGTTGACCGAAAGCCCGGTTCCATTTGTGTTCACGCCGCCGCTATTGTTCGCAATAACTCCAGGGGCCAGCAGGGCCAGGGTATCGAGGCCGCTACCCGCTGCGTTGGACGGCAGATCCTGGATTTTTCTGGTTTCAATCGTGGTTGAAATCTGAGATTGATCGCGCTGGATAATTTCTTCCGTACTTGCCGTTACCGTTACGGTCTCGGCCACATTACCAGCCTCAAGTTTGACGTCCCCGGGGTTAATTATTCCCAGCTTTACCGATACGCCCTTGTTTAGGGAGCGCTTAAAACCCGTCGCTGAGACGTCCACCGTATAACTACCAGGATCTAACTTGGTAAACTCAAAAACGCCGTCGCCGCTGGTTTGTTTGGTTTGCGCGGATCCGGTCGCGTCATTCGTTACCACCACGGTGGCGTTCGGAACGACAGCGCCAGTGGCATCGACCACCGTTCCTCTCAATGTGCCAGTCGTCTCCTGAGCCGCGGCGGTCACCGCCGTAAGAATTAGAACCGAGAGCAAAAAAAATACGGAAACGAGGAAGGCCCCTCCGCTCTTAGTTTTCACGAAATTTTGCATTATCCACTCCTCCTGCTGGGACATGAGTAAAAAAAGGGGGTCGGGAAACTAACCTCTTGTTGACGCCATCGAAAAACTGCAAGGATTATGCCACGTGAAAATGCAACCGGCGCACAGTTCCTTTATGAGTGTATTAATGCCTGGGGCTTTCAAGTGTTTGTAAATTCGGATTTTCTTATCCGAATTTTTAGATTAATCATTGAAATGTTAGAGGAAATATCCGGCCGGAGAGCCTGGTGGGATCTGAGCCGACTTGGGCCCTTGGTTACTTAACCACTTCAAATTCGAATTGCAGTTCTTTGCCGCGAAAGACATAGCTCAGATAGAACTCCCAAAACTTTCGCGTGAATCGAAGCCCGGGCCAGCGCTGATCGAGATTGACGATGAACTCCAGGCCGGTGGCCCGCCAAAGATTTGCCAGAGACACATAAGTGCGAATCGGTTTTAGTCTTACCTCGGTGTAGAACGGGAAGACCTGGCGCTCTGCGACAAAGCAATTAAAGGAATAGCTGTTGAAGTGATTGCGGTGGGTCGGATCCGTGGGCCAGTCGGGATTCGAATAATGCGGAGTCGTAATCTTTATGCGACCGCCGGATTGTGTAATCCTAAAAAGTTCCGTGACAAAGGCCATCACGTCCGGCACGTGCTCGGCGACATGCCGGCAGACGATCTCATCGAACTCATCGTTGGCAAAGGGATAAGGAAGAACGCCGAGATCGTGGATCACGTCGGCGTGTGCGCGGGGGTTTGAATCGATGCCAATCGCCCCGGGCGTTTTGTTCCAGCCACAACCGACATCAAGGATCCGTTTTCCCACGGTTGGTCCAATAGATCGCCCAACAGGTGGAGGGAACACGCTTTCATTCTCGCCCGACGAATTCATTGTCAATAGTTGTCAATAGGAAGAAGACATTCAAAAGGAAGAAGGTGCAGCCGTGTGTTGGCCGCGGACTGGCCGCGCCAAGCTTGTTTCCAGACCCGCTCGGCCCGTCTCGATAAAATCCGTTTCAAGCGCAACTGCGAGGGACGGAAAATCGAAAGCGTAGACTGGGACATTAAACTCTTTCTGTACTTCGTCGAATCGCATCCCATCGAGCATCACGGGCTCGTCGCTCTTCAGCGCCACCTGCGGAATGATCGCGAAGTCACCGCGCACTTGATCGCGCGCCGCGATGAAATCTCTGCCCGTTAACAGGCCCGCCACGCACACATCACCGCCAAAGTATTCATTCTCGACCGCCAGGACTTGCAGTCGCGTTTGAAAGCGCCGGTTCATCCGGTCAACCTGCTGGCGCAGGACGGGAGCGAAAATCGTCCCCGTCATGATCGTGCCGTTGAGTCTCTCCGGATTCCGCAAAGGTTTGCGTTGCAGCCGGCGCATGAGCGCCTCGAACTCATTCGCAAAACTGCGCACCATGCCGATGCCGTCTTCGATCTGCGGGTAATCGCCGTAATGCTTTCGGGATGGAACCGGCCGTCCGGCTCGCAGGTAAATCTCGTCACCCAGAAACGCGAACGTCGTCCCCAAGCTCGCGCGCAAATCGTCCTGGATGATTGAAACTTCACTGATCGTGCGCCGGCAGAACTCCGGCGTGACGCCCGTCAATCGCTCCTCAGTCAAATAGCGAGTGAGTCCCAACGGCACGATCGCGACGCTGCGCACACGCGGATGCAGCTTGGCCAGATCGTAAATAGTCCGCCGCAGAATCTCACCGTCATTGATTTCCGGGCACAGCACGACCTGCGCGTGAATCTCAATCCCAGCGTCGAGCATTCGCCGCATCTTCTGCGTGATGTCCGCGCGCTCCTTGTCCACGCCCAACAAGTAAGCCCGCACGTCAAGATCGGTGGCGTGCACCGAGACGTATTGCGGCGACAACCTTTGTTCGATTACACGTTGCATTTCGTCTTCGGTGATCGATGTGAGCGTAGTGTAGTTGCCGTAAAGAAAAGAAAGGCGCACGTCTTCATCGCGCACAAACAGCGAGGGCCGCGCCGTTTCCGGATTGCCTTTGCAGAAACAGAAGAGACATTCGTTCGCGCACTGCCGCGGCACGATCTGTTCAAAGCTGAGCCCAAAGGCTTCCGCTTCATCGCGTTCGATGTTCAGCTCCCAGTCTTCGCCGGTCCGTTTGCGAATGTCGATGACCAGATCGGTTTCGCCTGCCGCCTGAAAACGAAAATCAAGATAGTCACGCACCGTTCGGCCGTTGACGCGCATGATGCGATCGCCGGGCTCGAGTTCCAGTTCGGCGCCCAGGCTGCCGGCGGTGACTTCCGAAATTTCGACACCGCGGCGCCGAATCTGGGTTATTGCTGGTGTAACTGCGAATTCGTACATTCAGGACTTTCCAGGATAGCGCCGCACTGTCGGGAGCGCCGGATCAGGACGAAAACGAGAGTATAGCAAACGCAGCAGACTTTTGCTGTTGAGCCCGGCATGCGTAGGTGATTCCGTTTGGCGGTTCGCGTTGAAGGCTCTTGATATATAATCAACTTCCATCGTTCTTTCGCGTTCTCATAGGTGACTCAGAGCAAGCTGTTCAATGAATCAGGAAACACAATCATCGGCCGGCCCGAATCATGGCGAGACCTCGGATAGCGCAGCCACACCGCTAGAGCCATGCGTGCTCCTGGTCGAAGACGACCGCTCTGTGCGGCGCTATCTCGAAGTAACGTTGGAGCGTTCCGGCTACAAAGTCCTGACTGCGGCCGATGGGTTGGAAGCGATGAAGCTGGCCCTTTCTGCGCCGATAGACGTGGTGGTGACTGACGCGATCATGCCGAATTTGAGCGGCCATGAACTGGCGCGCTTCCTGCGCAGCAATCCGAAGCTTGCACATCTTCCGATCGTCTTGTTGACCGGGCAGGAAAACAAAGAGTCTGTTTCAAACGAAAATCTGATCGATGTTTTTCTTTATAAGCCGGTAAGGGCGGAAGAGCTAAAGAGTTGTCTGATCGATCTGCTCAATCCAAGCCGTTAGTATCCCAAGTTTGCCCAACGCCTCTAAACAAGAAGCGAGGTTATGAAGGAAGGAGCCCTGGCCCGCAATGAGCGCCATATGATCCAGGGTTCTTGCGGCTCTGCCGCCTGATGTGCGGAAAGGCTCTGCCTTTCCGAGTCCGACTCCATTTAGGAATTCAGGTGGGTATGCCTCCGAACGTGTGCGAGGCGCAGCCTCGCTCAAAAAATATCGACGCGACGGTAAGGCAAAGCCTTACCTCACATCAAGTGGCAGAGCCGCCGCGTTCCCAGATAAACTTGAAAATTACTCAGCCAGCAACTGATCCAATGAGGTATATTCCCGACCCTGCGAGACGGCCACCGCTTCATAGGTTAACTTTCCGGCGTAAGTATTGACACCTGCCTTCAGGTCCGGATCGCTTAACACCGCGGCTTTGAAACCACGGTTCGCCAGCTTCAACGCATAAGGAAGAGTTGCGTTAGTGAGGGCGAACGTTGACGTGCGTGGCACTGCACCCGGCATGTTAGCTACGCAATAATGCAACACGCCTTCGACGTAATAGGTCGGGTCGGAGTGCGTGGTCGGATGCGTAGTCTCGACACAGCCCCCCTGATCGACGGCGACGTCAACAATGACCGCGCCATCGGTTACATCTTTGAGCATATTTCGGGTCACCAATTTCGGAGCGGCGGCCCCATGCACCAGCACCGCGCCGATAATTAGATCGGCCTGAGAGACCGCGTCGTGGATCATGTACGCACTCGACGCGAGGGTCGAGATCTTTGAGAGAAATATATCGTCGAGCTCGCGCAGCCGATCCAGATTGTTATCGATGATGGTAACGTGCGCGCCCATGCCGACGGCGATCTTCGCGGCATTCGTTCCAACCACGCCGCCGCCAATAATCACTACGCGCGCCGCGGGCACGCCGGGCACGCCACCGAGCAGGATGCCGCGTCCGCCACTCATCTTCTCCAAATAGTGAGCGCCTACCTGGATCGCCATCCGTCCGGCAACTTCCGACATGGGTGTTAGTAAGGGCAGCGTTCCGCGGCGATCGGTTATGGTTTCATAAGCAACGCCGGTGACTCCTCGCTTCAGCAACTCCTCAGTCAGTTCGTTGTCCGGGGCGAGGTGAAGATAAGTAAAAAGCAACTGCCCTTCGCGCATGCGTGGATATTCCGGGGCAATTGGCTCCTTGACCTTGACGATCATCTCGCCTTCAGCCCAAACGTCGTCGGCTGATTCAATGATGCTGGCGCCCGCGCGCGCGTATAAAGCATCTTCGAATCCGGATCCTTCGCCCGCACTCTTTTCCACCAGCACGCGATGGCCGGCGTCAGTTAACGCGCGTACGCCGGCCGGCGTTAGGCCGACGCGATATTCGTTGTCCTTAATTTCTTTCGGAAGTCCTATGATCACTTTTGTGCTCCCAAACTCTTTCAGGTTGAGATTGCTTTGATCTTATGAACCGCGGGCGCCCTAAATCTAATGCGGTTTCTTTGGAATACTCTTACAGGCTAAGTGCGAATAAACTCGCAGAACTAAGGCCCGATCCTTTTGAGATCACCAAGCAGCGCTCTTGCAACTACATTCACTCAATTTTCAAACTACCCCGAATGGCAAGCCAGGCCGGAGCGCTCGCGGCGATCTCCTGATCGGTGCCAATCAAAGAAAGAAGCACCAGTCGCGAGCCTAATTGCAGCGAGTAAACCTCTGCGTTGCCGGGTTGGTTGTTTAGCACCGCTCGCAGCCTTACACCCTGGGCCTGCGCCCCAGCCACCTCGATCTGCGCCGCCGCTCGCGATACGTTCGGATCGCTCTCGTGGATCTGCTGCCATACCGTTTCGACAAAGCTGTCGACGACTTCGCGTCTGGCCGCCGCCAATTCCGCGGCGGTGTTTATTCGCGCATACCGGGAGACGATCATTATTTGCGCCTGGCCCTTGGTCTGAACGATCAGATGTTGACCGCTCGTACTGCTGCGATCATCCAGCGCGATCGCTGCGGGATAGTCGAACGACAGACCCTTCTCGGCATAGTGTTTCAGATCGGGCGCCGTTGCCTGGGCCATGGCGCTCTCGGATAACGCCGGCGCCAGCATGATCACGAGCACGGTCAATAGCCGCTTCATCATGGTTTGTGGTCCGAGCCGGGTCCTGGCTTGTCCGTGACGCATTACGGCTTTCCTTTTGCGGGTGAAGGTCGCGGCGTTGATTTCGGCTGTGGCGGTGGCTCGACCTTCAGGCTATTACGGAGCACGTCCCAGCCGGGAGCGATTCTGGCGATGTCCTTGTCCGAAGCGAAGATCGACAGGTTCACCAATCTGTCCGAGATGACACGGTAATAGGAATCCATGCCTCCCGGTTCGCCGTCGAGAACGGCACGAATGCGCACACCTTCAGCATCGGCCCCGGCAATCTGAGTGGTGACGGCCGAGCGCTTGGGATGCAGGCTGGCATGCTCGAGCTGCGCCTCAAACTCATCCACATATTTGTCCTGAAAAAGTTTCTTCGCCTGCGCTTCCTTTTCCGGCGTCTTCAACCATTCACGGGGCGAGCGAACGCGAATCACAACGTCACCCTGCGTGAGTTCGATGAATTGCATTTGTCCCGAGCTCTGATCGATAATCTGCCAGTTAGACGGATAATCGAATGACAATCCATCTTTGGCAAAATGTTTGATGTTGGGGTCCTGGGCTAAAGCGCTGACGACAAGTAACACCGACGCCATCGCGAAAATCGTGGTTCGTAACAAGCTCTTTTCTCCTCCTCGAATCGGTTGAGCATATTAGCGCGTTTTCATCCATTCAATACAGCGCTCAAGGTGCCGGCGCATGTTTTCACGGCTATCCGCATGAATCCGGCCATGGCCCGGCAAAACCCATTCGAAACCGCTCTCAGAATAATTGTCGAGAAGTTTTTCCATCGAACGCGTCTGCTCAGTCCACGAATACCAGCACGCGTTGCGAAACGCGATCAGCGTCTCGCGGTTAGGCGACCACGCCAAATGATCGCCGGTGAAGAGAAACTTCCGGCGATAAAGGAGCACCACGTGTCCTCGCGTGTGGCCGGGAACCGGAATCGCCAACAAATCCTGATCGAGTCTGATTGATTCCGCGCCCTGGAGCACGCGCTCAACTCCAAGTCGCGCGGCGCCGTCGTCGGCGTGCATTACGCGTTCACAACTAAACTCTTCAGCGAAACGATCGTGATCCGCGACATCGTCTCGGTGGGTCAGAAGCATTGTATTGACTCCGCCCATGGCCGCGATCTTCTTAACCAACTGTGTAGCAAACCTGGGCGAATCGATCATAACGTTGCCGCCTTCGCTTTGCGGACGAATGATCAAGTAGCTCCACGCGCCAAAACTTGATTCCGCGGTGAAGCCACAAAAATAAACGTTGTCGGCAATCTGTGATGGAAAAGCGTCGATGCCGATATGCGCATCGTGATGTTCAGTCGTTCCGATCGAGGCCGTCGGACATGCGACCAGCGCCATCAAAGCCCGTTCTGTTTCCTCTTCACTTTCCGGTTGGCGAGAGACAACGGAAGCGTCGCCCACGTCGGTAAATGTCTCGGGAGCAATTTGGCGGCACGCGTCACAGTCGATGCACGTCGAATCGACAAAGAAATCGCCGGGAATATTTTCTGGAAGTCGTAATGCTGGATTAGCCATGACTCGATGAAGCCAGTACCACCTGCGTCAGCGAGTGGTCCATTCAACTTTAGTTGCGTTCAGGAATATGATGAGCCAGCGAGTCTGTGAGTTCAAGCAGGGAGGTTTGCTTTTGGGCCTTCCCAATTCGCGTTCGGCGATGAGAACGCTTTTGCCGCTTAGGCAGTGGGCAGTAGCCCGATCATTAGGGAGGGCGTAAAAACGAAGGGTCGGGCTACTGACCCGGCATGCATTTAGGCATAAGCTTGAGGAGAAAGGTTGACGGATTAGGACGGGACGACTACTTTTGAACTATGAAAGTTAGGACTTCCGTCGCCGTTGATACAGGCTTGCTGGAGACTGTAGATAAAGACGATCGTTCCGCTTTTATTGAGGCCGCATTAACACCTCTATATTCTTCAGTCCGTTCGCCGTGACCAGAACGTTAGAGATCTTGAAATAATCAACCGGTGTGCGGATGGCCTCAACGAAGAAGCATTGGATGTCCTCGACTACCAGGTTGCCTTGTGAAGCGTGGAGATTCTTATGAGCACCAGCGTCGAACAATTGGCTGAGCAAGCGATGAACTTACCGGTTGAGTCGCGCGCCAGACTTGCCGATCTTCTGGTGGAGAGCCTGGATACGGACGAACTCGGCCGAATCGAGCAATTGTGGATAGCGGAAGCGAAGCGGAGACGAGACGACGTGCGTTCAGGCAGGGTGAAAACGATTCCCGGTCCGGAAGCGCTCCGCAAGGTACGCGATACTCTTAAGCGATGAAATGGGACTTCCATCCGGAAACGCTCGAAGAATACGAGTCGGCCGCGTCTTACTACGCCGAGCGGGATTCTGAACTCCAATTGCGATTCATCGAGTCGATTGAGAACTCCATCGAGCGAATACTGGAAGCACCAAACCCGATGGCGTGTGATCGACGACGATGTTCGCCGATGTCTCGCGCACGTTTTTCCTTACGGCGTACTTTACACCATCGAGACTGATTTCATTCTCATCGTGGCTGTCATGCACTTCAGTCGTGAACCCGGCTACTGGAAGCAACGAATTGAGATAAGCTGAAATGAAGTAACGCCTATGGAACCGAAGATTCTTCCACCATTCTCTACCAGAAATCGCGGTGCGCACTTACAAATCGATTCCGATTTTCCTGAGACTGCGCGCTACGCTCTGCTCCACTTGCTTCATGATCTGGTTAGACGAAGTTACGTTGACTCCGAGTGGATAGAATTGGCTCAAGAGCTCTAACGAATAGCGCGAGTTAAACCCACCACATATTCCCGGGGGACGAGTTCAGGTATTTCCAGTGCTAAGGCAAACACTGAAAAATACCTGGTTGAACTTCCCTGGGACAAAGTCGTGGATTTTAGCGAAAGGTTGTATCAGCATCTCGCCCAACCCGGCCCCGGCATACCGCGGATAACTGTGCAGGCTCATATTGCAAATGAGCTCACACGATTATTTCTGGAGGAAGGTCTAGCGTTTGAGTTTCTTGACGGTCGAGTTGAGCGCCGAGGTCGCACTCACACGTCAACCCAGGTAACCCGTGCTCATGTTGTCCTTGGAGATCCTCGACTTGATTCTGCTCGGAAGCATCTTAATAAGGCTCTCACATATTATAAGGCTCTCACATATTTTCGGCATGTGTCCCAACCTGATCCGGAGAATGGGGTCAAGGAGGCAGTGTGTGCTGTCGAGGCGACTGCGCGCGCTCTTTCTCCAAGTCCGGGCGCAAAGACTCTCGGCGCTATCGTTAAGTCGATTACTGGAACTGACCCAGGCAAGTTGCCTCAGGCCATAGCTCAGACCTTTCACGCGTTGTATGGCTTCCGGAGTGGTGGAGAAGGTGTTGGGCACGGAGGAGCTGCGGGTGGGCCGCTACGCAGGAAATCGCAGAGTATGCTTTAGCATTAGCAGCATCTCAGATTATTCTGTTAGTCGACTTGGCCAACAGTCAGGAAGACGACGTTCCAATTTGAGGGGCGCTAAGATTTCAGTTACGCCGCTGATCGTCTCAGTTCATCGCATGTCCGCCGGCCCCACTAGCCATCACGATAATGTAAGCTGTGCTGGCCCCACCCGAATATCCCGAATAGACAAACGGCAGGCCGGGAGTAGTGGCTTCCTTCGACATGCCGATATCCTTGTTGGTTACGCCGGGCGCATAGAGCATGTAGTGCGCGGGAAACTCGGTCGTCGAAAGCTTTCCCGTTTTCGGATCGAACTTCACATCGCCGGCCAGCATGTAAGCTATGCCCGTCTTCGCTGGACTGTGAAAGCGGCCTTGAGCAAAGCCCTCGTCAATATCGCGTTTGATCTCGGCGGCTGATTTCTGCTGCGCAAGCAATTCTCCGACACGCAACATCACCGGCAAAATCGTTCTGCTGCCTTCAGGATCCCAACAGGTCGGATGTACTTCCGTATCTCCGTTTTGAATGCCGTCGCGATTGACCATGCAATTGAATCCATTTGATCCCGTCCGCGCTTTCTCATAACCGTTCTTGCCAAACGTGTAGACGGTGGCTTCGTTCCGCAAATGAACGGGAGCGGCTTTCAGCGCGAGTTCGATTTCCTGCGCACGCGATATCAACGCTTGCGAGGGTCTCGGGAGGTCAGCGTCAAAGACTGATACCGATTCGGCATCGCCAGAAGGAATCTTGCTGACAGCTTTGTGCTCGGCAAAGACCGCCAGGGAGCCAAGGCTCAAAGCGCACAGAGCAAGTAAGCGTCTTAGCATTTGAATTCTCGTTACGGATTCGGTCTTTTTAGCGGTTGCGGCTTCAGTGCCGGCGCATTGTCAGGCTTCTTCGGTTCGATGGCGGCTTCAGGTTTTTCGGGCGGAAAATCTTTTTCGTCGATGTCGATGATCTTCACTTCCGCGCCGAATTTGTGATAGCCGCGGAAAAGAATTTCATTGCGAGTCTGCTCAGTCTGTCCGCGATCGCGTGCGGTGAGTTCCACCATGGCGCGCGATGGCAGCAGGTGTTCCTGCTCATTGATCTTGACCCACTCGTAGTCAATCATCGTGTTGGCCGCGGTAATCGGAAAACCTGGATCGATTTCGGTGCTGATCTCTTCCAGCCGCAGCACGCGATAGTTTTCCCGGTCGACCCAGATGCGCCCCCGATAACCTGCGACGGTTTGCTGCTGCAGAGCACCGCCCTCGCCCCATCCCAGGATCTGATGAGAAAACTGTTTCTTGACTTCGTACTCGTAGACGATCGCTCGCCGTCCGCGCAACGTATCGGTGTCGACCATGTTGAACTCAGCCCGGCTGTCGGGTTTGAAGAGATCGCTCAACGCGGTCACATATTCGCCGGTTGAGGTGGTGCCGCCCAGCTTCATCCCATAGCCCTGGCCTTCGGTCGCGGGCACGCCGTTTACCGAAAGCAGTTTGTAGTCTTCGCCGGCGCTTTGCCGATAACTCACGGCGATGCTCAAACGATCGTAAACCACCCAGTTCTTGCTTTGCCCGTAGGCATGTGACCGCGCAATCTGTTGCTTGACGAGGTAGTCGGGCATCGTCTCGGCGGCGCCGAGCGTTGCCTTGCGAGCTTGTTCAAGCAGTTCCAGTCCTTCACTGGACCGAGGTAAAGAAGCTGCCACGGGATTCGCACGCCGGCGATCGGCTTCGGCCAGCGTCCGTTGGAGAGTGGCATCGTTACCGCTCTTCGTAGCAACCAGCGACCGCAGGCCGTCAGTCATAGGAAAGGCAATGCCGCGCTTTCTAATGTCGTCGACCAGTTTGCCTTTCGACTCCGGATGTTTTGGCAATTGATAAAGGAGCTGCACGAATTCCTGATTCGTTAGCGGCGGTCCCTGCTGTAGTTCGGTCGCCTGCGGAAACGGGGTATCGCCGGTTTGCGCGATGGCGGGAGAAAACGAGGAGAGCAAAATCACAATCCCGAAGAGACTAAATAAGGGACGTGCGACAACCAGCCCGCGACGCGGGCGGCAGACAATAGCCCCGGGCGTAAGCCCGCGGTTGGATCTGAGAAAAAAACGTGAGCCCCATAGGGGCGACATAAATTTTACCGACAACATTGATGAATCCATTTTAGAATTGAAAGTCTCTTTCGCCCGCTTTGCGGACTTATGAACTGTTTCTTGCTCGATCCCCGCGCTGACGCCCGGGGCTATTACATGTCGCGCCTTCGGCGCTTTCTATCGACTCCACGTTAAGGGCGCGATGATCTTCGAAAGCGTGTCAGACTTTGATGGATCGCGTTCGAGCACCGGATACTTCTCGCCTTCGCCATACGTTACCTGGTAAGACGCGACGTGACCTTCGTTGTCGATCAGCAACTCGATGCGCCGCTGCTTGGGATCTGTAGTCGCTTTCACCACGTCGCGCAGGACTTCCGCTGAAAAGGCCTTGCCGTTAACGGCGAGTATTTTCATGCCCGGACCGATGCCGGCCCTGGCCGCTGGCATGCCCTCGATCACGTCCGCAATCAAACCGTCCTGATTGAGTCGCAGCCCAATGGAATAGCCCATTTCCGTGCCGTGCCGCACCTGCTCCAGATCTTTCAAAAATCCATTGGGCGTCGTTTCATAGGCCAGTTTCCAGCCGCCCCTTTCGATGCCGCCCAGCGGCGCATGGAAGTCTGTGGAATTCAAACGCGCCTGCAAAAAAGTTCGCCAGTCGAAGGCCGCGACGTCGTTCAAGGTAGCGACTACATCGTCAAACCCGTAGGTCTTGACCAACGGCCCGGTGCTGGGCGCCCCGTGAAATCGTTTGCAGAAATCGTCGAGCGAGCGCTTGCCGCCGCTCAGTTCGCGAATTTTCGTGTCCGCATCCAGCCAGATCAGCCAGCCTTCATCATAAAAGTCGACACTGCGGCGGAGCGAATTCCATTCACCGGGCGCGTCGTAAAGGATCTGCGCCGCGATCGTGGTGTCGATCAAAGGCCGCCACATGCGGCCGGGCTTGTGATCGAGATCGGCGGCGATTTGAGCCAGGTGATCGCGATACTGCTCCGGCGTCCACAGACCGCTGCGGGCCGCAAGCAAATTTCCGAGATACTGCGTCAGGCCCTCGTAAACCCAGAGCAGCTCGCCCTTCATCGGCTCCTGATAATTCGGCGTCGCCAGGCCGGCGGGCCGGCGAAACTTTCCATTCCACGAGTGCACGAACTCATGCGGCAGCACGCCGAGCGAGACATCACGCAAGGCCGCGTCGAGGAGAGATCGCTCAGCCACGCGACTGTCGTTCGATTCATGGTGTTCAAGTCCGAAGTGCGCAGTGTGATCGCTCAGCGTCAGCAGAAAGTGATAGTGCGTGTAGTGGGTCGCGCCAAACAACGAAACTGCTTCACTAACAACGCGCTTCAGTGTAGTAGCCAGCTCGGGATTGATCTCAAGGTCCGCCGGGTTGTCGGCAGCGATATCGATCTCATTCGGCGGATTGGCCGCCAGCGGGATGACCAAAAAATATTCACCGGTGAGCACTGGCGAATCGACCAGGCGTTCAAGCGAAACGGGAGCAAAATCAACTTTGCTCGCTGACTGTCTGGCGACTGGAAGCGACGTGCCGAACTTCCAACCCGCGGGGAGACTCAGATTCGCTTTGAAAGTAACGTCGGCGATATTCGTACCTGCGGGATAAAGTACCAACTGGTTCCAGGTGACGATCGCCAGATGCGCGGTCGTCGAAGCGCCGGCCGTGAAGCCGCCGGCAAATGACGGCGAGAGAAAATCAAGTGCGACCTCGAGTTCCCTGGCGCCCGCTGGAACTTCCAGATGAAACGCGTACATGTCCACGTCGTCGCGCCGCCAGGGAATCGTCTTGCCGCCCGCGGTAAATTTCAAACCCGCGAGATTGACGACGGGTCCCGTTGGCCCGTGCTCGCCCGGAATCCATTTCGGATAAACCAGAGTCAGCGGCCCCGGCATCACCGGCATCGTCATGCGCGCGTGAAAGAGTTTGCGCGGCGCTTCGGTGGCGTCAACGCTGAGCGTGATGGGTTGAGAAGAAACTCCTGACTTCGCGACGACAAACTGTATCGGCAGGAAAATTAGTGCGGCGACTACCAAGGGTAACGCCCGAAACTTGAGTTTCATTGATTAACTCCAGAAGGTTTTCGTTGACCAGCGTAATGATAAGCGAGCACCCGTGGTTCGCCAAAACCGACGTTTGCCTCGAATGCGACGAACACGGCGTTTAGTTTTCGGAGTTGGCGAAATCAGCAGCCTGTGTGTGGGGTAGGCGCTTAAGAGGAGGAATTAGCATTTGATTTCTATCGGGTGAAGGAATCGAGGCTTAACCTTCAATCACTTGAGATCGGTTGTCAAAGCCGTGCCTGCTTATTCCAGCGGAATCAAGATCGTAATCCTCACTTGACCTTTCCTTCCCATCGCGTGCCGTCGCTGAAGTCTATTTCAGAGATATACACGACAACCGTGTAATCATCCTTGAAGGCGCCATTGTCTCTCAGCGGCCTAATCTCATCCAACGTAATAAACGGCTGACTAACAAAGACCGTTCTAGGTGCGGGCATCGCAAACCCCAAGGGATTGGTGCTGATATTGACGGTCTCGCTTTGGAGCAACTCGCCCACTTCGATAACTGGCGTTATCCCGGAAAGTAAAACCTCCGCCTCATCCGCTTTGGCATTACAGGGCGTCAGCGCTTTCCGATCTCCGGCGCCGCTTCTGTAAACATTCCAACCTATCTTCACCGCACGAACCGGCTTGGCTGAAAAGCTCTCGATTGTAATATGAGCCAGCAGCGCGCTCTGAGGCTGTCCGCCGAGTTTTATTACCTTTACTTCGACAGGGCTGCAGCCCCCGCTCGAGTGATAGTAAGGCACGACTGAAATGCTTGTTCTTGGTATTATTGGAGCCCCGGGCGCGGCCTGCTGTCCCAGGCTCGTCTGAAAAGCGAGAGCTAAGAAAAGTGTTAAGGCGAACGTGACTTTTGCAATGTGGCCGTTCATGTTTTTCTCCTGCGAAAGACTTACGAACGAATCTTCGCTGTCTACACCTGAAAGTTTACACGCGAACTTAGAGCATAAGTTCTGGAACTTCCTGGCTGGGCAGGTCTGACCACGCAAACCCTCCTTGTGCAGTCATTTGCGAGACGACATAACGAAGTTGTCAGCAACAGAATCGCTCGATAGCCTGTCGCAAAATTCGGACGCACTGATCGAGTTGCTCTACCGGAACGAACTCACCGGTGCGGTGGGCCACGCGGATGTCGCCGGGGCCGAAGACGACTGCCTCTGCGCCGAGAGCGATCAAGCTCGGGGCTTCAGTGCCGAACGCTACTGTTCCGGATTCTTTGCCTGACGATTCTTTCAAAAAGTGCACAAGGAGGGAATCGTCGCGCGTCTCGAAACTTTCATCGGCGCGCGCGGCGTCGATCTCACAAATAAAATCGGCGTCTTGTTGGTGCAAATCCGCGACTGCTTGCCTGACAAGGTTCAGGGCGTAATCAGATGCTTGCCCGGGAATGGTTCGCCACTCGAGAGTGAAGTGGCATTCGCCCGCGATGATGTTCCTGGCCGTCCCGCCCTCGATCAAACCAACATTCATTGTCGTGTAGGGCGGATCGAAACCAGCTCGCTGGTCCTGCTTCAGCTCGTCGGCAATTTGTTCGATGCGTCCAATCAAACGCGCCGCGCGATAGATCGCCGAGGCGCCGATTTGCGGATAGGCGCTGTGCGCTTCGCGGCCGCGCAGGGTGATTTCGGCCAGACAATATCCTTTGCCGGCACGCATCGGTTGCAGTGAAGTGGGCTCTCCTACGATGGCATAACGCGCGGTGAATGGCTTTGCCTCGGCCAATCGCTTGGCGCCGAGACAGCCGATTTCTTCATCCGCAGTGAACACGAGCGCGAGCGGTTTCTTAAGTTTTGAGAGATCGATACTCTCAATTGCAGTCAGCGCTGCTGAGATGAAAGCTTTCGTGTCGCACGCGCCCCGACCGAAAAGCTTGCCATCCTTTTCGGTGAGACGCAGTGCGTCGATCCATGCCGGATCGTAAGGCACCGTGTCGGTGTGTCCGACCAGTGCTAGTTCGACGGCAGAGGTTGCTTCAACCGACGAGTCACCGACTGAAGTCTGAGCCACGAGGTTGATTTTTTCGACGCCGGCATCGTCAACATAAGGAAGGCGCGTGACCTTCAGGCGGTTAGTTTCGCAACGCCTGGCGATGTAGGAGATGATCTCAACGTTCGTGCGCTGAGAAACTGAGTCGATCGCGACCAGATCTTTTAAAGTGTCTTCAACTTTCATGATCAGGCCAAATTTGGCGTGCGGTGGCAAGCGAAGCGCGACATCGCTTTGGATTACCTAACGTTAAAAAATCTAAAGCGCGGTCGCTGCTGCGCTCTGCCGGCGCACTCCATAGCTCGTCAATTCCAAAGCCTCTTCTGCAAGTCACTAAATCTTTGAATGATCTCTTCCTGTACCAGGTGTCGACCCTCTGAAACGATCGGCTTGCCGGAAACAACGACCTCGCGCACGGCCGCGCGCGAGAGGGAAAAAACAATGCCGGCAAGCAGGGCATCAGTCGAGGCGCCGGCGATCGATGGATCATCAAGCGCCACCGTGAAAAAGTCCGCGGCCCTTCCGGGCTCGAGTGTACCGCCGGGTGCGCCGATGCTGCGCGCGCCGTTTTTGGTCGCGCACTCAAATAGAATTGTAGCGGTGTCAGAAGCCTGACCGTCAGGGTGGGCCTGCCCGGCTGACGAGCCCTCTCTGACGGTCGGGCTTCTGACACTGAGCACGGCCCGTTCGAGCTTCTGCAAGCGCAGGTGATACTCGAGCTCGCGTGCATCTTCCAGCAAATCGATCTGTGCGTGACTATCGGTGCCCAGGCAGATCGGCACGTCGTGCTTGAGATATTCGTCGGCGGGCACCACCCCGTCGCCCAGGTTGCGCTCGGTGGTGGGACACGCACAGACCATTGCGCCGGTGCGGGCGAAAGAAGAGATGGCTTTCGGCGTCACATGAATCGCGTGGACCGCCGTGAATCGTTCACTCAGCAGACCTTCGGTTTGCAGGAGAGCGACGGGCGAGCGGCCATGCTCTTCGACACACGATGAAACTTCAGCAGGTTGTTCGGCGACGTGCATGTGGACCTTGAGATTGGTTTCGTTTGCATGCTCGATCACTTCCCGTAAATAGTCGAGCGGCGCCGCGCGCACGCTGTGCGGCGCGACCCCGACCCAAACGTTCGCAGTCGGGCTAGCGCCCCGAGTCACGTCGTCAATTAATCTGTCCAGATTCCTCAAATAGGTTTGCGGATTGCTTTCAATGAACCGTGCCTGCTTTGGGTTGGGCTCAGTCTGAAAGCCCGAGCGGGCATAGGCGACTCGTAACAAGGCTATGCGCAAACCTACTTCACCGGCCGCCCGCACGACCTCTTTCTCCAAGAGGTTCGGATCGTCATAAGGCGTGCCGTCGGGTTGTCGGTGCAGATAATGAAACTCGCCGACAGCGGTGATGCCGTGCAGCGCCATTTCGAGAAAAGCCATGCGGGAAGCGTCGTAAATGTCTTCGGGGGTCAGGCGCGTCGCCGCTGAATACATCATCTCGCGCCACGTCCAAAAACTGTCCCGGTTAGCCTCCGCGTTGGTCGACCGATACTCGGTTCTTCCTCTCAAAACCCTTTGAAAAGCGTGTGAATGCGAGTTGACCATTCCGGGGAGCAGTGCGCGATTGGGCAGCAGAATTCGCTTCTCATCGCGCAATTCATCCACTCGCGCGAGCTTGACAATTACGCCCGACGAATCGCACACGAGCGCCAGCCCGCTTTCAAATCGCCCGCCTGAGAAAAGCAAATCCGGTAGCCAGGCGATTAGTGGATCTGTGTTTTCGTTAGCCGGCACAGCGTTGGTTCGAGTTCCGTTTGCGCTTCATTCAGACTACCCGACACGTCTGCCATTCAACTTAAGGAGTCTCACCACCAGCGAAGGACGTGGGGGCTCCGGCACGGCTGCGGCCACCTGGCCGATCTGTCCGCGGCGTCGTCGCAATTCCAACCGCAAACTTTCTTCCCCGCGCTTCATGGTCCATCGGTGATTCGATCGAAAGATCGGCTTCAGCAGAAATGAGAGCTTATCAATGATTGGGTTGTTAGCGCGAATCGTCCAATCGTAAGTCACGTTGACGAACGGTCCGTCCTGCAGAAAAGTCCAGACGCCTCTCCCTTCAAGATCTCCGGTGGCGTCCATCGAAAAGCCGTTCGGATAGCGCGATTCGGTAGTGCGAAACTTAATGCGCAAAGTATACGGGAGCCAACCGCCCGCGCGCAGGCTAATCAATTTACCGACCCCGCCATCGCCGCCCGGCTCGAGTTCTTTAACTTCAAAATAAACACTGGGCCACCAGGTCGAGAGCGACAGCGCGTCTTCGAGAATGTCGGCGACTTCCTTGACGTTGCCTTCGACACGCCAGCGGTCGATGAAGTGATAATCGTTTGAGGGCATGCGCTCGGAGATATTAGTTTGAGTTAGCTGAAAGCGGCAAGAGAAATTAAGGGTTGCCTACTCTTGCGGTTAGGGCTATTCCGTACTAGAGTGAGCGGCGATTTGAAGACTGCCCGGATTTGAAGGATCCGGGCCCGATTCATTTGCGACGCGCTCCTGCATCACTCACAAAGGAAAGCACAGCATGAAGAAAATTAGCTTGGCAGTTTTGATCCTGGTTCTGGCCGCTATCGCTGTCTCTGGGCAAGATCACGAACGCGCATCATTGAAGGGTCTGCACGGTGTGCAGGTGTACGTTCAATTACTCCCAGGAACTAAGGATGCCCTTGAGAAGATCGGCGTATCGATTGGTTTTGTCGTCGAACAGACTACACTGAGACTGCGAAAGGCGGGGATTAAGGTTGTTGAAAGCGCCGACGAAAAACGATTCAAGACGTGGTCGGAAGGTTGGCCCCAACTAGCTGTCGAACTGAACTATTTGAACAGGGACGAGGCGAACGTTGCGTTTCTTAGCGTGTCTGTGCACTTGGTGCAGTTGGTTATCCTTACGCGCACTCTTACTCGCACGAGTCAGGATCAAGCTTTCCTTGCCACTACTTGGGAATCATCAATCTCTACGGTATCCGGATCGGACACTAAGCTTTATGGGAGCGCTAAAGAAATGATCGGTAATGCGGTTGATTCCTTCATCAATGCCTATCTCGCCGAGAACCCCAAACCTTGAGAACCTATTATGTCCCCTGAGATTATTGCTCACTATAAAGGCGTGGTGGAAAGCTTCGAAAAAGACCGCCCGGAAAAAGTAGTGATCATGTCGTGATCGGTGATATAAGCCGCCAACATGAATCGTTATAACGTGAGAACTCTGACCGCGCCTCGCATTCGCAGCGATGGCGAACAGATCGAATTTCAATTAATCGCAGAAGATGGTTCGGAGTTGAGTCTAGCCATTCCTACGAAGGATGTTCAGTCACTAGCCGAAGTCGTAGTTCGTGCATATCAAGTGGCCAAGACAAGAGGAACCATGCTCAGCGAAGCGGACGACGCCTCTCAGGAGTTCGAAGCAACCCCTCTGCTGTTCGCGGTTGATCGCTTTGGTGTCGTGACTCAGCCGAAGGAGGAGGTTGGATTTCTAATCGTATCTCCGCTCGCAGGACCGGAACTTCATATTCGATTCCAGTGGCCCCAACTCCGGGCCCTGGCGGAACAAATTCAGAGTCTTGATAACATCCAATCTGCCGACCAAAGCAATATTTTACCAAGCTAGCCACATCTTCAGACTCGCGCATTTTCATTGGCTTTTCTGATTTGGGTGTGTCGACGGCATCATTCCCGAAATTAAGGGTCTCAGAAGCCCGCGCGTAAGCAAGGGCGACAAGTTAATGATTGCCGGTCACCGCACTGAAGTGCGGTGCTAATGAGATTTCGACTTAACCGCAGTGACACCCGAGGATGCTCGTTACGGCCGGTCACTGTAGAATGATTGCTGACAATGGAGGGTCTATCTTCATCGGTTGAGGTCTTAACCGCGATGATTACGCCCGCCGTGCTGATCTCAGCCAGCGGCACGATGATCCTTTCGACCTCGACGCGTTTGGGGCGAGTAGTCGACCGGGTGCGATCGTTGTCCGATCGTCTACAGACGCTTTCCGACGGCGATCCCAAAGTAGATCTGTTCGAAGAAAAGCGCGCTATGATATTCGATCAACTGGACAAGTTGACCAGCCGTTCACGCCTGTTGCAGCGAGCGCTGACAACTTTCTATCTTGCCGTCGGCGTGTTCGTCGCTACCAGCGTAGCCATCGGGATCGTGTCATTCTTCAGCGCGCGATGGGCTTTTATTCCCGTGGCGTTCGGCTTGATCGGCGCGTGTTTTCTTTTCTATGGCAGCATGCTGCTGGTTTTCGAAGCGCGTCTGGCGCTCAGCACCACGCACGCCGAAATGGATTTCATCTGGCGCACCAGCAAACGCTTTGTGCCGCCCGAACTGGTCGAGCAGCACAAAACACACTACGTGCATTTCCGAAAGAAAACTAAAAAGTGAGCACTGAGTTAAGAACGCCCGAGGCTGCTTATCTTCGGCTGCTGCGTACCGGCGAGTTGCGGCGCCGCGTCAAAGCGTTGGAAGGTTTGCTCGAGCGTTGCACGGTTTGCCCGCGCGACTGTCTCAACGACAGATTGAAAAACGAAATCGCCGCGTGCTACTCGGGCAGGCTGCCGATCGTTTCTTCTTACACGGCGCACTTTGGCGAAGAGCCGCCGCTCGTGGGCACGCGTGGGGCCGGCAACATCTTCTTTGGAAACTGCAATCTGCGCTGTGTCTACTGCCAGAACTATCAGATCTCGCAAACTCATAAAGAACAGATCAGAAACGAAGTGACGCATGAGCGCCTGGCTGAAATGATGCTGGAACTGCAGACGCGCGGATGTCATAACATCAATTTTGTGTCACCCACGCATTTCGCGCCGCAGATGGCGCGCGCGATTCTGCTGGCCGCCGGGCAGGGCCTGCGTCTGCCGATTGTCTACAACACGAACGCGTACGATTCAGTTGCAGTGCTAAAGCTCCTCGACGGCATCGTCGATGTCTACCTGCCTGATTTGAAGTACGCCGAAGATGAAGCGGGATACTTGTATTCAAAAGTGCGGGGTTATCGGGAATGCTCGCGCGCCGCGATCGCCGAGATGCACCGGCAGATGGGCGACGAACTTATCTATGACGGGGATGGTTTGCTGCGGCGCGGCCTGTTGATTCGTTTGCTGGTGCTGCCCAACGATGTGGGCGGCGTGCGCGAATCGCTCCGTTGGATTCACGACGAACTTAGTCCGCATGTCGCGGTCTCTTTGATGGCCCAGTACTATCCGACCAACGTAGCCGGAACGAATCCGCGATACACGTTGCTGTCGCGGGCGATCAGAGAGACGGAATGGCTGCGCGCGGTCGCGGCGCTGGATGAGTTAGGCATGGAAGAAGGCTGGATGCAGGAATACGACGGCGCCGCGTTTTATTACCGGCCTGACTTTGAAGATCGAGAGACGCCGTTTCGAGATGTGAGGGACTTTCAGTCTTCAGTCTATGCAGAAACGAACGAATAGAAACGAAGCGCTTGTTTGTGATGCCTGCGGTGAAGAAGGCGGTCAGGTGCGTCACGTTTCGCGTAGCTATGGTAAGGGTGGTCGCCTGCTTGTAATCGAAAACGTTCCCGTGATCTCTTGTCCTCATTGCGGCGAGAGTTATATGACGGCGACTACACTGCATGAGATTGAACGGATTAAGTGTCAGCGGCTCAGTGTTGCGACCATACGACCGGTTGCCGTTGCCGTCTTGAGGAGACAGACCAAACATGGCGACACATGTCTCGCACCATCTGGCTTTTCTTATTTACTTCAAGTGCCATACAGTCTTGACCACCTCACTCTTTCTTGAGGTCGGCTTTAAGTTGATGGCAGTCTGACTAAATGGGAAGGCTGAATCAGCAACTTGAGGCTGGGGCGGTACCCACGTCGCCACGGGCCATGTACCAACTCGCACCAAAAACCCTTTGTACTAGCCGATCGACAAAGTCCAAGCAGGAAGGATTTCGCTGTTGTTGTGGATGTGGCTCTTGCGGAGTCGGCGTGGAGTTCTTCGGAACCCAACGCCATACCAGTCATATTTGAAGGCATTCCTCGTCCCTATGAGGCACGTTGACTATGCTTTCGGGTCTTAGCCTTGCAATCCTTCTTGATTCGCACTTCGCTCGGCTTGAGAGTGGGAGAAGCAGTAAGTTTTGGTGCGCCAGGCGGCACAGGTTGAAGTATGACTGTTAGTTCCTCGCGATATCCTGCATCGATCCATTTTATTCGACTGTCCTGAACACCACGAGTATTTACCAAGTACTTCTTCGCACGCAGAGCACGAGCCTTGGCTTCGCCAACGCATGCCCGTCTTCCAGCATAGACGGTTATGTGTCCGATCGAATCACGCTCGTGCTGCAAAAATACAGAAAAATTATCCAGGTGGACTTTCTCCAGATCCCACGAAACATCGCCATATGAATCGAAGGGGTCAAACTGAGATTCGCCAAAACTGAGCGGGCTCACAAATATACATAAACAATTCAAGATAATGAGAAAAGCTTTCACCTCTTGCCTCCTCCGCAATGCTTTTGGAGTTCGCGATCATAGTAACCGCTATTGCTTTGGTATCCGAGAGCATCCTTAGGGCCTTTGGGCGCGGCCGGCAGGCCACCATTCGCGCCAGGCAATTGACTGGCTGCCACGGCCAATTCCCTATCGTCGTACCCGGCGTACCTGGCAGCCAAATGGAGCATCTCATGAATTGCAGTGTCGATGTAGTCTTGCTGATTGTAATGGACATAGTACGGATTATTTCCGAATACGAACTTCGTAGAGATGAGAACAGTTGCTGTGCCTGCCGCGTAGGTATTATTTCCAGCAATTGAGCCATCCACGGTTCCTCGGGCACCATAACCTTCCACCCTTAGAAAATCTTTAAGAACGAAGCCGCCTTGGCTGCTAATCTTATTCAGCAGGTCAAGGCCATCGTTAGCGACGGCAACATTTCCTTGCTTGCCATACAACTCATTCGCTTTTGCAATCAGGCTAGCAATATAGGCATTGCAATCTCCAGTATTTAACCTTTGCTTAATTGCATCAGCACCTGGAAACGGGACGCGCGAAGGATTCTGCTGCAGTGGCCCCCAGCAAATCAACCAGGACAACGACGGCGCAAGCGGTATGTTGGTGGTTCCAGGAAATTCACGGTTCCGAACCCGCCGCGTCGTATAGTTACTGTCATTAAGAGTGCTTTTTCTCAATGACTCCACGATGCCAAACTCACTGTGAGTGGCAATGTCCAGTTGCAGCATGAAGAAGTCGACCGGGACGCGAATGCCGTTGAACGAGTAAGTCGTACCCGGATGCCTCGGATCACTGAACGAGGGGTAGGGCAGCATTGATTTGTTCTCATCCGGGGGATTCGGATCAATCAGATATGGATTGTACATCCCTGCATCTGAATCCCAATGGGTCTAGCTCTGCCGGTTGCTCCTGATCAGTGCCGGTGCTCATAGAAGCATTAACATCCGTCATGCGGAAACTCGCGTTGCTTGGATCGCGATGCTCCCACATGACTCGCGGCGAGCCATAGGGCGATTCCTGCCACGCCAACACCTGATTGCCGGAATAGACAAACGTTCGCTGCTTCCCGCCTGCCGACGTCAGTTCTGTCAAGACCTGCCCGCCCAGGACCGTCGATCTCACATAGAAAGTCGTAGTCGTCGTCGTGTCTGCGGTCTCCACCGTTTTCACGCGTTGACCGTTCCCATCAAAGCTCTGCGTCGTAACGGTTTCTGATTGGGCCGTAGCCATCTGGCCCGCCGCATCGTAAGAGTAAGTCTGTTGATAGTTGGTTAGCAGGTTGCCTTCCGCGTCATAACTCCAACCGGCGCGACGATTGTTATTATAGGAATCACTCGAAGAAGCAAACGTCGTCCAATGATTCGTGTTCTGCGCATTCAAATGACTGAACGCGTCATAGCTGTAAGTCTGTTTGTAAGGCCGATCGTTGGTCGGAGCACTGCCGCGCGCCTCTGCACCAGAGAGCGCTTGCGTCATTCTCGCGGCATGATCGTACGCGTAGGCGCGGTCAAAACGCTGATCGATCAAGTCGTGCGAGTAACCCAGGCTCCCATCGTCATTGTACTGGTAACTCTTATTAATCACGTTGGGTATGACAAAGCTGGTCGCCTGCAAACGTGAATTGTAACCCGCATCCAGCGTCAGATTGTTGCCATAGTTGAGATGCTTCACCGCCCCCCAGGCGCGGTATTGAATATTCGAAGCGTAAGTCGACACGTTTGCAAAACCTGAGCCGGTTATACTCACGACTCGCCCGCTGTTGTCATGATTGTATCCCACCTGTGCGTTGAAGGGATCGGTAACGCTCGTCAGCTCGCCCGCCAGATTGTAGCCGTAGCCGATTGTGTATGAGCCCAGTCCGTTGATGGTGCGCGTCTCTGAACTCATCCTTGAAAGCTGATCGTACGCATAGGCGGTCATCCCGGCAGCATCGCTCATTGACGTTCTGTTTCCCGCCGCGTCATAGCTGAAATTGACTGGCCCCGTTCCGGTTACCCCCGCGGGCGCACTGTAAGCGATGCTGGCGACCAGATGCCGAGCGGTGTAGTAGTAGATCGCCGACGCTCCTCGCGCATCAGTGACAGATTGGACCGTGTCATCGGGATTGTAGGCATAGACAGTCGCCGTGCCTACGTCTTGTTGGGGTACGTGCTTACTCTGCAAGCGGCCGTAACCGTCATAGCTCATCGTCGTGTTCTGATAGGATACCGCTTTGGTCATTGCCCTGGAATTGCCGCACCAGCGTCAATTGATCACGCGCGTTGTAGGTGTTCACAGTCGTCGCATAGACGCTGTCGCCGTTCATTACTTCAGTCTTAGACTGCCGGCCCAAGGCATCGTTGTAGACTTTCTGCTGCCTTCCCACTTCGTCGGTGAGTGTGACAACCTCGCTGCCCGCGCAACCACAGGCTGAGTAGCTCGCATACTTTTGCTTGCCATCGGTGTTGGTTGTCTCAAGTGGCCGGCCCTTCCAATCATAAGTTTGTCCCGTGTAAACCCAACCGGCGTCGTCGCCGGTAGGCACCGAAGCCGCATTAATCTCGCTGGGGTTTGATTGTTTCGCGACACGTCCCATGATGTCGTAAATGGTTACCTGGGCTTTATAGGCGCCGCTACTGCCGGGATGATCTCCGGCAGTCTCTATTACTCGTCCTACACCATCGAAAATCTGAATTGCATAAGCTTCGTCGGCGACGTTATTGACACTCGAGAGGGTGTAGGTATAGTTCGGTCCATACACGTAGCGTGTGTAGGCGCCCGTGTTCGCGGTCGTCACCTGCTGGATTCTCGCGGCGCTGTCGTAGGCGAAGATCTGAACGATGCCGTTTGGTTGATTATTCGGGGGCGGTCCCTGCACGCGAGTCTTCGCGCCAAAATCAAAGTTGTATTGCAGGGTCGAGCTGTAGCCATCGGCATCTGTGGCCGTGGTTGGATATGCGAACGTGTGGCGGCTGTTATTGCCGTCAGAGAACGAGTCCGCATAACTGATGGAAGTCTGATGATTGAGGGCATCGCGCGTGAACAAAGGCGAGCCGTCGATGTCATAAGCAATCTTTGACTCCAACGCTTTGGCCGCGTTATTTGGGTCAGTCACATTAGCTAGGGAGCTTGGAAATTGGCAGCTTTCGATTCCGCTTATCGCAGGTTTCTGCGGGACAATCCCGGCAATATTGTCGTAGCTGCATGTCTCAGTTCATCGAACTGCGAATATGTCGGATCGTACGACTCTTTGCTGACCATCCACTTCCTTTTTCTCCGAATCTGTCAAATTCGAACCTTTCTCTGTAATCAGTCTAAAGGCCGCCTCATCTTCGTAATAGCCGACGATGACTCGATATTCTCCCGGCTCCTTTGGAGGATGAATAAGTGCGAATTCAATCGCACTTTTCGGCGCAAGGGGAGCCAAGGAAGGAATAAAATGAAAGCCCTCGCCATACAGCTTGAAGGCCCCCGTGGCGGTCTTCCGTTCGAGACCATATGAGAGAAACTTCGCCGTGTTTCCTTGCTCTGGTGGGAGATAAGAAACATAGATCGAGTGATCGGTTTCGTTTTTCAAAATGAAGCCTAGCTTGTCGGGCCGCTCGATTTTTTGGAGACTAACATTCGCCATTGCTCTCTCCTCAGGCTTACCCTGACTCGACTGAGTGGGTAAATTTGATGGGCTGGAACGCGGGGCCTGACTATTGCTTCTACACGAGCCTGGCGCGAACAGCACTATGCAACAAACTAGAGTTTGCAGTTGTTTCCTTAGGTGGTCAGCGTAAATCTTCATATGCTAGAACTCCCGATGGCTCCCAACCCGTCCACTTCGAAGTCCAACAAGACCGCCAAATACGCATCGCTCGAAGGCCGCTCCAACGTCCGGATCAGAAACGCCGAACTTGGCGTTCTCGGCGGCATAGGCTCCAAAAGGATCATCCATACCAGTCTCAGCGCCTAGTCCATTGCCAAGCTCGTGGACGAAGATTCCGAGAAGACCTATGTTCAGATTTTTCGGGTCCGCCGTTACATCGCTGGCGACATAGTTCACACCAAACCTTCCCTTAAAATCATTCCCTAAGGTCAATCCGGATTGAGTGAGCCAATAATTTGGGGTACCGTTGGCTCGGTTCAAGTCTTGAGCTAAAGTGGCAGAGTTTCGGTTTATGTTCGTGACTACTGTATATGTGTGTCCTGGATCGCCATTCGCAAGGCCTTTGAACGAGCCTCCGTATCTACGATCAAAGAAAGGATTAAGGATCGAGCCATCTTTTTCCGGAACGATACCGAAGAAATCTTGAAGGCACTTGTTGAATCACTTCGAATCAAAATGAGCGCGGGGACCAGTGTTGAGAGCTGGGCCACCTGCACAGCTAAGATCCTGCCGCCGGTTATTTTGAAACGTCCCGCCTTGTGCTGCGAATTCTGTTCACCAAATTGGCCACACGGTTTAGCACCCAGCGAGTTTCACTCGTCAAGTGTAAGAGCAGAGTTCGGGGAATCTGCGGATACGGTGAATCTTCCAGTCATCTCATTAACTCATCTACGAACCATGCTTATTGCGCCTAGGGGTCTTTAATTTGCAGTTCTTGATGATGTCTACATCGCTCGGCTTGAGTGTCGGTGAAGCTGTGAGTTCGGGCGCGCCAGGCGGCACGGGTTGAAGAACAACTATTGGTTCTTCGCGATAACCTCCATCGATCCATTTGACTCGACCCTCCTGAAGACCGCGGGCCTTCACCAAGTACTTCTTCGCACGAAGAGCACGATCCTTGGCTTCGCCAACGCAAGCACGTTTTCCCGCATAGACGATTATGCATCCGATCAGATTTGGGTCGTGCTGTAAGGCAAGCGCAAAGTTATCGAGATGTACTTTCTCCAATTCCCAAGAAATGGCTCCATATGAATCAAACGGGTCGAACTGAGCTTTAACGAAAGCCAGAGGAGAAGCGATCAGACACAAACAATTCAGAATAACGAACGCTGTCCTCATCTTCTAGTGTAGTGTCTCAGAAATATCTTTACAATAGGACTCAATGGCTATATGCTGCGAGTCACTATGTGGGATACCTGTGAAGCACTGGCAATTACCGAAGAGCAACGAGAGGTTTTGCAAACCTGGATCGCTGCTCGTAATAGTCCGCAGAAAGTTGTTTTCCGATCTCGGATCGTGTTGGCGGCGGCCGGCGGCATGTCCAACAATCGCATCGCGCAAGAGTTGAAAACGAGTCGCCCCACGGTGATTCTGTGGCGCAACCGGTTCGCGCAGGCAGGCCCGGCGGCACTGATTGATGATGCTTCGGGTCGTGGTCGACCCAGGCAGATCCCGGCCGCCAAGGTCAAGAAGATCGTGGAGACTACTCTGCATACGACTCCCAAAGCGGCGACTCATTGGAGTGTGCGGACAATGGCGCAAGTGCACGGCGTCAGTCCCGCCACGGTCCAACGTATTTGGGATGCGAACGGCTTGCAACCACATCGCAGCCGGACCTTCAAACTGTCGAAAGACAAACAGTTCGTCGAAAAGCTTAACGACGTGGTGGGCTTGTACTTGAATCCACCTAATAAAGCGCTGGTGCTGTGTGTGGATGAAAAGAGCCAAATTCAGGCTTTGGAAAGATCTCAGCCAGGGCTGCCGATTAAGAAGGGTCGTTGCGGCACCATGACGCATGACTATAAACGACACGGCACGACGACTCTCTTTGCCGCTCTTAATGTTCTGGACGGCACAGTGATCGGTGCGTGTATGCCTCGTCATCGACATCAGGAATATCTGAAGTTCCTGCGCAAGCTTGATCGAGAGATCCCCAGCGGCTTGGACTTGCACTTGATCTTGGACAATTACAGCACCCATAAGCATGACGATGTCACCGAGTGGCTGACCCAACATCCGCGCTTTCATATGCATTACACTCCCACCGGTTCCTCTTGGCTAAACCTAGTGGAGCGTTGGTTTCGCGAACTCACTCAAAAGCGCTTGCGACGCGGCAACTTTATTGACCTAAAAGAACTCATCTCCGCGATCAAGGAATATCTTGCTCAGAACAACAAACAACCAAAACCGTTTATCTGGACCGCTACCGCACAACAGATCATCGACAAGGTCGGTCGTTGTAAAGGAATTTCTGAGACACTACACTAG
>JAWVEB010000043.1:0-116897 GCA_033856915.1 Blastocatellia bacterium | reverse complement strand
CTTGTCTTACCAATCATCACAGACTGAAGTCTGTGCCACTGCTCTAGTGTGTATTACGGGAGACGTGCGAAAAGTTACGGTAAAAAACTCGAGGTTCAGAGACTCAAGCTTTAGCTTGCGCCTGAACGACACGGCAATCTAAAGATCGAACTCTAAAACCTCATTTCAATCTGAGACTGCGAGCTATCAGGTCGGTCTGGTTACGAATGGGCAAGAGCTTAGCGCGCATTCCGGTGAAGCGCAGGACATAGACTGTCCGGCTGTCGCCCTGGAGATAATAGCTGCGTCCGGCCATGGGTTTTCCGGCTTGAGTAAACTCATACGACATCGTTACGCCGGACAACCGGCCGGGAAAATCTTCTTCTTTACCGTCGACATAGCCGGGCCGAAAGCGTTCCTTCTGATCCTGGTCGCGATGGGCAAACTCTTTGACGGTGAGTCCTTCATCGAGCGTTTCCTTACGAATGCGAAGATAGCCGTCGTTGCGATCGCCGTAGACAAACTCCGCGTGCTGGTGCATTTCGTTAGGCTCGTCAATCAGACGCCAGACGGCTGAGGGAAAGTCGACGACATAATTGACCTTGGGGCTCGAATAACTGTGTTCCTGAGTGACCGCACGCAGGCGCGGGGCCACGGGACTAACCGACGCCAGAACGAACAGTCCTAAAAATGTGATTGCTAATCGCACTGTCTAGTCTCCTTGTTGTTGCCCTTGTGGATCCACGTTGTCAGATGCGGTACCCGCTGGCCCTGTTGTCTGAAAGTAACGGGGCAGTAGCCCGACCTAAACCTGCGCCTGGTCAATCGCCTGTCGCTGCATCCGCACCAGCTCTGCAATTCCTTTGCGTCCCAACTCCAGCAGGTTATCCATCTCTTCGCGGGTGAAGGGCGAGCCCTCGGCCGTACCCTGCACCTCGATAAAGCGGCCGTCGCCCGTGCAGACGATGTTCATATCAACCTGGGCGCGCGAGTCTTCGTCGTACTTCAAATCGAGCAGCGGCGTGCCGTCAACGATGCCGACGCTTACGGCCGCGACTTCGCCAACGATCGGCGATTTTGTAATGCGTCGCTCTTTCATCAGGCGTTTACAGGCTATCGTGAGGGCGACATAGGCACCGGTAATTGCGGCGGTGCGCGTGCCGCCGTCGGCTTGCAGCACATCACAGTCCAAAGTGATCGTGCGATCGCCCAGCAGTCTGCGATTTGAGATCGCGCGCAGGCTGCGGCCAATCAGCCGTTGAATTTCGTGAGTGCGGCCCGATGGCCCACCGCGGCCAGTCTCCCGCGAGGTGCGCGTTTCCGTCGAGCGCGGCAACATTGCATACTCTGCGGTAACCCAGCCTTCGGTGCGCTGGCCGCGCAGGTGCGGCGGCAATTTGTCTTCGACCGAAGCGGCACAGATGACGCGTGTGTTACCCATCTCGATCAGGGCCGAGCCTTCTGCGTTAGGCAGAAAGTCTGGCGTAATGCGGACTGTGCGTAGTTCGTCCGCGGCGCGATCATCAGTGCGTGCAAAAGTCATAGTGGTTTATTTTCCCTCTCCCTGTGGAGAGGGTTAGGGAGAGGGCGCCAGGTACGGACGCCCTCCATCGCATTCTTTCTGAGCGGCTCTGCCGCTGGAAACTTGGTCCATCTCAAGCCTTCGACCAAAAGGGAGAGCGAGTTAAGACGGCTCTGAGCGAAGCTCATCGTGTCCCCAGATCTCAACCGCTTCCAAACGGGCGGGCTTGCTTCCCAAAAATCGCTCCGCCACTCTGGCGAAACGTTCCGCCGCGTCGGTGACATAAAAGTGGTCCAAATCATCGCACAGGTGGCGCTCCAGCGCACCAGTGCCCGGTGAAAGTCGCGCCAATCCTTTCTCTTTCAAGAGCGCCTTGACCTCGCGTGCCGTGGCTTCACCTGAGTCAATCAGCTTAACCTGCCGGCCGACAGCGTTCTGAATCACGTCCTTCAAAATCGGATAATGAGTACAGCCAAGAACCAACGTGTCGATGGTCGAACGCAAATCTTTGAGGTAGGTTTCGGCTACCGTTCGCGCCACGTCCTGGTCCGCCCAACCCTCTTCCGCCAACGGCACGAATAAAGGACAAGCCCGCTCAGTCACGACGGCGTCGGGATCGACTTTGTGGATAGCCGCAGTATACGCGCCACTCTGCACAGTTGATTCAGTAGCGATGACTCCAATACGTCGCTCCTGGGAGCGCGGACGTCCCGTCCGCATTTCTTCTGGCGCTGATTCATACGCAACCGCCGCCCGCGCACCCGGACCAATCACGCCAACGACCTCAATGTTAAGCGACTGTCGAATCGCGGGCAGCGCCAAAGCCGAAGCAGTGTTACAAGCGACCACGAGCAGTTTGATCCCGCGCGCCGCCAGGAACTGAGCGTTCTCGACTGCGTAACGTTCGACTGTCGCCAGAGACTTGGTTCCATAAGGCACCCGGGCCGTATCACCCAAATAGACAAAGCGCTCGTTGGGCAGATGCTCGTGCAGCGCGCGATAGACAGTGAGTCCGCCTACGCCGCTATCGAAGATTCCGATGGGAAGCGTGGTGATTGCCGATTGCCGATTGCCGATTGCCGATTGGTGTGTGCCGATGTTGAGCAATTTAAATTGGCAATTGGAAATCGGCAATCGGAAATGTTTTTGGTGGAGGCGCCGGGAATTGAACCCGGATCCAAGAGCCAACGCCGAAGAACTCTACATGCTTAGCCACTTCTCTTTTCGTCTGGCTTGTTAGCCAGACGGATTTTGCCACGCATCGAGTAAGTGAAATGGCAAGACCTCGATGCAGGCTAGTCCGACTTTATCTCGCCCACAGCCACGGACCGAAACAGTGGGCCAGCTCATCTGAAGTGACATCTCCATCCGCGCGCATGAGCAACTTGCGGCGGAGACGCTCGCTAACTGTTTAGGCCGCGAGAGCTAACTCGTTAGAGTTGGCAATTGTTTTTTCCCTACGCTTTTTAACGAGCTGCATAAGGTAGCCCGGCATGCATCGCGACGAACGTTAGGGCTCCTGTCGAAGCCTGTCGCCCCCATTTTGCGAGCGGGTTGAGTATAGAGGATGTGGGGGGAGATGTCAGGTTTGGCAGGCTTAAAAAGGGACATCCGAATCATCAAGCACGACGGGCTTCGACGGATTAAGTAGTTCTCGAAGAATCTCAAGATTCTCTCCATCAATTAGGTCTTCATGGCCCTTTACCGCTGAAGTTAAGAATTCGAGCACATCAGGATCATCAATTATGGAGCGAATCTGTGAATTATTGACCGCAGCAGAAACAATGGCATTCACTTGAGCAGCCGTAAAATCGGTGTACTTTGATAGCTTCGCTATTACCGAGTGTGTCCGAGCGAAATTGTAGCTGTTGGTAAAGTCGGCGATGAGCAAGTCCTTCTCAAATTCTGTGGCAAGCTTGATGTCAGGAAAATATTCCTTGAAGAAGGCGGAAATCCGTTTGTAGAAGATAAGCGTGCTTTCCTTTTTCTTCGTCCATTCTTCAGCGAGAAAGCCACTAAACACTTCTGCGTTAAGAGCAGAGCTAAAATCCCGATCTTCGCTGATGAAATGAAGATCGCTTTTCTCTGGTACGTCAGAGAGAAGCGCCTCCCAGTTCAGCGCATCCCCAAGCGAGCCCTTCTTGCCCGGAGGATTTCCAAGATCAAATCGATTACGTGCGCGGCCAACAAGCGCGTCGGAGCAATCAATCTGCTTACCAAGCCGAAATAGTTCAGATGTAATTCTGTCGGCCTTGAGATCATACGCAGTGATATCTTCATTGAGCCTGTTAAGGAGCGTGGCGTGCTCGGTTTCATAAGCGCGCTGAAGTTGACGCAGCTTCTCATACTCTGCGTAGTCTCTACACATTTGAGGAAACTGAAGGCTCAGCCGTTGTTCTTTGAATCGTTTAAGACCGTCGGCGATTTTAGCTTCGCGGTTCCGGTTGAATTCTGCTATTACTTGGCTAGGAAGATAGAGTTTGACCTTCTTTTGCTCCAACAAGACGATGAGTTTCTTTAGTTCTTCAAGATCGTCCCCGGCGAAATGGTAGAACGATAAGAGCACATTCGTATCGATGAACAAGTGCTTAGCGGTTAAAAAGTCCATATAAGGCCCTTCCGGATTATTGGTTCATATGAGAAACCGGATACGTTGCAATCAAAATCTCTTCTTCCCAAAGATTCTCAAGCAAGAAGGTTTGTAACTTCTGGCAGTAATCGAGCACGTCCGATTGCTCGGACTGTTTACCCCAATTCATAGGAAAATCGCTGTAGACGATGCTCACTCGATCATTAATGACCTTGCCGCTCTGGGAAGATAGTAGCCCCCAACATTCTCGTTGACGGTGCAGCCGCCACGCAGTTCGGTGAATTCTTCGATGAGCCAGGTCAGAGTGTCTTGATAGGTGGGCTCGTAACGAATCGGGACGTAAACCTCAACGCGAATCTTTGGCGCGAAGCTGGGCAAGGCGCTTCTTTCTCCATTCGGAAATATTCTTCAGCCGGCGGCGGAATTCGGCATCTGACACGTCCGCTTTCGCCGGTTTCTTCGTGGTTGCAGCTTGAGGCACGACTTGATACTTGTTCTTCATGGATGACCTCGCGGTCATTATCATCTGAAGAACGGATTGGGATCAACTACTAATGGAACCGAGTAACTGTCGCGCCTAGTGTAGTGCGTCGGAAATAGCGTAACACCTGGATGGTACCCCAGCCGCGTTCACGCGGCTTTCCCGCAGGTTACTAGCCCAGCCGTTTTACAGCTGGGTAAGGCGGGAGGGAAATCCAGTAGGGCGCTTGAGCGTCCTTCTCGTCCAGCTTCAGCATTGCTAAAGCGGGCGACTTAAGCCCGTTGAAACGGGCTGAGGTTGCCGACGCCACTGCTACCCAGCCGTAAAACGGCTGGTCTACTAACCCTTCGGGGAAGCCGCGTGAACGCGGCTAGGTTTCGCGGCTTGACGTACTCTTTTGTGTAGCGCTATTTCCGACGCACTAGACTAGCTTGGCTCGTGATTTGACACAGAATCACGTCGTCTCCGGTCAGATCAGCGACGACAAGCGCGGGGCGCCGTTTTCCAGCCTGCAAATCCGTTTGAGGAAAAGGCAAAACTACAACTTCGCCGACTACAGGTTTGGCCATGCGGCATCTTCTTCTGGCGTGTCCCAGTCTTTACGCAGGGTTGATTTCTTTGATGATCAACTCTTGCGTGCTCATATCGTAACTTATCGCAGAATCAGATGCGGGTATAAACCTCTACTGGGCGCGATCCGTGAAAAAGAATTCCGGGCCCACCGTAGCAGGCAGGGAATTCTTTCTGCGGCTGATCCCGGCTTACGCCCTGGGCTACTCTCTGCCACCGCGTCACGGCTCGCTGACGATTCCAATCAAGCTGCCGCTTTCGCATCGAGGTTCGGGCCTGCCTAAGTTATAATCCTGATCGCCTCAAAACCGGGCGTAATCGAATGACTGTGGGAACCCACGTTGTCCGGAATTCGCCGCCTAAGGCAAGGTTATCTTAAAAAAGGTTGAATTATTATGGCTGCAAAACCTCCAGGTTCGCGTTTGAAATCATATACTCCGCAGGGAATCGTCAACGCGCCGCCCAATGAGCGCAAGCACATCTTACGGCGGTTTTGGTTCCCGGCAGTGATTCTGCTGGCGCTCGCCGCCGGTGGACTGACCGGCATTATCGCCGCCTACCAACTTAATTATTCTCAGGCGGCCAGCGAAGTTGCGGCGCTGGCGACTTACCGGCCCAGCGTGGTCACGCGCATCTATGCCGACGATGGCCAGACGGTCATCGGCGAGTTCGCGCTGGAAAAACGCATCCCGCTGAAGTACGAAGAGATTCCGGCCAATATGAAGAACGCCATCCTCGCGGTTGAGGACGCGCGCTTCTATGATCACATCGGCATTGACCCGATTCGCATCGTCGGCGCTGCGTGGAAAAATCTGACCAGCGATAAAGTCGAAGGCGGATCGACGCTGACCCAGCAGCTTGCCAAAAATCTTTTCCTGACTCGCGAACAAACTCTGAAGCGCAAGATGAACGAGTGGCTGCTCGCGCTCCAGATCGAACGCTATTACACCAAGAACCAGATCATGGAGCTGTACGCGAACCACATTTTTCTGGGCGCGAACGCGTACGGAGTCGAGGCCGGCGCCGAGACTTACTTTGGCAAACAAGCGAAAGACCTGACTCTCGACGAAGCAGCTCTGCTGGCAGGCGTTCCGAAAGCGCCGAGTGAATACTCACCGACCGCGAATCCCACGAAAGCCAAAGAGCGGCGCGACTTGATCCTGGATCTGATGGCCAGGACCGGCTTTGCCAGTCAATCAGAGGTCGATGCCGCCAAAGCGAGACCGATTCAACTCGCCGACTCGGCGTACTATCAGCCGCCGCAGGCGCTCTCGCCGGCTTTTGATTATCCGGTGGAATACATCCGTGGAGACTTGGAAGATCATTACACGACGCGCGTCGCCCAGACCGGTCTTTCTGTTTACTCGAGCATCAACGTCGCCGCGCAAAAGAAAGCTTACGAAGTTGTGCGCGCCGGGCTGCGCCGCTATGACAAAGGCCACGGCGGTTGGCGCTCTTCTTATGAAGCGATTCCGACGTCCGCGAATAGCGGCGTGCCCACGACCCAGGAATTGGCCGGCTACAAATATCCCGATTGGTACCGCAACGATTACGCGCCGGGCCGTTACTTGCGGGGCCTGGTGATGAAAGTCGATCAAGGCAAAGACGAAGCTATCGTGCGGTTTGGAAATTACACCGCTACTGTCACGGGCGCTGATACTGGTTGGGGCAAGCGCGCGCCGCGAACTGAATTCAAGCCGGGTTATCTCGCCGAGTTCGAAATCAAAGAGGTCGATAAGAAAGCCCATCGGCTCAAGGTCGAGCTGGTCCAGGTGCCCGCCGTGCAGGGCGCGATGATGACTTTGAATGCGAAGACCGGCGAGATCATCACGATGATCGGTGGGTATGACTTTCTCACCAACAAATTCAATAACGCCTTCCAGGCTTACCGGCAGACCGGTTCGGCGTTCAAGCCATTCATCTACAGCGCGGCCATCGAATGGGGCATGACCCCGGACACTACCGTCAGCGGCGCCGCGATCAACATCAACGGCTGGCAACCGCACAACTATGACGGTTCCACCAGCAGCGGTGATGTGCCGCTCAAAACGGCGCTGGCCCACTCGATGAACATTCCGGCCGTGCATCTGCTGCAAACCGTGGGCATTCAAACCGGCGCGCAGATGGTCCGCCGCTTCGGCATCAAGGTGCCGATGGCTCCCTATCTCCCGTCCGCTTTGGGTGCCACCGAAGTACCGCTGGATCAGATGGTCTCGGCCTATTCGGCTTTCCCAAACAAAGGCATTCGCGTCGAGCCCCACATGATTCGCCGCGTTCTGGATCGCGATGGCGCGGTCATGGAAGAGTGGGAAAAGACTACCTACAAAGTCGTCAGTGAATACGTAGCGCTGACGATGGTTTCGATGATGCGTGGCGTTGTGCAAGGGGGCACGGCATCTTCGGCGCAGGTGCTGGGCGTGCCGCTCGCGGGCAAGACCGGCACCGTCAACGATCACACTGACGTGTGGTTCATCGGTTACACGCCGACGTATGTAACCGGCGTCTGGATGGGTTATCCGGGAAGAAAGAAACCGCTCGGCAACGAAATGACCGGCGCGGCCGGCGCGCTGCCGTACTTCATCGATTTCATGAAAGAGTTTCTGAAGGACAAGCCGAAGGAAGATTTTCCGAAGGCGCCGACGATGCCTGAGGACATGAAAGAGATGTACAAGCAGCGCCAGCGTGAACTTCAACTCGAACGCGCGCAGATGACTGCCGACACCGACGAAACCAAGACGGATGAGAACGCTACCCCCAGCGCGATCACAGAGCCGCGTTTGGAAGACAAGACTCTACCGCCGGCGCCCAAGAGCGATGCACCTCCTGAGCCGCGCCCAGTCACTGAGACTCCGAAGCGAGTTGAGCCATCCGTGCCGGCGGCGACTCCGGCGCAGAGTCGTCCCCGCGAAGCTGAACCGGCAAAGAAGAAAGGTAAGAAGGGCGACGACGGCCCGCCCGGGTAAGGTTGAAGGCTGGTGGGCCTTGCAAACGTGGATGGTTGAGTTCAGGCATTCGCGATAGCTTATTTTTGTTGCCCTCCCTCTCCCATTAGGAGAGGGTCGGGGAGGGTACAAACCGGTAACATAGTTTACAGAATGAACCGGGCACATGGTTTACATTGCGTCGTCAAGAAGTAATCGCGCTAAGCTTCGCACCCTCTCGCCTGTCCCCTCTCCCAGTGGGAGCCGGGAAAAGAATCCCCTCCACTCCAAATTACCGGCTCACCGTATAGTCATCAAAGTAACTAACGCTATCTGTCTTGGCCCAGACTCCTACTTTTCCCGACACCGGTTCAGCCAGGGTGTAATCCAGCAGATGCTTGCCGTTCAGCGACGCCTGCAAATTCGTTCCATGAACCGAGATTTGCAGAGTGTGCCACTGGTTCCGGGCCAACGGAACATTCTCTGAACCCTTCTTGACGAACTTGCGCACGCCCTTATTGAATGTCCAGAGCACGACGTTGTCTTCCATGCCGTTAAAGCGCACGGTGAGATAGTCGCCGTTGGGTTTCAAGTTGAACAGAATGCCGGCGCACTGATCCAATTGTCCGGCGACGATCTTGAAACGAAGACTGATGTCGCCGTCGTGAAAATCCGGTACATCTCTGGCGACCGCATACGGAAAGTAAGCCCACGCTTTCACGTTGTCGATGAACTCTTCGTTGCGCGATCCGTAAATCGCGCGCGCTTTCTCAGCCAGGCTGCCGGCCGGCTGGCCTCGCAACCACGCGCGGCCATCGACGCCCAGCACTTTCTTGCCACCGTCGTCGACGATCGACCAGTTGCCTACGACCGCGAGAAACTTTGTCGATTCGCGGCCGGCGCGTTCGCGAGACAGGTCAACTCTAATAGTGCCCGATGCAGCCGATCCGCCTCTGCTGATTCGCTGCGCGGCGGCAGATCCAGCCATAGTGAGTATTAGAAGTAGTACAGTTGAGTATCCTCGAAAACGCATAGTCAGCTCCTGATTAAATCAATTCGATTTATTTTTGGAATCACAGACTGAAGTCTGTGCCACCTTACCTTGCGCGGCTCTGTCCCCACCAGGCCGCGATCGTTATCAGCGGCCACAATCCATAGAAGATCAATCCCGCCCCTCGGGCTCTGGCAGTCAGAGGATAACCACTGAAAGCATTCTCCTCTGAACGCGCCGGAGGATTGATACCCGCGAGCTTATAAATCTGCTCAAGAACGATCTCTTCAATCGTCGAGCGCTCCATAATCTTTTGGCCGTTCATCTCGTACCAGATTTCGCCGTAGTGGTCCTCGGGCTTTTCGAAAAGACCGGTGCGACTGGAACTGGAGTAATCGACGTCCAACTGCGGCAGTACTCTTCGCAGTTTTCGCAAGACATTTTGTTCATAATCACTCAGCCGCGGATCTTCAGGCGAAAGGACTATCGTAATTTTTAGAGGTTGAGCGATCTGACGCAACGCGGCTTCGTCAGACCGAGAGAAAGAATTGCGCCGGTTCTCACTCGCGTCCCAACTCGCGCGCATTCCGTTAGCGCCCACAACAACGGAAGTTAGGATGAGCGCCAGCGCCAGCGTCCACAGCAAACGGAATCGCCAGGTGCGTCCGGTCTGCAACCAAATGCCGGCTAGTGCGAAACCGGCGAGACTTATCGCCAACATGGCCAGGAAAATATTTAATCGCAAAAGCCCGTGCTCAAAAAACCGCAGGGTAGCGGTGGGTGTGTACGCCGCCAACTGCTGCAAAAAACCGCCGCGCCCGGCCGCGATAAAGTCGAGTGCCCAGGTGCCTACAGTAATGCCCAGCGTCACAATCGCGGCACTGGCGGCGTTCTCTGCCAACGCCGCCGCGGCCACCGCGAGGCCTGCGCTCAACATCGCGCGCAACAAATGGCCCAGCAACAGATTCAACGTTTCCGGAGCGTACAGATGGCCCCCGTAAGATTTCCATAAAACGATTGCCAGCAGCCCGGGCAGCAGCGCTACGATCCAACCACCGAGCAGCACCAGCGCCTTTGCGCTGACTTTCATTGCGAGACTACCGGGAAGTTGCAGCAACAACTTCAACCCGCCGCTTTGCTTCTCAGCAGCGATCATGCGAATCGCGACAAACGGAAAGAGAAACGTCGCGGCCAAATCATACGCGCCGAACGTGGGCACCAGGATGCCGTCCAAAGGCGTAAGGCCCTGCGCCAGCGCCGCGGGTCCTCCGCCACCGCCGCTGGCTTCGGCGTACAAACCTACCGCCGTGATGAAACCATGGCCGACCAACGGTCCAATCATTAGGAGTAGAAGCCAGTAAGACCGCGAGGCGACTAACTCACGCGACTCTTTGGCCAGGAACTGAAGCAGCAGTTTAGAGGGACTTGTCCCAACCCCCCGCCGGACAAGTCCGCCGTCCAAACGCGAAGAGGTACTCTTAGGTGAGCGCAAGAAAAATCTCCTCGACTCCGCCGGCCGAGAGATTAGCTTGCGCCCGCAGCTCGGCGATGCTTCCCTCGCCCACAACCTTTCCCGCACTCAACATCACCAGCCGATCGCAGACTCTTCCCGCATCGACGAGTTGATGGATCGAGAGCATCAGCGTGCGTCCATCTGCAATATGACTTTTTAGCAGAGCCATTACGTCGCGCGTCTGCCTGAGATCAAGCCCGTCGAACGGCTCATCAAGCAGCAGCAGGTCATGCGGAGTCAGCAATCCCAGAGCGAGTAGCAGACGCTTTCGCTCGCCCTTGGACAGCGATGACATGCGCGACTTCATAATCTCGTCCAGGCGCAAAGGTTGAACCAGCGTCGAGACCGCCGGAATTGGGCGGTAGAGTTTTTGAAAAAAGTGCAAAGCCCAACTAACTGTCTGCTCGGCCCACGGAAGAATTCCATCGGGCAAGTAGAAGAGCGTCTCTTTGCGACGCCCCGGAGGCAGAATCTTTTCCCCGGCCTTCATCATTCCGGCGTCCGCGGGCATTAGCCCAGCGAGACAGTCGAATAGCGTCGTCTTGCCGGCGCCGTTAGGGCCGATTAGTCCCAGGACTTCGCCGCGCCGCACAGTGAAACCTACGTTGCTGAGCACGCAACGCTGCTGAAAATACTTGGTGACGCCGGTAACTGTTAAGAGTTCGCTCATCGGTTACTGAAGATGCGAGGATACCGCACGATCGATTTTCACGGGCATCTTTCGTCTCTGTCCTTTTGGCAGTGGTGAATCCGGCTCATTAGCACCTGGCTTCAGGCAGGTGGCTACTCAGCGAGATTGATTCCTAAAACCGTTTCAAATGGTTTCGATGGAAACCGACTGATCACCCGAACTGAAGTGCGGTGTTAATGAGAATTGCAGAGAGTATATGTCACCAGTCTCTACTACCAGCCGCCGTAGCGCTTGTAAGAAACTTGTTTGCGAAGCCGAGTCCGGCATCTTAGAATGCGGCGGCTTCCGCGGCAATTGAGAAACGTGATTCTGATCCTCTTCACTACTTTCGGGGCCGTCTTTGTCGCCGAGATTGTGGGCGACAAGCTGCTCTACACAACCGGCGTCCTGGCCGCGCGTTATCGCACTACGCCGATCATGTTGGGGATGGCGATCGCTTTCATGGCCAAGATGGGAGTAGCTGTGCTGGTCGGGGATGCAGTTGCAAAATTACCGCGGACGCTGGTCGCTACCATTACCGCGATCAGTTTTCTGGGCGTGGCCGTGGCACTCTGGCGTAAGTCTGATCGAGTGCCTGAGTCCAAAGAGAAACACGGATCGTCAAAGGCGGCGGCGGTTTCGTTCGCGGCGATTTTCTTGTCAGAATGGGGCGACGTCGGCCAGATCACTGCGGCAACACTGACGGCGAGATATCACCGGCCATTCGTGGTATGGCTGGGCGCGGTGGCCGCGATGGTCACGAAGGGCGCGCTGGCAGCTTTCCTGGGCGGCGGCATTCGCCGTTGGCTGCGGGATCGTGTCGCTCCCGGAGTTGTGCGTTACGTAGCGGTGAGTCTGTTGCTGGTCTTAGGCGTGCTGTCGGTGTTGGAAGTTTTGTCTTAGAAAAACTGAGTCGCGAATCGCTGGCTAGGTTCGCGGATGGTTGAGTATGACGTCAGTATCGGGAGCCGTAGCGACCGGCTTTGCTGTAGCGCAAATTGTTAATTTGCGAGCCAGCGCAAGTTAACAACTTGCGTTACTGCTGTCGCAATATAAATTGGCATTCGAGTCAACATCTTGAACGTTTCAAAGCAGGATCGAAAAAACGCTTTTCGCTTCATTGTCGCGCTCGGCTTTGTCAGCCTGTTCGCGGACATGACTTACGAAGGCGCGCATAGCGTCATCGGTCCGTTACTCAAGGACCTGGGCGCCAGCGCCACGCAGGTTGGCATTATCGCGGGACTGGGCGAGATGATCGCCGCCAGTCTTCGTTATTTTTCTGGCCGCCTGGCCGACAAGACGCGCGCTTATTGGACGATCACTACGCTCGGATATTTCCTGAATCTGGTCGTCGTGCCTGGTCTGGCGTTCGCGGGAAATTGGCAGGCAGCCGCGCTGCTGATCATCGCCGAGCGCACCGGGAAAAGTTTGCGCGGCCCCGCCCGCGACGTTTTGCTTTCCGAAGCCACTGAGGTCGTCGGTCACGGCAAGGGATTCGGACTACACGCCGCGATGGACCAGGCCGGAGCCGTTCTGGGTCCGCTATTCGTAGCTGTCTCAGTCGCGCGGACACATCATTTCGGTCCAGCATTTCTTTGGCTGGCAGTGCCGGCTGCTGCCGCTTTCATCGCGTTACTCTTTGCGCGGGCGGCGCGGCCTGACAAGGGCACACCGCCCCCGCCGCCCACGGAAACGAATCTTCCGAAAGTTTTCTGGGTCTATGTCGCGGCGGCGGGCTTGCTCGCGCTCGGCTTTGTTGATTTCCCGCTGCTCGCCTATCACTTTCAAAGTAAGTCGCTCACAAACCCGGAAACGATTCCGTTACTGTACGCGGGCGCGATGGGCGTGAACGGTTTGACTGCGCTCTTGTTCGGCAGACTGTTCGATCGATACGGCATTCAGATTATCGTGTTGGGGATTTTAGTTTCGCTGCTGGCGTTGCCGTTTGGTTTTCTGGGCGGACCTACAAGTGTTTATCTGAGCATCGCCTTTTGGGGCACGGGCCTGGGTGCGCAGGACGCGACTCTGCGTTCCGGCATTTCTCAGGCAGTGTCGATGAACAAACGGGGAACGGCCTTTGGCGCGTTCAATGCGGCGTACGGAGTGCTGTGGTTTGTGGGAAGCGTCACAATGGGGATGCTGTACGATTACTCTCTGATCGCTTTAGTGGTTTTCGGCATGATCGCGCAACTGAGCGCCGCCGCGTTGTTTGTTTGGTTGCGCCGGCCGCTGGAAGAGATGAAAGGCTAGTATCCGGTGCAACAACGACGTAGGTGATTCGATTCTCAAAAAGCAATCAGCCGCTGAGCGGCTGATCTAATCAAGACAAAAAGATTTAAGAGAGAAGCTTGACCGCGCTTTCGATCACTGTGTGGATAGTCACCAGCACGATTGGGTTGTTGGCTATGACGAAAGCGAGCAGGAGCAGACCACAAACTGAGGCAGCCGGTACGAGGCGAGTCATCATGCGATTGGGACTGCGGCGCAGGTAGCTATTCGAAGCGATCTCGAGCAACCGGCGCACGCGAGCTTTGACTCCACGAGTTTCTTCTACACCCACCAGGAATGCCGCCAGAGGAACTGCTGCCCGCGCTCCGACCGGAACCATTTTCGCGATTTTGACTAAGGCCGACGCCAGATTGAGAGCAGTATCGGCGCTATGTTGGGCCGCGCGTTCATCGGCCGCGCTTTCCGCTGCTTCCGACCAGGCTCGATCCAGCGTCCGGCCGCAGGGAACGATCATCAACACATCGCCGCAGGCTCGCATTAACGTGCGCTTGAGATTGTCATAAGCGTGCAGGTGCCCACCTTCGTGCGCAATGGCCGCCGCCAATTCTTCCGGGCTAAGCGTTTCCAAAACGTGCGCGGCGATAAAGAGGCGCGGCCTGAAGGTACCGACGACGGCAATAATCGGAAATGGATGAGAAATGCGAAACGTGGGGATGCTCGTGCCGCTGAGCTTTATCCGGACCGCGCCGGAGAGCCATTCCTGCAGTAGCGTCCGCGTCGCAAACCACGAACGCAAGGCTCGACATAAGGCGAGCGCCACGCCGATCGCGGAAAGGATTGCCAGGCCGGCGAGCTTCTTGCTGACGATTTCAGATGTGCGGTAAGGCTCGTAGCCGACATAGGAAGGCACTAGAAACAAAGTAACTGAGAGCAGGGCCAACGCTGCCGGGCCGACGCGCAGCGCGAAAAGAATCTCAGCGCGGGTTCGAGCTGAGCGGCCCTGCAACAGCCGTCGCACTAATGGCGAGCAGGCGCCAAACGCCAACGAAGCCAGCGCATTGATCGTCAACAGCGCTGCCAGTACCAGACAAATTCCCAGCAACTCGTACACGCCTAATCCGCCTTTCGCCGCAGCTCTCGCTTCTTTTCTTTGATCAAACGATCGAGCTCATCCAGTAATTCACGGTCCCGCTCGCTAACCGTATCCACGATGCAGGCCAGAACGGGCCGAACACCCTGGGCGTCCCGACCGAGTAATCCGTCGATTACGTCTTCGCGAATGCCATGCTCGAATTCCTCACGTGAGACGGCGGGCGAATAGAAGAAGGCCCGTCCATCCTTGCGACGATCGAGAATCTGTTTGCGGAAGAGCCGATCGAGCGTGGTCATCAAGGTGGTGTAGGCGATGCGTTCTTCGAAGACCAGATAGATGTCGCGCACGCTGACTTCGCCGCTGCGCCAGATTTCATCCAGCACCTGCCGCTCGAGTTTTCCAAGCGCCAGCGAAGCAACTTCGCTGGGCCGGCGAAATCCGCGCAAGAGGAATCGAGGAGCTTTCATGGTGAGCAGCATTTTGCGGAACTTAAGACCCCCTGTCAATAAGCCTCGCTCGTCAAGAGGGAACAGTATTTTTACCATTCGATTTAACTTGTATGTGCAAATTAATTGTGCAAATTCCTCTTGACTCGCCCCAGCAGGTCCTAGTAAACTTCCGTCCGATGAGTAAAGATCATTACAAGAATGCTCTTGAAGCAGCACGCAAAGAACTCGCTAAACTGGAAGATGAGCGAGGGAAAATCGATAAACGTATTTCTGAGTTGCAGCACGGCATAGTTGGCCTTTCGGCTCTTGCTCCTGACCACCCGGACGCCGAGAAGCCGCAAAGCATGATGGATGTGCTTACCGGAGTAGGCGTTGACACGGGACTTACTGATGCGACGCGAATGATAACTAGCTCATTCGGTTTTCCGATGACACCCAAGCAAGTGCGCGATGCTCTCTTGCATTTAGGCTATGACTTGAGCGGGTATTCCAACATTCTCGCGAGCCTTCATACCATCATGAAACGACTCGCCAGATCCGGAGAGCTCATTAACATCGTCGACGATAAGGGAAATGAGCTTGGTGCTTATGCGTGGAATCCTGCCGTTTCGGTCCGAAGGCAAAAACCCGTCTCGGCAAGCTTCGGTATGAACGTCGAGAGCTTACACGGAGCGAAGAAGACGCTCAACGAAGAGACAGGTGAGCCGAGGTCGAAGAAACTGGGGCTGAAACCGGCGCTTCTCAGCAAGGACGTCGTGAAAAAACTCAAAGAGAAGCGGGCTGAATGGGATAGGTACCTTACTGAAGGTGGAGGGATCGTCCTTTCCAATCCGCCTTACTTCGCCAACGGTAAGCGCCTAACTGCTCGCCAAAGGAGAGAGCTGCAACAAGCAAGACAGGCAGTTGAGGAAGCTGATCTGAGGAAACCACGGCGCGAATCTGAGAGATCGAAGAGTGCTTGAGGGCCGAACGAAGGATTGAGACTACTTAAGAGCGGAATACATGAAGTTTCGATACAAGAAAATACCTAGCAATGTCGATCCGGCGGGTTACACATTACATCCGTTGATTCAGGTCACCTTGCGGTACAAAAACCGCGCCCTCGATTTACGGGCATTGATTGACTCCGGTGCCGCAGACTGTTTGTTTCACAGATCCATTGGTGAAGCGCTGGGGATAGACATCGAGTCGGGGAGACCTAAGGATTACACTGGTATAGCTCGGCAGTCAGTTGTGGGATACGTTCACGAGATTGGACTTAGAGTTCAAGGAATGTCGGAATGGGTTAAGATCGAAGCGGCCTTCATCGATGCCCAGGTCATACCTTTGTTGGGGCAAGGAGGTTTCTTCGACAGTTTCCAGGTCGTATTTGAGCGATATCGGGGAAGGTTCGAGGTCAATTCACGCACACGCTACGGAGTGCGACATTAGTGGAATGAAGGTCGTGTTGAATGGGGGAACTCTGAATAGGATGGCGTTTTCGAATCCCTTGGTTTTAGCATCAGATAAAGCTTCGAGCGCATCCTGTCCGCTGCCGACAATGGTTTCGCTCCCGCCGGTTTCGATTATCGCAACCCAGCGATCTTCATAATCTCTTAGGGCTTCCACGAAAGCCATTTCTTGCTCTTCTGTCTGAGTGGTCATCGCGATTCTCCCTCAAAACCAATTGTGCCTTGTTCCAACGGCGCAAGGCAAGTAATGCCTTGGCTCTTACCCCACAAACTCAATATCAACATGGTGCGGAATGATGCCGCGCTCGTGGCCTTCGGTAAGCAAACGGCGCACGGCTTCGCGGCCGCGCTCGCCGTAATCAAGCGTCAGGTCGTTCACCCACATCGCGACGAAGCGATCCGCCAGCGCCGGATCCATGTCGCGGGCGAACTGCATGGCGTACTGCAAAGCATCTTCACGATTGTCGAGTGAGTACTGAATACTCTCTTTGAGCAAAGCTGAAACCTGGCCGATCGTTTCGGCGCCGAGGTCACGCCGGATCGCGTTTCCGCCCATCGGCAGCGGCAGTCCTCCAGTGTGTTCGTGCCACCACTCGCCCAGGTCCAGGACTTTGTGCAGACCCATCGTTTGATAGAACAGTTGGCCCTCGTGAATCAGCAGGCCGGCATCGCAGCCTCCCGAAGTCACCGCTTCGATGATCTGATCGAAGGGCACGACTTCATACTTGAAATTCGGTTGATAAATGCTGAGCGCCAGAAAGGCACTGGTGAGCGTTCCGGGAACCGCGATCTTCATCTTTGATAAGTCAGATGGATCATGCTCTTCGTTGGCGACGACTATTGGTCCGTAATTGTCGCCAATCGAAGCCCCGTGTGGCAGCAGCGCATACTTGTCGGCCACATAGGCGAACGCGTGAAAGCTGATCGCGGTCACGTCGTAGGTGCCCCTGGTCGCTTCTTCGTTCAGCGTTTGAATGTCTTTGAGAACATGCTCGAATTCAAGTTCGCCGGTTTCGAGCTTATGCGTCGCCAGGGCGTAAAACATAAAGGCGTCGTCGGAATCCGGCGAGTGGGCCACAGAAATTGTACGTGTTTGAGTTGTAGTCATTGATATTAGAAATGGTTGAGATGGCGAATAGATGTTTCAATCTTAGAGCTTTGCTGGATGCCGTTTACGCGACGACATTTTCCCGGGTTACCGAGTTGTAAAGAGTATCGCGCTCGACGGCTTCAAAGCCGGCTTCTTCGATCAAGCCGACGAGTTCGGGCCGGGTCATCTTCACTTCGTTGTTGGCTTCGACGGAATAGCTCTCAGTCAGTTCCCCGCCCTGTGTGATGGTGCCGTCGACGTCGTTCGCACCGAAATGCAAAGCGACCTGGGCGAGGCGCTTGCCGAGCATTACCCAGTAGGCTTTGATGTGCGGGAAGTTGTCGAGCATTAAACGCGACACGGCCATTGTCTTCAGAGAGTCGACACCAGAAGGCCCGGGCAAGTGGGCCATTTGCGTGTCAGGCGGATAAAAGGCCAGCGGTATGAAACATTGAAAGCCGCCCGATTTGTCCTGTTGCTCACGCAGACGAACCAGATGATCGACGCGGTCTTCCGCGGATTCGATATGGCCGTAAAGCATCGTGGCATTTGTTTTCAAACCCGCGGCGTGGACTTTCCCGGTCAGTTCAAGCCAACGTTCGGCGTCACATTTGTGAGCACAGATCATCGAGCGCGTCGGCTCGCGAAAGATCTCGGCGCCGCCGCCCGGACAGGAATCCAGGCCGGCGTCGATCAACTGTTGAATCACATCCTCGTCACTCATCTTGTAGAAAGAAGCGAAGTGATCCAGCTCGACCATCGTGAATGCTTTCAGATGAAGTTGCGGATAGCTCTGCTTCAAAGCCGAAAGTAAATCAGTGAAATAGCTGAACGGCAATTTTGTGTTCAATCCGCCGGTGATGTGCAGTTCAGTAGCGCCTTCCGTCACAGCCTGTCCGGCGATGCGAAGCGAGTCGTCGATGTTGTGTGTATAGGCGTCAGGTTGTCGCGGCGTGCGAAAGAAACCGCAGAACTTGCAATCGACGTAACAAACATTCGTCGGATTGAAATGACGATTGACGTTGAAGTAAGTCGTGCGCCCATGTTTCTGGCGCCGGATGGTATCGGCAAGTTTGCCCAGCGCGTTCAGATCGTTTGTGGCGAACAGTGCCACGCCGTCTTCGAATGAGAGACGCTCGCCGCTATTCACCTTCGCGCTGATCTCGTTAAGTTGAATGTCGTGTGAAAAACTCATAATGAAAATCTAATCCCAGAGTGCTCGAACTTGCAAAACAAAACCTTTCAGCAAAGGATCACCGGAAACGGTTTCAGGGTCATTCAGAATCTCAGCGGCCATGCCCGGCCGATAGATGTGAACTTTGCGCTCGAAAGGATCGATCAACCAGCCAAGTTGCGCGCCATTGGCAATGTATTCTTCCATTTTCTCCGTCAAACTCTTTAGCGAATCGGTTTTCGATCTAAGTTCGATCATGAAGTCAGGACAGAGCGGAGGGAATTGTTCCTGCTGCTCAGGACTCAAAGCCTCCCACCGTTCGTTTCGAATCCATGAAAGATCGGGCGAGCGTCTGGCGCCGTTCGGAAGCGAGAAAAGTGTCGACGAATCGAAGCTCTGACCTGTTCCATTGCTCTCCGCCCACAGGCCAAGGGCTAGGGTAAGCTTCGCGTTCCGTAGTCCTATCTTTCCGCCAGTCGGGGCCTCGATAACCACTTCTCCTTCGCTTGTGCGTTCGATCTGAAGCTCCGGATTTAGTCGGCAGAGTTCGGCGAACTTTTCGTCGGAGACCTTCGTTGCCAAGGGGCTGAAGTCAACGACCGTGCCGTTCTCGAGTGCGAATGTAGTGCTCATTTGCTCTCTCCCGAACCTAAAACCGTAACAAAACTGCACCGCCGAAAGTCACAAACAAAATCACGCTCACAAAAGCATTCGTCGTAAAGAACGCCGCATTGAGTCTGCTTAGATCGTCAGCGCGTACCAGCGCGTGCTGGTAAATAAGCAGCACGCCCGTGGCAATTAACCCCAACACAGCGAGCAGTCCCAAATGCGTCACAAAGTATAGCGCAAGCAGCGCCGCGAACGCTCCCACGTGCAGCAGGCGCGAAATCCACAGTGACCGCGCAATCCCAAATCGCGCCGGGATCGAATGCAAACCCTCGCGGCGATCGAACTCGTAGTCCTGGCAAGCGTAAAGAACGTCAAAGCCCGCGGTCCAGAGCATGACAATCAGCGACAACAAGAGTGGCGCCGGGCTATCGATCGCCCCACGCACCGCAATCCACGCCCCCGTCGGGGCAATCGCCAGACACCATCCCAGTACCAGATGTGACAGCAACGTCCATCGCTTGGTGTACGAGTAGAGCACGACGCTGGCGAGCGCGACGGGCGAAAGCAGGAGGGTCAGGCGATTGAGCATGGCCGCCGCGAACACAAACAGAACGGCGCCGCAGAACGTAAACGCCAAAACGAATCCGACCGATAACGCGCCGGCCGGAATCGCGCGCATGCGGGTGCGCTGATTGCGCGCGTCGTATTCCTTATCCGCGACGCGATTGAAAGCCATCGCCGTCGATCGCGCGCCTACCATCGCTAAGGTTATCCACAGGGTTTGGGTCGCGGTCGGCAATCCCTGTGCGGCCAGCACTGCGCCCAGAAACGCAAACGGAAGCGCGAAAAGCGTGTGCTCGATCTTGATCATCTCGAGCGTCGTGCCGATGTTCTTCAGAATCATCAGGAGTCCAATAGTCCCAAACGAAAAGGAAGCTTTTCAGTTGCTAAATGCTCGCCTCTTGCGCGTCGCCTTGCCAACGCGTGGCCGTCGAATGTGGAATCGCGAACTGGTCGAGAATGCGAAAGACGAGATGATCCACCAGGGCCTCGATCGTTTGGGGCCGATGATAGAAGCCCGGGCTTGCCGGCAGAATTCGGGCGCCGGCCCGCGCCAACTTCAAAAGATTTTCCAGATGAATTGCATTGTAGGGCGACTCTCGCGGCACTACGACCAGCTTGCGGCCCTCCTTCAACGTCACATCAGCGGCCCGATGAATCAGATTAGTGCCGGCCCCTGACGCGATAGCCCCGAGCGTGCCCATCGAACAGGGAACGATCAACATGCCCGCTTGCGGATGCGAGCCCGAAGAAGGCGTCGCCGCCATGTTATCAAGCCGATGCCAGCGAATCAGTTTCGCTTCAGTTGGCAAGCCAATCCACTCGTTGATTTTCTTCTCGTCGGCATTACGGAGATCAAAACCCAACTCGACCATGGCCACCGTTTTCGCGGAATCCGAAACGATCAAGTTGATGCGTTCAACCACGCCGCTCGCCGCCAGATGGACCAGCGTGCGATGCGCGTAAATCGCGCCAGAGGCTCCGGTGATGGCGACTGTTAGTTCCACAACTGAATGATTAACCGTGATGCTGATCTTACGTTCGCCGGCAGTCATTCGCAAATAGCGAGTTAGGAGCGCGGGCTTCGATGTTAGAATCAGAAGTGATCATTCGACGAACTGCTCTCGACTTACTGGGCGCCCTTGCATCGAAGTGTTACCAACACGACCGGGATGAAAAAGTCACCAGCAAAGAGATCTCTGGCACGAAAGAGAAAGGACGGACGTAACCGCCGCACCAGGCTGAGTCGCTTTGCTCAAACGCTTCTGCACGAATGGAAGAGATTGGATCTGCCGTCGGCCAACGCGAAAGCGGTTGTCGCTGTTTCGGGTGGCGCGGACTCAGTCGCATTACTGCTGGCGCTCGACGAACTCATCAAATCCAGAAGACTAACCATCGACGCTTTGGTTGCTCATCTTAATCACCGTCTGCGAGGCAAGGCCGGCGACGCGGATGCGCGTTGGGTCGCTCTGTTGGCAAAGCGACTTGGTCACCAAGCCGCAATCGGAAGTGTTGACGTAAGGCGGCGCGCGGCAAAGACAGGCGACAACCTGGAGCAAGCGGCCCGGCGTGCTCGCTATGAATTTCTGGAGAAGAAGGCAAGGACCATGGGAGCGAACATTGTGCTGACTGCGCACACGATGGACGATCAAGCCGAGACAGTCCTGTTGAATTTGTTACGCGGTAGCGGCGGCAAAGGTCTCGGCGGCGTTGACCCGGTGCGGCCTCTTTCTGCTGGAAGCAAGATCCTGCTGGCACGGCCGCTGCTCTCCTGGGCGCAACGACAGGACACGGAAGACTATTGCCGGCAGCAAGCGGTTGAATTTCGCTCTGACGCGATGAACTTAGATGAAAATTTCGCGCGCGTCCGCGTTCGTCGCCAACTCATCCCGCTGATGCAGACCTTCAATCCGAAGCTGGTGGCCGGCTTAGCGCGTACAGCAGAACTATTGCGAGAGGATAGCAGCGCCCTCGATCGAGGCGCCGAGAGGATGCTTGAATTGTCTCTCGAACCGGACCTGGCGGCGGTCGAGGGAGATGACGCCGGCCACCTTCTACGAATTGATTTGCTCGGTTTGGCGCCGCGGGCTTTGCGCCGTCGCGCTTTGAGACAATGGCTGGGGCGGTGTCGTGGCGATCTGAAAAGACTCGAGCTGGTGCATATCGTTGCGCTTGAGCGGCTCTTGCTCAACGAAGGCGGAGGACGCACGATTGAATTGCCCGGTGGCGGGACCGTGATCCGGAAGCTCGGGCTGCTCAAATTCACCCGCTGATGACCTTTTGCCTGGGATTTGAACCTTACATCAAGGCAAGACGTATTAGGCCCGGGCCGTGACGTTGAGATCGCTGGGCCGAGACTTTGGGGCACCGGGATGACAGACTTGGGCATCTCAAAAGAGCTGCTGATTGAGTTCGCGGGGGCATGGGAAAGAGGCACGGGTCTGGCAAATTTTAACCGGCTCTTACAAGAACGGCCGATTTGAGGTATGATCGGCGCTGGAGGAAGTGAAACCTTTGAGTTCTACTGCAAGACAAATCATTTTTTGGCTGCTCATTATTGCGGGCGCGTTGTTGATCTACAAGCTCGTCAATCCCAGCAGCAAGAACACCCAAAACATCGACCTGGTTCAGCTTGATCAGAAAATTCAGAGTGGCCAACTGAAGCAGTTGACGATTGAACAGAACGAGGCTGTGGCGGTTGACCGCGACACGGGCATGGAGTATCGCGTCCAACTCACCAACGAGACGGCGAAAAACGATCTGCTTAAAGAGGCCAGAGAGGCGGGGCCCAATGGCAAGGCGCGGGTGGATCGAGTGGAAGACAAGGCCGGCAGTAGTTATCTCTGGCCGGCGCTCTATTACCTGCTGCCGTTTGTGCTTATCTTCGGTTTCTGGATCTTCATGTTGCGGCAAATGCAGTCAGGCGGCAACAAAGCGCTTTCCTTTGGTAAGTCACGTGCGAAACTTCTGAGCAATCAGCAAAAGCGCGTGACCTTCAAGGACGTCGCCGGCGTTGAAGAAGCCAAGGAAGAGCTGCAGGAAATTATTGAGTTTCTGAAAGAACCACAAAAGTTTCAGAAGCTCGGCGGCCGGATTCCCAAAGGCGTTTTGATGATGGGCCCTCCAGGAACTGGAAAGACGCTTTTGGCGCGCGCGATTGCCGGCGAAGCCAACGTGCCGTTCTTCTCGATTTCGGGTTCGGACTTCGTCGAGATGTTTGTGGGCGTGGGCGCCTCTCGGGTGCGCGATCTTTTCGAGCAAGGCAAGAAGAACGCTCCCTGCATCATCTTTATCGATGAGATTGACGCCGTAGGACGCCATCGCGGCGCCGGCCTTGGTGGCGGCCATGATGAGCGCGAACAGACTCTTAATCAGTTGCTGGTTGAGATGGACGGCTTTGAATCGAACGACGGCGTGATCCTGATCGCCTCGACGAACCGGCCGGACGTTTTGGATCCGGCGTTGCTTCGACCCGGGCGATTCGATCGCCGCGTCGTCGTCTCGCGGCCCGATGTCCGCGGACGTGAAGGCATTCTGAAAGTTCACACGCGCAAGATTCCGCTCGGTGAAGATGTTGATATCAGCGTGATTGCGCGGGGCACGCCCGGCTTTACCGGCGCGGACCTGGCGAACCTGGTTAACGAGGCCGCGCTCAACGCGGCGCGTTACAACAAGAAAGTTGTCTCGATGTCCGACTTTGAGTTGGCCAAAGACAAAGTTCTGATGGGCGCCGAGCGCAAGAGCATGGTCATTTCAAACGAGGAGAAGCGCGTCACTGCTTATCACGAAGCGGGACACACTCTAGTCGGCTTGAAAGTCCCTAACGCCGATCCGGTGCATAAGGTCACCATCATTCCGCGCGGCATGGCTCTGGGCGTGACTCAGCAGTTGCCGGAAGGCGACCGACACAACTACACGCAGGAATACTTGTTGGGTCAGATTTCGATCCTGATGGGTGGACGCATCGCCGAAGAAACGTTCCTCGGCAGTATCACCACTGGTGCTTCCAACGACATCGAACGGGCGACCGAGCTGGCCCGGGCGATGGTCTGCGAATACGGCATGTCCGAACTTGGGCCGCTGACCTTCGGCAAAAAAGAAGAGCAGATATTCCTGGGCCGCGAGATCGCCCAGCATCGCGACTATTCCGAAGAGACTTCGATTCGCATCGATTCGGAAGTGCGGAAGATTGTCACTGAACAATACGCGCGCGCGCGCCGCATTCTCGAAGAGAATCGCGACACGATGGTGCGATTGGCCGAGACATTGCTGGAGCACGAGTCGCTCGACGGCGTGCAGATTCGTCGCATCGTCGCTGGTTTGACGATCGATGACGCTGAGGCTGTTTCGGCAGCTTCCGAAACGCCGCCAACGGTCAACGAACCGAATGCGCGACCGCTCAAGCCAATCCTGCCGCCGATTACCGGCAGCAATCCGGCGCCGGCATAAGCAAAGTCAAAAGCAAAAAAGTAAAAAGGCGAGGGCTCCGGCTCTCGCTTTTTTCTTCGAGGTGGTACGTTTCACTCAGTATAGCGAAACCCTGCTGAAGCAGTCTTTACTTTTTCCCTTTTCCTTTTTACTTTTGCCTTCTCATGGAAACCGCGGACGTAGTCATCATCGGCAGCGGCATTGTCGGATCGAGTGTCGCATACCATCTGGCGCAAGCTGGTTGTACCAATGTCCTAGTGATTGAGCGCGAGGCGCATCAGGGCAAAGGCTCGACCGGCAAGAGTATGGGCGGCGTGCGGGCGCAGTTCGCGACCCCCGTAAACATACAAATGTCGCGTTACTCGATCGACTTCTTCTCGCGCTTCGATGAAGTCGTCGGACACCCGGCCGACTATCGCGCTCACGGTTATCTGTTCTGCGCGACAAACGAAAAGCACCTGCAATATCTGAAGGCAAATCGCGAGCGACAATTTTCTCTGGGCGTGAAGAATGTCGAATTGGTTTCACCCGCAGAAATTGTTGAGATGGTGCCGCAGTTGCGCGCCGACGATATCCTGGGTGGCACGTTTTGCCCGACCGATGGCTTTGTCGATCCGCACAGCGTGATGATGGGATTCATGCTGAATGCGCGCGAGCGTGGCGCGCGGCTGTGGCTGGATACGCAGGTTACCGAAATTCAAGTTGATGCCGGGAACGCGGACGTCTCGTCCGCATCAGCGAGGCGTAGCCTCGCTGAGAAGAATAATTCAGGGCTTGCCGGAAAGGCAGAGCCTCTCCGCACATCGGGGCGGCAGAGCCGCATCGCAGGAATAATGACCTCCCGCGGCTGTGTCTCAACCCGGGTCGTCGTGAACGCAGCCGGCCCGTGGGCGGCGGAAGTAGCAATGATGGCCGGCGCCGATTTGCCCGTAGCTCCTCTACGTCGCCAGCTCGTACCCACCGAACCGTTCGATCAATTGCCCAGGCGCTTTCCGATGGTAATCGACATGTCCACCGGCTTTCATTTCCGGCGCGAAGGGCGGGGCATTCTTCTGGCGTGGAACGATCCCGAAGAGACACCTGGCTTTAAAACTGAATTCGATCCGGCATTCGTGGAAAAGATCTTGACGCGTGCCGCTTCGCGCGTGCCGTGTCTGGCCGAAGCCGAAGTAAATCCTCGGCGCGCCTGGGCGGGACTGTACGAGATGACTCCCGATCATCATGCCATCATCGGTCAATCTCCAAACGTCGCGGGCCTGTATTTTGTGAACGGCTTCAGCGGCCACGGCGTAATGCACTCGCCCGCCTCCGGGCGCATCGCCGCGGATTTGATCCTGCAAGGTCATTCGGATTTGATCGACGCCGCGCAACTCAGGGTCGAGCGCTTTCGGGAAGGAAAGTGGTTGGATGAAACGGCGGTACTGTGAAGGTCAGTTCTCAGAACCATCTGGACCCCTTTCGCGGCTAAGGGAGCTCCAGCAGCTTCAAGTTTCGCCAACCGCGATGCTCGGTTTGCTTTTCATAGTTATTGATCAGAGGTCGGAATTCGCACACCCCCAACGGTTCAAGACGAGCATAAACGATACCCAAATCGCTAGATCGTGAATAGTCCGGAAGGCTTAGCCGGATTGGTTTCGTCCGGGTCGACATTGATACCGCAGACATTCGTGTCAAGAAATTGGATTAGGTTGTAAAGCTTCTTCTTGGCAAAATCCTTTGACTCCGTAAACCCGGTGGATTGCGTCAGCCAGGTAAACGTCGCCAGGCCTTCCGCCAATAGCAGACGGCAAGTGAGACCCGAGCCATAGACGCCAATAGCGTACTTTGGAGTTCCGCCGTTGCTCGCGGCTAAACCTTCCTTGACGCCTTTGAAGTAGTCGGTAATGACGGTTTGCACGGTATGCAATGCGGGATCATAGTCCACGGCAAAATAGATCGCGCTGCCTCCCGGCTGACCAATCTTATTGGTAGCCATGTCGTGCGCTGCCTTACCGTGTATTACTCCCTTGCCATGATCAAAAAAAGCATCGTGATCCGGATGGCCGTCTTCAAAGACCGCGCCGAGCTGCAACCCCGCGGTAACCAATGCGTGCGCTTCGGGCCCGGTTAGATTCTTGGCGGGGTTATTTATGTTGTAGTAGCGTATGGCAAAAGCAAACCCGTGACTCTTGAGGCAGCCGCCCTTGGTTGTGAGATTGACATTGGCGTCCAGGCCGCGAAGAAGAATTCCCGCCGCGGGTGTTGGAGGCGCAGCGTCTTCAGTGCTGCCTTCGACAGGCCCTCCCAGAGCATGCTTCCCGGGAATAAAAATTACTTGACCAGAAACGATATGATCCGGATTCGTTATCTGTGGATTGGCTGCAAGCAATTCGCTCAGACCGAGCCCGTTTTGAGCGGCAATGCGCGACAAAGTCTCTCCCGACTGAATTGTGTGTTCGGTTGTATTCTCGTTAGGCATAGTATTTTTCTCCTGTAGGAACTGTGATCGCAAATATGGTATGCGTTTCCGAACCAATCCCTTTCAGCTCATTTCGGTTTTAGGCGTTTCCCGCCAACCGAGATGAATTCTAATGAACGGATACGGCGGGAGAGGACGATCTCGTGGCCATCCCCTCACCGAGAGTTTGAACGTCTTACGCGACCATCATCATGTTCCGCCTTCGATCTAGATGAAGATCGAAACAAAACGTTTCGCCGATGACGGCGTTAGATCTGAGCGCAATCCTGGCTACCGCGCTCATCCTTACGATGGCTCTTTCGAAGTCGGGAGTCATCGGCCCGAATTGTCGGTGTCTATGGTGACGTCCACAGTTAAGCCCTGGTTGCCACAGGTCCACCTACTTTGCGGAATCGCCATACAAGAGCATCTGCGGCGAATCCTGCAGCGTGGCTTTGCCTTTCGGAAAAGTGATCTGCCAGACGCGATCGAAGACCTTGCCGTCCCATTTCGGCGGCTTCGAGATTCCCAGGACCTTGGCGATTTCAGGGATGTTGCCGTGATGCCAGCAGACCAAAACGGTCTTGCCCGCAAACGCTGATTCGGTGAGGATTGCGTTAGCCATTGTCTTGATGTCTTTGTCATCGTCGGCATAATCATCATCGATATGAATACCCAGAGCGGTCGCGAGCGGGGTAACTGTCTCGATTGGTCGATTGCTATTCTTCGATGTCTGTGTCGCGAAAATGAAACCTGGCGTGGCGAACCGGGGCGCGTTTCCCTTGATAGGAATCTGCCGATAGGCTCCGATAAACTCTTCGCCCTTATGGATCAGCTTACAACTGGATTGCGGTAACGCGGGGACGAACAGCGAAGGTAAGCCGCCCGCACGCGCTGACCCTAGTACCGAAAGGTGCCGCCCGCCGTCGTTGTCTTTCTTTGGATTGCCCACCTTCTCGCCGTGTCGAATAATTAGGACCTGAGCTGGTCGATTGTTTGAACTCACTTCTATCCTCCATTCATCATGATCGGGTTGAAAGCATTTCCGTCCGCAGCGGACCCTCTTGCTTCATTACTCATCCGCTGGAACTCGGGTACGCCTGCGCGGTCGCGGCGCGCTCACCGAGATGAGCTGAACCACTCTGTCTGTTTCCTACTTCTTCTCCGGAAACTTGAATCCGATATAAGTTCCCGAGCTAATCCCCATTAGCCCCAACAACGTCGCGCTGAACTCGGGCATGGTCAGATTGTTGTAAACGGCTGACATGAACATGATTCCGAGCACGATCGTCCAGGCGAAAATCTGGAAACGATGAAAGCTGTATCCACTGCTGTCCGAGAGAATATCCGCGATCAGACCGCGCGATACGCCGGCGGAGCCTAACGGCGTGGCGGCCGGTATCTGCTGATTGACCTGGGCCAGCCGAGTACGAGCATCCTGTAGTTGTTTATTGAGGCTGTCCCGGTTAGACAGATCTTCCGGCGTCAGCGTCGTTTTAGCGTTGAGAGAGTCGAGCTGAGTTTGCAGCGCCGGAATACTCTGCTCGAGCGACTGCTTTTCGGCGGTTAGATCCCGGCGCTGATTTTCGTTCGTAGTTTCTTTCCCGGAATCGATCAGGGCCTCGCCCAGCGCAGTGCCGGCGCTAATGCCCATCAGTCCCAGGAGTGAAGGGGTAATCGTATCTAGTGCGTCGGTTACCAACCAGATCACCAGGTACGAGACATAAATCAGAAAGAACCAGAACGCCATCTGAGTGCGGCCAAGATTGTAAGGTCTGAGCTTGCCCGGGACTGGACAATCACCGGGCTCGCGAATGAGGTTAGTCGTGCGGGCCAACCAGACAAATAGAGCCAGCGTAACCAGCACCACGATCAACGCAACGACTCCGTAAAAAGGCGAAATCACAGTGAGCGGTATGCGGTTATTTTGATCGAACACACTGTCGAAAGGCGAATGGTTCTCAAGCCCGACACTGAAGGCCACTGGGCGCACTGTTCCGGGCGGCTCGCCGAGCAAGTCCACCCACGCATCCCTGTTTTCCGGCGTGATGTGCAAATGAAAATGGACATGGTTCTTTGAAACGTGAATTTCTTCGGGATAGTCTCCGCGAATAGCGCGCCCATTCAAGTAGGGCACCAACTTTGAAACATCGTTCGTCTTCGCCCATTCCGCCAGGTTAACGATCTCAACCTGAATAACATTGTCCAACTCCAGGTGCCCTTGATAGCCAGTGACTTCAGGCAGCGGAGCCGGCGACGGGATGGGTGAAGGCGTCGACGCGGGCATCGGCGAACTGGCGGGTGAGGGAGAACTGACGGGCGCCTGTAGCGTGGGCTGTCCCTGGGTGATGCTGACACTGGCGACCGCGAGGAAGACGATCGTCAAAAGGAAAATCTGTAGAGCGTCAAGCTTTCGCCTCATGATTTTCTCCAGCGGAAAATTGAAAGCCGAGTTGGAAAAGACTGCTCGAAAGCCGGCGACGGATGGAGAATGTGTAGCTCGAATCCAAGCGGCACGTCGAAAAACCCCCAAATTTAAGATTAGAACTGTAGGTCAGAAGCCTGGCTGCGGATTGACCCAAACACTGAGAAGCGGCGAAAGGCTATCCGATCTTTCCTCAGGCGTCAATACTTGTGCAACGTTGACAGCTAGAGGCTGTAAGGCTAACAACGCCCAACGTCATCGAAGGCTGATTGCTCTCTTCGAACTGATCTAGGTGGCCGCTGCCATGGCTTTGGCTTGCGCCTGAGCGCGAAGTGAGACAATATTTCTGGCCGCTAAAGGCGACGGCATAAAATCTAAAATCACGAGTGAGGTCTCATGGAACGCAGAATCACAAGCTGGTTTAGCCCCAATTTACAGATGGAGATGCCGCTGGTGGCCTACGGCCATGCGGGCCAGACACTTTTGATGTTGCCCACCGCGGCGGCGGATTATTTGGAGTACGAACGGTTTTATTTCGTGGAAGCCATCAAGCCGTTCATCGAACAGGGCCTCATCCGCGCTTACTCAATCAACAGCGTCAATCGCTACAGCCTGCTTAACGAGGAGATGCCGGCCAACCTGAAAGCTGAATTGTTGACGCGTTATGATCGCTACATCACAGATGAAGTACTGCCGCTGATTCGGAATGAAAATGGGAGCGAAGCGCGGCCGATTACCACCGGCGCCAGTCTGGGAGCTTTTTTGTCAGCGAACGAATACTTCAAGCATCCCGATTTGTTTCGCGGCGTGATCGCGATGAGCGGCAGCTATGACATCCGCAATTTTCTCAACGGCCATTACGACGACAATGTCTTTTTCAATAACCCGGTTGATTACCTTTCAGGAATGAACGACGATCACTTCCTGCCGATCCTGCGCCAGGCTGATTCGATCTATATTCTTTCAGGGCAGGGCTCATACGAAGACCCGAAACGCAGCCAACAGCTCTCAGACATTCTTACTGCTAAAGGAATTCCGCACTCGCTCGAGTTGTGGGGACAGGATGTGAATCACGACTGGCCCTGGTGGCGAAAGATGCTGCCGCACGTGCTGGGGAAGATCGTGGGCGGACAATGAAAAGGCGCGTATGTTCTCGTTCCCCTCTCCGTTTGTGAGAGGGGCTAGGGGTAAGGGTGCGAAGCTTAGCAGCGAATTGTTTCCTAAACATCTGTTGAGTTTATCTACGGCAACATCCGTCAAATAATATCCATGCTAAAGCCCTCACCCCAACGCTCTCCCATTGTGAGAGGGAGAACAAAACTCTAAGAATCGCATCCGCAACTCAACACCCGTAGGAATTGTCGTTGGCGATACGCTGACTTCGCCCTGGTCGCCGGGATCGAAATGAACGGTTGTGTACGAGCCCTGGTAGTAACTCTCGCCCGCTCGTACGATTCGAGGTTTGAAAGTGAGCGATCATCTATCGCTTCGATCCAAACAACTCGGCCAGACACATCGGCCCTGGCCTGGGATGGTGCGCGCTAGTTCAAAAACGACGAGGTGAGCAAAGTGACAACCAAGTATGAACTCCCCTGGCCGCTGCTTATGATTGCGCTCGTTGCTTTCATCGCGGCTACGACCGTCATAGCCGCCGCGCAGTCTCCCAACACGGCGACCATAATCGTCGTCGTGGTCGATCAAACCGGCGCCGTCGTGAAGGACGCCAGAGTCTCGGTGGTGAACAACGCCACCGGCGCCGTGCGCGAGGCCGTCTCGGGAAGCGACGGCAGTTCCACATTTTCCGCGCTGACACTTACCGGAGCCTACACGCTCACCGTGTCCAAGGAAGGCTTCGGTAATGAAGAGCTCAAGAACATCACTCTGCGCTCGGGTGAGACCGCGACCCTGAAAGTAAAGCTGCTCGTCGGCTCTGAGAAGGCAGAGGTCACCGTGTACGGCACCGTCGAAGGCGTTCGCGCCGACCCGCAGATTGGCCGCCGGCTCGACAGCCCGCAAATCGACGAGACGCCGATCCTCGGCCGCAAGGCTTCGACTCTGCCGCTGCTCAATTCAGCGTTCCGCCAGGCAAAGGGCACGGGCGATCTCTTCGTCAACCAGACCTACTTCGTCACCGGCGCGGGTTCACGCCGTACAACCACAGTCACACTCGACGGCGCGAATAACGATGAGGCGTGGGGCCGCCAGACGATGATCGCCACCCTGCCGCTCGGCGCTATTCAGGAAATGACTGTGCTCTCGAACGCGTTTTCTGCCGAGTTCGGCTGGACCGCAGGCCCTGCCTTGAACATCGTCACCAAGTCCGGCACGAATACCCTGCACGGCGAAGGACTCTTCATGAGCCGTCCCGGCCGGATGCAGGCGAAGACGTTCTCGACGAAGAACTTCTGCCCACCGTCGGTGCCGAGTTGCGTCACGGCCAGCACCCTCGCGGCTATCAACCCAGTGGACATTCCGGATGCGCTCTCGCAGGTCTCCGGCTCGATTGGCGGACCGATCGTTAAGGACAAGACCTTCTTCTTCGGCACGGCCGATTACACGCGGCAGAATCGAACGACGTTTCTTTCAAGCGCGCTGCCTGCCTTCCTGTTGCCGGCGGATGGCAACCTCGCCTACACGGGTCACTATCGCCAGTTTCTTTTCGACGGACGGCTGGACCACAAACTCACGTCGAGCCAGACTTTGATGTTCCGGGTGAACGTCGATCGGTTTTCTGACGACAATCCGCAGGACGCGGTGGGCGGCACGAATGCACCGAGCGTCGCGCGCAAGTACTCGCGCCGGTCATGGACGGCCCAGGTCAATCACACCTGGGTTCTCAGCCCCAAGCTTTTCAACGAGGCGCGGTTCGCCTACCTGAACGGCGATCCGGTTACGCGCTGGGAAGCTCAAAACCTGTCAACCACTTACACACGCGCCGGCTCGGTGCCTTTCACAATTGGACAGTCGCGAGCCTCCGATCTCTGGGGTCACCAGTTGCAGTTCTCGGACACGCTGTCGTGGTCGCGCGGCAAGCATTACCTACGCTTCGGCGGAAGTTTGATCCATCACACCTCAGGCGGTTTTGGCAGTGAGCCCGGCACCGCGATCCTCGGCACCTTCACTTTCAAGAACACGACGACGGCGCCCTTCGGTCAATTGACGCTGGCCGACGTGCAGAACTATACGCAACCGATTAACTTTGGGATCAGCAATTACGAACTGCCGCAGTGGCTCAATGCGGTGTTTGTGCAGGACAGCGTTCACTTGCGCAGCGATCTCACCATCGATCTTGGTCTGAGATATGATCGCCAGACGTTGACCGACGCCGCCGGAAACTTCGCGCCGCGCATCGGCTTCGGCTGGCATCCGAGAGGCGATTCGCGTCTGTCGATTCGCGGCGGCTACGGCATGTATTACACGCAGATTCCCTCAAATGTGATCGCTGCCTACCTGGTAAACGGCCTTGATGGATTGACGACCTACACCGCCATTGCAGGCCAAACCGGCTTCCCGACATGCCTGACGGGATCATGCCTTCCAGTGTCGCTTGATCCGAAGACGCTGCCGGCTTCACAACTTCCTGCACGTGACATCACGCTTAGGGCGGGCCGGCGGGATTTCTACAAGGCTCAGTTCGCGCGGTACGGGCTGAACTTCGACCTCCTTCCGAACTATCCCGACAAGTTGGTGAATCCACGCAGCCAGGTGATTTCCATTGGCGCGGAGCGCGAGGTGACGAAGGGCTTGTTCGTCGGGGGCGACTACGTGCATCAACACTGGACCGGTCTCTATCGCACGATTGATTTGAACGCCCCATCCATTTTCGATCGCACGGCCCCCGGCCAAACCAGGAGCGTGGCCGCGGCCAACGCTACTCGTCCAATCCTGCCGGTGAACGGCGGCGTGCGTCAGGTCAACGTCTTGATGAACCTCGGCATCGGCGATTACGATGGTTTGCAGACTCAGTTTACCTATCGTGGTAATTCGAAAGTGTACGCCGCCGTCAGCTACACATTCTCGAGGGCGACCAACACCACCGAACCGGACGGCAACGGCATCAATCCGAACGAGAGCATCATCTCGCGGCTCGGAGAGATCGAACGCGGACCGAGCGTGCTCGATCAGCGTCATCGCGCGGTGATCACGTTCTCATACAAGCTGCCGTTTAATATTACGGCGGGCACGTTGACCCAGCTCGCGTCGTCGCGTCCGTTCAGCGCCACTACCGGTGTTGACAATAACGGTGACGGCGCGAACAACGACCGTCCGGTAGTAAACGGAAGGGTCATCAGCAAGTCGACGTTCCGCGGCTCCCCAACCTCAGACGTCGGAGTCTTCATTGAGGATCGCATCAAGCTGTCGGAACGCACGACGATTCTGCTCAGGTTGGAAGGATTCAATCTCCTGAATCACGGGAACTACCTCGGCCGTGGACAGACGGTCTACGGCGACACGGGCACGCCGAACCCGACGTTCGGTCAGCTCGTAGCCGTCGGCACGGCCACGAACGCGATCCCGGCCTTCGCGAACATAGACCCGCCGCGAGTGTTCCAGTTGCAAGTGCGGTTTATTTTTTGATTGAAAGCGGCCGAGGATCGTGGAATGAAGAGGGTGCGGCAAGACGAAGAGCGGGGACACCGCTAAGGCGGGAGTAGACACACGGTAGCGTGACGCAAGGATTCGCCATCCGCGACCGTTGTCTGATTTTCAAGATGCACGCGTTATAGGTAAGGGACTGAACTTTTGTCCTACCTTATACATAACCCTCTCCCATTAAGCCGATACGATGAGACCTTCCTTGGTGCTATACTTGATCAGATGAAAATTGAGTTCACTAGCCAGGTTTTCAAAGAAGGCCGAATGTTCGTTGCTCACACTCCGGAACTTGATATTTCTTCCTGTGCCACAACGAAAACGAAAGCATTAGCGAATCTTCAAGAGGCAGTTCGACTCTTCCTGGATGAAGCCGAACGGAAAGGCTCCCTGCGGCAAATCCTGAAAGAAGCCGGATTCTAAGCCAGCGAGTCACGATCCCTCTCCCACTGGTTCATGCGCAGACTTAGTCCCGTTTCCTACAGAATTCTGGTTCGCGCCGTAATCAAACATTTGTTGGGCCCAAGCTCGTTCATTTCGAGCGTGAAGGATTTATCTGTGTTCGGGAAGAAGGCGACCATATGATTTTCACGAGACGTGGTGTGCTTCGTCCCGTTGTGATACCAAAATACAAAAGCGTTCCCGTATTCATCATTAAGAACAACATGCGCAGCGCAGGTATGACGCGAGAGCGATACTTCGAGCATCTAGCCCGATGCCAGTAGACTACTTCCCAAACCAACCAATCGGCTTGCCGGAGAGATCAACCCAGACACTCTTAACCTGTGTATAAAGTTCCAGCGCGTGCTTGCCCATCTCGCGTCCATAGCCGGATTGTTTGTAGCCGCCGAAAGGCGAAGCCGCATTCATCATGTTGTAAGTATTGATCCAGACCGTGCCTGCTTTCACGGAGCGCGCAAAGCGATGGGCTCGCGTGATGTCGCGCGTCCAGATCCCCGCGGACAAACCGTAAAGGGTGTCGTTGGCCTGACGCAGCAGGTCGTCGTCGTCTTTGAAAGTGATCGCGCATGATACGGGTCCAAAGATTTCTTCCTGCGCCACTCGCATCGAGTTGTTTACATCGCTGAAGATCGTGGGCTGAAAGAAATAGCCGTTCTTGAATGCGCCCTCTAGTTGCGGTTGCCCGCCACCGGCAAACACCGTCGCGCCTTCTTCCCGCGCGATATCGACGTAACCCTTGATCCGGTTTAACTGCTCCTCGGAAACCTGGGGCCCCATCAAAGTGGTCTTGTCCATCGGATCGCCGACCTTTATGCGATCTGCTTTCTCTTTGAATCGCCCGAGGAATTCTTTCTGTACAGACTCTTCAATGAACACACGCGATCCGGCACAGCACACCTGGCCCTGGTTGAAAAAGATTCCCATCATCGCGCCATTCACGGCTTGATCCATATCGGCATCCGCAAAGATCACGTTCGGCGCTTTGCCGCCCAATTCCAGCGAGACCTTCGTCAGGTTTTCGGCCGCGGCCTTCGCGATCAGCTTGCCGACTTCACCCGATCCAGTGAAGGCAATCTTGTCGATGCCGGGATGTGAAGCGAGCGCCGCCCCGGCTGTCTCGCCGAACCCCGGAACGATATTGACGACGCCTTCCGGAAAGCCCGCTTCCTGAATCAACTTCGCCAGCTCGAGCGCTGTCACCGGCGTTTGTTCCGCGGGCTTCAGAACGATCGTATTGCCGGCGGCCAAAGCCGGCGCCAGTTTCCATGCGGCCATCAAGAGCGGAAAATTCCAGGGAATGATCTGCCCGCAAACGCCGACCGGCTCGCGCAAAGTGTAGTTGAACATCTGGCCGGGAACGGGAATCGTCTCGCCTTCTATCTTGGTCGACCAGCCGGCGAAGTATTCAAAGTTCTCAACCACTCCAGGCAGATCGATATAAGTCGCTTCCCGGATCGGCTTGCCATTATCCATCGTCTCCAACTCGGCGAGTTCGCCGGCGTGAGCCTCGATCAACTGCGACAGTTTGTAGATGATTCGGCCGCGTTCACGCGCGCTGATCTTTGACCATTTCCCTTCGAATGCTTTGCGCGCGGCAGCGACGGCTTTGTCGATGTCGGCTTTGTCGGCTTCGGCGACTTCAGCGAAAGTCTCTCCGGTGGCGGGGTTCGGCGTTTTGAAAGTCTTGCCTGACTCCGCGTCGACAAATTGGCCGTCAATGAATAGTTGATAACGACGCGGCGTGGTTTGCACTGGTTGCGGTGATGACATTCTGGATTGCTTCCTTGAATAAGAATTACTTGATTGGAGTGAGAATCTAACATCGACGGATGCCAATGTCTAAAGGGAGGGTTAGCGGAAATCGTCCACGCCTAATTTGGAGCCTTCGATGATGCTTTTCAAGGTTCCAATTGGAATGGGCTTATTGCCGTGGTCTGCAACAATTACTTGACGCCCATCCGGATGCCGCCATTTCTGATGGCTGCCTTTCTGTCCGACTTTGACGAAGGCGTTGCGCCGCAAGGCACGAATGACATCGTTCGCGTTGCAGATGGGAAACCGCCGGCCCATTAGGCTGAAACTTCAATGAGCTTGGCGGACTCGGCAAGAGGAATCTCGGTTGGCTCAAACCATAGCTCAAGAGCTTCCTTGGCGTTCGCGATGGCTTCCTCTTCAGTGTCCCCCGCCGAAGCACAGCCCGGTAGTTCAGGAAAGACCGAGGAGTACCGGCCGGTCTCGGAATCCTTTTCAAGAATAAGACGAAGCTTCATGAAACTATGATAGCGACGCTCGCCGCATTCGTCTAGCGCTCTGTCGCTGCTTGCCACTCACGGCGCTGGTCTATATCTCGACTTCGCGGTATGTTAACGCAATCATGACCAACAGCCCCTGGCCTTTTCTAATCCTGGAAGACTGGCAAGACACTCTGGCGACGCTGCATATGTGGACGCAGATCGTCGGGAAGATCCGCCTGGCGACGACGCCTTTGATCAATCATTGGTGGAACGTCCCGCTCTATGTTTCGGCGCGCGGCCTGACGACTTCGCCGATGACTTACGAGGATCGCATCTTCGAGATCGAGTTCGACTTTATCGATCACAAGCTAATCATTGAGTGCAGTGACGGGGCGACCAAGATTCTCGCCCTGCGAGCTGAACCGGTTGCCGATTTTTACGCGCGCGTGATGGCGGCCCTTGAAGGCCTGGGCATTGACATCGATATCTGGCCGATGCCGGTCGAGGTCCCAAACCCGATTCGCTTTGATGAGGATGAGACCCACGCGTCTTACGATGAAGAGTATGCGAATCGATTCTGGCGCGCCCTGGTGAATATCGATGAAGTCTTCAAAGAATTTCGGGCGCGCTTCACCGGCAAAGTGAGTCCGGTGCATTTTTGGTGGGGCAGCTTTGATCATGCGGTCACGCGCTTCTCTGGCCGTCCTGCGCCGCCGCGCGAAGCCACCGATAAGTGGACTCAGGAAGCCTACTCACACGAAGTAATCAGTCACGGCTTCTGGCCCGGCGGTAACGGCGTCGAAGCCGCGTTCTATTCCTACACCGCGCCCGAACCCGCGGGCCTGCCGGAATCATCGATCGAACCGCGCGCCGCTTTCTATAGCAAAGATATGAAAGAGTTCCTCCTGCCCTACGAAGCGGTGCGCAATTCACCTTCACCGGAAACTGCTTTGATGGATTTTCTGCAGAGTACTTATGAAGCGGGCGCTAATTTAGCGAAGTGGGATCGGAAGTCGCTGGAGCGCCAGGATGCCACGCGCTCAATGACGGGCCAGTAGCCCGACATCAGGCGGGCTCCTCATCACGCCAACTGCGTGAAATAAAATAGCCCAGGGTAAGCGCCGCTTCGGCGCGCCACCCTGGGATCGCAATCAGAAAGAAGGACCAAAGCCCTGAAGGGGCGACATATTTTTCCGCCGATAGGCATAATCCGGTAAACTTCAGTAGTCATGAAGCCGGCGAAGCCGCACTCTTGGATGGCATGGCGTCGGGCAGACCGCACATTCCGTTGGCCGCAAAGACCGAATCCCAAAACTCTTTGCGATCGAGATTTCCTTCCTGATCCGCCACTATGGCTTGAAAAAGCTGGCTTGTCGTTAATATTGAGATGCCGAATCTAGAGGCAGCACTAGCGCAGTTCGTTGGAATGAGATCTTTGCGCGCTGCGGGATTCTGCTGGCACTGCAGGTTCACAACGAGAATGGCCTTGCTTTCCCACTCTTCGTCAGCCACTGCGTCTCGCGCCCATTGGTCAACTTCGCGCACATCGGACAATCTCAAGTTGCCCGTGCGGCCCTTTACTTCGAGCATTCCCTGACGGCCAAACGGATCAAGCAGTCTCCCATCTTCGCGCCCGCGCTGTTTCGGTTCATACACAGTCGCGCCGAGTGCTCGCAAAGCATCTCGAACTATTGGTTCAAGCATATCCTCACCTTGGTCATAAAGAAGCCTTTGAAATCGTGAAGCTGCAGTAAGCCGCTCCCGTGCGGCCTGCAGTTGAGCAAACGCTTCACGTATTGTCGACTCACGGTTGCTTATTTGCTCAGCAATTGGCAGTTGATCCGGTAATGAAAAATCACGGATCCAGTCCGGGGCAACCGTTTCGAACCGAAGCCCATATCTCTCCCGCAGAATAAGATCGATTGCCTCGACTGTGCTTACCTCTGTCGGCTCGGGAAGCCAATACACGACGCCAGATGTTTTCAGTGGACTTCCCCTTCTAAACAGACCAAACGACATGGAGAAGCCGATCGGACGTTGGAACCGATTCTCTGCGAGAGGCAGGGTGGAAATGAGCGAGATCGAATCGGCATTAGGATGAGCCACGGCCGCATAGCTCTCCATCAAATATGGCTTGTGACTGGCTGCGTGGTAATAGAATGACCAGTGGCGAACGAGAGAGAAGTAGAATTCGAACTCCTTGCGCACATTCCGAGTTGTTTCCCCATCCTCATAGAAAAACAACGGCTCCATCGGCAACCACCAATGCGAGTCTAGGTACGGATTGCTTCCAAGTTGGAAGTTTGGGGAACCGACGGCGATGACTTCGCTGTCAGCGCTGAATATGAGGCGGGCAAACTGTCGAAAATCCGGAATTAGATCGACATTCATACCTCCTGCGAACGCACGACTCTGAAAAGGAGTGAGATCCAATATCACCACATCAAAGTCGGCTATATTCAGGTTCTTGGGCAGCTTGTCCCACGCGTAAGCAGTTACCAGTTTCGTATGGTTGGCTGAACCTAGAACTAGAATACGGTGGTTGCTTGAGTTGTATTGTCCGCCAGTTGACATAGCTCTGATGTTGAAATAGATAACGGCTTGGGTCAAGCATGCAGAGTTTGAAAACTATTTTCTGCCGCCCCTTCAGGGCTCAATTGATTTTTTTGGATGTGACCCAGGGTGGCGCGCGCTACGCGCGCTTACCCTGGGCTATTGTATTGTGCGCTTTCAGCGCACTCAGAGGAGTCGCCGCACGCGGCGACCACGTCAAAACCCAGTCGTCCCCGCCAACAACTGCCGCAACACATACGGCAAAATCCCGCCGTGCAGGTAGTAATCAATCTCAATCGGTGTATCGATGCGCAAGGTCAAGGGAACTTGTTCCGTTGAACCATCAGCGCGATGAATCGTGAGCGTGACATCTTGTCTCGGCTGCACTTCTCCACCTTCCAAGCCAGTGATGTCGAACGTTTCGGTGCCATCAAGATTCAAAGAAGCGGCGTTGGTCCCCTCCTTGAACTGGCAAGGCAGCACGCCCATGCCGACGAGGTTGCTGCGGTGTATGCGCTCGAAGCTTTGCGCGATCACGGCTTTGACACCGAGCAAAAGAGTTCCCTTGGCCGCCCAGTCGCGCGATGAACCGGTGCCATACTCCTGGCCGCTCAGAACCACGAGGGGCGTTCCTTCTTCCTGATACTTCATCGCCGCGTCATAGATGCTCATTCGCTCAGGTTCGGCTTCCGGGTTCTTCCTGTAAATGGTGACTCCGCCTTCCGTGCCCGGCACCATCAAATTCTTGATGCGCACGTTCGCAAACGTGCCGCGCATCATTACCTGATGATTGCCGCGCCGCGAACCGTAGCTGTTGAAGTCAGCCGCGGTAACACCACGCTCCTGTAAGTACACCCCGGCCGGCGAGGTGGCTTTGATGGCTCCGGCGGGACTAATGTGATCCGTAGTGACTGAGTCGCCAAAGATTGCCAAGGGCCGCGCACCGTGAAGGTCCGCCATCTTACCGACGTCAGCGCCAAAGCCTTCGAAGAAGGGCGGCTCCTGGATGTAAGTCGACTCCGAATCCCATTGATAGGTCAGACCGGTGCTGGTCGGTATCTCGTTCCACATCGGATTCTGTTCGACGAAATTACCGTACAGCCTGCGAAAAGTTTCCGGATCTAATGCGGCCTGCATCAACGCTCCCACCTCTTCAATCGTCGGCCAGACGTCGCGCAGGAAAACATCGTCGCCGTTTCGATCCTGTCCCAGAGGCTCGGACGAAAGGTCGCGATCGACGCGACCCGCAAGAGCAAACGCGACCACCAGCGGCGGGCTCATCAGGAAGTTCGCTTTGATGCTCTGATGCACGCGCGCTTCGAAATTACGATTGCCCGAAAGCACGCTGGCCGCGATCAGATCGTGCTCAGTCACAATGTCCTCAATACTAGGATCGAGCGGGCCTGAGTTCCCAATGCAAGTTGTGCATCCGTAGCCGACAAGATTAAAGCCCAATTGGTTTAGATAAGGTTGCAAGCCGGTTTTATCAAGATACTCAGTCACCACTCGCGATCCCGGCGCCAGCGAAGTCTTGACCGTCGGCCGCACTTTCAATCCGCGCTCGACCGCTTTCTTCGCGAGCAAGCCGGCGGCCAGCATGACACTCGGGTTCGAAGTATTGGTGCAGGAAGTTATCGCGGCGATCAGGACATCACCGTGTCCGAGATCGACGTGCGCCTTCGGGAACTCTTCCGGCAGAACCTCGACGACGCGATCGGGCGTGGGACGATTGTTCATCATCTCGGTCTCGCTCCAGACGCTCGTCTCTTGATCGGTGACGTGATTACCGACGGGCGCGGGAGCGCCGGCAGAATGCTGTTCGCCGCCTCCGGCAATCATCGCCAGACCGTGTTCACTTGAGCCGATGTCGGTAGGATACCTGACGGTAATCTCTTCGCTCGTCTTGCCATAACCGCCATCCGCCAGAGGCTTCTCGAGCAAGTTGAGAAATTGTTCTTTCAAGTCAGGCAAAGCGATCCGATCCTGCGGACGCTTGGGACCGGCAACGCTGGGAACGACGGTGCCGAGATCGAGTTCGAGCACGATGCTGTAGTCGCATTCGCCTTTGCGCGGGATGCCGAACATGCCCTGTGCTTTGAAATAATTTCGCACCGCGTCGATATGTTCTTCGGTGCGGCCGGTGGCTTTCAGATACAGACACGTTTCCTCGTCCGGTGGAAAGTACCCCATGGTCGCGCCGTACTCGGGCGACATGTTCGCGATCGTCGCGCGATCGGTTACCGTCAAAGACGCGGCGCCTTCCCCATGGAACTCGACAAACTTGCCGACGACCTTTGCTTTGCGCAACATCTCGGTCACGGCGAGGACCAGATCGGTTGCAGTCACGCCTTCGTTTAGCTTGCCACTTAGGTGGACACCCACCACGTCGGGCGTCAGGAAATAAACCGGCTGGCCCAACATCGCGGCTTCGGCTTCGATCCCACCGACGCCCCAACCGACGATTCCCAGACCATTGATCATCGTCGTATGCGAATCAGTGCCTACCAGCGAGTCCGGATAATAGACATCATTCTTTTCCCAGACGCATTTGCCGAGAAATTCCAGATTGACCTGATGACAGATGCCTATGCCCGGGGGGATCACACCAAAGCCATCGAACGCCTGCATGCCCCACTTCAGAAACTGATAACGAGAGTTGTTGCGGCGAAACTCCATCTCCATATTTTTGGTGAAGGCGTCGACGGTGCTCGCGAAGTCCACCTGCACCGAATGATCGATGACCAGATCGACGGGCACCAACGGCTCGATCACGCCGGGATTTTTATTCAGACGCACCACGGCCGAACGCATCGCGGCCAGATCAACCAACAAAGGCACGCCGGTAAAATCCTGAAGCAGCACCCGCGCGACGACGAACGGCACTTCCTCAGTGCGTTCACCGTTTGGTTTCCAATTCGCAACGCTGCGCACGTCGTCCTCGGTAATTTTCTCACCGTCAAAGTTGCGCAGCACCGATTCCAAAACGATCCGGATACAGACGGGCAGCCTGGATATTGGCCCAACGCCTGCTTTCTCGATCTGCGGCAGCGAGTACAGGTGGCCGGTTTTTCCAGTCGATGGCGCGAAGGATTGGAACGAATCAAAAAGGTTATGTGGCATGGTTGTTCAAAGCTCTCGCCCTGTTGCTGAGCGCACGGAAACACCGCGATCGGAAGCTGGGCGCTTCTCCTGGGGAAGAATTAAGTTCTGGGTGTATCAAATCTTAGTGTAAGAGCGCGCTCTTGTGATCGTCAAGCTAACTACTAAGCGCGCACTGGTGAAGGTTGAAGGCATTAACCACAAAGACACGAAGGCACAAACACGCGGAACAGACGCGCGCCGCATTTCTCAATGCAGTCTTATCTTCTTTGTGTCTTTGTCACTTCGTGGTGAATCTCTGACAAGAGCATCTCCGCCGACGAATACACCACGACCGGCACCAACTCGATCGTTGCTGCCACTTCTTCTCATCTGTTATAGTCAGGCTTTCCATACTTCCCCCTGCTGATTTGCATACGATCTTTCTCCGCGCACCAATGCGCCGATCGACGCAGTTACCAAGGAGCCCAATCATGCCGAAGAAAACGCCGGAATCTTTTAATTATCTCGCCAACGATCCTGACTTCGTTCCCGATCCGGAAATCGAAGAGTTCATGGAGGAAGAGATCGCTCATGCGCCGAAAGATCCTGAGTTGCTGGCCCAGCGTCTGCACAATAACACCGCAGCCTCGCCGGGTGACGCGGGCGGCGACGTCGACGCAGCATGGGAAGATGTTAACGAGAGCGGCTCAGAGACTTTCGCGGGCGACAGCCCCACGCCCGATCAATCCATGGTGGAAGAGAATGCGAAAGCGATGGGCGTAAGTTTAGAAGATAATGAAGAGCTGGACTTTCTTGGTAAGCTCGAGCGCCGCGATCGCGATCGATACGAACTGGAAGAGCAATCCAAGGCGAGCGAGGATACGATCTAAGATTGGAGCGCCCGCATCACGGAGCGCCCGCATCACGGAGCGCCCGCATCCTTGCGGGCGGTCCGCATGCATCCTGCATGCGTCCTTATCCCTTTCTAAACGACGCACTACTAAAAGGCCAATCCTCCGCCTTTTCACACAAACGCGCCTTTACCGGATTATTCTCGATGTACGCTATCACCTTTGCAAAATGGCGCGCATTCCGAATGTAACGATCGAAGTATTCCTTCTGCCAAAATCGACCCGTACGACTCAGCATTCTGTTAGCCTCGGTCGCCGTATAAGACTTCAGTGAATGCATAATTTCCGCGAGATAGTGACCAAGCGCAGGTGTGCATAACAAATGCACATGGTTCGGCATTATCACCCAAGCCGACAACCGATATTTAGCTTGGTCGTGAAAGATTAATGCGTTCTGCACCAGCCGAGCGATCTCGATCTCCTTTAGGTAACAACTGCCATGACCTTGATCGAGATAAGCCTCCACTCGACGGCGCATGATGGCTTCGATCTCTCCAGGCTGCTCCTGCTTAAGGTCTTCTTTCCAACGAACAAGCACTGATGCGGGCAAGGCGTCGTGCAAGCGAAAGGTGATGAACTGCGCTAGTTCGCCGCCGTCGAAATGTGGCAGGTAACCTCGGCTGTGCCAGCCTAATTGGGACTCTGGGAGGTTGTCTTTCATGGCCGAAGCGCACGCAAAGATGCGTGCGTACCGCCCGCAGGATGCGGGCGCTCCACGGGGCGATCCTACGGAAAATTCGAGCGCGGTTGCAGGGTCACACTCTTAATCACAACTTTATCTGAAGGCTTGGGAGTTCCCTGCTCTGTCGGGGCGTGCATGATTACTTCAGCGTTGTTGACGCCGTCGATCACGCGTCCAAAGACCGTGTATTTCTTGTCGAACGCCGGTTGCTTTTTCAACGTGATGAACCACTGGCAGTTCGCCCCGTTGATGTCGCTGGTGCGCGCTGCGCCGACGGTACCGCGTTCGTAGGGGATGTCGCTGAACTCCGCCGGGACGTTTGGATACGGCGAGTTGCCCGTACCATACACAGCCGCGTTGTTCCCCTTCGTCAAGGGATCGCCGCCCTGAATGATGCCCAGGCTCGCGTCGACGCGATGGACCGCGGTGCCGTCATAAAAATGCTCGTTGATTAGTTTTTTGAAACGCTCGACCATCTTCGGCGCGATGTTCGGGTAAAGCTCAATCACGATGCGGCCATAGTCCGCCGTCTCGATTACTGCAACCTCGGTATCAGGCTGGGGCTTTACGCCTGTCCTGGCGTTTGCATCCTTCGCTGCATTCGCGTCGGAATCCTTGCTCGTTGTGTTCGAACTCTTTTCGTTGCAGGCGCTGAAAGCAAGAACTAAGAACATCAGCGCCATAGAGAGTTTGGTACCTGACTTTTTCACTAACAATCTCCTCCTCGAATCCTGTTCCTATCTTTCTTTGCGCCTTTGCGCGAGGTAGCCTTCGCTAGCCAGAAACAATCTCACGCAAAGGTGCAAAGACGCAAAGTCAGAACAGCTTCTTACTATCCAGCAGAATCGTCACCGGGCCATCGTTGACCAACTCAACCGCCATCATCGCGCGAAAGCTGCCCGTGGCTACTTCGCTGACGGCCGCATGCATTTGTCTGACAAAGAATTCATACAAAGGCTGAGCGACTTCCGGCGCCGCCGCTTCAATCCACGATGGCCGCAGGCCGCGCCGCACATCGCCATACAAAGTAAACTGCGAAACGATCAGGACGCCGCCGTTCGTTTCTTTTATCGAAAGATTCATCTTGCCTTCATCGTCGTCTAAAATACGCAGCGCGGCAATTTTCTCGGCCAGGTAAGCCGCGTCAAGTTTCGTATCATCGCGGGCGACGCCCAAAAGAACGACGAGACCGTGGCCGATCTCGCCGACTATTTCATCGTTCACTGTGACTTTGGCGCGGGTGACGCGTTGAACTACGGCTCGCATTTAAATCAGCCTTGAATAGCGAACCGAGCGGCGGGCGCCTTTGGCTCTCTTCTTCACTTCCAGACGGAGTTCAGCTTTCTGGTCCCCTCGCGCAAAGAAAGAACCGTTTTTCTTTTTCGCCGGATCGTAGTAGCCCAGGTAGCCGCCGGGATTAACTCCGAAAGATAACAGAGTCTTTCCCTTATAGGTGCGGCCGAGAAAATCGTTGCGTCCGCCTCGTTCGTCACTGGCGGTGAAGTAAAGCGGCAACAGGAAATTCGAAACCTTGACGCCGTCAACCTCATAGCTTTCAGCTTGGACGGCATCACACATTTCGTACCAATGAAAGACTTTCTTTCGGCGATCCTTCGGGTCCGGGCCAACGACGAGAAGATTCGCTTCCGGATCGCCGATCAATTCCAACGCTTCGTGCGACAGCGTCACGCTCCAATCCTCTTCCAACTCTTCCGACAACTCGATGAAGACGAACCCGTACGGAATCCCGCGGTCATTCTTATCGTGATACCCGAGCGCATCTTCGACGTCGACTTTGTCCCAGACATAGATGACCGCGTCGCCTCGCATATCCGCCAGGCTATGTTTGGTTGGCTTCTTCTCGCTCTTCCCCTCTAGTCTGAGCTCGGCGCCCACACTCCAGTACGGTTCGAAGTCATGAGCGATTTGCCGATTGATGGCACGGATGGCAACTTGCAGCTCTTCATCCGTAAGTTTGCCATTGGTGTGATTGATGATTGAAATGATCATTCGACTTTCCTCCTTTGAGAGTGGCGTTGGTTAATTTGCAATCGCAGGGTACTGATTTGAATTCACGAGGTTGCGCAAGGATAGGGGATCAGCCTCTGGCTGACAAGCAGAATACGTCGCCGGGGCTGGCCTTTATTTCTTTGGGGGTCTGCTGGGTCGAATCTCGACGCGGCTGGGCAGCGAGCGATCGTCGTGATGAAGTAGATCGACGACCACTCTTGCGATGTCTTGGGGAGTCAACTGCCAACTCTTCTCTTCGCTGGCAGAGTCGCCGCCGAATTCGGTGTTCACTGAGCCGGGCATGATGTAACTGACTTTGATCCCGTCATGACGAACTTCCTGCATCAAGGCTTCGCTAAAGCCGTTGAGGCCGAATTTGGAAGCATTGTAAGCGGCCATACGGGGGTGTGGATTGGCGCCGGCAAGTGAAGAGATGTTGATGATGTAGCCGCCGCCGCGCCGACGTATTTCCGGGATCGCTTCATGGCAGCAATAGAACACGCCGAACAAATTCGTTTCCAGCACGGCGCGAAAATCTTCAGCGGAAGTTTCTTCGACCGTTTCAAAGCTCCCGATGCCGGCGTTGTTAACCAGGATATCGAGACCACCAAGCTCCTGGACTGTGTGAGCGATCAAGGCCTGCACTTGTTCGTAGCTGCGCACGTCGCAAACAAAACCAGACGCGTTATCTCCGAGTTCACTGATGGCTATGTCTATCTCATCCTGTCTTCTGGCCGCGATACAAACAGAGAGGCCTTCGAGCAAGAGAGCTTCGGCGATGGCGCGGCCGATGCCTTTCGTGCCGCCAGTGACGATTGCAGTTTTGCCTTTAAGATTCATTCAAGTGCGCGGCTTCGCCGCTTGATGTGCGGAAAGGCTATGCCTTTCCGGAGCGTTCATCTCGTTTGAATCTCATTTCTTCGAGGCTATGCCTCGAAGGAATGAGAATTAATACAAAAGGTTGAGTGCCGGTTAAGGCAAGCCTTACCGCACATCAGGCGGCAGAGCCGCTTCCATGATGAACTGGGGTTCAGTCTCTTTCTTCTATTTGAAGACCGACTGAAGGCTGAACTCCAAACAATCCAAAGCGGTGTCGCGCTGCGCTTGCCACTGCACTCCAAAGCTACTTCAGCTTCTCTCGCAGCCGCTCATTCACAACTTTCGGATTCGCCTTCCCTTTCGACGCCTTCATCACTTGCCCGACAAAGAACCCAAACAGAGCTTCCTTACCTGAGCGATATTGCTCCAATTGATTCGGGCTTGCGGCCATCACTTCATCAATCACGCGATCTATCTCGCCGGTGTCGCTGACCTGAACCAGGCCCAGTTCGGCGACCACCACTACCGCAGATTTGCCGCTGGCGAACATCTCGACCAGAACATCTTTGCCTTGCTTGCCGCTTATCTTGCCTTCGTCGATCAGGCGCACCAGCGCCCCGAGTTCCCCCGCCGGGATCGGCGACTTATCAGCCGTCAGACCCGCAGTTTCTAACTCTCGCGACAGCTCAGAGCGGATCCAGTTAGCCGCCGCGCGCGCGTTGCCGCCGGCCTCCGCCGCACTTTCGTAATAGTCGGCCAGCGATCGATCGCCGGTCAATTGAGCGGCGTCCGAGAAAGACAAACCGTAGGTCTCGCTGAAGCGTTTGGCTCGCGGCCCCGGCAGCTCAGGCAAACTCGCGCGCACCTCTTCGATGAAATCGTCAGATACGACCAGCGGCGGAAGATCCGGCTCGGGAAAATACCGATAGTCGTGCGCATCTTCTTTCGAACGCATGGGCCGCGTCTCGGCCAGCTTTTCATCCCAAAGCAATGTCTCCTGGACCAGATGCCCGCCGGATTCCAAAGTCTTGATGTGCCGCTCGACCTCAAATTCGATCGCGCGTTGCATGAAGCGAACTGAATTCAAGTTTTTCAACTCGACCTTGGTGCCAAAGGTCGTGTCGCCAACACGGCGCACGGACACGTTCGCTTCGCAGCGCAAGTTCCCTTTTTCCATGTCTGCTTCCGAGGCGCCCACCCATTGCAAAGCCCGCCGCACGTGGTTGACGTAGTCATAAGCTTGCCAGGAAGTGCGGAAGTCCGGTTCGGTGACAATTTCGGCCAGGGGCGTCCCGGCGCGATTCAGATCTACGTACGAGTAGCGATCGACATCAGGCAGACCCTCATGCACATTCTTGCCGGCGTCCTCTTCCAAATGCAGACGCGTGACGTTGATGGTCATCGGGCGCCAGTCATGCGCGTGACCGGCCGCGTCGCGATCCGCGGTCATGATCTCCAGGACGCCTCGGGCTGAGAATGGCTGATCGTACTGCGAGATTTGATAACCCTTCGGCAGATCCGGGTAGAAATAATTCTTGCGCGAGAAGATCGAGCGGTGATTGATGTTAAGCCCCAGCGCGAGCGCGGCGCGCGCGCCTAGTTCGACTGCCCGCCAGTTGAGCACCGGCAGCGCGCCCGGCAAGCCCAGGCATACGGGACAAGTATTCGAGTTCGGCTCGTCGCCAAAGCGGGTCGAGCACCCGCAAAAAATTTTCGACTCGGTGTTCAGTTGCGCGTGAATCTCGAGTCCGATGATGGTTTCCCAATTTGTCATGGTCAGTTGTTAGTGGTCAGTTGTCAGATGTCGGTGGTTATTTTTACTTGGTGCTTTGATGTTTACCTTACGTCGCGAGTGGAATCACTGAGGGCTTGTCGGTTAAAAACCAAGCACAAAGTTAAAAGCACAACGAATCAACTGACTACTAAGGCGCTAACCAAACCTGCGGCGCCTTGGCCAGGCGCGCTTCGTTCTCGAGTTCGCGCCAAAGTGCTTCGAGTCCTGCTCGCCTTGTCAGCAGGTCATTTAGTCTAATGCCGAGGTCATACGAATTATCGGCGTAGCCATACAGCACGATCGGAAATGCTGATCCAATACCGCGCTGCGGAAAGCCGAAGCCGCGAGGGATCCGCTGGGGCCTGAGCGGCAACACCCCAAGGTTAGTCAGACCCTGTGACCCGCCCCTCGCCTGCGCTCCGAGACGTCCCGCGCCCGGCTGCGACCCATGAAACCCTCCCGCAAACGGTGGGACAGAAAAACCGCCCGAGATAAAACCTTGCGTGATCCACGGCACCTGACGAGACGGGCCGAGGCTCGCTCGCAAATAGTTAATCTCGGCATCGAGAGTCACGATATCGTTGCGCAAAGATGCGGCCCGGCTGCGCCAGTACGCTTCATCGTTGGCTGCGGCAGCAGCGCGCCGGCGCGCCAGATCCAGGGTGGCTTCTTCTTCCAGCGCTTGTCGCCGACGGGTCTCGGCAATCGAAGGCAGTCCCAACTCTATTCGGTGCTTCTCATAATTTTGTTCACTCTCTATGCGCCGCTGACGGAAGGGCTCCAGATCCCCGTTCCTCAAAGTGCGTTGAGCATGCGAAGTTGACGCCGGTAAAGAAGCCAACGCGTTGCGGTCGGCGTGTTTTGAAAAGCTACCCGGCAGATCATTATTAGCGCGTTCCGTCGCCGCCACATCAACTAAGATTAACTGCACAGTCCGGTTAATCCCGGGCGCGGCTTCGTAAGTGAGCGTCGTCGTGGTCAGGGTGAACACAGGCGTTACCTCGACCCGATGTCCATCGCGAAACACGAGTGTATAAGCCATGGATGCATTGGCCAGCGCAAAGACGACGGCGAAGGCAAAAACAAATCGTGTAGGCAGGCCCGAGCGGGATAATAGACTCCTTTGGACATGATTCGTTTGCATAAAGCGTCCCCAACCTTCTTGTCCTATACCTGTCTAAGGAAACCTGGATTATAGCACTGGGAGGAAATGTCTCAATGCAGCAACGCATCAGTTGATAAAGAAAAGGTGGCACAGACGTCAGTCTGTGATTTCTTTAAGTGGAGTTACCTGGAGACCTGAATACACAGACTGAAGTCTGTGCCACTTCAAAAAACGCTTGCGCTCGCCGAAGCCGTTTGATATACACTCCGCGCGTTCCCAATTCACCTCGCAAATTGAATTGCGGCATCCTTTCAATTTCGAAAGGATCGCGGTGCTTAACCGTTTCACAGGAGGATCAAGAAGATGGCAAAGACCGTCTGTAAGCTTCTCGGCCTGGTTTTCTTAATTGTGGGTATTGCGGGGATTTTTTCACACAACCTGCTCGGCGCGCACCTTAACATGGCGCACAACATGGTTCACATCATCTCTGGTGTGATCGCGTTGTACTTCGGCTTCTCGGGATCCTACAGCGGCGCCCGCGGGTTCTGTCTGCTGTTCGGCATCGTCTATCTTCTGTTGGGTCTCTGCGGCTGGTTTTTGGGCACGGGTCCTGAACATATGTTCAATATTCCCAACGCCAGTTCACCGCTGCTGATGCTCGGCAAGATGGATCACATCATTCACATTCTGCTGGGAGTAGTTTTCCTGGCCGGTGGTGCGCTGGGCGGACGCGATCGCTGACGTAGTCATGAAGTCAGTACCACCTGCGCGAGCCGGTCGTTTGCCGGGTCTGGTCTCATTAGCACCGTCGCTTTAGCGCGGTGATTTTGATAACCGCGCCAAAACGGGAAACCGTTTAAACGGTAATTATATACTTGACTCATTACGGCAATGGCTCTGCCACTCTGATGCGCGGCAAGTCTGCGACTTGCCGGCGACGTACCTTCTTTTTCATTCGGGTCTTCGTCCCGTCACGGTCAGAGACCGTTCAGATTAATGGGCCACGTTTCGGCAAGTCCGAGACTTGCCGCGCACCAGAGTGGCAGAGCCATTGCAGCGGCCGCATCGAAGTTCGACAGAAGCCCGCGCGGAGTCAAGTATGTCGCTGCCGTTTAAACGGTTTCCCTCCCAACAGAATCATTCATCACCGGGCTAAAGCCTCGGTGCTAATAAAAAAGACCACCGAGGTTAGAGCCCGGACTTGCCCGAGCCGGCGGCACAAGTGCCGCCTCTAAGCCAGGCACACTTTTGGGTCATTGTTCATGACTCAGATTGATCCGCTCGATTGACCGCGCGCGCCCGGTCTCTTCATCGACATCGACGATTGCGCCGCAGATGCGCACTTCACTGCGCGAATGATCCGGCTTGCAATGGATCGGCGAGGTGAAACGATTGATGATGTCGCCTTTCTTCATGCCAATCACCCCGCCATAGCTGCCCGTCATGCCCAGATCAGTCAGATACGCCGTGCCTTCATGCAGAATCCTTTCATCGGCAGTCTGCACGTGCGTGTGTGTGCCAACGACGACCGAGACCCGCCCGTCGAGGTACCAACCCATCGCCATTTTTTCCGAGGTAGCTTCCGCGTGCATGTCGACGATGCGAATTTTTACTTTATCAGAGAGCCCGGAGATCAATTCATTGGCGATGCGAAAGGGATCGTCGGCAGGCTGCATGAATACTCGCCCGAGGAAGTTCATCACGGCCACCTGCGTTCCCTTAACTTCCCCAACCCAAATGCCCTTCCCCGGCGTATGCGGTGGATAGTTTGCCGGGCGCAGCAGACGCGGCTGTTTGTCGATGTAGTCGATGACTTCGTGCTTGTCAAAGATGTGATTGCCCGAGGTCATCACATCAATGCCGGCTGAGAAAAGGTGTTCGGCGATCGCCGCGGTGATGGAAAATCCGCCGGCGACGTTCTCGGCATTCATCACGGTAAAGTCGATCGCATGCTGTTCCTTCAAGTCCTGCAAGCGATCGAGCAGGGCCGTCCGGCCGGGCTTTCCAACTACGTCACCAATTAATAGAAGTTTCATAAGACAGGAACCGCAAATCGTAAACAGAGAAAAGCCGCGAACCCGAAATCGAAACCGTCGATGGAGGCTATCTATCGACGATTTACGGTTCACGGTTCACGGCTTTTATAGCAGGAGGGAAAACCGCCGAGCCGTTCCAGAGCCGTAATTGAACCTGAGTTAACAGGTGGGTGACCTTTTTTTCGTCGCTCGCTCTTGGCCCTTCTTAACTATGAAGAACGGCACTAGCGCGCGGCGTCGGTCTCCCTTTTCAACGACGTTGGCTCAATCATCTTTGCTCGGTGACGAACCCGGCAGAACCTTCCCTCTGCCGCCGGGGATATTAGCATAAGCTGGGTGAAGTTTGTTAGCGGTGTTTAGCGGCAGTTCGGTGGCTTATTCGCGGCAATACGGCAGCGATGGGGGGACGAGGTCAGTACCGGGAGCGGTAGCGACCGGGTTTGGAACAGGCGATTCTGAAATGGATAGCACGACCCGGTCGCTACCGCTCCCGGTACTGACCTCATCGCTCAGCGGCAGAGGTTTATGCACTCAGGAAGAAGTAGCCGGCCGAGTAAGACTGCGCGGAACTTTGAGCAGACGATCGAGCATCTCTGAGCATTCAGAGCTGCGCGTAGCCAACTGCTCATCCGCTTGATCGTGCAGCTTTCTCAACTGGTGGAGTTCGTCGGCGATGTACAGGGCAGCAAGGATCGCGACCTTTCGCGAATCAACCGTGAGCGTCCCGGAAGAAATCTCGCGCATGCGCTGATCCACATACTCGGCCAGTTCCTTGAGATAGTCCGGATCGCCGTCAGAGCGGACCGTGTACGCCTGATCGTAAATTTCAACCTTGATGGTTGGCGACGCCGCAGGGTCTGTGTTTCGATCGAGGTCAAACGTATCTGCGCTCATCCGCGTAGTGCCTCCGCGATTTCAGGATCGGCTGCGGCAACAGCGTCCAACATGTTCTGGACCTTAACTCTGATCGCTTCGCGCTCAGCCAGCAATCGCTCAATCTGAGTTACGAGTTCATGGCGGTCGCCACCCAGGTTTCTAACAGTGGCGAGCTGGCGCTCCAGGTCATCCTTTTCCTGGCGCAGGGTCTTGGTCAGCTCGATCGTGCGATAGATCTTGTCTTCCAGGTGCGAGAATTTTTCGAGTCCGTTCGATACCATCAGTCGTCTCTCCGAAGCTCAATACGTGAGCCGTTTTCGAATCCCGCTGATTATCCGACTTCATCGACGCAGGCGCAAGAGTAATATGCCAAGGTTCGGTTCCATTCAGAGGTCACCAAAACGTGGGCCATGTTTTATCGAACCTCCGCAGGAAGTGTAAGTACGAGAAACGCCACCAGCGCCGAATGGATATGATCAACTTCTTCATCGCGCAAGGTGCGGTCGTCGGCGCGGTATTCTATCCGCAATGTAACGGAACGCTTGCCATCGGGAATGCCTTTGCCTTCATAAGCGCCCACAAACCCTGCTTCGATGAAATGCTCGACCTCTTGATCCTGAGCCGCCCGTAGCAATTCGGCTACCGTCACCTTCCGATCCACGAGCAACGACAAGTCGCGCACGATCGACGGGAAACGCGGCAGTGGCGAATAGAGCACCGGAAGCTCCTCGCCTTCAAGCAGCGTAGTAAGATCAACTTCAGCCAGAAAGACCGGCTGTCGAAATTTATGAGCACCAGCGAGCGATTCACTTAGCCGGCCGATTGAGCCTACGCGTCTACCCTTAAGACTGATCGCCGCCGACTGTCCGGGACGAAGATGCTTGACCTCCGCCTTTTCAAAATCAAGAGGCGGCAGGTTCATCGCTTCAACAGCCGATTCAAGCGCGCCCTTGAGATCAAAGAAATCCAGCTCGCGTTCAGCCTGGGCGCGATTCGCTTCCAGAGCGCCGCCTGTCGCCACCAACGCGAAGGCCTCGCGTTCCAAAGGCAGTTGGCCTGGCTGGTCAACGCCAAACACCCGACCGGTTTCGAAGAGGGTAACGTCGCGGTTGCCGTGGTTAAGATTGCGGCGGATTGAATTCAGCAGGCCCGGCAACAGAGTCTGTCGCATGCGCGAGGCTTCTTCAATAATTGGATTCGTCAAAACTACCGGCGCCGGCGCGCGTCCGGCTAATTCTGGAATCAGTTCAATCTCCTCGGTCAGTTCGGTAAAGCTCAGACAAATCGCTTCGTCAAACCCGCGGGTCGACATCGCCTTACGCAGCGCGCGTCTACGGCGTTCGCTCGAATGATATTCGCCGGCGAGACTGGCGGGTGGAAGGTCTGTCTTGATCTGATCGAAACCAGTATGACGCGCGACTTCCTCGACGAGATCTTCTTCGATGGCTACGTCGTGACGCCATGAAGGAATCGTGAAGGCGAGCCCGGCGGAATCGTCTTCGCGCAGTTCAAAACCAAGGGACGTTAGGATGCGCAGCATTTCCGCACGGGGAACCTGCAAACTCGTGATGGTTGCAACGCGCTCGGGCCGCAGCTCGGCGGTCCTTGCCGGAAAAGGTTTTGGATACGCGTCGATTTCATCTTCCGTTGCTACTCCGCCGGCGATTTCACAGATCAAAGCGATGCAGCGCGCTTGCGCAGACAGGACCCGTTCGGGATCGACACCGCGTTCAAAACGATGAGAAGCTTCAGTGTGCAAACCCAGGAGCTTCGCCGTCCGGCGCACCGAAGCAGGATCGAACCAGGCGCTCTCGATCAGAACATCCTCTGTCGTGCTTGAGATCTCCGAGTCTGCGCCACCCATCACGCCGGCGACGGCGACCGGCCTCGTGGCATCCGCAATCACCAGCATGTCCGGATCCAGTTTCCGCTCGACCCCGTCAAGCGTCTTGATCGCTTCGCCCTTTGCCGCCCGCCTGACCACGATGCGCTGCTGTCCGAGTTTTGCCAGGTCGAAAGCATGCAGCGGCTGACCGAACTCGTGCAGCACGTAATTGGTGATGTCGGCAACATTATTAATAGGTCGCTGACCGAGGACTTCAAGACGCTTGACCAGCCAGTCGGGCGATGGCGCAATCTTTACTCCACGCACAACTCTGGCGGCGTATCGCGGACACAGATCCGGATCGCCGATTTCCACTGAAGCGAAATCACCGGCCTTGCCTTTTAAGTTTTCGACTTTCGACTTTGGACTTTGGACTTTGGACTTTTCGATTACCGCGATTTCGCGAGCGATCCCTAAGTGAGAAAGACAATCGCCGCGATTCGACGGCACCTCAACATCCAGCACGAAATCGCCGTCGCGCTCTTCGACTGAGTCGACCGTCAGACCGACATTCGTCAGCCGTTCCCTCATCTCCTGAGGGTCGAGCCCGGTGCCGGTTAGTTCGCGCTGCCAGTTGTAGCTAATAAGCATTGTGATAAGTAATGCGTGATGAGTAATGAGTGGGCTGCAACGAGTTGTGAACCCATCACACATCACCCATAACTCATCACCTTCATCGGAACTGGTCCAGAAACCGAATATCGTTCTCGAATAAAAGCCGTATGTCATCCAGTTGATAAATTCGCGCACAGGTCCGGTCGATCCCCAAACCAAAGGCGAAACCGGTGAATTCTTCAGGGTCTATGTTCGCCGCGCGCAGGACATTCGGATGGACCATGCCGGATCCGCCCAACTCGATCCAGCCGGACCCTTTGCAAATGCGGCAGCCTTCGCCGCCGCAGTTGAAGCAACTGTAGTCGACTTCCGCGCTCGGTTCCGTGAACGGAAAGTACGACGGCCGAAAACGGGTCCGCGTCCCGGGCCCGAACAAGCGATGAACAAATTCGGCCAGCGTGCCCTTCAAATGCGCCATCGTAATTCCGCGATCCACGCAGAGCCCTTCGACCTGAAAGAACATCGGGTTATGCGTCGGGTCGGGAGTATCGCGCCGAAAGACCCGGCCGGGCGCGATCATGCGCACCGGCGCGCCGCGCCTTTGCATCGCATGAATCTGTACGGTCGAAGTTTGCGAACGCAAAGCAAAACCGTCGGTGGTATAGAAAGTATCCTGCGGATCGCGCGCCGGGTGTCCTTCGGGGATATTGAGCGCGTCAAAATTGTAGAAGTCGGTTTCGATCTCGCGATCGTCTTCGACGGCATAACCGAGCGCCACAAAGATGTCTTCGATCCGCTCGCGCATCAAAGTTATGGGGTGCAGGTGTCCGGGAGGCGGCCGGCGTCCGGGCATGGTGACGTCGATGCTTTCGCGCTCGGTGCGGAGACGGCCTATGAACAATTGCAGATTAAGTTCGGCGTCTCTTAGCGGGTTTGCCATTTGGACCTCCAGTGCCTGGACGGCCTGGCCAGCCTCGCCTCGACGGGTATCGGGAACACGTCCGATCAATTTTTTAAGAGTTGCAAGCTCGCTCTTCTTGCCTAACATCTGCGTCTGCGTTTCCCGTAGCTCGCGCAACGCGGTCTCTGCTTTGCCGAGAAGTGGAAGATCACCCGGCCATTGCGACTGTAGGCCCTCGACAAATTCAGGTTGACTCGGATCGAGAACGAAGAAGCGAAAGCGTTCCCACCTTAGCGCGAATGTCTCACCTGTTTCGCGCACGCGGGATAGAAAATCGTCGATCTTATGAATGTCGGTCACTGACTCTCCGGCTTCAGGTTTGGAACGGAGCCCTGAAAGGGCTAACTAAATCAGCCCAGGGCAACGCCATGGGTAACACACCCGTAAGATCAGTACAGCCCTGAAAGGGCTACACACTTCTTTCGCCCCTTCAGGGCTCAAACGGGAGAACAAGGGGGCGATTCTTACCCAGGGCGTTGCCCTGGGCTATTCTATTTCGCCCTTACAGGGCTCGGGATCTCTACTGAAGAAATTTTAAAGAACGCCCACATGCGGAAAAACTCAACAAGCTAAGGCTTCTTCTTAGTCGCCACCCACTTACCCTGCAACTGTCCGTTGTAATCGAAATCACCGACGAGTTTCCCATCCACCATCGTGCCCACCAGGGCTACCTGGCCATTCGCCGAATCGAGCACCACGGCCAATTTACCCTCTTTCCAACTACCCGATGAAATCGTCGAGTCTCCCAACTGCGAAACGCTGGTGCCCGTAACCTTCTCACCTTCGACTTTAAGCGAAAGCGTGAAAGGAACAGCCTGGCCCTGGGCGTCGGCTGCGGCATCCCAGTCACCCGACAGCAGGTCGGCGGGCGCAGGCGCCGTAGCTTTTTTCACTTCAGCTACAGCCGGGTTGACCGGCACTCTTTCAAACTCCACCGGCCGAGTCTGTGCGCCAGCTTTCCAGTCTCCGACAAGTTTGTTATCACGCAGCCTCAGCACTAACGTGCCCGCAGTGTCACCTGAGCCAAACTTCGCGGTGAGCTTTCCGTCAGCCAGGTCGCTGGACGTAAACGCTTGTTCACTCTTAGGAGCGATCAATCGGCCCGAGATTTTGCCGTTCTCTGACTTAATTTCCAGGGTCAACGCGATGGCGCCGCCTGGATCTTTTGCCGTCCCTTTATAACTGCCGGCAAACTGATCCGCGGTCGCTGGCTTGGGAGCGGGCGTGCCGTTTTGCGCGAACACCAACAGCGGCAGAAGCAAAAGTAAGAAAGCAGCCAGTGGTTTCAATAGCATCTTCCCGTTTGTCGAATCGATGGTCATATGAGTTCCTTCTAATGAGCGAGACCTTAAGCGGCTGCGCGCACTTCGGGCTTATTGTCCAAGGCTGTCTTTGCTTGCGCGGCCAGTTCAGTAAACGCTTCGGGTTGTTTGGCGGCAAAGTCGGCCAGGATCTTTCGATCGAGTTCGATGCCCGCCAATTTCAAGCCATGCATGAACTGCGAATAGTTCAATCCATTGAGCCGCGCGGCGGCGCCAATGCGGACGATCCACAGCGAACGAAAATCGCGCTTCTTCAATTTGCGCCCGGTGTAAGCGAAGTTCAAACCGCGCTCGACTGACTCTTTCGCTGATCGATAAAGCTTCGATTTGGTCCCACGATAGCCCTTGGCTAACTTCAGAATTTTCTTACGCCGTTCCAGGCGTTTGTTTCCTCTTTTTGCTCTCGGCATAATTACGCTCCTTCACAATCGACTCATTGATTCATTGATCCAATAACCTAATGATTCAATCTCTTAATCTCTTCCGTATGGCAACATTCGTCTGACGCGATCGAGGTCGCCGTCGGCAACCAGCACATCGACATCCAAATATCGCTTTCGTTTGTTGGTTTTCTTCGTCAGGATGTGGCGCGCGTGCGAATGGCCCCGCTTGATCTTACCGGTGCCGGTAACGCGAAAACGCTTTGCCGCTCCCTTATGTGTTTTCAGTTTTGGCATAATTGCTCCCTTTCATTCTCAACTCTCAAGTCTCAAATTTCAGATCTGTAATTTCAAATTTCAAAGCCGCTATGGCCCATCGCAGCAGTCATCAAGGCGTCGGCCATCTGCACCAAGAACCAAGACTCATCGAGATCAGCCAGCCTGATTCTCGCTTGAAGAGTCTGGCGCTTCCGAAGTAGCCGGGGTCGCCGGAACCGCGGGCGGCGTTGGCGCCGGCGCCGTCGGAGCAGCCGGAGGCGCTGCCGGACTCTCCGGTGTCGCCGGAGCAACCGGGGCTGGCGCTGCCGGCGGCGATGGTTTGGCCTGGGCAGGCGAAGGCTTGTTCTGGCCGCCTCCGCTCTGGCTCGAAGCCCCCGAAGGACGCTCGGACTTCGCGCCTCCCTTATGTCTCTTCGGCCCAAAAATAGTGAACATCTGATTGCCTTCCATGCGAGGGCGCATCTCGACTTCGCTGATGTCCGCCAAATCTTTTTCGAGCTTTTCCAGAATCCGCGCGCCCAGTTCACGGTGCGTCATCTCGCGTCCGCGGAACCAGATCGTGGCCTTCACCTTGTCCCCTTCCGTGAGCCACTCGCGCGCATGCTTCATGCGATAGGCATAGTCGTGCTCGTCGGTGCCGGGACGAAACTTTACTTCCTTGACGGTGATGATGACCTGTTTCTTCTTTGCTTCGTTCGCCTTCTTCTTGGCCAGGTACTGAAACTTGCCATAGTCGATTATCTTGCACACGGGCGGATCGGCGTTGGGCGCAACCTCGACGAGGTCCATGCCTTTTTCGCGCGCAGCGCGAATCGCCTCACGGGTGTCCATGACTCCGAACTCTTCACCGTCTTCGGCAACCACGCGCACCTGGGGTACGCGAATACGTTCGTTTATGCGAATGACCGGCGCGCGACGAAAATCTGGGCGACCGCGGCCTCTAAAACCTGTAGCTATTGCTGCACCTCCTCAGTTCATGTCCAACGTCTCGAATCCAACGTCCAATGTCAGAGTGACTTTGGGCTTTGGACTCTGGACTTTGGACTCAGCCATTTATGAGCGCGCGCGTCTCAACTAACCGCCGCGCCATTTCCCTAAACTCTGCGAGCGACATCGCGCCGATATCGCCTTTCAATCTCTCGCGGACAGCGACCTTGCCTTCTTCCAATTCACGGTCGCCGAGCACCAGCATGAATGGGACCTTTTGCATCTGGGCATCACGAATCTTGGCGCCAATCTTATCGTTGCGGAGGTTTAGTTCGACCCGCAAACCCGCCTCGCGCAACTCGTGCGCAACCTGCTCAGCGTACTCGTTAATGCGATCCGTGATTGGCAGTACGGCGACCTGGACTGGCGCCAGCCACATCGGAAACGCGCCGGCATAATGTTCGATCAGCACGCCAAAGAAACGCTCAACCGATCCGAACAGGGCGCGATGCACCATCACCGGCCGGTGTGGTTTATTGTCTTCGCCGATGTATTCCAGTTGAAAGCGCTCGGGCAGATTGAAATCAAACTGAACCGTCGTCAATTGCCACAGGCGACCAATGGAATCCTTCACCTTGATATCGATCTTTGGTCCATAGAAGGCCGCTTCATCTTCAATCCGTTCGTACGGAAGATTTTGATCGTCAAGAGCATCTACCAGAGCCTGCTCTGCGCGCGCCCAGTCCTCATCGGCGCCGAGATACTTCTTCGTAGGATTACTTCCCCTGACAGACAGTTCGATTTTCCATTCATCAAAGCCGAAAGTACCGAAAAGCGCAACGGCAAAATGAATGCAACTGACAATCTCACTGCGCACTTGCTCGGGCGTGCAGAATATGTGCGCGTCGTCCTGCGTGAAACCGCGCACGCGCATCAGCCCATGCAGTGTTCCGGAGAGTTCCGCGCGATAACACGTCCCGAGTTCCGCATAGCGCAACGGCAAATCACGATAGGAGTGCTGAGAGGATTTGTAGATGCCAATATGGAACGGGCAGTTCATGGGCTTGAGCCTGAACTCCGTCCCTTCCAATTCCGTGGGCGAGAACATCACATCGGCATAGGTCTCTTCGTGACCGCTCACCTGCCACAACTCTCGCTTCGCAATGTGCGGAGTGAAGACCAGCCCATAGCCACGCTGCTCGAGTTGCTCGCGCAGATAGTCTTCCATCTGCTTGCGAATGGCGCCGCCTTTCGGGTGCCACAGCACGAGACCCTGGCCGTATTGTTCCTGAATTGAAAACAGATCCAGTTCGCGACCCAGACGGCGATGATCGCGCTTCTCGGCCTCTTCGCGTTGCTTCAGCCAGGCGTCGAGTTCCTCCGGCGTGAAGAAAGCCGTGCCATAGATGCGCTGCATCTGCGGATTTTCGGCGTCGCCTTTCCAATAAGCGCCGGCGAGCGACAGGACCTTGAAAGCGCGCAAGCGATTAGTGTTCGGCACGTGCGGGCCCAGACAGAAATCGATGAAAGGCGAACCGTCGATGTAATAGACGCTGACGACCTCGCCGGCTTTTTCGTCAATCAGTTCGCACTTCAAGGGCTCTTCACGCTCGGCAAAAATTCGCATCGCTTCAGCTTTGGAAATCTCTTCACGACGATAGGGCATATTGCGCTTGGCGATGTCGCGCATGCGCTTCTCGATTACCGGCAGGTCAGCCTCAGTCAAAGGACGAGGAGCGATCACGTCGTAGAAAAAGCCATAGCGCGGATCCTCGAGCAGCGCCGGACCAATTCCCAGCTTCGTTCCCGGAAACAGATCGAGCACGGCAGCGGCAAGCAAGTGCGCGGTCGAATGGCGCAGGACATCCAGGCCTTCCAGGGTCTGCGGCAGCACCGGTTCGATCCGAAGCGCGCCGTTACGCATCGACTCTAACAATCGGTCGGTCCCAGCAGCAGGAGGAATCGCGTCCAATCGCGTCGCAAGATCAACTTCTTGATGATTAATCTTCGCGGCCAGCGCTTGCTTGGCGAGATCTCGATCAAGCTTTTTCAGCGCCTCCGCAACGGTCGTCGAGCCGGGAAGTTGTACCGGCGCACCGTCTTTGAGTTGTACGTTGATCTCGTTCATCTCTTACCTGAAACGTCCTGCCAATTTCAAAATGCGCAGTGCTGAGTTAGTGGCTTCCGGTTTCGCTCCGCCAGGAGCGAAATGTCTATAGCCCTGACGCCCGTCAATAGACCTCAGCTCCTTTAGGAGCGAAATCTTCCCCTTCACATTGCGCTCCTATAAGGAGCTAATGAAGTTCTCGGATGCCTTCAGAGCTATAAACATTGGGCCCCTACGGGGCCAACTAGGCTTCCGCACACCAGAGGATCGCCACCTCAGCGCTCCTACCGACTTCACTATCTGCTATTCCAGATTTACTAAAACCAAATGATCGGATTCGATAGGAGCGCCCTCGTCGCCGGCCCGCCGTAACAGGCTCGGCAATCAAAATGTAAATCGTGTCGTGCGGCGATTCATGACGAAGGTCTTCTGGAGCATCCTATCAAAAAGTCGAATCAGACAAGCAAAGCCCATCCGTCGTATTAATTACGAAGTCGAATCTTAGCAAGGCATTCAAGTGGGTGCAAGTGTGGGGCTGACGGTCCGGATCTGTTGCACTTCGAGAGACTGGCTTGCCGTAGCAGAATGAGGTCAGTACCCGGAGCGGTAGCGACTGGGTCCAGTCTATCCGATCTCGGACGGTGGGAAGCGTTGAGACCCGGTCGCTACCGCTCGCGGTTCTGACCTCAACCCCTTTATTAGTTTTAAGAAGGGTCCGATAAAGAATTGAAGATGAAAACTTGTAACTGGAAGTAGAGCATAAACGTCTGAGCTAACGACCAGGGTGCTATCAGCTAGTTTTCATGCGCGGAATACGAGCGCCCGGTCTAACTCATTACCAACCCCGGCACCAATGCCTCTGATGCCGTGTTCGTTCGGACGGAGTCCCCTGACTGGTGTCCGACAGACCCTGATCGATGAACGCGGATGAGAAGCTCTCCTACTACTCTATTCAGCAACTTCTATTCAGGCCACCGGGTGCGGCGCGGTTTCTTGTTCCTGATCCTCGTCGTACTTGTCGGTACCTTTTTGTCCGGCTTTGGCGTCGCGATGCTGTTTCGCCCGCGAGCGCAACTGATATCGACAGTGGTGCCGCCGACTGATTTTGACGTTGCCTTACCCGAAGGCTCAACCACCATTACGGTCAGCGATCCTCGCATGGAAAATGAGCCGCTGGTCCGTTTCGTCGTCGAGCGACGCGGTAACTCGATCACGGGACTACCCGAGATGCAGAAAAAGATAGCTCCCAGAGCCAATCTTAGTCTCGAAGACGCGGAGTTTTTTCGTCACGAACTCGCCGCTGTAACTTCTACTTCTCAGTCTGTCTGGCAACGCGCGAATCAAATACGCAACTGGCTCGCCTCAAGTCAACATCGGATGGCGCTGCCCGGACTTACGACAAGAGTGCCCCGCGAGGCTTATCTACAGATGCGCCAGGGTAAACCGGTACTGTGCGGCAATCTCGCCGAAATTTATGTCGCACTCTGTGAAAGCATGGGCCTGGTGGCGCGGACCGTTGGGCTTAGCTTGATGGTTCGCGATGGGACCTTTGGCAGCGACACACACGCGGGCGCTGAAGTGTGGGTTCCGGAGATGGGCGGCTGGGTTTATCAGGACTCGACCTTCAACTGTTATTGGGAACTCGCGGGCAAGCCTGCCAGCGCGCTGCAACTGCACGATGCACTGATGGAGGAGCACGCAATCAAACTCGTGTCGCCAAATCCCAAAGCAGAGGCATCGGTGCGAAGCTATTACCTGGACCCGCGGCTTCTCTTCCGGCACATATCTTATGAATACAAGGCTGGAGGGCCTCTTCTCTATTACGTCGACGGCCGGCTGGAACCGCTCAATCTCCGCGACCGATATTGGATCCAGACCAGCGATCGAGCAGTGCTCGAGGCCCTCGACACAAACGGCAATACCGTCGTTGAGCGGCATGGAGAGGTCGCGCCCGGCATTTTCGTCCAACTGATCGGCAACAGTCTTTTTGTTAGAGACAGGCGCGACGAGAATCGCGGCATCCGCGTGCGCTCATCAAGCAGCACCGTCGAAGTTTGTGCCTACGAGCATTGGCGCGCCGAAGAGCTCGGGATTTTCCAGGGTAAGAATCTGGTGCGTAACGGATCGTTCAACGTAACCGGAAAGACTGAGGGAGTCGCGGAAGGCTGGGCAGTGAGCGGACCGGTGGAAGTTTTGAATACCATGGGCGGACAAGGCATGGCCGCGCAGGCCGGTGGTAAGCTTTGGCAAAGGATCGAAGTTGAACCGGGCCGCCGATACTTGATGTATGCAAAGATCGGCGTGTCGCGCGGAACGGTGGCCTGGTCATTGGCCGACGCATCGCGAGGCATGGAATCAAGAGGCGTAGTTAAGCCTTCACTCTTAAGCGAAGTGATCTCAGACGTGGTTGAGAGCCGCGGCGGCTACCTCGATGTATCGTTTGAATTGCCGGTAGCGGGAGGGTTTCGCGTGATGGATGTGATCGTTACGGAGATGCCGGCCGATGCGTTTGAGAACATGCAACAGATTGCCGGAACGCGCGCTCAATAACTTCACGGACGGTCGCCTTCAGAAACTCGATTAAGGAACCATTGAGAAATGCGGCGGCTTCACGCTCGGTATTCTTGAACGCGAAGTATCAACGCGGGTTGTGCGTCGTTTTGGCGTCTCGGGTCGTCGCTTCACCTCTTCAACCGGGCCCATCGAAACATTTCTAGCGCCGGCAGGCTTGGCGCGCGAGTTGTCGGAATTGGCCTGACGAACGACTGCTGTCGCGCTCGAGTTATTTTTAGGTGCCGGCTTTCCAGTGTCCAACACGGAAAGCTTCGAATCGATCCCGTGGCCAAAGGTGTAGAAGGCGCCCACCGCGGCGGTGAGAACAATGGCCAGAACTGCCGCGATTACGGCGGGGTGGCTGCTCTGCTGTGGCGCCAACCAGGCCGTTTCGGCGGGCTTCAGTATTGAGTAGCCATGGAAAGGATCACTTCCCGTCACTCTCCTTGGAACCATTGTGTTGATGGTGGCGTCACCCGCGGATTGAGCCAAAGAAAGATCTGCTATCGCTTTCGTCGAGGACATTTCACTGCGACCTACTCGGCTCAGCGCCCCGCGAAACTCGCTGGCGGTTGGATAACGATCTTCCGAACTTAACGCCATTGCGCGATCCAGAATTGTAGCTATCTCAGAACCGACGGCGCGATGGACCTCATTCGCTGGTCTCAAAGGATCGGGCTTTGAATTAGCCAGGGCGGCGGCGCGTCCCAAAGCATCGGGAGGCTTGACCCCGGTCAGCAGATGATAGAGGGTCGCTCCCAGTGCATAGATGTCGCTCTGTGGAGAGGTGCCCTGATCCTGTATCTGTTCCAACGGTGAATAGCGCCGCGTGTATCCGAAGATGCTGTTTGAAGAGTTCGCGCCCGACAAGTCGGTTGTCTGCGCTTTGGCGAGTCCAAAATCAAGCAAAGCAATCTGGCCATTCGCGGTGACTTTAAGATTGTGCGGTTTGATGTCGCGATGAATGATTTGACGATCGCGCGTATGCAGGTAGATGAGCGCATCGAGCAACTGATCGGCCCAGGCGATCACCTGGTTTCTGGGAAATGGCCCGGGCTGTGAAGCAATGATAGCTGCCAGGTCTACGCCTCCGATAAATTGCATCACCAGAAAGGCGCGATCCCCTTCGGTGAAATAGTCACTGACGCGCGGCAGCGCGGGATGATGAAGCTGAGCCAGCAGGTGCGCCTCCTGCTCAAACTGTTTACGCAGTCGTGCGTCTACGGAGAACGTCTCCTTCAAAGCGACGACTGCATTTAGACGCCGATCGACTGCTTCGTACACCGCGCCCATGCCGCCTCGACCCAACTGCCGGACAATCCGGTAACGGTCTTGCAGGATCGCGTCAGGCGCAAGCATTGGTGGACGACTAATGAATTTAGCCTCGGGCGTAGTGGGTAAAACGTTTTCCATTTCACGCTGGCGAACAGATGACCAACAACGGCTCGGTTGGGTGGGGCGACTGGATGCCTTAGCGAATCGATCGGCAGAACCGATCTAAGCATCAAGATAAAAACGGGGCAGTTCTTTTCAGATTAAGGAGAGGACCTGGGACCGACAGCGATTAGGCTGTCAAATGAATCGGAAGTCAGGGCTTGATAAAGCTGCTTCCTCGTCTTCGAATATACGCTACCGCGCGGAGCAAAGACAAGACAGACGTGGTCGGCGGTGGTGGGTTAGTTTCGTGTTCAAGCTCTAGCCCAGCAGTTTAGAGGGTGTGTCAAAACTCGATTTGTTTACGCCGAAGGCGTTATCTAACTTAGCCCAGGGTATCACCCTGGGGTCAGGTCGATTTATTCATCACTACTCTGAAAGCGTTGGATAACCTTCTCAACAATGCATTGGCCAAACCTTTCAGGTTGTGAACCTTCACTGACTTATTTCCCGGCGTGTTACGCCTGGCTCAAAGTTATCTAACGCCTTCGGCGCAATCCCGGACGATATCGCTCGCTCAGTACGTGCCCTACTACTAAAAACTGAGGCGCAGGCCAAGTTGAAGCTGCCGCGGATCACCGGCCGCCGTTGGCCGGCCAAAGTTTGGCAAGGGTGCGACGCCGGTACCGAAGACGTTATTCGGTAGTTGGAAATTCGCGCGGTTGAGCACGTTGAAGCCTTCGGCCAGCGCCTCGAGCCGAATCCTTTCCGTCAAACCAAAGGTCCGGCTTAAGCGGAGATCGAGTGCCGCAGAGTCGAATCCTCTGCCCGTGTTGCGCTTTACGCCCACCGGACGATCGTTAACGTTCGTATCAAAGTTGCGGTCGTTGCCGGTGACAATATTGAATGGCAAGCGCGAGCCGTAACGGAAAATGTAGCTGAGTTGAAATCCGTTTGCCGCGCGCCTGATGAGCTGGCGCGATTTACTCGATGGCGCTTCAAACGTCCCGCTCACCGTAAACACGTGCCTTTGATCATTGTCTGAAAGACCTCGCTCACCTCGCAAGTCAAAATTATCTTGTGGCGCAAAAAAGAAAGCGTTGCCGGCATCGTCAATCGCCCTCGAGAGCGCGTAAGAAAGCCGCAAACCAAACCAGCGCTGGAAACGGCGATTTAGCGAAACAGTCATTCCGTGATAGGAGGATTCGCCGGAACTTTCGTACTCGCTTTCATTCGCGAAGCGCGGATCGGGCCGTCCTAAATTGAAAATCCCCGCTGAGGCCGGCACCGTCGGGACATTGATGTTGCGCGAGACGATAATGTGCCGCCCGCGCGTGTACAGATAGCCGACTGACAGAGAAGTAGACGGCGCCAACTCGCGCTCGATCTGAACGCTGGCTTGTTCGTTATAGCTGTTCTTCATATGCGGATCGATGATGGTGGTGCTCACGAGTAAGTTGGCGGGAAAGCTCGCCAGCACGTTCGGAAATGCGGGCGCTCCAGCCTGGCCGAATGACAGCACTGCAACTTTGTACTTCGTCCCCTCGCGCTGCAAAGCATTTGAAGTAGCGCGCAGCGGAATACGGTCGTAATAAAGGCCAAGGCTCCCGCGCACGACCGTCTTGCGATTGCCAGGCGCATAGGCCAAGCCCAGGCGTGGCGCAAAGTTATTCTCGTCAGTAGTGATCGGCGCCGGCAGGAACTCGGCGTCATAGCGCAGCCCGGCATTGACGCTTAACTTCGTGTTCGGGCGCCATTCATCCTGCACGAACAAACCAAGGTTTGGATTTGACTGGAACTGGTTCGCTGCACCAAAGGCCTGCTGGAAAGTCGCATAACGATTCGCCTGAAAATCTGCGAGCGAGGAAAACGTGTAGACGCCCTGAAGCGCGCCGGGAAAAGTAATGTTAAGCCGGTTCAGAAGATAATCCGCTCCTGCTTTTACTGAATGAGTTCCCTGCTGCGTCGTGACCGCATCGACGAATTCAAAGCTATCGAGATTGCGCCGGGTCGGTGAAAAAGTCGCCGTGCCAAAGCTGGCTACGCCTGAGATATTCACGGCCGGTCCCGTCGCATCATTTACCGGAGCGCCCAGCCGGCTATGCGTGAACTGAAAGCGCGCTTCATTAACCGTGAGGGATGAAAGTGACGCAACCTCGCTGATCGCGACTGCCTGATCTCGATCGATCAATGCGGTGCCGCGGCTGACCGCGTTCAGGCCGCCAACATTTCGCGAGTTCGTGCTGTTGATATCGTACAAGCCATAACGGGCAGTGAGTTGGTTCGAGTGGTTGAGCTGATGATCGAGACGAAAAAGGAAATTGGTCGCGTTGAGCCCGGTCGGCACAATGCCTGTCGATAGCCGCGACGCCCCATAGCCGATCGCCGACAACGTACTATTCACTGCCGCAACGTTCGCGTCGGCAATCGTGATCACGGTCGCATTGTGCAAGCGGGTCTGCTCAAAATTTGTGAAGAAGAACGTTCGGTCGCTGACTATCGGTCCACCAACACTGAGCCCATACTGCGCCTGGGTCAGGGGATCTTTACTGGCCGCCAGTGGATTGCGCGCGTCGAAACGCTGGTTGCGAAAGAAGCCATAAAGACGACCACGATAGCTGTTCGTGCCTGACTTTGTAATGATGTTGACGAAGCCGCCGGAGGCTCGCCCAAATTGCGCGATACCGCCGGACGCGATCACCTCAAACTCTCGAATGACTTCCTGGCTATAAAACGTCCCCGGCAAATCCGCGGCATCATCATTTGCCGACAGTCCGTCAACCACGAACCCATTATTAATGAAGCGCTGTCCCGTGATCGACAACCCTGTCCCCGGTACTGCCGATGTTTCCTGGAAGCGCTGATTAGCTACCGGATTGCTGCGCGTCACGCCCGGCGTCAGCGCCGCCAGGTCCAGATAGTTTCGACCGTTCAAAGGCAACGAATCGATCTCGCGCGGGGTTACGTTTTCGGCAAGTTGGGTGCGGGCACTCTCGATGACCGGCACATCCGCCGTCACCTCGACCTTCTCAGCCATGCTTTCGACATTAAGCGTTAGCGAGACATCTATCGTTTGACCGACAGCCAGAACCAAATGTCGCTTGAGGACGGCAAAGCCCTTCGCTTCCACGCTGATCTCGTAGGCGCCGACCGGCAAGTAAACAAAGCGAAACCGGCCTTCGCCATCCGTGTTGGTAGTTTGCGTCAGGTTTGTGTCCAGATTTCTGGCGACAACGACCGCGCCATTGATCAGTGCGCGGCTGGAATCTTCAACGTGGCCGCTGAACATCGCGGAGGTTACGGCTTGTTGCGCCGGACTGCTCGCGGCAAAGATCGCCGCAATAAACACAACGACGCTCAGGCATGGAAGATTCACACTTGGTTTGAATCGCATTGAGAGTCTCCCTAAGACTATCAACCGGACGAAGACGCTCCGGTGAACGACAGACGATACACGTTGCCCCCAAAGAGCAACGCTCTGCACTATCAATCGAGTGTTGTCTAGAGAGAAACTGGCGGTGCGCGCGGGTTTGACCGGCGGCGTGCTGCGTCAAGCGTGACGGTGGAGTCAAAAGCTATTTCCACCCGGCCGCTGCCTGTCGGTGGCTCCGCGATACGCGTTATGGAGCTGGAGAAACTGCCTTGCGCGTTGCGACCGTTGGAAGCGCATGCGCAAGCGGCGCAGTCCGACTGGCAAGGTCTTACTAATGCAACGGCCGATCGATTCGACGAGGGAGAGTTGGTCTTTGCGTCATCGGCATTCGGCGTCCGAGCGCTTGCCTGCAGCAAACGCACGGTCGAGTACTTACCATTGACGCGATGCAAGCCACAGAGCGGCTCAGCGTCAGCCTGCATATTAAGCTTATGGCCGGCGGACGTTGATGAGCTGGGGCGACGGCGACTGTGACAAACGCCGCTGGCGCCTGAGCCAGCCGGATGTTCAGCAGTGCCCGTGCAACAGGGCATCGAACAGAGACTCGCTGCATCTGCCGGCGCCCATGGAATTGTCGTCAGCAGAAACGCCAGCGCCAATCCGACGACGAGCCCGACGCGTCCGGCAGCGACGGCGAATCTCTTTGATCGATTTAGTAAGGGCAGCTTCATCGGCGGGCTGATTCTTACCACGTTTCGACGTCTTTGGGAATTAAAAAAGCTCAATAGCAATTTTGCTTGCAGGATTATTTGCGAGAGATGAAGTTTTTAGCTATGGTTGCCATGACTTATTCTAGTTACAGCCGTTCGCTCCAATAATAATGATCACGAAAACCGGCATTACATTAGTTTGGGTTAGTTGGCTAATCGTTCTCGGTACGTCGTCCGCTTTCGGTCAGAGTCAGACTACAGGCCGCATCGCCGGGACAGTCAAGGATCAAAGAGGCGCTCTCATAGTCGCGGCCAACGTAACCGTCAGCAGGAAAGCCACTGCCGAAGAACGGCATGTTACAACCGACAACGAAGGCGACTTCGCCGTGCCTTCCCTGCCCCCAGGCGCATATCGGGTCCGAATCACGGCTATCGGATTTAACTCGGTACTCCTCGATTCTGTCCAGGTAGTCATCACTGAGACCACGACGGTTAATGCGCAACTCACAGTCGCAGGAGTAATCGCTGATCCGTTTATGGTGACCATTGCGCCGTTTGTTCAAAACGACGGCCCGCAGCTTGGCCGTGTGGTTGACTCGCGCGCTGTTGCAGAGCTGCCGCTCGCGACGCGCAACTTCACACAAATTCTCGCGCTCTCGCCGGGAACATCCGTGGCCCTTGCCGACAACGCCGCCCTGGGTCGCAATTCACAAAACGTCTCAGTCAACGGCGCGCGGGTGACGCAGAATGATTTTGAGATCAATGGAATTGACGCTAACAACTTAGCTACAAACGCCGCGAGTATGGTCGCCGTGCCGGCGCCAGAGACCATTCAGGAGTTCAAGGTCCAGACGTCGCTTTACAACGCAACGTTTGGACGTGCCGGTGGCGGCAATGTTGAGGCAATCACGAAAAGCGGTGGCAACGATTTTCACGGTGCTGGCTATGAATACTTCCGCCACGATGCGCTTAACGCTAACAATCCATTCTTGAAAGCAGCCGGGGTTAGTCGTCCAACCTTACGGCGCAATGTTTTTGGCGGTGTGCTCGGCGGCCCCATCAAGGCTGACCGACTGTTCTTCTTCATCTCTTACCAGGGCACGCGCGAGCGCAACGGCGCATCGCCGAATAGTCTGACCTCCGGTGTCTTGATTGCCCCCGGTCTAACCAATGATCGGTCACAACAAAACCTGCTTACGACGTTCCGGCCGAGGTTATCGCCAAACGGTCCCGTCGCGACGTCAATCAACCCCGTGGCGCTTGCGGTTCTTAACGCAAAGCTGCCCGACGGCCAATTTCTGATTCCGACGCCGCAGGCAGACGGGCATTACTCGGGCTCAGCCCTCTCCACATATCGCGAGGATCAATTCAACTCAAACATTGACTACCGCATTACCAAGAGGGACTGGCTGGCTGTGAGGTTTTTCTTCTCGAACGCGCCGCAGTTCTTTGCGCTTCCCAACGGCGGCGGCGGTGGCGGTGGCGGAGCGAACGTTCCCGGGTTTGGTGCGGATCAAAAGCAGAACAACCGGCTGCTCTCGTTTCAGGATATTCACGTCTTCAGCCCACGAACCATCAACGAGGCGCGCGCCGGTTTCAGTTTTATTCGCGGGGACACGTCGGGACAAAATCCTGTAAAAGACTCCGAGCTTGGCATCAGGCGAGCCAACGCCAACGCGTATCCCGGCCTCGGGCTTATTCGTATCGGCCCGACGGGAACGAACGCGATCGCTATCGGGAATCCCGGTACGAACGTGGATACTCAGAACATCGAGTCTTCGACCACCCTGGTTGATATTCTTTCAATCACCCGAGGCAAGCACAGCATTCGCACGGGCGCCCAGATGATCTACTACCGGAATGATCTCGGGGCGAATAATAACCGGCGCGGCACGATAACTTTCCAGAGCTTCAATAATTTTCTGCTCGGTGTGGCTAACAACTCAGTGTACGGAGACGGCATCAACACTCGCATCCTGCGGGCAAGTGACTACGGTTTTTTTCTTCAGGATGATTGGAAAGTCTCGCGGAAGCTAATCCTAAATCTCGGCTTGCGTTACGAGTTGGATCTTCCCCCTTATGAAACGCGTGGAGCGTTGTCGACTTTTGATCCGGCACTCTACAAACCGAGGATGGAGGTTGATGCCGGCGGTAACCCTGTAGGCCCGCCGATCGGTGGATTCGTGCAAGCCGGAAATGTCATTCCTCAGTACGACTTGCCGGACGTGCCGAACGTCGGCAAACGGGTACTGACCAGCGTCGATCCAAATAACTTCGCTCCGCGCGTCGGCTTTGCTTACTCACCGTTTGATTCAGGACGATTGGTCGTGCGCGGCGGGTATGGCATGTTTTATTCGCGGCCATCCACAGCTTATATAGGTATCTCGATTAACTCTCCGCCGACGTACGCCATCCGTCGAAGTCCGACGGGCGCTACAGTTCCCTTTGCCGATCCCTTCTTTCCTTTGCCGTCGCAGGATCAGTTTCCCGCTCTCGTTAAGGGCGTTGCTCTGGCCGGTCAAATTTTCGATCGTGGAATGCGTACGGCGTACTTCCATCAGTACAATGCCAGCGTTCAGTACGCACCTGGCCGGAATCTGCTATTGGAAGTCGCCTATGTGGGCACACGTGGGCTCAATTTGATCCGCGATGTCGCCATCAACCAAGCAAGACTCGCGAGCCCACAACATCCAATCATCAACGCCGTTACCGGCCAGGCAATTACCACTAACACTCCAGCCGCCACGAACCTCGCGTTGCGCGCGCCATATCAAGGCGTCGAGGTAGGAAGCTTTCTCCAAATTCAGTCCACTGCACAATCAACGTACAACTCGCTACAGATGAGTTTGACTCGGCGGCTCTCCAGGGGACTGCAATTTCTCGCTTCATATACTTACGCCAAGTCGCTCGACAATGCTTCGGGCGGCAGTGACAGTGCCGGAGAAGTCAGGGACACGATCAATATCGCCGGCAACCAGCTTGATAACCGCGCCAATCGCGGCCTATCTGACTTTGACCGCACGCATCGTTTTGTCTTGAGCTATCTATGGGACTTACCGCGTCCAGCTTTTGCACGGTCGACTGCTGCGCGTTTGCTCTTCTCGAATTGGCAAGTGGCTGGAATAGTCACGGCCATGTCTGGTTTGCCGATCGACATAATCGATGGCGGCGCGGGTTCGTTTTATGGATTGAGCGGCGGGAATAATGCCCTGGTGCGGCCAAGTTGGGCGCCAGGCGCAACCAGAAGCACCGCGACCAGCAACGTGCCAGCCGGATACTTTTTCAATCCGATCACGTTTATGCGGCCCACTGTATTGGCGGGCCAGGTAATTCCCAGCTCAAACGGCACAGCCACGGCAGGCGCGGCCGGAACTGACTTCGGCAACGTCGGCCGCAATGTTCTGCGCGGGCCAGGGCAGACGAACGTGGACTTCTCGGTGATCAAGCGCTTCCCAATTCGCGAGTCGAAGAATATCGAGTTGCGCGCCGAGTTTTTCAACCTCTTCAATCACGCAAACTTTGCAAATCCGATCAGCAACCTGAGCGCCGTCCCGGCAACATCCATCGATCCGAACAGTGGCCGCATCATTGGCAGTGCCGGCGACTTTGGCCGGATCATTTCGACGAGCAACAATCCGCGACTGATTCAATTCGCGATGAAGATTAACTTTTGATCCGCGCGATTCAGTCGCTGCTGATATTGCGCCGGAGCGCGCAGGCAGGCTCATCATTTAAGGAGAATCAATGAGGGGCAAAACTTTGTTCCCACCAACCATTCGTATTGGCATCTTAGTCTATGAAGGATTCGAGCCGATCGATGTATGGGGCTTTACGGAGGCCTTCGCCATCTCACGCTTTCTTGGTACCGGCTACGAAAATCCACCTCAATATCCCTTCGAGATCCTGTTGATCTCAAATGAGGTGAAGCGGGCGGGCAAGGCCAACACACCAGCGCCAGTCAAGAGCTCAAACGGTCCCCGCGTCGCGCCCGATCGGTTCCGCGACCAGGCGCTCTCAGAACCCTTCGATCTGTTAATGATTCCCGGCGGCAACGCGCAGTATCTATTGGAAGGAGACCCCAAAGCCGTGCAGGCGCTGGTGGAATGGGTGAAGGCAATGGACAAGCGCGTCAAGCTCATGACTTCGGTGTGCACGGGCGCCGCGGTACTCGCACATGCCGGCGTGCTTGACGGCAAGCACGCGACAACTAATCATCAGGCATTCGCCTGGGTGACGCAGTATGGACCGCGCGTGTTGTGGGACAATGTCTCGCGCTGGGTCGATGCCGGCCGATATGTCACTTCCGCCGGCGTTTCAGCCGGAACCGATATGGCGTTTCATCTCGTTGACCGGCTGGCGGGACGGGCCGTTGCTGAGGCCGCGGCTACGGCAGCGGAGTACGACTGGCACCGCAATCCTCAAGAGCCGATTTACTATCCGCAGCAGGCCGAACTTCCGCAGCCGAAGAAGCAGAAAAGCCGCTGACCGATACTTTGCGAACTTAGTTTGCTGCCGATTGCAGGATACCTTGGTCAATAAGATATTGGAGAGCGAGGATGATTCTCCGATCCTGAATGGAATTGCTGTGGGCCTTGAATTCTGAAACGATCTCCTGGGCCTGGCGCGGGAAGGTACATAAGTGACAGAGATACTTCAGGTCGGGCACCGGCAGATGCATCGTTAGTTTTTCGATGGCCGCCGACTCGCTCGCCGTTTCGCTCAAGCGAAGTATCCGTCGCGGGTCGAGCGTGATTTGATCGTAGCGACGTTGCCAGAAAGGTGAGCTCTCCCAGCGCCGTTCCTCTCTGTAGTAGTCAGATCTCGTCGACAGGTACTCTTCAAACTCCCTTGCCAGGATGGCTTCGTATTTTTCCAGGCTTGCCGACGAGCCTTTGAAATAGTCGCCGATTGCATACGAAGCCAGGATTCCGGATTGCAGTCCCTTGAAAATCCCCAGAGAAGAAAGCGGATCGAAAGTCGTGGCCGCATCGCCAACCGCAAGCCAGGCATCGCCAACCATTTTTTCAAGGCGATGGGAATATGCCGCATGAACCGAAGGCGGGCCGAGGGGTTCAGCCTGTTGCACACGACCTTTGATGTAAAGTGTCTGGCTCATCAACTCAAACCATTCGGCTGAAGAATTCAAATGACGCTTTTTGACAACGTCGTTGTCGCTCATGCAAACCACGGCAACTTTTTCATCAGGCACGAGAGCTGAATACCACCACCCTTCTTCCCAGGCTTCGACAAGAGTATAGGTATCCGTCAACGGAGCGCTCTTGTTAAGACTGAAAAACATAAACACCCCGAGCAACTGATCCAGAAGTACTTTTCTGACGCCTCGCTGGCTGGCAAAGACGCCGCGCCTGCCAGTCGCGTCAACAACAAACGCAGCTTCGATAGAAATCTCATTTCCATTTTCGGTTTGCACTGTGAGAAGCCATCCTCCTTCACGAGATGGTTGGGAAGCGATGAACTTGGCGCCGCCGTACGAAGTGATGCCTCTGTTTGTTGCCTCACTGGCGAGCATGGAGTCAAAACGCCTTCGATCCAAATGCCACCCGCGGCCGGTTGCGTAATAGATAAATTCATTATCAAACAACTTTTCCGAACCCCAGGCCGAACAACTACCGTACGCCGGCACATGCCCTTCGTTAAGAAAGTTATCCCACACGCCTAGCTGCTCCAGCAGCGGCTGCACGCTCGGCGGGAGTGTCTCTCCTATGCGAAGTTTGTTGTAGTCAGTTTGCTCGATTAGAGCCAGAGACAGAGACGGAGCGTGTTGGCGCAGAGACAAGGCCGTGGCCGAACCGGCTGGTCCTCCGCCAAGAATCACCACGTCGTAGCGAACCGTTTTGCTTTGCTTATTCAACCTCTGGTTATGCGGGGTCTACTCGAAAAGTATCAGCCAGCGGAATCGTCTTGTCTGACGGCAATCCAGGAGCAAACAACGCCCGCGGGAGATGTGCCGCCGCTGCCACTCGAATGCGGGATGGTGCGGACGATTGAGCCAACGATCGCCATTTGCTGATCGATGCCATTGGGCCAGGGCCGGATGACGTACCCAACATAATCATAAATCCATTCTTCGCCCCCAACGACGCCTTTGCCTCGGAACCGCACGGAAAATGGATTGCCGTAATTGATCGAGCCTTTGAGTTCAAGCTGCCACCCGACATCATAAATGCGGCCCTTGAATTCATTCATCGGCGCGGCTTCAATACTAATGTTCCCCCGTCCGAACTCGAGGTTATTGAACGGCGTTGAGAGGCAGAGTCGTTGAGGAAACTGCGATACGTCCAGGTTCCCACCAGTATGCCGCTGTCAGGTTGTGCACTCATGTTGTCCTCCTCTGACTAAATGTTCGGATCGTTGCGTTCCACCTGAATGAAGTTTGGATTGCCGTCTTGAGGCACGTTGAGGATAAATCCCAACTCTTTCCAGGCAGTGACCATCTTGAGATCACCCGCCCTGTTGTTCGGAATTCCCTGTGACCAGTTCATCGGCCCAAGATTCACGTCGGTCACTTCCATCGGTCGGTGCGCCGGCCACCAGTATGTCGTTTGAGTCATATCCTTCACGGGGTCGCCTGTGCTTTGGGGATAAATCTCATTCCACTTCTCGTAGGTTATGTCTATGGGCTGGAGGGAACATTCATTGAAGTCTGCCTGCCAGGGTATGCCACCGTATTTCGTGATGTCACCTGGCTCGAGTCCTAGCGTCAGGCTGCCGACATTATCAAGACTACCAGGAAAACCGAGTGGCAAGGGATTCCAGGCTTGGAGATTCTTAGGCGTGAAGTCGGAACTGTGTTTGATGCGATATGGCTCGGCATAAATTGCCGGGTTGCGGATGATCCATACGGTTTCGGCCCCGGGACAGAAGGAGCCGCCTAGCATGTTACTTAACACACCGCGATCAAGATCAGCACCGGTCGCCGCAGCCTGTTCGGGATCTGGAAGGGTGATGCCCTCTAGCTCTTCGTTGATAAACTTACCGCGGGCCCACTGGCCCAGGATGAACAATTGCGTGTCGGTGAGCCGCAGAAATTTGGAAGGAACGGTGTTGGAAAGGGGGTTGTCACCGCATAAAAACGGCATCAGGATCGGGAGATACGTCGGAGTGGCCGGATCAAAAGGATAATTCCAGATATTCTCCTGACCAGGTTTTCTCAAAACTCCCCAAACGAACATTCGCGCATGCCGGCCGGGATCTTCTCCATTGATTGGTGGGATGGCAATAACTTTCGGATCGAAATTTCCTCCTTCGCCGCTCGTCGTGTTATGCGGGTCGCCACCGGTGAAGGGGTCGAAATCCATCACCCATTGAAAGTTCTGTGGTCTTTGAAGAATAGGCCAGATGTCGCGATAAAAGTAGGGATAATAGTCTGGGTTCCATTGACATGTCTCTCGCCACAGGCCGAGCGTTTTTTCATCGTGAGGATCAGGCGGAGTTTGAGTTCCGGTAAAAGGCGCTGTGCCAAACATGTATGGCTCATAGCCGAAGTTTCTGACGGCCACATCATAAATGGCTTCATCCATCGTGATGATGTCCATGATCTGTGGGGCGTATCGAGGATAACCGACGATGACCCAGGCGGGCACTTCAACATTGGCATACTGTACGACGCCCTTCTTGGAGGGGTCGCGACCGTCTATCTTCACAACCTCGTATTTCACCCGGGCCGTCACCGGGCCATCAGACAAATCGTCAAACCAGCCATCATTGTTCGCATAGTGTGTAATAACCGGATCTCCGAATCCCTTCTTGTAAGAGCCTGAGTTCCCAAAGCCCCCAAGCACCAGCAGGCGAAGATTTTTGTCTTGCTTGATCGCTCTCAGTTCACCGAGAGTCTCAATCGAGAAGGGCGTAAGCGGCGGCGGAAAAGATTGGAGGTAACCCGGGTTCTGTCCTTTTGCAAACTGCGCGGCGCGCTGTTTCTTATCCGCGTAGCTGACAGTTTGCGGCCCCGGATCAATTATCAATTGTTGGCGTGCCTGTGGGACCGTTACATCAGCATTTCGCAGCGGATGGGTGGGGTCGTAACCATGCTCGCCGTCCAACTGGAGGAACTCGTACCAGCTGGCTTTTTTATTAGCCAGATACACAGTCCATTCGATGTCCAGAATCTTGCCGGTCATTAACTGCCCGGAGTTGGGTTTTACTACGTCGATGGTGTCGCCGACCTGCAGTTCGTGCCCTTTTTTGAAATCATCATCGTAACCATAGACTCTGAACCTGGCCGCCTGTCTCTTAACTCGGCGCTGATCGTCTTTGAATTTTTTTATGGGTTGTTCTGTGCCGTCAGAGCTCAGCTCGACGGGCAGTTGTCCGGCCTGTTCAGGGGCGAGATAGAAACTATCGGGACTGTCTCCGACTCGAGCGATTCCGATTGCTGGATGAATCTTGAATTTCATTTCAGGGTCTCCTCTAAACTTTTCTCTTAGTCCTTGAAGATCAATGAGACGGCATCCATCCACAAAGCATTAGGCTTGGGCTTACCATCCACGCCGAGGACGACAAGATTTACCTGGAAATCAGTGGCGCCTTGCAGACTGAGTTTGCTAATCGTCTCGGTCGCATCGATGCGGAAATTTCCCGGCGTCTTACGATGCCGCGGGCGCATGTCATACTTTCTTTTCGACTCTGGCGGCACATCGCAGTGTCCGGGCCCGCCAATGCATTCACCCGAAAACGTCACGACAGAAGTGACAAAGTTGTCGTTACCTTTCGTAGGAGTATCAGCATTGGCGTCAGGTTGATTCAGGAAAACGCGGATGAAAGCTCCGCCCGTCGTCGAGTATTGGACCTTGTGTAAGCGTATCTCCGCGCGACTATGCCTTGCCAGAACGGCCGGATGGACAGTTGCGCTCGCGGATTTGAATCTGGTTATTGGTACTTTGTTATCCGTTTCGAACAGGTAAGACGATTTCATGTACTCGTAGCCGAGGTCACTGATCGTGAGGACGTCTGCGACAGAGTTAGTCCAGGGCGCGAGGATATCAGTCGGGTCGTCAGGGTCGGTACCCGGATGCAACTTCTGCCACTCGGACCAGACGCGGTCGACGTTGCTATGATGCGCCCAGAAAATAGGATCTCTTCCGGTTGTTCCCGCCGACTGCATGTCGCCAGTCTGATTCTGGTCCACCGGATTATTTCCGCCCGAATAGGTATGAATAAAGTTGTGGATGTTTTCGACTGCCCCGAAAAAGTGGTTACTGCCTGGGCCGCTGCCAAACGTGAAAAAGCTTGGGATTTGGAGAATTCGTTGCACGTCTTCAGGAGTCGGATAAAGATCGGTAGCCAGACCTGCGGCCATGCCGGGCCAGCGATATCTGTCCCAGAGTGGATTCGCGCGCGCAAGTTCGCCCATGATCAAATCGTCCCAGGTCTCGTCGCCGTAGGTGATGTTTGCTGCCGTGTACAGTCTATTACCGGAATCGAATGTCTGGTCCTTAACTTTCTGAAGACTATTCCAGTAATCATCAGGGATTTTCCCTTTGAGACTATCCAACACCGACTGATCCACAAAGCAACGGTACGCTCTCGGGACCGTGCCGTTGTCCACACTTGCGGGCTGCAGCTTCGCGATTGACTTCAGCACATCATCCCGGTACATGGGCCAATCCCAGTACGGCAGCGTCACCGTCGGATCAATGTCCTGCATCTGCTGCTCGAAGTAATACAGATACGCTCGATGCCAGGTAAGAAATTGTTCCCATCCATGCTGGCAGTTGTTCGCATGAATGTCCGCCCAATATCTAAAGCTGCGTTGATCGTATTGATGATAGGTGTCGTAACAACGCATAATTTTGATGACCCGCCGAAATCTTGCCAACTCCTCCGGCGTCAGACATTCAATGTTCTTACGAGCCTTCACCTTCCCAGCGTCGTCACTGAACTCGTTAATTGATTTGGTGGAGAGCGGATGTTCTTCATGGCCCTGGGCCAGCGCCATCTTGAGTGGTTGACTTACTGCGACTAGCGCAGAGGCTGCTTCATCCGTCGCTGGGCAGCCATCGTCAATCCAACTTTCGATGAAGAGAACGTCTGAGCTGGAAACCGGTGTACCGCCCCAGGGAAGCTGGGGAAATTGAGTCCCATCGAAGGGAAACTGTCCCTTCAGTCCCTTGATCAATCCTGAAGCAGCGCCTCGTCCTCTCGAAGGCTGCAGCGCTCCCGAAGCGGCGGCTGGATCGGATGGTCCACAGCAGGAATGTGCCCCTGATCCTGCGGCGCTCTCACTCGCAGGTTGCTCAGGTGAAGCAGGCTCGCTTTCAGATTCACAACACGAACCGCCGGCGCCGGCGCCACCGCCAACCATGATGTCGTCACAAAAATCTTCCTCACCGGCGTCGGCTATCATGCGAACGCTGTAGATGCTCACTTGAAGAAATTCTTCCAGCGGCAACTCCCAGAACTTCGGGTGGCCTTGATAGCTGGGGTTAGCCGCTCCCTGAGCATTGTTCAAGATCTGCTTGACAAGCTCGTATCGTGATTTGCTCGTGGCTTTGTTATCTTTTGGTTGATCTGCCATTTACGTTTACCCCCATCATGAAGATGGTTCAAAGAGAGAATTGTAAACACTAAGACAAGCGACTTCCTCGCATCGCTAGCCGGAGAAATCCACCCATCGAAACTTATTGACCGCCGTAGGTATGCACTTCGAGACGCCGCTTCGCACCTGCCTCGTTATCGGGCAGAAATGGGAGTTGTTCACATTGCTGACACAGCTCGCTCGGTACGGGCCCACGGAGCCATGATCGCCAGACGACTGCTGCCACGAGCGCGGCGATGCCGGAGTAGACCAGGGCTGGATAGTCAAAGATGAATCTGCCGACGAATACTGCGAGACCGGCCAGCACTCCCAGCGAGCCTGGACCGTATCGACGCTGGTCGCCGCGCCGAAAAAAAAGCATCCCCACTGTCAGGGTGAGCCAGATCGCCGTGAGTGGTGGCAACCAGGCGCGGTAGACCGAGGCGGACGCCGTCGCTACTCCGAAGACGCCGAAGTAAGCCAGGAAACAAATTGGACACTTGGGTGCGACCGCGAGAACCGCGGAACTAATCGCCATCAACGTCGTTCGCCGATGTTTCCACATGAGATCCCTGGCTCTGCTTCCGGGTTTCCGCCTAATCGCCCTTCGAACCCGCCTGAAGGTTCTGGCGATCGGTTATTAATGATGCGAGTAAGGCGTCCGCACGGGCGCCACTTCCACGATGGTCATCATGCCGCGGTCCTCGTGCGCGAGAATGTGGCAATGGATCACAAAGAATCCCGAATAGTCGACGAAGCGGCTGCGCATCTTGAAATAGCCCGGGACGTTGATCTGCTCCTGCTTTTGAGTCTTCGGATTAAGCCGGGTGATCGGTTGGCCGTTTGCGTCTGTGGCTTGGATACCCGACGGGATTGGAAACACGTCCCACCAAATCCCGTTCGTGTTCACTGGGGCAGGGCCGCAGGGCTTCCAATCGTCCGGATCGCCTCGAGGATCCAGTAGGCATTGAACGTCCTTATTCTTGACCGCGTTCGGATCAAAGACGTATTCAGGCAGGCTCGTCCCCGTTTTCGGGTCGGTCACTTTCGCGTTGGGATTGAATACTTCCACCACCTGGAACGGATTGATGTGGATATGGAATGGGTGGGAGATCCCGATCGTCGAGTTCATCACCTTCCATTCCTCGACCGTGTTCAGCAACACGACCTCACCGACCTCACCGTCGAACTTCTTTCCGTCGATGGTGTGCATTGCAGGCGCTGGCATACCGCCCGGGGAGCCGGACGCGAACACGATCTTTTTCGTGCCCTTGACGTCCGCGCTCTGAATGTCCCAAAGGAACGGCGGGAAACTTGGAGCTTTTAGGATGAACTTCGCTTGTTTCGAAGTGGGATCGACCGGGGTGCCCGACACACTGATGGACAGCAAAGTGATTTTCTGCGCCGCTTTGTTCCCGAAGAAATCTGAGGGATCAACCTCGTTCTGGGCTGTCACGTTGCAATCGTCCGGGTTCCTGCACGGTGCCGCGGGAGCTTGTACCAGGAGGTCGGCTCGATTGCCTGCCGCCAATAAGAAAGAATTATCTACGTGACTCTGATAGTTGGCATCAACGAATTGGACGCCATCCTGCGCCAATTGCCTCCAGTGAAAACCCTTCGGCGGACCAGCGAAGAATGCACCAGCTCGTCCTGAGGTGTTGACAATGCGCCACATCTGCACCTCGTTTGGCCTCATTGATATTTTTGGCTTTAACTGGCCGTTGACTGAGAAGTCCGGCCCCTTATCGATTTGTGCGTTGCCGCCACGCATCAAGTTGGGACTGACTCCAAGCTGGTTAATCACCAACACGGCCGCCGAGCGTGTCCAATCGGTGCCGTACCACGCGTTCAGATCATCATCGTATTGGCCCTCGATGATGAAGGCGCCCGTCATGCCATTGGCGACATTGATGGCGGTCGAACCATGCTTGTGGGCGTGATACCAATGTGTTCCCGGCGCCTGGCCCATCATCAAGACACGGTCACCTTCGGACTGAGCTAACGGGTCGGTACCCGTTTGCATTTCTGCTGTGCCTGCGCCCCCCATTTGCATGGTGGAAGGCTTCGGAGGCGGCCACGACTTTTCAACGTACTCAGGCAAACGGAAGCAGTATGGATAGGCTCCGACATAGTACTGAGGCCAAGCGCCTTCCTTCAGTTGGGCTTCGTCTACCGGCCATAGCTTTCGCCCTCTGCCGCCGTAGTTAGTCTCCATTTGTGTGTCGTACAGGTTCAGGAGCCATTTCTGTTCGTCCGTCCAGGACTTGGGAAGATCGCTCCACGTCTTTGGCCACTCCTTCAAAAGATTCGACCTGAAAACACTCGAATTCAGTTTCGCCTCGCAGAGAGCAAAAAATTCGTTGAATGACTTCTCGACGCCCTCGGGAGTGACGACGGGCTTCTTGTTTACTCTTACCGACGGGCGTACCTCGATGAATACGTTGTCACCAGTCGAGCCCGGATTGGTGTGGGTGCCGTGGAAATGAATGTTGCCCGTGCTCGAGCCATGGAAGCAGTCTGGAAATGTGTCGCCTCCTTTGAGGGGATCACCTGGATAGCCTGCGCTGGTTTCGTCGCAGGCACCGATCTCCCCACGATCTATTGAATTAATGAAATCGCCTGCGTCGATTTGGTTTATGAAGGTGAGTTGGACGAGATCGCCAACCCGTGCTCGAAGCGTCGGCCCCGGCCTGGGAAGGGAATATGTTCCGGCTGGTGTAGTACCTCGGGCCGGAGAAACTGTAGGATATTCCCGAAACGTGCGGACATATTGATGGAAGCACTGGGATCTACTGTTGGTTTTCGGGAAAGAAACCGGCACCCTGAACGCCATCCACTCCTCCTCGTCGCTCAACACCATGGTGCCTCGCATCTTGCCGTCCTTGGTAGTGATCTCGGGCACGCGAAAGAGCTTTTGTCCAAACATGTTGTCAGGACAAGGATTTGCGATAGGGGTTTGTGTAGGCGTCGGACTAGCTTGGGCGCGCGCCGGCATGGCTTGTAACATTACTAGCGCCATGGCGACCAAGGCGGCAGGCACCCAACTTGCGAAAGAAAGCCAACGATATCGCCTGCGCTGAGACTGGTGTTTTTCTTCCACCGCAGTTGAACCTTTTCCACAACTCTGAAACTTCGACTCATGATCACTCATTGCAATCGCTCCCTGATACGGCTTGCCGGGCTAAGGTGTCCGCCCAACACAGCTTCTTGGTGCTTCAATCTTACTTCCTGAACGGCTGGACATTTCCACCACCGCTCACTCCGGAACGGGTGTTACGACGATCTGGCCGCGTTCCGTTGGCTCATCCGGATGAGTCAAGCAGTAATAGTTGATCGTCCCAAGGTTCGCGGTGTCATAACCCGGGCGCGACGACTCGTTTGGTGGAATGGGATTCGTAACAAAATCCTCCGCTAATCCCGTCGTTGGCTCATTGGGCAGGCCGATTTGGTGCGTATCTTTGGTAGTGTTGTTCCAACCAACAAGATCATCCTGCTGCGCATTCAACACAGCCGGAACAAACGTCGCACCCTTACCTGAAACGGTTGGAACAATTTTTATCGACCAGTCTGGCATAACACTCCTCCATGGTGTGGCGGTGCCTCGTCGAGGAAATTATCGTCGAGGCGTTCTCCGTCGCTTGGGTTGGTCCCTGAGAGACGAAGGACTAAGTCCCGATTCTCAGTGGCGTCTATCAAAACGTGCGGAATACGAGAAGTGGTCGGCACGGTTCATCAAGAGGAATGGGCGTGCGGAACGCTTTCTGTTAGGGAAAACTGTGTACGCTAGCAATGTCCGTTGCGTGGCGGGGAGAATACTCGCAAGCCTTCTTGCCGTCAAGATAATCTTTCAGGGATAGCATGATATTCGCTTTTGCGGCGACTCAGGGCTGCGGTCGAGAGATGCCGGTATGCGCAAGACTTGTGAACAAATAGCGGGAACTCCTCTTGCGGTAGGCTTCGCTACTTCTGCGGTTCTTTTCCTTATCAGCTTCTCGAGCCAGGATCAAAATTCAAGAGCCGGGTAACACATCCTGGCCTGATTTTGCGGCCGGTGATAAAGACTGTGACGACTAAAACCCTCCCTCGTCTAAGTACATCCACGGAAGGGGCTCGCCGAAATATGGACTGAGATAGCTTTCATTTGTGGGGTCAAATGACGAACGATTCACTTCTTTCAACTGCAGCGCTCGGAATCTCTGCGGCAAGCTTTTCGACAATCATCATGCTTCCCACGTAGTGGACCTGCCGGTATCCGCCGGACGCCAGAACTTCGTTAACGAACGATTTAACGCCCGGATAGTATTCGGCGTAGTCGTGAAAGGCGATGTAGCCCCCGGGCACCACCCATCGCTCGAACTGAAAGAAGTCTCTCGCGACGTTTGTATAATCGTGAAGGCCGTCGATAAAGAGAATTTGAATTGGCTTGTCCCAAGTCACTTCATAGGAGTGCTTTTGAACCACCTCAACGTACTTAGTGAGGTCAGCCTGTTCGATGTTGCGATTGAAGCGTATGAGTGTAGGCTGACCGCTGGTGATTCCCTGATCCATCGCTCCAACTTTCCCGTCGTGTGGATCGATCGCATAGATCTTCGCGTCTGGTGAAAGCGTTTTGACAACACTACCGAATACCACAGTCGACCGTCCGCAATAACTTCCGACTTCGACGATTGTCTGCGGCTGCTCGTGAGTAGCCAGCGCTCTGGCGGTTACGGCGATGAGCAGATCGGCTTCTTCATCTGCGAGCCAGCCTTCGATCGTTCTCATGCGAGTGAGAATCGGCCAGGTGAGAAGCAAGCCATTCGCTTCGGTGGGGACAGTTTTCATGATTCCTCCCTGGCTCGGCGCCTTTTCGTAATGATTAAATTTGGCGCGTAGCCATTTCCGCAGTGCGTCACCATATTGACGGGTGACGGGATGGGCCCAGAAGACGTCAGGCCGCCCGATTGCGGCTTCGATCTGGCGCCAGGAATATCGGGCTCGGTACTTCACCCAATCGTAGCTGCAAGGATTCGCTTCGATCTTATAGCCAAGGAGAGCAACCAGCGTCGGCAGTATGACTTCTTCGGTCGCCCAGATTTTGCTGCGGCTCATAATCTCTTTGAGCTGTTCATCCCGAGCAAAAAGATTGACGAGCTCAGCCATCGAATCGCGCGTGAAAACTGTCGCCGGCCAGAACGTCCAATGCACGAATTTCTCTTCGCCTCGCGGGAAGCGTTGCAGCCACGGTCGCCATAGTTCGAATTCCCGCCATGCCTGAACCGCTGGAGCGATCCTTGTGCTCGCTGGTTGTCGATTGGGCGAGTTGCTCAGCATGCCCACATGGTCCCGCCCTGATAGATATTTCGAAAGGTACTGCGAATATCCCATTCGTAGCGACATTTGATCAGAGTCGACGATCGTGATTGAGTCGAATGAGAAATTGTCGAGAGCGAATCTCATCGAGTCGATCGCGAATCCATGTAGCAATCCCCACTTCATCGGCCGCGGCGCAGGATGAACCACCGCTCCATACTTCTCGAACGGAAAACCGCGGTTGAGCAAATCCGGTTTGCTGCCGCCGTTGTAAAGCAGAATCGCCGAATCAGGATCGTGATACCTCAGGTTGCGAACGAGGTCAACCACACATTCCTCGCTCTCATGGACAAGGCAGGCGAACACATTTCGCAGCGGAGCTACTTCTTTCTCGCGTACCCGCGCACGACGTTCACTGGCCGTGGTCGTTTCAGTCCTGGCCGTTCTTGCTCGCGGTTGGCCATTGGGCCGTTCAAGATCGTGTCGGTAGAACTCCCAATCAGCGCCCAGCACTCCGGCAATCGCTTCAACCGAATGCGCATGCCACCACCTGCCCTCGGTTTTTTTAGGGCTCACATTACAACCATGAATCATGTGGACCGCAAACGTATGATCCTTCATTGGTAAAACACTGCGCGGGTCGGCGGCCCAAACAAAACGGGCATCCATGCCGACATTGTTCTCCACGAACCGGTGGCTTTCCCAATGCTTCTTTCGATAACACAACTCGCTTCCCAGCAACCACACGCGTTGCTCTGGCGGGTACACGTACTCATAGGCGCGACCGCTTCGCAGATCGTAGTAAAGCAGTCTATTGATCCCGCAAATCTCGATGCCATCGTTGGCGAGCGCCGCTAACTGACAACTCAAGCGCCTGGGCGCGTACCAATCGTCGTCGTCCCAATGCGCGATGATTTCCCCGCGCGCATACTCACACGCCAAATTGAGCTTCGCCCCCAACGTCATCTTTTGTTCAAGGCGAACATACAGGAGCCGATCATCGGCGGGCACCAGATCGTTGATCGCATCCGTGCCGTCATCAAGTATGATCAGTTCCCTGTTCTCATAGTCCTGATTGAGAAAATACTCAATCGCATGCGGGATGAATTGCCGGCGGTTGTACGTCGGCATGATGCAGGAAACGAGTGGTTGTGAGTTATCGGCGAGTAACATGGGGCCTTCGACCTAATCTTGTGAGCGTTTGAACTTGCAATGCGATCAATCTGAACCCGCAAATATTCCGTAGGGATCGGTGAATCGAATTCAGTAAATCGTGCTCAGGCACGGATTTTCACCACTCAGCCAAAGCTGTTTGGATTTACCGAATTGTCCCTATTGAAATTGAAAGTTCTGTACCCAAATTTCAATTAGTTCTCCCTCCGCTCCAAGCCCTAATATCCCGCAACTGAGACCGCGAATTCGCGTCGCGCTTGGACCGCCGGCGATTCCAATAAGCAAGAGCGACGTCGACTCAGAGTAGACATAACGGACGGTCCCACACCCACTAGGACCTATCCCATGCTCATCAAAAGTTTCAGTGCATTGCAGAGCCGTTGCCTGGTCAACATCCGGAACTATTAACTCCCGGCGTTCCCATTTTTCTGAGTTAGTATAGGCGTCGAAGCCCACCAGGATGTGATCGCTGGGTCTCAACGATAGCGTGAGCGTGTCGATTGAAACACGGTGCATTCCCGAAGGGATCATTCCACCGGGACCGACGATCAAGCCGTGCTCGGTTTGCCACTTTCCGAGGGCGTCAATTGGAAGAATGCCGGGTGCTGTTCGAAAATGAATATTGGACATGACAATCGTTACCTATACAAAAAATGCAGGATGGTTTGGTCCGCTTCGCGGAGCACCACTTCGAGAGTGTACTGGCGACCGTTACGTATCATTGGGATGACATAGCGAAACGCTCCCGCAACACCCTGGGGATCGGCTGCGCGAGCACCAAAGCGGATCGCCAACTTGAGGATGTGCTGAGGTACACGGCGTGCGACATCCGCCATGTGTGCCGCCGTCGTAGCGGAAAAGTTAAGCGGGCCGCGGAAGCGTATTGCACGATATACGCCGCGGATAGCCGTGAGCGCGCGACGTGCGAGCGTGCGGCTGGCGGCACGTAAGCCAGCGCCCATCACAGCGCCGCGCCCGGCTCCACCGGCAACACTTCGTACCTCGCTACGCACCGCGCCCCCTATGAGGCCTCTGCCCCAACCGGCGATGCCGCCTGCTAAGATGTCTATTGGATCGATAAGCGGAGTCTCCAAGCCGGGCTCGTCTACGCTCACGACCCGGCCTTCCAGATCGTAGGTCCAGGTAACACTGCCGCCGGAGCGGAAGCCAACTACAACTTGAGTGTCGTCATCATCAAACAACGGCACGGAATCCCTGGGCACTCCGGGCGGCAAGATCCAGAATTGGCCATCAATTGGCGAACTGCTGATACGGCTTTCGGCCTCCATACGCGCTTCCGCTACTCGCAGTTCTCCAAACCCTCGTTGAAGATAACTGTTAGACGCCGGCGCCGAGAGCCTCAGACCTTCACCTCCAGGTTTTGGTCCACCCCCAAGCCAGAGTTCATGCGCTCCACCGGATTGATTCGACGCCTCCTTATGCGGCACGGTTTCCATGCCTCCCCGCTGCTGCACCACATGGGCCAACTCGTGGGCCAGCAGACTTCTACCGGCCACAGTTCCCGGCGCAAACCGCCCGTCACTGAAAACTATGTTGCGTCCAACTGTATAGGCACGCGCATTCACCGCCGCCGCAGACTCGCTGGCCTCAGCTCCTGTATGTATTCGCACGTCTTCGAAGGTTCGACCGAAACGAAACTCCATGAAGGACCGTATCTCCCCATCCAATTGCTTACCAGCCCCGCGTAGTGCCTGATGAACTATGCCAGGCGCATAACCGTGGTAGCCTGAACCAGCAGCCTGACGTTGTAGGCGTACCGGTTTAGGAGCGCACTCCGCGCAATTGCCGCCCGTTTCGGCGCAGCTACACTGGCGCTGCAAACGTATCGCCGGGTCGGGCATGCGCATTACGTGTTCTGCCACGCGGTCTGCTTCCTGTTCGTATTCATCACCGGGTTCATTAACCGTTAACTTCGTCTGCAACCCATTTAGCAAAGGAGTGTGTGACGGCCCGAATGCTTGGCCCAGCCGGAGGGCCGGGGAACCGGAGTCGTAGATAGTAAGAGACCGGCGCGAACCAGGAGCCGCCGCACTATTCACCTTGTGAGTCCGGCAAGCCATGGGCTCTCTCTTCGTCTCCTCACGTTGAAGTCGCGCTGATTCCATTAATGACTCCGCTAATTTTTTCGCGTTCCCCTCAAAGGTACGCCCGCATCAGGCTCGGCCCATAGCTCTTCGTATCCGCCGTTCGATCAAAATCGCCCAGTGATTTGTCCGCCCGCAATGAATCCGCCGCGGTCTTCTTCGCGAGCCGGAGGTTCGCGCACCGACCGGTCGAGCGGAAACTGCGTCTGCACTCCTCCGCCAACCTGTAGCCAGATTTGGGTGCTGCCAACTTGCACCGGCAGCGCCACTCCAATTGGCATCCGCCAACTTGAAGAGCTTGATGCTTCGAGATTGCGCAGTGGGTTCAGTGGATTAAAGACACACTGATTGACGGTCACGGGCGTGCGCCGGGCGACTTCTTCCAAACGACGATCCATGACGCCCGCATCCTGCTCGACCAACTGTTCCCACCAGCGATCGGCCTGACTGGGCGGTCGCAGGAAGCGACGAATTTTCGTCATCACCGTGTCGTACATGAGCTGACGACGCTGGTCCGGTTGCGGCTGTTGCAGAGCCGCGCGGACATCCACGCCGAGGTTTTGCACGACCAGAGCGGCCAGGCGTCGGGCTTGCGCATAGTTGTGCGAATCAGGAGTGTCATGGGCCATGCGGGCGTGCGAGTCAGGATCCGTCCGCGCAGTTGCCGCTGCGGCTTGCTGTTGGTAGTACTCTCGCATCGGGGGACCGCTGACGTCCGCCACCACGTGGGCCACCGACGCGCCCTCGGTTCCCGGAACGCTGCCGGTCAGCAGCGTCTGGTCGCCCTGCACTTCGTGGTTGATTAGCTCCACAAAATTTGAGTGCGCAAAAAAGTCTTCGACGGTGTGGAAGGCATTCCCCAGATGCACCAGGCTGTCTTCGGTCATGCCCGTGCGCGCGAGCATCATCAGTTGAGATTCGATGTAGTCAAAAGGCGTGGGGTCGGTCGCATCCGGCTCGGCGTGCCGGAATTGCCTGCCCACGCCGCGGCTGCGCCAACGATTTGTGACCGCGTCGAAGATGAAGTTGTCGAAATGCTCTGCTGCATCGTAGCCGCCGAACTTTTGCGGGCGACAAAGCAAGAGGAAATTCCCGACCCGTCCAATTTGGCTGTAATCCCGCTGAATGTTGCCGCGCTCGATCGCCTGAATCTGCTGTGGAGAGAAGCCGGCGCCGGTAAGCGCCGCTTCTTCGATCACGTGATGTCCCGTGTCGCTGAAACGCGCGACGCGGCGTTCGGAAACTTGAGAGACGGCCAGCGACGGCTGTCGTACGTCGCCAGCCGTTGCCGCCTGTCCGCGAGAAACAGGCATCTCCATTTGCGGCGCCGGTCCCGGCAAGCTGGAAGACCTTGAACGTCCTGGTCCCGATCGTTCGCTCATTACCCAATCGGCCATGCGATCCGCTTCCATTTCGGAGGGTTCATTTTGTTGGCCCACCATCAGTTTGGGATGAACGACTGGCGGCGTCAGACCAAGCAGGTCCACGCGTCCCTGGAAGTAAGCCAATGAGAACGACGAAACGCCGCCCCCCATCAGGAACGTGGCTACATATGAAAACTCATCGGCATAGGTCTCGGTGTGAATGCGGAAATTCGGGTCGCTCGCCAGGCGTTGATTGATTACGCTGCGCGCCAAAAATTCCGCGCCGCCTTCCATCAACTGGCGTGTCAACGAACCCGCTTCGGCAGTGTTTTGGTAGACCTCGCTCACGTAAAAATGCATCGCCTCGTGCACTATGATGTGACCGATGTTGCGGCTTTGGGAAGGGATGTCAACATGCGGTCGCACGTGGCCACTGACGACCGGGAAGGTGGTTTGCCCGCCGATGCGGCCGCGCTCGTATTCCTTGACAAAACTTGCCCCGACGCGCCCGAACAACGGATTGACAACCTCGCGCTGCAAGACGGGATCAGCCGCGCCGTTGATGCAGAGATCGGCTAGTTGTTGCGAGGCAACCTCTAACGCCACCTCGCCGATCCGCCGCCGCGCAGCAGTGTCGTTCGGTATTCTCAAGTCAGCGAATTCCTGCGGTGTTCGCATCGTTACCGATGCAGGCGCGGCAAAATTACGACCGGCCGGCAGCAGACTGCCGAAGACCGCGCGAATGGCCTGGTCGGCCTGCCTGATCAGCCTGTCACTCGCCGGAAGGCTAAGCGACGACAGCGAGCGGGCGAGGTTAATGTCATGCTGCATTTTGGTTTCGGTCCGGCTGTCGATATCACTGGTCCGGATCTCGTTCAGCACCGTGGCGGCCGGCGGGCAGGTCGCCGGCGGAGTGGGCCCCTGCTGAACAGGAGGCGGCGGTGAAATTGTCGGCGCGGTCGGCACGTGCGGCCGCATGGTCGGTTGGTACCTGAGCGCCGCTGCGTTATTCGTTTGCAGCGGCCCGACCGGGATGGTCTCGGGCTGGCGATGGATGCCCGGCGCCTGTTGGATGACATGGGTCAGCTCGTGCGCTAGCAAATGCGTTCCCGTCGCCGTGCCCGGCGCATACTGTCCTGGTGCGAACACGATGTCGTGCCCGACCGTGTAAGCCCGCGCATTGATTTGGCGTGCTGACGCCGCGGCCGACTCATCGGTGTGAATCCTGACCCCGCCGAAGTCCTGGCGGAAGCGTCCTTCGAAAAAGGAACGAGTGTTCTCGTCGAGGGCCGCGCCCGGAGAGCGCAGTACCTCATGCACCGTTAACGGAGCCGTTGCGCCGTACGGCATGCCCGCCGCCGCGGACTGTCGCTGCAATTTCAGCGACTCACAAGTTTCGCAGGCCCCGCCACAGCCACACTTGCGTTGCACGCGGAGACTCGTGTCCGGCAAGCGCATCACCTGTTCGGCGACGCGATCGGCTTCCTGTTCGTACTGGTCTCCCGGCTGATTGACGGTTAGCTTCGCTTGCAGACCAGGGTGAGATGAACGCGCGTGGTGCGTTAGGCGCAGGACAGGAGGATCGGCGTCGTTTAGAGCCGGCAGCCGGGCCGCACGGCCCCTCGCAACCGAGCCCGCATTTTGAGATCTATTGACGACCGGTTCGATCTGCTCGCGTTTTAGTCTGGCTGCTTCCATCTTGTCGTCCGAGGTTGGCTGGGGTCTCCCGTTTACCAAATTTGTTCGCTATGTTCACGGGCACGACGCCGGGGCGGTCAGCGTCGCATTCGCCGCGGGCGGGCTGCCACTAGTGGAGAGCGTTTCGAACCAGGCGTACAGCAGCGGCGAGCTGCTACACAGAAAATGTGGATCGGTGTGGTAAAGCGCGAAGGCTTCCGGGAACAGCTCCGCGCTTGGGTTCGAGACGGCATACCAGGTCGGCGGCGCCTGCTGGTGGGTCCGAACCCAGGTATCGAAGGCTGTCTTGATGCCGGCGTGTTGACCGGTTGCATGACCGAACTCGTGAAGCACGCTCATAGTGACATCGGGCAACACATTAGCGGCGGCACTCCCACGGAACAGGTTAGCGTTATTCGCATACAATCGATCATCCCCAGAGCCGGAAAAATAGAGCACTGTGATTTCCGAACCGTCCCAGAGCGTAAGGCCGTTTTGACGAGGGCCTCCGTCCCGGTAGACCCAGTTGCCGCGCACCCGTTGACGATCGATGCTTGCTCGCTTGCGACCGACCTTGATGCCGCGCAGGTGAGCCAACTCGCCATCAGCCAGCGTCTGCAGCGACAGCTCAAGCATCCGCAGATCGCGAGTGTCGAAGGCGAAGGTATCGTTGGTCCGATCCGACGGCGCCCCATGCACATGCTCGAGGCGAGTTGTCATTGCGCCGGCATCGAGCACGTCGATTCCATACGTCCGCGCAAACCACGTTGGGCCAAGGCCCGCGTCGATGAGTCGATTCATGTCGCCGATAAGCACAGCGGCGGTTGGCGCCGGAGGCGGCGCTACGGCCGGAGCCCCGCCGCGCGCGGGCGCGGCCGGTTGGGGATCAGGAGTCAGTGCGCCAGCCTGCGGATAGCGTGCCGTCCACCACGCGCGCAGCCTGGCCGGCGTGGCCGTTGTTCCCGGAAAGCCTCGTACGCGGGTAACATCGATTCGTTCCGGGGCGATCTGTCCGGCAGCAGTTCCGGTTTCGCCGATGCGCGTCACCGACACATCATTGTTCGCTCCGAAGATCAACGTATAAAGAACGGTGCGCGCGTCTTCACCCACTGGCACGATGGTGTCGACCTCTGTGTTGCGGGCCCGATTGCCAAATTCGAAGTATTGCTGGATGGCATATTTAACCGGAACGACCTCGTCGGCGGGAATGCTGGCCGACAGGTTCACCTGACCCAGCCTGTCGGCGGCGGGCGTGCGATTGCGCAACCGCTCTAATTCGAAGTCGATCCCTCCGCCGCGACTTCGATAATCGGCGGGCACCGTCTGTTGCGCATCCACTGTGCCCTGGCTAACCAGGTCTATGTTGACATTGCTCAAGGTAGTTCCACTGCGCGTTCCGCGCACGTGAAATACCGATCGGTGCGTGACTGTGCTGCGACTGCGAGAGACACTTGTGGTCGTAGTAGTAATAATCTGATCGAACGTAGCGGGCGCACTCGTCTCCATCCACTGGAACAGGGTGCGATGCTCTTCTGGAAAAGCGGCGAAATAGTCCAGGTCCGGATCGGCGCCGCTGCCGGGAAAGCCACTGAACCTTCTGAAAGAAAGCTCGCCTGGCTGATAGCTGGAAGGAGCCGCAGACGCCGGCAGCGGCACGGTTCCGGGACCGCTGGCGACAAACCCCATTTCTACTCGCGGCCGCGGGTCGCCCGCCGCGGGCGGGCTGAACGTGAATCGATACAGCAGCGCTGGCGCGGGAACTGGAGGCGGCTGACCGGCAGTGGCTGGCTGCGGGCGCGCCGCAATGGGTACCAACAAGACGCGAGGCGAAGTGACAGTCCTAGGCGGATTAATACTCCAGAGCGTTGCTAACACGGCATCGCGTTCCTCTGCATCGGAATTCATACGCGGGGCGAAAAGCGGAAAATATGTCGCCAACGTCCGTTGTTCCCAGTAGCCTCTGCCAGCCTGGGTCGCTATTTGACCTCGACCGAGCGCAACGCCGCGTGTCTCGTAGGGCGAGCGCCGCACGGTGGTGAAGTCCTGCTGGGCAACGTGGACCAGCTCGTGCGCCAGCAGGCTGCGCCCGCGCGCGGAGTGCGGCTCATATTCACCGGCCGCGAACACGATGTTGTGCGCGAGTGTGAAAGCGCGTGCATTCACGGCGCGAGCTGCAACTTCAGCCTCGGAGCCCGCATGTACCCGCACCTCGCCCAAGCCATGTCCAAAGCGCGGTTCGAAAAATGCGCGGGTCGTCGTATCAAGCGGCTGTCCGGGGCCAAGACGAGGCATGAAATTATCGGCAACAGAATGATTCCCCGGTTCGGCGGATGCAGCAGCTCCGGAAACCGGGGCCACCTTCCTCGACACGGAAGCCTCCTGATTAACCGGGCCGTTGTCACCGCGTGGCTCGGAAGGCACGTTCATCTGCAGGACTTGCTCCGCGACGAGATCGGCTTCTTGTTCGTATTGATCGCCCGGCTGGCTAACGCTCAACTTTCCTTGCGCCGGAGGAGCGAAAGCGCGTGACGGCATGAAGGCTGTGCTTAGGCGCAACGCCGGCGGCGCGGAGTCGTTAAGAGCAAACGGCCGGCTTGAGATAGGGGTCTCGAGTGGGCGCGGCTTTTGAGTTCGGCCGGCGGCAGCCTTGCTCTTTGTGTGCTCAAGTTGAACTTGCGCGGACTTCATACTTTCCCGTTTCCGAGTTCTATTAGGACTCACAGCGAAACGATGCGAAGAAATGGGCCTCCGCGATCTCATACCGCTGGGCCTCCGCCAGCGGCTTGCGAAACGTCGCCACTAGCGGCGTCTCTCGATGAGCGGCGCCGATCATGACCGTCAGGTACGGCTCGGTGTCCCAACCGCGTAGCTCCTCAATCAGGCCGTCCGTGAACCTGACGCCGCGCGCCGGTTCTTCCGGCTCGACCTGCAGGACGATCCGTTCGGCAGGGCGCGCGCAAAGAGTGGCCGGTCGGCTCTCTTCATGAATGACGACCCTCCTTCCCTGCAGCGACATGATGCGTCGGGCGTGGTCGCCCAGCCCGGCGTCAGGACCGTACTTGATCATGAGCGTCAATGGCCCGCGCGTCTGTGCGAGGTAGCCAACCAGTGGGGTCCTCGGGTCAATCATGATCGCTACGTCCACGCCGGCAAAGATGTCGCAGTGAAGGCCGAACGGCTCGAAGCAGTAGCTTACCCATTCGATCCTCTCTGCTGCTTCGGATGAATTCATGGTCGGCGTCCGGGCTCCTCTGTTCAATTACTGCTTCCGAGTTAAATGGGTATGTGCAGATCGTTCTTGATCGTAGTTCTGTTCACGCCCGTGTATTTGCTTTCCACCAGGTCGCGCCAAGCCCGGTTGCCTGAGATTTCACGCCGGTCATCCACCGTCATGGCGACGGCGTTATAGAGGGCCAGGACGTGAGCACGGTGCGCGGCGAATCCACCGCCACCGAAGGCCGCGATGGCGGCGCGCAATCGCTCCAGGTTGGAAGAAACGATCAGGTTAATGCCGTCAGGAACGACGAAGGCATCCACTTGTTCACGAAAATGGCTCGTATTCGCATCGTAATTTGGTTTGACGAACGGATAGGTGTCCGAACCATACATGTGATCGAAGATAGCTCTGGACTTTTCCGATTTCGGCCCGCGACTGCTGAGCGTTGGATCGAAGGCCGTGGAGCGGAGCGGCCCCGGAGCGCCGCCGACACCTGGTGCGTGATCGAATTCTCCGCTCGCCCAGTAGGCGCGAAACTCTGTCTTGTAGCGTTCGATAGTTGTGCTCGAAGCAGGTCGCCTATCAAGGGCATGCACCGACTCGTGCATGATTGTCTCGATTATGCTCGCATTGGATCGCGGCGCCGGATTAACCAGAGACGGCGTGAGATTCACGAAGACCGAATCCGGATATGCCGGCCAACGCCAACCGTCCGCCCCTGTCACGGCTACCAGTGTATGGGCGTCATTAACCGCAGTGTGGCCCATTAAGTAGGCTGTCATGCCGTGCGGGTTTTCCCCGTGATTAGTAACGTAGGTCGCAGCATCAGCGCGGATCATGAACGGCTCCAGCTTGATAAAGCCGGTTCGAATCGAATCCGAGATGCGAGCTGCCTGTCCACCTGCCGCCGTCATATCGGCCAGGACGCTACCGGCTGCCACCGAATTCAAGGTCCCGTGATCGGTGCCGAGTTGAGCAAGAACCGCCGCATTCGTAAAAGCCGGCGCGTGCGGGTGAACCGTAAAATCTACCGGAATCGTGTGGAAGGGCGCGGCCGCAGGGGACCTGAGGAACTCTACGTCGATGTGTATTGCATCTACCGCGGCGGGAGCGCCGACTTTAACCAGCGAAGTTCCGCCCAGGTCCCGGATTTGACTGTGCTCTCCGAACTCAGCCAATTGGAGCGCCGGCAGCGCCACGCCATTCTTCGTCATGCGGGCCCGAACATAAACAGTCAGGCCGCGGTTATCAGCGAAATTGCCGGCGTCGATCAGATGAGGGGAGACAGTAATGGTCTGCTGCCCACCGTAATATTCGACGTGCTGGCCGACTGGAAGATTTGATAGCCAGTCCGACCGGTTCTGATCCGTAAACAGGACGCCTGCGTTAACGTGGGCGATGAACCATGCCTGGCGATCATCCTGGACGTGAATAAGCACCGAAGCCGGCGGATGAGCAATAGCGCCAATGGGAGAGGTAAGTCTCAGCGTCCCAGTGAAGTCCGTTGATCCTGCTGCACCCCCATCCACCGCGACATCGACCGCATGCGCTGCGCCGTGCAGGGAGTTGGCGGGCCAGGGATGTTCCGAAGGATTATCGCTGCGCACCTGGTTGGCGTGGTCCAGTGTAACAGTACTCCTGACGTTCAAGCCCGCCTGATTACGAATGCTGTGCGGGCTAAAAGTTAGTGTCTCCTGTTCATGCTCGCTGATGAGTGGAGAAACTGGAGCGACAGTCAGGCTCAGGTTATTCGCGAAGGCCTGCTGGTCGTGATTTAAAACCAGGGGTGGGAGCGCCGGAGCGGCCAAACCAACCGGCGCAACCGGAGCAACGGCGGCAGCGGGCGCTAACTGCCAGGCAGTATCAAGGAAATCCAGGAGGTCTATCCGAAGATTCTCTCCGGTAACTGTGCTGTTAATAATCGAGCGCCATCCGTGCGAGCCGGCAATCTGCTGTCGCTCGTCGCCATCCAGTTGCTGGGCGACCGGCGTCAGCGCCGTCTTGAATGCTAAGTAGGCTGGGTTGGCCACAACGTTGGAAGCAATCGTAGCCCGGGCGCGAAACAAGGTGCGTAACTGCTGAAGATGAGGGGATGCGTTGAGGTTAAGCGAATCGGGACCGACGTACTGGTCGATCTGCGCGCGTATGCCGCCGGTGTTGTTGTTGTAGGCCGCCTGAAGCGCGACATTGGTGGTGTAAATACGCGTGAAGATGTCACGAGAGCGCCGCGTGCGCGGTCCCCTGCTATCGCTGTTGGGATCGAAATCATCCGAGAGGCCCGCGAACGGCGCGCTGGTCCAAAGCGAATTGAAGAGCCCTCGATATTGCGCGAAGAGGCTCATTGGGGCGCCTTCCGCGGCTTGATGCGCAGTTAGAATCGCAGTTTCCTGCACCATGTCCGCAGTCGCCGGCGGCATCCCAGGCGGCGCGATAAACTGGCCGCCGTCCAGTCCCGTCACGAAATTCCGCAGCACTCGCGGCCAGCTATTCTCAGCTCCGATGAGTTGCAGGCAGACGGCGCGCCAGGCTTCCGGTAAAGTGATGCTTCCCGCGTTAAGGTCACCGTTAATCGCTCCCCTGACGGCCGCGCTGCCGGCGTGCGCGCCTGCCTCGGTCCTCAAGACCTGCATGTATCCCGCTTTGTCCGGCGGCGCCGCAGCGAGCCTTGCGGCAAGCTGCGCAACCACGTCGGCCTCGGGCAATCTCAGGATCGTTTCCGCGAGCTTCCGGTTCAGGCGGCCCTCGGCAACGTGCTCCAATTCATGAGACAAAATCTCGCGCCCGGCCGCGCTCTGTAGTCCCGGCGCTTTGCGACCGGCGAAGATATGCTCGCCGAACGTAAAGGCTCGCGCGTGATAGGAGTCGGCCAATCGCACCGACTGGGTATCCTGATGAATTCGGACGCGCGAAAGGTCTATCCGGAGGCGAGCTTCCTCGCTGTGGAGCACATCCTGATGCAGGGGAACGCCGCCGAGCGGCGCCGGCGGCGTCAGCGCAGTCCTCATGAGATCGGGAGTCACGAACGCGCCACTGTGCGGCGTTATCGAAGAGTCATTAAGAGAGGTTGTCCGCGCGCCGCGGTCGTTGCGCATTGCTTCGCGCCGGCTTACAGGAACGACGTCTGGATCAAGACGCAGCACGGGACCGCCGGTCAACATTCGTAAAGAGGGCGCGGTCGTTGCCGCCTGATTTTTGGTGCTGGGCGTCTCGGACTTAGCGGGCCTATTGTTTGAATGCTCGCGCTGAGGATGAGTTGATTTCATCGATGGCCTCTACCTAACGGGTGCTTGAGTGTTACGGGCTTCCTGCACCGTGATTCACGCGCAGGCAGCGCTTGTCACAACCGAAATGGACGACCCTTGCTCAAACCGTCCGCAACGGGCACACGCCGCCGCTCTTGCGATACTCGCGCTGCACGGCGGCCACCAGGTGCGCCGAATTTATTACGCCGCCATCGTTGAGAGCCAGCAGCGAAGCGTGCAGCACGGCGTTGCGAATCTGGCCACCGTTGAGCGCGCAGCGAGAAGCGATCTCTTCCATCAGCGCTTGATCGATCGCGTATGCCGGCGGCAGGTGTAACTGCCAAATCTGCCAACGTTCGGCTGCGTCGGGCGCGCGAAAGTTTACGACGACGTCCATCCGGCGTTGGAACGCTGTGTCGATACGATCGCTCGCGTTGGTCGTTACAATCAAAATGCCTTCGAATGCTTCGAGCCGTTGCAGCAGGTAGTTTGTTTCCAGGTTCGCGTAGCGATCGTTCGAGGTCTGGACGCCGGTGCGCTGCGTCAAGAGCGCGTCACCTTCGTCGATTAGCAAAATGACGTCAAGCTCTTCGGCGCGCGAGAAAACCTGGTTCAGATTCTTTTCAGTCTCGCCGATGTACTTGTTTACTACTGAAGAGAGGTCGAGGCGATAGAGATCCATTTTGAGCGACACAGCAAGCAGTCGCGCCGCCAGTGTCTTGCCGCTCCCGCTTGGCCCGCTAAATAAAGCCCGCACGCCCACGTTCATTTGCGCGCTCATGTTCTCGTTGAGCAGTACACGCAAACGCTCGCGATTTCGGCAGCGACTCTCGAGGTCTCTTAATTCTTGCAAAGTCTCCTCACTGGCGGCGAGATGGCTCCATTTCCCGGTGGTGTTGACGCGAGCGGCGAGCGTGTCCAGCGCCTGGCGGTTCAAAGCGCTTGACGCCTGCTGAGCATCAACCAGCGTGACTTCATTACGGCCATCGAGCGCCGCGTATGATTGGGCCAACTTCGCGGCGCGTTGAATGTTCCCGCTGGTGAGACGAAAGCGCTCGCTGATGGCCTCCAAATCGTGGCTCGCTGATGCAAGGCTCTGTTGCCAGACTTCTCGACGCGCATCCAAATCAGGCATGTCCAAAGAAACGGTGAGAGCACGCTCGACCCCCGGCCCAGTGATGCCACCCTGCTTTCCGAGCACCAGGCACACCGGCCCAACATAACCCTTGACTAGAGGAACCTCCGCTGTTTCACCCGCATCAAGTTCGAGAACAACAACGAGCAAGGCGCGGAGGAGTGTCGCCAGCGAGCCCGCTAACTGCCAACGCTCGTCCGCAAATTTGCTTGGCCCGCTGATTTCCAGTACTCCGCAATCCAACTCACGCGCAAGTGCGCTTATCAGCGTGCGCCTGCCGTTGCGCCGCGGGCCGCGCACGACCAAAGCCTGTGCCTGGCCTGACGCCAGCAGCGCCGGAATCGTAGCCAACATCATTCGCAGCTCATCGGGAAGCACGAGTTGCTCTCGTCCGGGCAGCTCGGCTGTAGCGAGATAGCGAGCCCAGCTAGCGGGAGCATCGTGCCGCTCGCCGCGCATGGCGTCCCAGATCGGAACCGGCACTTGCAAAGCCCACTGGCTGCGCGGCGCTTCGGTGTTCACAACTTGCACCACGCCGACGTCTTGCAGTTGGCGTATCAAGGTACGCGCGCGATTGTTACCGTCGGCATCGCGCCACCACGCGCTCAAGAGACCCAGCGTCAGGCGCGACTGGCCCGGCGTTCCCTGCACGATTTCAAAGAGCGAGCCGAAGCGTGCGTCCTCTTCATTGAGACCCGCGGCGACGAGCAAAGTCATAGCTTCGTGATCGAGCCCGGTTGCCTCGCGCAACGCCCTCAACGGCAAGAACTCTGTGGCGGTTGTCTCCCAGGCCAGCAGTGAGTCGCGCCACCAATCGGCGAACTCTTGCCACTTTGAATTTTCCGGCGCGTATCGCGTGAACTCCTGATAATAGCCGCTGAGAAACGGAAACTGTTTGAAAGCAGTTTCCAGCGAACCCAGAAGCGTGGCGATCTCGCCGATGACCTGCAACACCGCAGCGTAGAAATAGAGTTTGAAATGCTCGACGGGCGAAGGCCTTACTTCGGCGAAAGGTGGACCGGCCATTACATGCTCTGCTAAAGACTCGCTCAGCAACATTGGTTCCCTGCTCTTCAACTGCTGTCTTCTACTGATAGTGGAAACGAACGAATCGCCCGGCTGCCGGCACCCAACCCGGGTCGTGGTCTAAACCTGCCAGCCTTATCGCCACCGGATGATCAGAGAGCGCAAAGAATATATCCAGATGCACCTCAGTTAACACAATCGATGCGTGCTGTGCGCATAACACTAGCGCCGGATCAAATCCGTCGGGTTCACCGAGAGCACGACGTAGCCGCGCCCGAATGTAAGGCGTAACCCAGCCAAGCCATTGCTCCAAACTACTGCCGTTCCGCGAAAACGTAAACGACGTGCGATTCAACTCCTCATCCGCGCGCACTTTGTAGACCATCATCTCGCGTTCCAGTTGTTCGGCGGGATCACCCGCGAGCGGCACGTCGAGTATGAGAAAGCCCGCCGAATGCTTGACCAACAATCGCCGGCCTTCGACGGCCCATTCGAGCGGTCCTTTCTCAGGGAAAGCCTCGAGCCATTGCGCGGGTAGACGCCATTCTTCCGGCGGTTCGAAGTCCTTACCCGGGACATCCAGTTCGCTCCGGCCCGCCAATTGGGCCAGCAGTTCCCACACGGGATCGTCCTTGAGTTGCTCGTCTAATAGGCGGCGGCCAATTAAGGCAACGAAGTCGAAGATCGAAAGCCCGAGGTTCTCTCCGGCCGGCATCGTAAAGTCGCAGTAGAGTTCCAGGAAAAGACCAACGTTGACGAGATAGAAGATTCCGCCAAAGGCCGTTTCTATTCGAACTTCATCGAGGGCCAAGAATTCTGACGTGGTGTCTGATGCCGCCTCGAAGGACGATGTCTCCGCGAAGTCCGCCCGAGCCGCCTCCTCGCGCAACGTAGTCGAGTTGGAAAGTCCGGGCGCGAGCGCCTCTCTTGGGTGCACTGTCGGAGTGGACGCCGGTGACGTCTGCCGCGCCGGCGCTCCTGCTCCATCTGATCCGGCAGTCATGTGACGGTCTGAAGACGACGAAGAATTCGGCGGCTCGTATTCTTTCGCATCCCCCGAAAATTCTTTTTTTGGAGCGGGCCGCGTTGTCTCCGGCGCCAACGGATTCGGTTCAGGTAAGAAACTCTCGCGAGGGATACTGGCGATCTCTCCGGACGTTCGGTTCAAGAGACCTTGTGTTTGCTCGCGCGCACTGGCTCGTGCAGTACCCTCTTCATTCACGGCGGCACTGCCTCGTTGAGACTCATTTGAATTCCCTGGCCCATTAGTTTTGTCAGCGCCCACGGCGCGAAGCCAATTTAGCGTTGCACGAGCAAACTGAGAAGACCGTGCCGCACCCGGTGCGCGCCTGATTGTTAATGCCACACCGATCAAACACTGTCGCTCGATCCCGAGCGTCTGATCTAAACCCTCCGCCATGAATGGACGCCACGGTGGCGTAGGCGGCGGAGTAGTCGCGTTTGAACTTACTGAAGCAGAGTGAAACTGCGGCGCTGTAGTCTTGCCGCGGTCCGGGCCGCCGCATGCCAACTCAAAGCCTTCTTCCAGCGCGGATTGAAGTTCCTGGAGTGCGAACGTTTGCGTGACCTCTCGTAGCAACAGCCTCGCCTGATGTATGCTGAGCGCACGTGCGAAAGGCTTGAGCCGATGTCTAGTAGCAAGCAGTTCAAGCGCCGCGGGAACATACTGGGGCGAACTTGCCCAGGCATCAGGTACGATGCCGGCAACGTCATGAACTTTAAATAAGCTCCGCCACCACCAACGAGATCCAAGACGATCTTCCGCCCAGTCCATGGCGAGACACGCCAGCAATTCTCCCTGATCTCGAAAGATGACCGAGGTCGCCTCGGAAGATACTTCTGCGTTGACTGGACGCACAGCGCATCTGATCTTTTCCTGCACTGCGGTTGAGACCGCGTGCTGCCACACAAGAGATTGCGTTGCGGTGCGGTTTTGTAACTCGAGAGTCCGCGGAAGAGGGTCGCGTATTTGACGCAAGCAGACAATGGCTGAAGCGGGCAGCCACGACGGATGCATCTCGATGGTCTGAAATAGATTGTCGAGACGCAGTTGAGCGGCGAGCGGATCAAGCTTGCGACCCTTGACCGTGACCCGCCGCACAACTGTTTTCTCGTGCCCCCCGGAAAGCATCACAAAACATACTTTGAGAAGCGCAGGACCGAAGACCATTTGCCAAGAGAAACCCGCGGCTCATGTCCCTGCGGCCCTGCGATCCAAACGCGTCTCAGAAGCGGAAGCGAAAGCCCGCCTTGAAGGCTGAGAACCTTGTGCTCGAACCGCTCGTGAAGACGTTGTGAAAGTCATACATCGCTTCTGCGGCGACGGTCGAGGTCACATCAAATTGCACGCCCGCCCCGATATTCAAGCCGGCACGCGTGCCGCCTGAGCCGAACGTATATGCTCCCCCGCCGAAGTTGAAGAACGGACGCACCGGCGATGAACTCCCATAGACCTTGCCGTTGAACGAAAACTGATGGACGTTCAAGTTGCCAACAGTAACATTGCCGATGGTTGCCCCGTTGAAGTGATGAAGACCATAGATGGCCTCCAGAGAAAACGTTGGGTTGACCCGGTATTCGAGGTCAATGGCAAAGTTCGGACCGGGATCGAAGACGGCGTTGAAATTCCCGTGCGGAATGCTGATGCCCGCGTGCAGGCTCAGACCCCAACGCTTGAATGAACCGGTGGACGAAGGCGGTGGCACGTGCTTGACGACATTCGAGTTGTCGAGCGGGACGGGGAGTTTGTCCGGCGTCACGCTATCGACAATTATTATCGGCACGTCAATGAAGTGAATAGTCACGTCGGGTGGGACGCCGCTGAACGGCAGCTCAGCCGTGTAGGTCCCATTCAGATTGTCCCGCGCTTTAAAGGCGGTCTGCCCCGGCGAGGTGAACCAAAAGTAATTGGCAAACCCCGGCCCCATGCGGTTGTTGAACTTTGTCCGGGGCGTCATGTTGATGACCAGCGTATTTTTATTCCCATCACTCCGCACGCTGCTTTGAACCTGTGTGTTGGGCGGATCGGGCACGGGACGCACGTACACCGTTTTTAACTGCTGTCGCGAGAACCGGCCCACGTCGTTCGATGCGCCCTCGGCGCCAAAGAGGAAGTTGTAGTGACCGGGTATTTGCGGCGTGTAAAGAGCGCTGTAGATGCCATCGCCGGCCAGAGCATCGCCGTTGGCGGCGTTGCCGTTGTCCAGTAGCGGTATCGTCTCCTGTGCGTGTATTAATTTTGAGGGATCGCTCTGCAAAGTGTTCTGGAGTTTCGAGAGCGCTGCGTTGGTTTGATCTGCCGGTTGTGGCGGATTCGTGCTGGCCGTACTGTCGGAGAGCAAGTCGCCAACGCCAACGCCTGGGCGCAGCAATTCGACCACCATCTTGTCGCCCGGATTCGAGCCGATACCCTTCACCAGCTTGCCGAAGACATTGACGCGCGTCTCCAGGTGAATAGGCGCGCCCGGAACGTAGTCGCCAGCGACTATAGATTGGTCGGATTCGAGACCGTGATCATCGGTCAGCACGGTCAAGTCAAACGGTATCGTTCCTTCGCCCGCGAGTAGCTCGACGGTAATCGTCCAAGGGTCACCTGGGCGGTAGGGAGCAGGCAGCGGCAGTCGTTGATTAATGTGAATCGAGGTTGAGCCGATCTGACTGATCGGCGCGCCACCCGGCGGCGTAGCAGTCACGCGGATCCGGCCGAGGCCTTCCGGCCACATCAAGTTTATCGACAGCCCTTCAGTGGTGCTGGTAATCGGCACCTGGGCGGTAAAGGGTGAACCGGCCGCCACAGTTCTTCCGGTCATGCGCACGGTCTCAACGGAATTGAATTTCAGGAAGTTCTGCAGCAGCTCCAGGAAGAAAGGCCGCAGTAACTGGGCCTCCGTTTCTGTGTTGATGTAAAAGCCTCCAGTTTTTGTGGCAATGTTCTGGTTTATCGTCGGACTGACGGCAGAGTCGGTCCCAACGGTTACAGAGTAAATTTGATATTTACTCTGGTTCGGCAACTCAGTCGTCACCGCGGGAGTGGCAGGATTGTAGGTGACGACGCGGTTGGCTGCATTGATCCCTAACATCCGGTCCGTGTTCTGATAGCCGTCGCTCATCACCAAAATCACTCTGCGGCGCAGCGGGTCAGCCGTGTTCAGCACACCGTCCGCCAGAAATACCCCATCGCCGATTGATGTTGAGGTGCCGGGCGTGATGGTCACGAGGTTTGCATCGGTGAAGAGCGGGCCGGACGTCATGAAAAGACTCAAACCGGTGCCGGTTACGCTCCACCAGTCCGCGTCGCTCTGGAACAGAGCAACCCCAACCTGGTCGTTGGGAGGACCGGAAGGCCGAAAAGATCCACTCTCAATGCTACGGAGTCCAGTCCACACATCGGCCATGTCCTTGACGGCAGCGCGCAGGGCTTCAATCTTGGGACGTGGCGAGCTTCCCAACGTCGAACCTGCCATGCTCCCTGACTTGTCGAGCACCATCACGGCGTCCACCGGCAGGCGGTATCGTTCGCAGGCCCCGGCGAACCCCGGGCCTCCGCCTGAGATTGTCGCCGGCGGGCCGGCCGCCGCATCGCCATTGACCATTACTGCCGTCCCCAGGCACCCGGCAGTTCGCCAAAAACTCACGGCGCAGGCGCTGACTATTGAGAACCCAACAGGCACGCTGATCGTCCAGGTTACCGTGGATGTTGCGGGTGAACACCCACTAAGGAGCATGCTGAATCTGTGACGCGTCATCGTGAAGGTACCGGGAGGTAATAGCGGAGTAGCACGATCGATATCGACCCCGGCGCTCGTTAGTGTGGTGTCAGCCGGAGTGAAGGTAAAAGTACCGCCAGCAGTATTTATCAGCGTAATAGTGGGGACCGTCGTGCCCTGAACGTCGATCACCAGTTGCACGCTGGTAATGGGGTCGACTCTGCCGGGAACCGTCATTGTGAAACTAGTGGCCGCAGATGCGGTGATTGAAGAGGCAACCAGAAAGAGGAAGAGAGAAAACAAGATAGACATCGAACTTCTTTTACACATGATATTAATTCTCCTTGCAGTGTGGAGCTACTTTCTTAGGGGTGGCCGGAGTTCGTCACTTCACGGTCACGAAACGCTCCACGGGGTTTTGTGCCCCCACGGTGAGGGACAACTGCATTAGATCTCCGTTATCGGGATCGTGGATTACAACACCGCCCGGGACAGTGGCGCGTATTTGTGTTGTCGTAGTTTGGGTTGGATCTATGTTTGTTACCGGAAAGACCTCAGCCTCAAAGCCTGCTACCCGCGACCTCAAGGTGATGACGTTGTTGTTTGGTTGCGAAGCAAAATTAGCTCCGGTGATCACGAATGGCTGGTTAAGGCGCAGGATTGCGCTTCCCGTGACAGTTCTGACGTCCGTGATTGCAGGAGGCGAGCCGACCACTGGTATTTCCGGCGTCACCCGGTACGCACGGACTATTTTGCCGTTGGCGTTCTCTACGGAGATGTCGACATTCTGTGGAGTGACGGGAAGCGAAGGGATCACGAACCGCAGGAACGTCGGGGTACTGGCAAGAAAAGACGTAACGCGAACGCCTCCGACCAAAACGGTGTTCTGTTCGGGGGGGGCGATGAAGTTAGTCCCACGTAGCTCAAGCGGCCGACCGGCAGCTTCCTGGTCATGAGGAATAATCTCGCTAATCGTCATGCCAGTCCCGCCGGGATGCGCCTCTAGTTCCGTGAAGCGCTGTTCATGCTCGCGCAGTTTGGTAAGTACATAGTTCATTAGTTCCGAGCTGATGACGTCTCCCGGATCCACGCTTTCAAATCTGCCTGCCATTTTCGACTCCTTTCATTCTCGCCCTGTAACCCTTGCACGTTAACTTTTTGATAGCCCAACCCCGCAGCTTGCAGCGCTGGCATACTTGCTGTAGCTCCAACGTCCCACATCAAAACGAGCGGTGGCCACGAAGGGCACATGCGCACCGACAAAAACTACGCTGGATTGCCTGCTGGTTCCGTCGGTGACCGCCTTCTCGTTCTGCCACACACGGTATAACCACACCATTTCGCCGTTCGATAAATCAATCGGTTCATAATTGAGCCCGTCTCGGACCAGGGCGCCAAACTGGGCGCCGTCAATGAACTCCTGGTTGCGATGGGCCACGCCTTCAAAAAACGCGTTCACCTGCACGCCGCGCGCGTTACCGGTCTTCAAAGGCAGAACACCCACCGGCGGTAAATAACGAAAGCGCTTGGTAGCGGTGATCGTGTCAGGATTGTCTTCGCTGTCACGAAGAGCCTGAAGATGATCCTGAAACTGCAAGAACATCGCTTCCACTTCGCTTTGGCGGCGCTCGCCCAGCACGGCGCTCCAACCTCCGGCGGCCCCGGGCGCGAACACGCGGCGGCGCACTGACCACATGTCTACAAACTTGATGCCCTCAGTGCTGGTCCAGTGGATGATCGCGAGCGGTACATCGCAATCAGTTAGCAGCCTTGGGCGCAGGTCATCGAGCAGTGTCTGCCGCGACGAAGGATTAAACGGATCGACCGAAGAATCGATCGGCGATCTGGTGTTGTCGATGCCGAAGCATTTGTAAGCAATGATATTGCGCAGGTGGTCCGGGTCGTTGAGTTCTTCTGCGTTGAGGCCGAGCTGGATCAAGCGAAACTGCACGCTCTCGACCGCGTGGTGCGTGTTGCAACGCGCGATGATGTTATCCAGACCGCTGACAGCGGCGCGGCCTTCGTTCTTTTTGGCCGGTGCGATCGTGAGCAGGTAAACGCCGGCTTCGGCAACATAGACGCCCGGCTGTAATGGTTGGCAATCGACAAAGGCGACATCGCCCGCCACGCTGCTGTCGGCGTTTAGCGGACGCGTGAGCTTCACATTCGTCTGGTTCTCGAGCCAGAGGGTTTGCCCCTGTCGATTTATCGCGAGTCCCCCTCCGACGACGACGGATGGCGTTTCTCTCGTGTTAACGCCGCCATTCGGCAGCGTCACTTCCAGGCCCTGCACGACGCCTTCACCGATGGCCAGCCCGAGCCGGCGGCGTCCCTTGAGATTTGAGTCCTGCTCTGCGCGTAAATCTTCGCCGGAGAGCAGACGGCCATTGAAGAAGTTAATCCACGGAATGCCGCCTTCCGTGATGGTTTCAGTCAATCTCTTTTCATTCACCATAATCCTGTTCCCTCAACCGCCTCCCAACCTGGTGATTTCAAACTCCAAACCAGCTCTTTCCCCCGTGACCATTGCGCCTACAGATTTGGCTCGTCCGGCAGACGCTCCAGGGTGACCACTTCTTCGCCTCTTTCAACGCCTGGCTTGTAGGCAAACCAACGCACGCTAAACTCGGTATCAAATGGCGTCTCAAATGTATTAGCGATGATCCGAAACGTGCTGGTATCGATCCCTAAATTCACCTCCGCCCCGAGAACGCGTTGCAGGTTTGGAACGTCACCGAAAACAAGCGCGTCGGGCGGCTTCACAAAAGCCACTTGCACGCTGATTGGCCCTTTGCCTAAACCCGGGTCGATGAAATTTGACTGCGCGACGAACCTGCCGCTGCCAGTGGTCCTGAAGGTCACTACACCGGTCGCTGTCTGTGCGTCTCCCTGTGTGTGGCCGCCGGCGCGACCGGCCAAGAGACACTCCTGCAACAGGCGCAAGTGGATAAGGAATGGCCGGCGGTCTTCATTGATGACGACATCCTGTAAATCGTCGACCTTGGTTTCGTCTGAGAGCGCCACGCGATGAAGCGGCACGTCGAGTTCCGCCAATAGCAGGCATTCCTCTCTCGGCGGTTGCTGATCAGAGCTCTCTTGATCGCAGCACTGCCATTCGCTGAACCAGTTCGGCCGCCAGAGCGTCCGCAATTCCGTCACCCAAATGCGAAACGCCGCGCGCAGGTATTCGCGCGCGCGCGCGGCCGGGATACTCAACCCATCCGGCGAGCCGAACATGAAGTCGGGTGGAGAGAGCGGAGAATCCAACGGCGAGTCGGGAGGCGAGGAGAGGTGTGCGCCGCCACGAATAGCCGCCACGAAATCGTCAAGCGTGGTGCCGCCGGTATCAGTGATCTCAATCTGGCTAAGCCAGTCGACGAAATCACGGAGCGCATCCTCTTCTTCTTGATCGGGCGCATCTAAACGGAGCTCGAGGCGAAAGTCGTCGGCGAGTCTTGATGCCGCCATCAACTCGTCTTCGCTGCGACATGGCTCCCCCGGGACTGGCGTCATTTCAGTCGCGCAATCGCGGTAGCAGAGCACCACGTAGAGACGCAATCCGTCGCCGAGCGGTGAATCCGTCTGCGCGGTAAGCTTCTCTTTGTTGGCTATGAGCCAGGGATTCAGATAGGCGCACTGCGCCGGCGTTACGCGAATTAATTGGCCGCGCGGACTCAAAGCGACGCCGGGTTCGATCAACACGCGCGGTCCCTTGTCGTCCGTTTCGATGCGAACCTTCAAGCCGCTCACGGTGCCGTAACCCATGAGGTCACGCGCCAGCCATTGATCGCGTCCTGAGAGATAAGCAAACTCCTGAGTGAAGTCATCAACGCCGAGCACCATCCCGAGCGTGTAGTTCACGTGCTTGCTCGGATTAGGGGTGGCGACTGCGGGAGAGACGCGCGGCATAAAGGTTTCCATAAGATTCACTCCTCAAAAGTGCTCAGCAGCCCAGTCGCGTGCGTCCGATGATCTGGCGATCGGCGAGATCGGGCGGGTTTCTTGATGCGAGATAACCCTCGGCAAGGTAAGTCTGGTCCAGGATCATCGGCTGGATCAGATTCAGCATGCGGCTGCCTCGATCGACGATGGTGTCCGTGCCGAGCCGAGCTTCACCGAGTCGAAACGCAGCCCAGTAAAATTTCACGTCAAAACTAGTGTGAGCTGGTTTTTCTAAATTGATGATCCGTTCCGCCCGGGCCCGGCGCTCATCCAAAGCGACCGCGTTGTCGCGATGGGCCGGTGGAACGGGCAGTAAGACTGTGAAGCGATGCGCGCGGCGATGCATCGCCAGCACGACGCCCGCGAACAATTGCCAGTCCTGCGCCTCGAGGTTGCGTGTGGGCTCAGTGTTGGGCAGCGATACGACTTCGAAATTCGCCCAGCGTGTTTCGTAAGTTCTGTTGAGCGTTGCGATCAGCCGGTAGCGACGCGCCAGAAAATCCTGCCACAATTTTCTTTCCTTCGCGTTACCGGTCTGGGTTGAGACTGCCAGCCATCGAAGCCAGTCATCGAGTGGCTCTCCCCGGGGCGGCAGATCATCCGGCAGAGGTACCTCTGTAAATGTGCTCCTTCGCGGCTCGCCCTTCAATGTGTAAGCTGCGTTGAATGCGTCAATGTTTGCGTAGCGGCTCATAAGGTACGTCTGCCAACCTTGCCGCTCAGTTGCAATGGCCGCCGGACCGTCCCCAGATTTTGAGTTGTCTGCTCCCGCTGCAACGAGCGCTGGATTCGCCGTTTCTTTGCACGGCGGCGGGCCATGCAGGCTCGAAAAATCCACTGATGCTGTAGCCGCGGATTCGGAACTCGCGCGGACTCCGCCGGGTGCTGTCTCGGCCGTCAACCAGCGCGTACTGCTTAGCCCGGCGGGGATTCCGTCGTAGTTAGTCGGATCGCCAAACACCACGCTGGCTGCGAGGCGCGTGCGATATCTTTCGACGATCCGTATCCCGCTCGGCGAAGTCCGCGGGAGTTTTGAATCGTCTGTAAAGATCGACTCGTCAATACATGAGTCGAGCGCTACGCGAAGGGCAATCTCCAAGCCACGCATCGTTCCGCGGCAATTGAAAAAATCTATCGCGTGTTTGATTAAGATCCGCTTTCTCTCGTCCTCCCAAATCGGATCGAGAGCGAGACCGAACCAGGCCGCGAGCCAATCCAGGGCTTCCGGCGGAGCGGCGCGGGTATCGAACAGCATCTGCGCCGCCGCGATGCGGTCCTCGATGGCGGTGTACGTGCCTTCTACGTTCGCGAGAAAGCGATCAAGAAACGACGCCGACTCAGTATCTTCACGATAGACCGCCGGCAGGTAATGATTGAGATACGAAAAACGCGGATAGTAGGCCCGCAACGCACACAGTCGCGGAGTTGTGCGGCCGTTGCCAATCAAGGTGAGTTGCAACTGCAGGAACCGGCCACGCGCATTCTGGAAAAGCAGTTCCCAGGTGCCCTGACCTTTGATTTCTTTTGAAGCTCGCGGCGTGAAGGGCAGCTCTGAACCATTGCCACGCAGGTAAGGCCGTGGCTCTTGCCGCCACTCTGCGAGAGCCAGCTCGCGCTGGTCGTTCGCCGCGCGACTCCACACCTGGACTTCCGCGTCCGGCGGAATACAGGCATCGAGCATCAGGCGGTGCCAGACGCAATCGGGCTCGCGTCCGTCAAATGCACCGCGTGGATTTTTTCCGTCAGCCGCTACGCCCGCATCTTCGTCGGCCAGCGGCGTAAAGATAGTCGCTTCGAGGGTGTAGCGCGGTCTTGGCTGCGCGACCAACGTCACCCACTGATCCTCGAAGTCGTAATAGACGCTTGAGTCCGCGGCTACGAGCGCCCGTCCGGCAAAGAGCCGCATCGGCAGGTAATCCGCAACCGCCTTGAGGACGAGCTGGTCGCCTTTTATTTTAAGCAGAAAGCCGTAGCACTGGTTACCGTTTTTCTCAACAACATACAGATGGCCGAGAATCTCTTCGCCCGATCCCGCACCGGGTTCTAAACCGCCGTCAGCAACGAAAGCGAAGTCGTAGCCGATTAAGTCGAAACTTTCGCGATTGTCCTCGATACGATCGAGCATCACTTCCGTCGAGGCCGATTCACCTAACTTCTCGCGAAAGCGGTAACGATGAATTAACGAAAATCTGCCCGTTGGAGGCGAGGCGACATCGGGGTCGCCTTCGAGAATCAGGACTGTGCCATCCGGCAGTGCTTCGATAGCGATCGCATCACTCGTGTTAAGCGGACAAGCAGCGTCGGCAGTGATTTCTCTAGGTACCAGTTCGCCTCGAGTTGTGGGCCGTTCAGCGAGCCCCTCTTTAGCGTGAAAATCTTCACCTGCTGCTGAGGGGTTATTATTATCAACCGGCTCCACGCTGAGGATATTGAAGTGCCGATCGAGCGCCCAATAGCGCTGGCTGTTCCGGTCCAACACGAACACCCCGCCGTTCGCAGCCGCAACCATATCGAAAGGCGCAAACTTTACCGCCGCGGGCCACAGCAGTTGACGCGGCGCACCACCAGCGTGCAAATCGAAGATCAATAACCCGGCAGGTTCCAGGACCCCGGCCACCAGGTAGTGATCTTCAGTCACTGCCAGTCCGCTCAATTCCCAGGCGACTTTTGCGGGCGCCGGCTCCGGCGGATGAAAATCGCCGGTAACACTCTCTGAACTACAATTGATTTGATCTGTAGAAGACCAAAAGTGCGTAGTCGTTAACGTGCCGGAAGAATTGATCAGAATCTCGCGACGAGTTTCATCGATCCAATACCAGTTACCGTAACTGTCGCGCGCCGCTCCACGCCGATCTTTGAGAGACGGACGTGTGTCTCTGGACGTCGCAGTAAACTGAAAGAGTCTTTTCTGCAAGGTCACCTCGGCCCGCTGGTCGACCCAATCGACGCCTGATTTATTCAGATCCACGCTTGTGCTCGAGTCAGCCCAACTCGCCCGCAATGGACGCAGTTGTCCATCAAGGCAGTTGGCCCAATCATCAAGGCCAAGCAAGAGATGAAATTGTGTTCCGTTGGCGTCCATCTGCTTCGGTCTCTAACATTCATCCGGGATAACCGGCACGGGCAAAATAGCGGGTGGAGTTGGACCGACGCCAGGAGACAGTTCTTCGTCTCCGCGAAGTTGGTTAACACTCAAGGCCTCGCCGATAGCGACGTTGAGCGTCACAACGCGCGGCAGTTGCAGTCCGCTTAAGGTGACCGGCAGGTCGCTGCAAGTCGGAGCATCGGGTGACTGCGCACTCGTCGAAAGAGCCGTGGTCGCGTCAGCGACATAGATCTTGTTGATCTTCAAGACCCCGGAAACGCGACTGGCGACCGCGAGCAGTTCCAGTGGCGACACCGCCTTGCCGAGCGGCCAGCCTCTCTGCATGCCCGCGTACTGCGGGGTGGAAAAGAGCGACACCTGATTATCGAGTTGGTTACTGGTTTCGGGCGGCAGCGGTGAAAGGAAACGTATCAACTCTGCTTTAACGGCGGCGCGCACTTCCGCAATGCTCGATCCGGGAACGACATCAATTCCGATCGAAATCCAGATCGGCTTATAGTCCGGGCCGCGCAGAAAAACTTCAGTGGTAACCAGGCGTCGCGCATCGATGTAGGCGCAGACCGCGTCAAGGAAATAGCGATCCGGCTCAGGCGTGGCCGGGTGGGCCGGGTCGTACTTCGGTATCAACAACAAGGTCACGGCCCCGGGGGCATCGCCCGCAACGTTTGGCGCCAGCTCAGGATTGAATGCCGGCAGCACCTCCACCCGGCCAACATTCACACCGGGCGTCCGTAGAGTGATCGTTTCGAAATCGAGCGGGCTTACCAAACGATCGCGGTGTTGCAGATAACGCGAGATCTGTCTCTCGCCGTCGCGCACAGTCTCGGCCTCAGTTCCGCCCCAGGTCGGCACGGGATTGCTGACTTTGAATCCGGCGGGCATTGCTGGACTGCTGCTAATCGATCCGGCGGCGACATTGCCATCGCGCCCCACGCCATAGTCGTAATCCGCCCTGATCGTTGCCCCAAATGCCGGACGACGCCCATGCAGCCCATCGCCGAATCGAATCTCACCGGACTCTAAATCGATCGCGAAGACGTCGACGAGCAGGTTTTTCGAAACTGGCTGGCCCGGTGGCAGTCGTTCATCGCGCACCGGCACTTCGGGCCCGGCGCTCAAGATATCGTCGATCGCTCGCCATGGCGTTTTCGGATCGTTGACCGTCAAACGCACCGACCCGGCAATGATTGGAGTCTTCGAAAGTCTCGCGACCTGATCCGGTGCTCCTGTACCGGCAGGCAAGAGTTCGTTTGAGATGTGTGCGCGTTGCATGACCGGCGTCGCGTTGACGCCGACCCAAAGGAGACGCGGGCTGGCAGCGCCGGTCGCGGTAATGCGCAGCCAGGTAATCACGCGGTCACTTAAATTCGTGTCTTCGAGCGCGGGCGGAAACTTATCGGAACCGGATTCGAGGGGATCGAGGTTGCTCCACAACTCCAACTCACTCTGATCGGACGGAAGAGTGATCTGCACCACTCCGGGTTCGCTCAAAACATCGGTATCAGAAAGCGAATCGAGCACCTGGTACTGGGCCACGCGTTGATTTCCAGGCTGAGGCAGCATGCCCTTTGGCGGCATTTTCGGAATTTGGTAGTGCAGCAGCGCAGTGTCGGCCTGAGCGCCCGTGCCTCCTGGCGTCAACCGGCGATCGTTGCTATCCAGAAATGGAACAACGCCGAGGCTGATCGTTTTTCCCGCAATATCCTGGCGCGCCAGCTTGACGCTGTCGACGTAAGGTTTGTCAGTTGCGCGAACCATCAGCGCGATCCAAAGCGCGCCGTCAACCGTGTCGGCGCCCAGATCGAGCGGACTGCTGTTTCCAGTTTGCAACGGCAGAGTCTCGTACAGCACAAAGACTGGCTGTACGGCATCCGCAGGGTTTTTGAACGAGGCATACAACTGTTCGTAATAGGACTTCTGCTGATCGGAAGGCTGGTTTAGCGGGTGCTTATAATAAGCCTTACCTTCGATCGGCAGCACGTCGAGCCCTTGCGTTGTGTGAAACGGTACCTGCCCGGCGCGCACTTCTACGCTGCTATTGAGAGTGATTGTTTGCAGCGGCCCGCGCTCGTTTGTGAAGACCACAAGCCCGCGCGCGGACGAGGCAGGGCGCAACGGAATTCCAAGTAAGGAGAGAAACTTGAGGCGATTGCGTTCCGGAATCTGGTTGCTGCGATAGAGCAGACTCTCTGCCATGAAGGCAAAGATTTCAAGCAGCGTGACCCCCGGATCGCTCTTGTTGAAGTTGGTCCACTCACGATTGTGGACAGGGATTCGCGCCAGCGCCTCGTTGAGCAACTCTTGATAGCGGCGGTCATCGATGGATGGAATTTGCAAAGGCATCTCGCGCTCCGTCCCCTCCCTCAACTCGCAAGCGTGACAGTCAGAGCAACGCGCTCGCGCACCTGCGTCGCGACCAGCTTGTAGGTAATGGTGGCGATCACGGCCTGCGCATCGGCCGGATCGGGATCTACATCTACTGCCTGAACGTTTATTCGCGGCTCCCAACGGGCCAAGGCTTTGTTAATCCGATCCTTGATGAGCTGGCGCGTGGTAACCGTGTTCGGCTCGAAGAGAAAAAGGCCGAGGCTGCCGCCAAACTCCGGCAGGCGCAGACGCTCGCGCTGTTCTGTCATCAGGATAATTCTGACGGCTTCGCGCACGTTCACTTCACCTTCGGACCATGCGACGCGACCGTCGCTGCCCACCCGCGGTGGGAAGCTGATTCCTCGTCCGAATATTTGTCCGCTATCAATCATTTCTTGGCTTTAAGTCCCGGCACCGGGAAGCAAATAAAGAAGTAAGGCATCCATTTGAAAACTATGTCGAGTAAGGTCACGATGATTATCAACAGCAGCAGCGCGCAAATCGTGATGATCGGAATCGAGATGGAGCAAATCATTCCGATCTCAAGACCGTTGCCGTCTTTGCATGCTCCCGCGTCGGGCGCCGACGCCGAAAGGTCCTTATGAAAGGGCCACGGCAATACTGAAAGCACCAAATCGCCAAAGCTCATGCTGCGCACGCGCTGCATCTGTCCGCAAAGCACATCGGAGATCGCAAAGGCCGTGTTCTTATCAAACTTGCGCAGACCCGCGGGCGAAATATCGATCGGCAAAGCGATCCGTATCGGCCGCGCGGGCGCATCAGGATCGAAATAGCCGGCCATCTGAAAAGGAACAGTAGGCTTGCTCACTTCCGGCGGTTCGAGCGGACCGCAGAGGGGCCTTTCATAAATGAAGCGAATGACAAAGAGGCCTTCGCCGTTTTCCAGCGGCTTCTGGGAAGCAAGCGGCGGATCGGGCACGGGCGCTGACGAATCTGTCGGCATGGCCCGCACGACGAGCGCGGTCAAACGGTCCACCGCCGCGTGGGCTTGTTGATGATTGATCTCGTCCTTGCCGGCCGGCGATGGTTCCTTGATTTCCGTTTCCGCTTCGACCCCGTCGCTCGCGCTGAGCGGCGGTACCGAGTTTGGAACCTGCGGCGCGATCGCGCCGGCGTCCGCGAGCGGAAAAAGGAATGGGGGCCAGGCCGCGGCCAACGGAGCGTCGTTTCTGAGATAGGGCGTCTTCACATTGTCGAGCCGATCTTCCCAATCGTCCTGCGGGTTCTTAATCGCTTTCAGCGCTTCCAGCAGGTTTCGCTTAACGCTCTGGGCCGAGTAAATGATTGGATCGGGGAAGACTGACTTGAGCGCGTTGATCAGCGTGGCATCGGCAACGGTGTTCTTCAGAGCAGCGAGTAGATTCTTTTGGGCGTTGGTGCTGAGAGTACTTTCCAGCGCTGGGTTCAGGATGACTTTCCAAACGTCGTTTACGTGTTCCTCCAAAAACTTCGCCAGATCGAGCAGGATGTACCAGGAAGAGACTTGCAATTGCTCGCGCGCCTCTTTCAGTCGGCCTTTTGCACTTGCAAGTTGAGCTGTTGCGTCCGAAGAAAAGGGATCCGGCGGCACGTTCATCGATTTCCTGATTGAGAAGGCGCCGTCAATCACTCTCTTCCAGGGCTCGCTCACCTGCGTGCGAAATAAAATCTTGCGCGCGGTTTTCGGTAGCAGGTTCGTTGACGCCTGCGTGTTTCCGTTCCTGCTCGGCGCTGCCGAAAGCGCCGCGCCCATGTAGGCCTCGCGCTTACTGACCGGAATCAACCCGGCAAACAAACGGCGCTGTCGCTCATCCGTATCCGTAAAGTTTGTGGGAGAGAGTGGAAGCTGTTCCTCGTCTGTTACGAGTTGCTCGCCGTTCCCTTCAAGCTTCTGCCATCCCTTGTTCCCCGGCGTTGTAACAAAAGCAAGTTCGTCATAGACCTTCGACGTACCAGGCAGAGTCAAACCGCCTCCTCGCGCAGTCGAATCCTGCGTCGGCGCTGCCGTCCCATCAACGGCGCGTTCGCGCAGGCGGCGCACCACGAAGTTCACACGTTCCTGGCGATTGCCGGCGACCGCGTGATCGGGCAAACCCGTCTGGCGGCAAACCAGGCATCCGGCAACCATGTAGAAGCGTTGGTGCGCCGGCTGATAGAGCTTGAGAGTCGGAGGCGAAGTCTTTGCGCCGGGCCGGCCGGTATTGGACTGGACATTCAAAGAAGCTTCGAGTGGGCCAGAGGAGAGGCGCATTAATTCCTGTTTTGTGCGCGTCGGGAGAAACCGCGATCCGCCGTTCTTAAGCAGGAAAGGCGGCACGGTCGCAACCGGAGCAACCGGCGCCAGCGGCCCGCGCCAGGTTTCCGGCAACGCGAGATAATCGCCGAGACGCGCCGGGTCGTTGACCATCATGTTCATGAAATCTTCCATGAAAGAATCCGTGGCGAAGCGCAGAATAGCCGGTTGCAGCATCGCCTCGCGCACGACTGCCTCGCCCGAGCCGCTGCTCCCGGCCCAAAACGGAGAAGGCGCTGTCCATTGGACTATCTCTTTCATCTTCGCTTCACCAGATGTTCCCCGCGCCCGGCGTGTAAGAAGCGCTGACCACGCTGTTGGTGATCACGGTATCCGCCTGGACGACGCCGCTGAACTTTGACATCGCAGCATCAACCGTGACCATGCTGGCCGAAACTGCCAGTAGTGTGGCGTTGATGGTTACTTTGGCGGATGCCGTAAGGGTGATGCCGCTTGTTTCAAGCTTGATCGAATTGCCGTTACTATCGACGATCTCGACCGCGCCCGGTCCATCCTTCAAGGTAATTTTCTGTCCACCCGGCGTCTCGGCGATAAACTTTTCCTGACCGTCAGTGTCGTCAAGTGTGATCTTGACTCCGTTGCGCGAGCACAGCACCTTGCGATAATTGTTACCTGCGCCATCCATCGAATCAGGCGGCGCGTCATTGCCGTTCCACAGACCGCCGATGACGTAGGGACGGCGCGGATCGCCGCCTTCGAAAACGATTAGAACTTCGTCGTTGACATCGGGGATAAACCAACTGCCTCGGTTGTTGCCGCCCATGAAGGTCGCCAATCGCGCCCACGCTTCGTACTGGCCACTGCCCGTATCGGGCGACCAGGGAAGCGTCACCTTCACTCTTCCCTGCCCGTCCGGATCTTTGATATCGCTGACCAGAGCCGGGAAGACGCCATACCAATGCCCGCCCAGCCCGGAGGGCACGCGCAC
>JAWVEB010000042.1:0-150558 GCA_033856915.1 Blastocatellia bacterium | reverse complement strand
AAGAGTGTGGCGTGTGTGTACGAGGCGGCAGGGACGAGCCACAAGTTTGCCACGGTAGGGACGACGCCAAAAGGATTGCACGATTTGCTGGTTGAGGAAGAGCCGGATCGAGTAGTGATTGAGATATAGCGAGTTGACTCGGGCGTGAACCCAACTACAAACTCTCCCACATGCCTGAGCTTCCCGAAGTTGAGCACGTCGTGCGTGCCCTTCGTCCCGCTATCGTCGGACGGCGCATTGTCGCCAGCCAGATCAATCTTCCCAAATTAATTCTCCCGTTATCCCAGACTGTCTTCAATCGCAAACTGAAGGATTCGACGATTGCCGGTGTCAGCAGGCGCGGTAAATACATTCTGATCGAGCTTGAGGCCGGCGGCGCTCGCCTTAACGGTCGGGCTGCTGCCCCACTGCGCGGGCAGACGGTCAATCGCAGTCTTGTCCTCGTCGTGCATCTGCGTATGACGGGCAAGTTCCTTTACCTAACTCCCGACGATGCAGAGCCGAAACATGCACACGCGATTTTCTATCTCGACAACGATCGGCGGTTGGTCTTCTGTGATCAAAGACAATTCGGAGTGATGAAGCTGGTGAAGCGAGCGCTTCTGAGCAAGACGAAAGGAATCAACGAGCTGGCTCCTGAGCCTTTCGGTGAAGACTTCAGTTTGGCTTACCTGAAAGAGACTCTGTCGCGCTCGCGTCGCACACTAAAAACGCTGCTGTTGGATCAGACGCGGGTCCTGGGTCTGGGCAACATCTATGCAGCCGAGGCGCTCTTTCGCGCGGGTGTGAATCCATTCAAGATCGCCGCCACTCTTTCAGCAAAAAGAGTTGGGCGTTTACATCAGGCGATTCTCGACGTGCTGCGTGAAGCTATCGCAGACAGCTCAACCTCCCGAGTCAACCTGGAACAATCAAACGGTTTTTCTTACGGCGAAGCGTTTGAAAGATTTTGGCAGGTGTACGAACGCGAAGACGAAGCTTGCGTCAAGTGCGGCGCGCGCATCAAGCGCGTGAATCATGGCGGGAGATCGACTTACTGGTGTCCGAAGTGTCAGCGACGATGAAGACTGACTTGAGTGCCCCGCTCTCCAAACGCGCGCCAGCCAATCGATCGTAGTGTTATAATCAGTCCGTGAACGAGAAAAATAGTTTCGTCTCGAGTGATGCGCATATGCCGAATGGCTTGAATCGCGATTTGCTGCCCGCGCTCAACGAGAAAGTATTGCGCGATCATCGCTATCCTGTTCACAAAATCGCAAACCAACTCGATCCTTACTTGCGCGTGTTGCTGGAGAAGTTTCGTCCCCAGCAGGTAATTCTTTTCGGCTCCTATGCCTACGGTGACCCTAACGAACATAGCGACGTAGACCTCCTGATCATCAAGCCGCTTGAGCAGAGTCCGGTGCGAGAGGCCATCTCAATGCGCAAAGCCTGGCGCCCAGTACGGGCCCGGGTGGGTTCGCTACCTTTCGATCTAATCGTCACGTCGCCCGAAGAGCATAAGCACCGCCTTTCGAATTCAGCAGGTTTTTACGAAGAGATTGTTCAGCGGGGACTGAGACTCGCATGAAGACGGACGAAGCCAACCCGCAAGATTGGTTCCTGCTGGCCAGCGAACGCCTCAGCGCGGCTGATGTACTCTCTGCTCAGTCGGGTTCAACCTACAGCGGCATCGAGATTCTGCATGAAGCCGTCGAGAGATATTTGAAGGGGTTTCTCATCGCCAATGGATGGCGACTGCGGAAGGTCCATGACCTTACACTCTTGAATGACGAAGCGAAAAAGTTTGAAGCACAATTCACCGCCTTCGACGATCTTTGCGAAAGCCTCACCGAACAGTTTTGGGCGCAACACTATCCGGGCGGTGATTTATCTACCGTTGGGGAAGACTACGACGTGCTGAGGCAGCAAACGGGCGAACTGGTGGCATTGATCCATGCTTCAATACAAAATGAAGCTACAAGTGAGTGAGGGAGTTCCTCGGCCAAAAAGGGCGTCCTACAAATTCCCCAGAATAAAATCCGTCATCATCTGCTGCATGTGCTTAACCAGCACTGGATCAGTCACGCCGTGTCGCGACTTTGGATAGAGCATTAACTGCACTTGCTTGCCTGACTTCTGAAGTTCGTAGAGAAACTGCACGGTGTTAGCCATGTGCACGTTATCGTCGATGGCGCCGTGAATCAGCAAGAGCTTGCCGTGCAGGTCCTTTGCGAAGTGAACAGGTGAGCTCTTCCAATAACCATCCACGTTGTTCTGCGGCGTCTGCATGTAGCGCTCGGTATAGATCGAGTCATAGTTCCGCCAGTCGGAAACCGTGCCGCCGGAGATGCCAATCTTGAATGTCTGGCTGTGCGTCAGCGCATAGCTCGTCATGAACCCGCCGTAACTCCAGCCCCAAAGACCGATGCGCGAACCATCAACGTATGGCTGGCTCTTCAACCATGCATATCCGTCCTCTAGGTCACGCAACTCGAGTTCGCCGAAGTTCTTGTAAAGCGGCCAGGCTGAGTTAACGCCCTTGTTGCTCGCGGTGCGGTTGTCGCAGATCCAGATGATGTAGCCTTTCTGCGCCAGCATCTGATGCCACAGGTATCGCGTGCCGCCCCACGAGTTCCGCACCGTCTGCGCCTGCGGCCCGCTGTAGGTGTACGACATGACCGGGTATTTCTTTGACGGATCAAAGTCGGGCGGCTTGATCATCATCGCTTCCATGTTAAAGCCGTCGCGCGTCTTCACCTGCATGAACTCAACTTTGCCCAGCTTGTATTGCTTCAAAGCGTCAACTTTGTTTTCGTCAATCGCGCGCACAAGCTTGCCCGCCGAATCGTAAACCGTGACTTGCGTCGGCGTATTCACATCATTCCACGAATCGATAAAGTGCGAGGCGTTGGAGTTGAACGACGCCCGATGATTTCCTTCCGCGTTCGTGAGGCGCTTAAGACCTGAGCCGTCCAGCTTGATTGAGTATTCGTGGTTCGCGATGAAGCTGTGCTCGCTCGCGCTGAAGTAGACCGTTCCCTTCCCTTCTTCAACTTCATCCAGCGAACGCACGTCCCATTCACCGTTTGTGACTTGTTGGATCAGTTTGCCGTCAGCTCCATAGTGATAGATGTGCCGCCAACCACTGCGATCGCTGAGCCAAAGAAAGGAACCGTCTTTGAAATAGCGTAAGCCGTCGTCAACGACCTCGACCCAGGCTTTGCCCGTCTCGCGAAAGATGGTCGACGACTTGCCGTCATCGGGATTGGCGGAATTCAGATCCAGAAAACTCTGTTCCCGATTCTGTGCCTGGTAGATGACTCTCTTGCCGTCGGGCTGCCAACCCACCCGTACGATGAGCCGATCTTCGGCGGGATATTTATAAGTATCGACCCAGCGCACGTCGCCACCCAAGGCATTGACGACCCCGAGCTTGACGATAGGATTTGGATCGCCGGCTTTCGGATACGGAGTGTCTTCGACGTTCTGATCGTAAGGGATGTGATCGACTACCACGAAAGTGGGAACCGGGCGCTCGTCGATTTGCAGAAATGCGATACGCGTCGAATCCGGGCTCCACCAGTACGCGCCAAAGTTGCCGCGCCCGTAAAGCTCTTCCTGGTAAACCCAATCCAGGCGGCCATTCAAGAGCTTTGGATTGCCGTCGCGCGTCAACGCCCGCTCGCGACGCTGGCTGCCGACGTCTTCGACGTAAAGATTATTGTCGCGAATAAAGCTGATCATGCGACCATCGGGACTGAACGCTTCACCTACTTCTTCTTCAGGGTTACTGGTCAAGCGCACCGCGCGGTCGCTGCCGAACTCATAGTAGAACAGGTCGCCGGCGTGGTTGATTAGCACCGCGGTCTCCGCAGGATTCATCTGGTAACTGGCTTGGTTTGCAAGGCGATGCGCGACTTCTTTACTAAACCCGGGCAAGGCCGCGAACGCTGTTTCCATCCTGGCGCTGTCATAGAACGGTTCTGACTTGCCCGTAATGGCATTGACCTTGAGCAATCGTGGTGAAGCAGTTCGATCTTTACTGGCGACGATGTAGTGCACGCCGTCTTTCAACCAACGAGGGCTAGCCGGAGTACCGCTAAAATTGACTCGCTTGGCCGGATCAAAGATGTCGTCGATGGTGAGCAGCTTGTCCTGTGCGAAGACCGCAACCGCATGGAACAGAACGAAGGTCAGAACGACAACGTGATAGAAAGGTTTGCGCACAACAGTCTCCTCTGGATTGAGTCAGTATTTTATTTTGCTTCGCGCGGGATGAGTTTCTTGATTAGCGGCGTCAACGCCAACAATAGCAACCCGGAAAAAACGAGGGCGCCAGTTGTCCCGATGAAAAGAATCGGCATCTGGTCGAGCTTCTTGGGATCGACTTTACCGCCGACTAGTCCCGCGATCAGATTTCCGACGGAACTGGCGAGAAACCAGATGCCCATCATCTGGCCGACGTACTTGCGAGGAGCGAGTTTCGTCATTGACGAGAGACCGACGGGGCTCAGGCAAAGTTCCCCCACAGTCTGAAAGAAGTAACTGAACGTGAGCCAGAGAAAGGAAACCTTGATTAGTCCCCCGCCCTTGACCACGATGTTGGCGGCAAAGATCATAATTGCGAACCCCACCCCGGCGCACAAAAGACCGATCGCGAATTTGGCCGGGCTGGACAGATCGATACCCCGCTTGCCCATCGAAAGCCAAAGCGCCGCGAATACCGGCGCGAGCAGAATTATGAAGGCCGAGTTAACTGATTGAAACCACGTCGCGGGAATTTCCCAACCCAGTAGCGTTCGATTCGTAAAGTCTTTTGCAAACAAATTGAGCGACGTAGGCGCCTGCTCAAAAGCGGCCCAGAATATCGCCGCGAAAACGAACAGAATGAAGATGACTCCGACCCTTTTCTTTTCATCGCTGGTGAGTCCGCCAAAGATGAACAATGCCCCGAAGTAGAGTACGGCCACACCGACCAGGACGTACGTCATCTTCTGGCCAACTGCCTGCGGGTTAATCTGGATTACGCCCATCGCCGCGATTACTACAACAACGGCCAGCGCTCCTAGTCCTATGGCCAGCGCGAGTTTGATCGTGAGATCCTGCCGCCGCTGCACCGCCGGATCCGGATGACGCGAGGGTTGCAGGCCAAGATCGCCTAACGTTTTCTTTGAACGGGCCGCGAACCAGGCTAAACCGATTAGCATGCCGACACCGGCGGCTCCGAAGCCAAAGTGCCAGCCGACCTTTTCGCCCAGGAAACCCGTCACCAGTTGTCCCAGGAAGGCGCCGGTATTAATGCCCATGTAGAAGATTGAGAAGCCGGCATCGCGGCGGGCGCCGCCTTCGGGGTAAAGGTCGCCGACGATTGCGGAGATATTTGGCTTGAGCAAGCCGGTGCCCAAAACGATTAGTATCAGGCCGAGAAAGAACGGAACCCTGGTTTGCGCTAAGGATGAAAGACTGATGCAAATGTGGCCGGCTGAGATAAGCACGGCGCCGATCATGATGGCGCGGCGCAAACCCAGGAGCCGATCGGCAACCCACCCCCCCGGAAGCGACGCCAGGTAAACGCTGGCTGCGTAGATACCGACTATGGCCGACGCCTGTTCGCGATCAATGTTAAAGCCACCGTCGAGGATCGCCGCCGACATGAACAAAACGAGCAGCGGCCGCAAACCATAAAAACTGAACCGCTCCCACATCTCGGTAAAGAAGAGCGTGGATAGCCCGCGGGGGTGGCCGAAAAAACTGCGGTCGGCAATGGCCAGTTGTCTTTCGTTGGTCGGCATGTCCATTGGTTCACTCATAAGAAAATTATCTCCGATCCATCAAGTGCCTTAAGTCCAGCCAATCTAATTTCGAAGTGAAACGCAGGAGAGTTGTGAGCATTCAGCCAGAACGGGCGTTAGCTGTCAAGACTGAGCGCTTGAGGTATCGAAACGAGGGTAAAGGGGTAGTCTTGACATGGGCTGCTGACAGAGGCTATAAACTCTCTTGAAAAACGTGGTGAGTTAAGGCGACTTGCGGCCACGTAAAACAAACGGCTAAACAGCTCGGAAGTTCGCAAAGAACGAACCGAAACACTTCAGATGGATTGAAGTCCCGCGTTGTTTGGCGCGGGATTTTTATTTTGGGTAGTGGGGCTTTGTACTTGGTGCTTTGTTTTTATCTCATGCCGCGCCGTAGGACATGGCTAACCAGGCGCGGCGCGCGGTAAAAATCAAAGTGCAAAGCTCAAAGCACTAAGCACGGCAAATAGAAGATGCGGACCTTCAGAGAACTGTTAGACGAGGACGGCATTCACGTCTTTGACGGCGCGATGGGCACGATGCTCTATGAACGCGGCGTGTACATCAACCGCTGCTACGATGAGTTGAACCTGACCCTGCCCGACCTGGTGCGCGGAATCCACGCCGATTACGTCCGCGCCGGCGCCGATATCCTCGAGACAAATACATTCGGCGCGACCGCGCCCAAGCTGGCCCAATACGGTCTGGAAGCCAGCCTCCGCCAAATCAACATTGCCGCCGCCCACCTCGCGCGTGAAGCCGCGGGCGATAAAGCCTATGTGGCCGGCGCAATTGGCCCGTTGGGTTTGCGCATCGAACCTTTGGGACCAACTTCGTTTGACGAAGCCAGGGACCTTTTCAAAGAGCAGGCCGGCGCTTTGCTTGAAGGCGGCGTCGATCTCTTCGTCCTGGAAACATTTTCCGACCTTTCTGAGATTCAACACGCCATTCGCGGCATACGCGAATTATGCGACTTACCCATCATCGCGCAGATTGCCTTGTACACGGACGGCAACACGGCCTACGGGACTACGCCGGAAGTTTTCACTGAACAACTGGACCAATTCGGCGCGGACGTGATCGGCCTGAACTGTGGAGTCGGTCCCGCCATCATTCTCGCGGCACTTGAAAAGATGCGCGCTGTTACATCGAAGAAACTTGCCGCGCAGCCCAACGCCGGCCTGCCGCGTGACGTACAGGGACGACAGTTCTACATGTGCTCGCCAGAGTACATGTCAAAGTTTGCCAAGCGCTTCATCCAGGCAGGCGCAAAATTCATCGGCGGGTGTTGCGGCACCACGCCTGCTCATATCAAGTTCATCAGTGATGCAGTCCGGGCCGCGTCACCGCGCGCGCAGAGAGTTTTCACGTCCGGGAACCTGCCGGCAATTGTCGACGAGCAGACGCCGCTGCCGGATGTCGAGGTCATGCCGGCCGAACTACGTTCGGCATGGTCACGCAAAATAACTCTGGGCGAATTCGTCACCTCAGTCGAGGTACTCCCGCCGAAGGGTTGCGATACTCAAAAGACTCTCGATTCAATCAGGCTCTTGAAAGACGCAGGGGTCGACGGCGTGAACATTCCGGATGGCGCCCGCGCGCAGTCGCGCATGAGCGCCCTGGCTACTGCCGTTCTGGTGGAGCAACAAATCGGAATTGAATCAGTGTTGCACTACTGCTGTCGCGATCGGAACCTGCTCGGCATGGTGTCGGATTTGTTGGGCGCGGCCGCGCTGGGCCTGCGCAACCTTTTATTGATTACCGGCGATCCGCCAAAGATGGGACCGTATCCCGACGCCACCGCCGTTTTCGACATCGACGCCATCGGCCTGACGAACATGGTGAACAAGTTGAATCACGGCCTCGATATTGGCAACAACCCGATTGGGCAGCCGACCGCCTTCTGCATTGGCGTAGGCGTAAACCCCGGAGCGATCAATCTGGACGAAGAAATCAAACGATTTGAATACAAGGTTGAAGCCGGAGCTCAATACGCGATCACTCAGCCGGTGTTCGATACTGATCAGTTGAAGGATTTTCTCAAAGGTATCGAGCACTGTCGCATTCCCATCGTGGCGGGCATCTGGCCTCTCGTCTCGTTCCGCAACGCGGAATTTCTGCACAACGAAGTTCCCGGCGTGCGCGTGACCCCTTCGATCATGGATCGTATGCGCGATGCCTCGGCCGTCAGCAAAGAGGCCGGTCGCGATGAAGGCTTAAAGATCGCCCGGGAATCGCTGATGGAAGTGCGCGACATGATTCAGGGCGTGCAGGTGTCAGCGCCGTTCGGCAACGTCAAGTACGCTTTGGAAGTGTTTGAAGCCCTCCCCGAGTTCTCAGCTCAAAAGGAAGCCGCCGCCCGGGTGGTCGGCTGAGTACCAGAAGCCCGACCGTAAGGGAGGGCAGCGCAACTTACTGCCTCAATTCCAAAAGTCAGATTCCCGTGAATGCTGGGAACGCGGACGTCCCGTCCGCCAGCGCCGTGGGCACGAAGTCGTACTCCCTCTCTCGACAAGGCCCCTTCGGTTGATTCGTTCGCGCTTCGCGCTTAGTGCGGACGAGCCGTCCGCGCTCCCGGCACCAGGGAGTTTCTGGTTTCAAACTGAAGCAGATAGTACGCAGCCCTTGCTCACGCGCAGGCTTCTGACATGCTACACTCCAAACCTCAGTGGAACATCAGTCGTTTGCCAGACGCACACACCCACGTCAGCGTGTTCACAAGATCAGAACGCGCGCGCGATACGGCCATCGACGGCTAAAACAAATTTCGCGAACCGCCACCCTGGGTGGACTCTTTCTTTCATTCCTTAAAATCGGACTTACCGGATTCGGCGGCGGTTTTGCCGTCCTCTCACAAATCCGGCACGTTGTCGTGCTTGAACGGCGTTGGCTCGGCGAGCAGGATTTTGTGGAAGCCCTCGCCCTTGGTCAAAGCCTGCCCGGCACCAGCGCGGGTAACGCCGTCACCTACATCGGATATCGCCTGCGAGGGTGGCGCGGCGCCGGCGCGTCGCTTTCGGCTTTCGTCCTGCCGTCGATGTTCATGATGATCGCGCTGGCGATCTTCTACGATCGTTTCCGCGCGCTCCCTAATACGGAGCAGTTGTTTCACGGCTTCAACTCAGCCGTGGTCGCGTTGATTGCGGTGACGGCTTGGCGCATGGGTAAACAAACTGTCAGCCAGCCGTGGCAACGAATCCTGATGATTCTCGCCTGCGCGGCCGTAGTGATCTTCAAAGCCACGGTTGTCGAAGTTATTTTGCTTTCCGGGCTGGTTGGCATCGGCATCGAAACGTTTCGTGAAAAGCAACTCTCGCGTCTGGAGCGGATTCGCGGATTTGCTCATCGCCGCCAACAGCGCATTCGCAGCCGGATGGCCAAGAGACGCGCCAAGCCGCACAAGTTCGTTGGCGGTTACTTGACTGAAGCGATTGCCGAAGAACGTCTGCGACGGATGAGCGAGGCGGGCATAGCACAGCCGGATCTGGATGACTACAAGGACGACGTCCTGGATGATGCCGAATCGGAAGAGGAGGGCTTAGATGATTTTGAATCGACGAACAACTCTTCTTCGCGCGCCTTCTTTTTAGTTGCGATCCCGGGTTTGGCCAAACTTGGCCTCGCGCTTTCCCTGGCGTTTATTTTTCTGCGGATAGGGTCGGTCACTTTTGGCGGCGGCTTTGTGATGATTCCCGAGATCGAGGCCGAGGTGGTCAATTCGCATCACTGGCTCACGCATCAGGAGTTTGCCGACGCGACCGCGCTGGGCCAAATCACTCCCGGCCCTGTTTTGATCATGGCGACCTTCGTTGGTTATCGCGTGGCGGGTACCATCGGCGCCCTGTTCGCTACGATTTGCGTTTTCCTGCCGTCGTTTCTAATGACGATCGCCGCCGGTTCATCGTTCCGACGCTTTCGAACCAACAGACAGATGCAGGCCTTTCTCCGCGGAGTCGCGCCCGCCGTTGCCGGCCTACTGGTCGCCGCCGCCTGGAGCGTCGGCCGCTCAGGCATACACTCGGTCATCGGTCTGGGAATGGCCGTGATCATTCTCCTGATCCTGCTGCGTTATCGGGCCAATGCGTTTTGGGTGTTGATCGGCGCGGGAGTGTTTCGATATTTGTTGGCGTTGTTGCTGTGGTGACCGTTTGGCTGAAGTCCCGTTAGGGACGGCATACTTATAGCCGACTCCTTCGGAGCGACGAATCAATTTAGGATCGCGCGTTCTATAAATATTTCGTGCCTACGGGACTCCTTTGTGTCGACGGGGTTGCGCTCTTCAATCTACCCAACGTGCTTCCGCAGGGCCCCTTCCAATTCCGGTTGCTGAAAGTCGTAACCCGCATCATTTAGTTTCTTCGGAATCACGCGCTGGCTCGTGAGCAGCATCTCGTCCGCCATTTCTCCGAACGCCAGTCGCACGGCGAACGCCGGCATCGCCAGAGCTGTCGGACGAGAAAGCACGTGGCCGAGAGTTTTCGTGAATTCTTCGTTCGTCACCGGGTGCGGTGACACGATGTTCAAAGGTCCGCGGATCGATTCGTCTTTGAGCGCCAACTTGATCGCGTTGACCACGTCATCGATCGCCACCCAGCTAATGTATTGCTTTCCTGAACCGACTTTTCCGCCCATGCCCATTTTGAACGGGGTCAAAAGCTTCGCGAGCATCCCGCCTTCACGCGCGAGGATCGGCCCGAACCGCAGATTGACTGTGCGTGCGCCGGCTGCGCTTGCCGGCTCAGTCGCCTGCTCCCATTCGCGGCAGACGCCGGCAAGAAAGCCGCCGCCCGAATCACTCTGTTCGTCCAGAGTCTCATCGCCGCGATCGCCATAGAAACCCGTAGCCGATGCGCACAGGAAAACCTTGGGCGGCTGCGCGAGCTTGGCTATCGCTTCGCTCAATAGATGAGTGCCGTTCACGCGGCTGTCGTGGATCTTGCGCTTCAGATCGTCAGTCCAACGGCCCGCGGCTATGTTTTCACCGGCAAGATTGATCACTGCGTCGAAGCCTTCCAGGCTGTTGGCGTCGATCTGATCATTATTCGGATGCCATTCGATCTCTCCCGCGCCGGCTGACGAGCGAACCAGACGTGTGACTTCAGCGCCTTCGGCTTCCAAGGCCGGAATTAAGGCCGAACCCACCAGCCCGCTGGCCCCTGCGATCAATACTTTCATGCTTTCCTGGTCTCCTTAAGTAACGACCGTAGGCTGCTTCGTTACGCCGCCCTCAAAAAGTGAATCGATGAATCGTAGCGCAGCGATAGTAAAGATGCTACCGGCGACGATCTGTCACCGTGTTCTGTGCCAAGTACGGAGGTTGCATTTGCTGGGAGCGCGGACGTCGCGGAACGAGCTGTGTCAGAAGCCCGCGCGTAAGCAAGGGCGACGCTGCTCTCCTCCGGTGATCGGTATGCGACCAAACCGTTCGTCGTCAATCTCTTGATCAGGAGTGCGTGTGACGGGACCCTCCCTTCACGGTCGGGCTTCTGACACCCAAGCTGCATTCGTTCGACGTCTGCATGCTAGTGCCGCCGCTTGCTAACCGACACCGTGTAGCAAATTCCATTTCATTGTTTTTCTGGAAGAGATCTGTAGAATCCCGCCGTTTCTTTTCGGACCGAACCTCCCGTGCGCAAGGTAAGAATATCTGTCTTCATTTTGGCCGGGGCAACTGCGCTCTGTCTTACCAGTCTGCACAGAGGGCAGACGCAATCCCCTGTTCTGCGTCGGGTCACGAACACGACCGAAGAAGGCATCAACCTCAACCCGTCGATCAGCGGCGACGGCAGAGTTCTCGCGTTTGAATCGACCGAGGACATCGCCGGCGGCGGCGGCACGGATCGCTTCCGTGCGATTCGCGCCAACGTCGCGAGCGATCCGGCCGCGTTTTTTCAAATGGGAGGGACACGAGCAGTTGCTCCGGCAATCTCACAAGATGGATCGCGCATCGCCTTTACTTCGAAAGACGATCCGCTCGGCACAAACCCCGACGGCAACTCGGAAGTGTTTCTCCTCGAAGGATCCAGGCTGATTCAAGTGACTAACACTTCACCGGGCGAAGTCGCGACCCGCGTCACGAATGGAAACTTCCAACCGTCGATCAGCGACGATGGCCGCTTCATTGCTTTCTCTTCCAACCGCGATCTGGCCGGACAAAACTCGGACGGTAACCTGGAAATATTTTTCTACGACACAGTCGCCGCCAGCTTCACTCAACTCACCAATACGACAGGAACAGTCGGAGCGAGCGACGCGAAGATTAGTGGGAACGGCGCCAGCGTCGCCTACATTCGTGACTCTGGAGCCACGCCGAGCGCGAAGCGCGATTTGATCGAACAACCACGCCTGGGGTTGGGGCCGACGATACTTCTAGCAGGCAATATGCAGTCGCTGGCGATAACCTATGGACGCGCGATCAGCGACGACGGTTCACGAGTCGTCTTTGCCGCTGAGACTGCAACCAACACAACACAGGTTTTTCTGTTCGACGGCCGCGGCGGCGCTGTGGCCAGACAGATTACTTCTTTGGGCTCGCGAACGACGGAGGTCCCGCTCCACCCAACGATCAGCGGTGACGGAACCCGCATCGCCTTTGCGACGCGACGAACTGTGTCTGGCGCAGCGGCGAACTCAGATGGCGGCGTCGAACTCTACGTCTTCGACATCCCCTCGTCGCAAATGACAAAGGTTACAAACGCGCCGTCTTCCGCGTCTGCCGACGTCGTCTCTTCCCTCAACGATGATGGCTCCGTGGTCGCTTTCAATTTTCCGCGAGTCCTTTCCGGAACTTTGGATAATCCCGAGCTTGCCAACGACTCTGAGATCTACATGGCCGGGGTACCATCGCGCCCGTCTTTCGGCGCGATAACGATCCTTAACGGAGCGTCATTCGGAAAGGAACCTTCCACAACTAAAGCGTCTGCGCCGGACAGCATAGCCGTGGCTATCGGCGGAGCGCTGGCGAACTCGACGCAACAGTCTCAAAGGCTGCCCAACGGAACGTTCCCCGCGAACGTGGGCGGCACCACCGTGACGGTCAATGGCCGCGCGGCCCAGATCTTTTTCGTGTCGCCCGGCCAGGTCAATTTTCTCTTGCCGCCGCAGACTGAAATCGGGACCGCCGAGGTGTCGATCACAAATTCTGAGAACTTCACTTCGCACGGCACCGTGCCTACGCTGCGGTCGGCGCCGGGAGTCTTCACTAAAAATGGTGACGGCTCGGGACCGGGCGTGATTCTAAACAGTGGAACCTTGCAGGACGGACCGTTCGATCCAAGCGACGGCAACCTGCGTTTGACTATCTTTACAACCGGCACGCGCAATGCTTCGCAAAATTTCGTCGCCATCGGCGGGCGAGTCATCAACCCTGAAAGTGTGTCCGCTTCACCTGACCTGCCGGGCCTCGACGAGATCCATGTCCTGGTGCCGCGTGATCTGCGCGGGGCAGGTACTGTCGATCTTTTTGTTCAGTCGGATGGCCGCGCGAGCAACCCCGTTTCGGTGACCTTTAGCGGAGACGCCAGCCGCGACGTTCTCATCAACGAAGTACTGGCTGATCCTCCAGACGGAATTGCCGGCGACGCGAATCGCGACGGCGTGCGCGACTCTAGCGACGATGAATTTATTGAACTGGTCAATACGACCACGCATGACATCGACATCAGCGGTTACCAATTGTTCTCGCGGAGTTCAAGCACGACGACCGACACGCTCCGACATAGGTTTGCAGCGGGCTCGATCCTGGCTGCCTGCTCCGCTTCGGTAGTCTTTGGCGGCGGCGCACTCGATCCAAACGACCCGGCGTTTGCCGGGGCCCTCGTGGTAAAGGCTTCGTCAGGAGGTCTCTCACTCACGAATGGTGGCGGCGCGATCACTCTCCGCGATTCGACGGGCGCAATCATTACTTCCCTCACCTGGGGCGGCTCGACCGGACTCAATGGCGACGCTAATCAGTCAATGACCCGTTCACCAGACATAAGCGGAACCTTCGTGTTGCATCAGTCGGCGAGCGGCGATGGCGACAGGAGTTTCAGTCCCGGCACGCAGGTCAACGGCGCAGGATTCATTCAATGCAATTCGTTCGTTCGCATCGAAGTCACGCCCTCATCCGCCGCAATCGATGCAGGGACGAAACAGCAGTTTACCGCTCGCGCCCTGAATGCGAGTGGCAACGAAGTTTCCGGCGTCATCTTTTCCTGGCAGTCAAGTAATACCGCAGTAGCCACTATTGATCAGAATGGATTGGGGACGAGTTTTGAGGCCGGCCTGACCCACATCACGGCTTCCGCTCATGGCACGCAATCGGCGGAGGCAACGCTGACGGTGCGCGAAGTTCCCCGGGTGCTGACCCGCATCGACGTTGCACCCCGGTCCGCGACCATCCCGGCAAGCGGCAGGCAGCAGTTCACGGCCCACGGTATCGATCAGTTCGGAAACGAGATGTCGGGTCTGACATTCTCCTGGGAATCGGCGAACCCCAACGCAGCGACGATCGACCAGACGGGTCTGGCGTTCGGAACCGCAGAGGGCCAGTCGACAATCAGGGCGAGTTCACAGAGCATCACCGGAAGCGCGACTCTGAATATTACTGCTCCGACGGTAGTCTTAAACGAAGTCCTCGCCGATCCTCCCGCCGGAACCGTTGGCGACGCGAACCATGACGGCACGCGCGACTCTGCGCAGGATGAGTTCGTCGAGCTGGTCAATTCAAGCAGCACGCCCGTCGACATCTCCGGTTGGACTCTACGAACTCACTCGACAACGAGTTCGACCGAGACAGTTCGGCATACCTTCGCAGCGAACGCGGTCCTGCCCCTGGGCGAGACGCTGGTCATCTTTGGCGGCGGCACATTTAACTCGAACGATTCACTTTTTGGTTGCTCACAGGTAGTTAAAGCATCGTCTGGCGGCTTGTCACTAACCAACGGTGGACTCACCATCCTGGTGCACGATGGATCAGGCAACCTCGTCACGCAGTTCTCGTACGGCAGCGCCAACGGCTTGAACGGAGGCAACGCGCAATCAATAACCCGTTCACCGGACATCAAGGGGAGTTTCGTCCTGCACTCTACCATTGCCGGCGCGCGAAAATTCTCGCCGGGTTTAAAGGTTGACGGCACGCCGTTCGGCAACTGCCCGGGTCATCCGGCGAAGGTAACAATCTCGCCACCTTCCAGCGCAATCACCGTTGGACAAACCGCGCCGTTCACCGCGCAAGCCTTCGATCAGTTTGGCCGGGCGATGGTTGGTGTGGCCATCACTTTTGACTCCGATAACACCGCCGTGGCGACGCCTGATTTAGTCTCGACGAATCCGGGCACCGGCATCGCGACGGCAACTGTCTCCGCTCACAATCCGGGAACGGCGCACATCACAGCCTCGGTCACAGATGGCGGGACGACGGCCCACAGCGATCCAGCGACGCTGACTGTAAATGGGCCCTCGCTGGCAATTAACGATGTCAGTGCGACTGAGGGCAACGCGGGCATTACAACTTTCAGCTTTACGGTAAGCCTTTCGACACCCGCTACTGCTGGAGGCGTCACCTTTAATATAGCGACCCAGGACGGTACGGCGACCAACGCGGATAACGACTATGTCGCTCGCATTCTGACCTCACAGACCATACCTGCTGGGCTATCGACATATACGTTTGACGTGGCGGTCAACGGCGATGTCATCCTCGAGCCGAACGAAACTTTCCTGGTGAACATGAGCAATGTTTCGGGTGCGAGTATTGGTGACGGGCAAGGCGTAGGAACGATCATTAACGACGACAGTCCCTCGCTTAGCGTTAGCGATGTAGCGGCGTTTGAAGGCGACAACGGCACGACCACCTTCACTTTCATCGTCAGTTCAACTCTACCAGCGCCGCCGGGCGGCATTACTTTCGACATCGCCACAACAGACGGGGCAGCCGCCGCCGGCAGCGCTGATTATGTTGCGCGGAGTCTCTCGAGCCAGACGATTCAGGCCGGACAAACAAGTTACACGTTTGACGTGACGGTGAACGGCGACACCCTCGTCGAGCCGAACGAAGCCTTCAGCGTCAACATAAGCAACGTCAACAACGCGGGCGTCACGGATGGTTCAGGCACGGGCACAATTCAGAATGATGACAGTGCCGCGCTGGTCATCAGTCAAGTGTTTGGCGGCGGCGACAATTCAGGCGCGCCTTACCGGAATGATTTTGTGGAACTCTATAATCGCGGCACGACGACCGTGGATTTCTCGATCACGCCTTACTCGATCCAGTACGCCAGCGTCGGCGCCAACTTCGGCGCTAACAAGACGAACCTGAGCAAAGGCATTATTGCTCCGGGACGCTACTACCTGGTTCAGGAAGCTGGGGGCACGACGAATGGCGTGGCCCTGCCTGCGCCGGACGCGATCGGCACGATTACGATGTCGAACACCGCTGGCAAACTGGCGCTCGTGGCCGGCATAACTCTTCTTCCTGCTGCGACGTGTCCCGGCGACGACCTCTTGACTCCTTTCAATCCCACCAGCGGCGCGATTTCTGACCTCGCCGGCTATGGCAACAGCGCATCCACACCCGGCCACTGTTATGAAGGTGCGGGCCCAGCCGGCGCGCCGTCGAACACGACCGCAGCCTTCCGGAAAGCGGGCGGCTGTGTCGATACGAATGATAATGCGGCTGATTTTCTGTCTGCTCCGGCAAACCCGCGCAATACTACTTCGCCGGTCGGGGACTGCAAACCAGAGATTACCATCAACAACGTGGCGATCACGGAGGGAAACACCGGAACCGTTAACGCGAACTTTGCCGTCACGCTATCCGCGGTGAGCGGGAATGCTGTAACGGTGAACTACGCGACGGCCGATGGTACCGCGACCGCACCCGCTGATTATCAATCAACGAGCGGCATGGTCACCTTTAACCCCGGCGTACTGACCCAGACAATCACGATTCCAATCAACGGCGACACCCTCGACGAACCTAGCGAGACATTCTTCGTCAATCTTTCAAACGCGGCTAATGGAACGATCATCGATAGTCAGGGCCAGGGAACCATCAACGACAACGATCCAGCGCCTTCGCTTTCGATCAAAGACGTTTCAATTATTGAAGGCGATAGCGGAACAACGCCTTTAGTTTTCACGATCACACTTTCCCTGGCCAGCGGTCAGACGGTGATGGTGAATTATGCGACCGCCGATAACACGGCCACTGCCGGCAATGATTATCAGTCAGCTAGCGGCACGCTCACCTTCAGTCCGGGTGAAACTTCGAAGACTATAAGCGTGGCGGTCAACGGCGACACGACCTTCGAACAGAACGAAACCTTCTTTGTTAATTTGACCACGCCTATGAACGCCACCATCACGGACGCTCAAGCCCAGGGCACGATCGTTAACGACGACGCTGCGCCACCGACGCCGACCTTCTCGATTAATGATTTGAATATTACGGAGGGTAACAACGACGCCGCGAGTGCTACGTTCAATGTCACGCTGACGCCCGCGAGCAATCAGATCGTGACGGTTGATTTCGCAACTGCGAATGGAACCGCAACGACCGCCGGCAGTGATTATCAGTCGGCGAGCGGCACGCTCACGTTTAATCCGGGAGACACGACCAAGCAGATCGGCATTACGGTCAACGGTGATCTGCTGGTCGAGCCCGACGAGACCTTCTTCGTTAATCTAACGAACCCGATCGGCGGAGCAGTCATTGGTGACAATCAGGCACTCGGAACAATTCAGAATGACGACTTGGCCTTGCTGGTCATCAGCCAGGTTTACGGCGGCGGTGGAAACAGCGGGACGACTTTCAAGAATGACTTCATCGAAATATTTAATCGCGGCACGACAACTGTCAGCCTGGACGGCTATTCCGTGCAGTACGCCGGCGATACTGCCAGCAGTTGGTCCAAGACGAATCTTACAAATGGGCTCATCGCACCCGGGAGGTATTACCTTATCCAGGAAGCGCAAGGTGCAAACGGAACAAGCAATCTACCGACGCCCGATGCGATCGGGAGCATGGCGATGGCCACCTCCGCGGGAAAGGTTGCGCTGGTTAGCAATACAATTTTGCTCAACGGCGCGTGCCCGGCGAACACTAGTATTCTTGATCTGGTTGGCTATGGAGCTTCCGCCTCCTGCTCTGAAGGTTCGACACCGGCAGCCGCTCCGGGCAACGCCACGGCCGACGTTAGGAAGGGCGGCGGCTGCGTGGACAACACGGACAACGCGGGTGACTTCTTTGTCCATACACCATCGCCCCGTAACAGCAGCGATGCGGCGAACACTTGCAGCGGACAGACGGCGGACATCGCAATCAGTGACGTCACTGTAACTGAGGGAGACAGCGGCACCGTCTCAGCCAACTTCACCGTTTCGCTAATCGCCGCGAGCGCCGCAACCGTCACGGTTGATTACGCAACAGCCAACGGCACGGCGATCGAACCGTCGGACTACAACGCGATCCCGACGACCCAGCTCGTCTTTAATCCTGGCGAAACATCGAAGATCGTCACCGTCCTGGTTAATGGAGACACCCTCGACGAACCCGAAGAAACGTTCTTCGTCATTCTTTTCCATGCGACGAACGCCTCCATTCTGGACAACCAGGGTCAGGGCACCATCACCGACAACGATGTACCGCCGACACTAACTGTCAATGATGTTTCGCTGAACGAAGGCAACACCGGCTCGACAACTTTTCATTTCATAGTCAGCCTTTCAGCTCCAGCGCTTACTGGCGGCGTAACTTTCGACATTGCCACTCAGGACGGAACGGCTAAGACAGCGGGCGGCGACTATTCGGCGAAGAGCCAAACGTCTCAGACTATCGCCGCTGGCAGTACGACTTTCGCTTTCGATGTCAGCGTTAACGGCGATACGGACATTGAGATGAACGAGAGTTTCTTTGTGAATGTGAGCAATGTCACCGGCGCGACTGTGGGCAACGGCCAGGGTCAGGGGACGATTCAAAATGATGATAGTCCCGCCCTCAGCATTAACGATGTGACAGTCACGGAGGGAAACAGCGGCGCCACGCCCTCCATCTTTACCGTGACGTTGTCGCCGCCAAGCAATCAAACGGTCACAGTGGATTACGCAACGTCTTCAGTCAGCCCAGCCACGGCGGCGGCTGGGACAGACTACATCAGCACGAACGGCTCTTTGACTTTCAACCCTGGCGAGACCAGCAAACCGATAACTGTCCAGGTTAAAGGCGATACTGCGAATGAGGCGATTTGTGAAACTCTCTTTGTCATTCTATCCAACCCGGTTAACGCTGAGATTTCTCCTGCGACCGGCCAGGGAACCGTTGGCATCACGGATGACGACGGAAGCAAATTGATCATTACCCAGGTCTACGGCGGCGGCAGTAACTCAGGTGCCACTTTCCGGAATGACTTTGTCGAAGTATTCAATAGAGGAGCGACGACCGTCGACTTCTCAACAACTAATTACTCGGTCCAATACGCGTCCGCGACCGGGTCGTTTTCAAGCAGCAACACGATAACTCTTTCATCGGGTACTGTTGCTCCGGGACAATTCTTCCTGATTAAGCTTGCTCCCACAACGCCGACGACCGGCACGGCGCTGCCGGCGGCTGATGCTACCAATACGGGAATTAACATGTCCGCAACCGATGGCAAGGTTGCCCTCGTCTTAGGCGCTGCTGTAGCTGCCACGACTAACGGTTGCCCAACCGGCGTCACTGTCGCAGATTTGATCGGGTACGGTAGCGCCAATTGCTCGGAAGCAACTCCGACCGCGGTGTTGACCGCAACCAGGTCGGCCAGGAGAACCGTTAGCTGCAAGGATACCAACAACAACGCGACAGACTTCATCGTCGTCAGCAATCCTGACGCGCCGCGGAACACGGCTGCTACCTCGAGCCCATGCGGCTGTAGCACCAGCTACTCTTCACTGTTTAGTTTAGACAGGGATTCATGGAAGGAGATACTGGCCGAGCTCTTCATCGATGATTTTTCATTACTGCCGGCGGACCAGTCATGCCCGCGCTGTGATGCAGGTGGGCATAATAAATGACGCGGGGAAAAGTTAAGGGCGGAGCGCTTTAAGGACGCTCCGCCCGAAACTCTCTCTGCTCTTGAGCCCGACCCCGGATGGCAGGGCAAACCGGGGATGAGCTATCTCAATCAGTCCTAAAGATCATTGATGATCTTTATCGGCACAGGAGGTATTTGCGGATGATGGATCGAGGATGCACCCTCCTCCACCGTCCGGTCGTCCACCTGCATGTTCAAGGTATACGTGCATTCGCACTTTCGGTAGAGTTTGTGTTCCGCGCCTGGTGGCAGAAGCGCATCGCACGGACTAGTAGGCGGGATAGCAGGCGAGTCGCCGGCGTCGAGTGAACTGAGATCCCAATCCGCCAACACACCGGCATCCGCGTCGGTAGGTAATGGGCCGGGCAATATCGGGACGATGTTAGGCACCCGCGTGGACGAAGTCAGGATATCAACCGAACCCCCGACAAACTCCTTCGCGTACCACAATCGGTATTTGTCGAAGTTGTCATTTGGTGCGGTTGGGCCCCAGTCTTTGTCGATCAAAGCGTCCCAGGCCAAACCTATGACGCGAAGTTTTTTCCAGCTCATCAGAATATCGGTACAGGCTGGAAGATCTACCCAAGTGTCTGGAAGTGCACCGTCTCGCGTGTCTGGCTTTTGGAATTTCAGGACTTTGCAGACAACGGGCCAGTTGTCGATCCAGACGCGCTGCAGATCGTAGTATAGATGCGGCGTTGGAGTCGCCGTATCCTGGACGATCAGCAGCACACTGTAACGGCCGCCACCCGGGAAACCAGTCGCAGTCATGCTGTTCCACGAGGTCGGCGCCAGAATCGGATAATCGGTGCCACCCGGGGATGGAGCGCCCAGGTGAAGAGTTCCCCAATCGTTAATTAGATTGGTTGGGATCTCGCCCACTTCGGTCCAGGGCCAGTATTTGGTTGCGTCGTAGACGAGCGGCGTGTGGAGCTGATTGCCGGCCGGCCATGTAGCGGGTACGGGTGCATCGAGGGCTGGCTGCAAAGGCTCCGGGCCGGCAGGTCCCGGCACACGAGCGTAGCGAAGTTCATAGCGCTCGATCTTTCTGTCTAGACATTCAAAGACATACGCCGATCCATCCAGATGGAGCGAACCACCCACCGAGACAACGTGCATTCCAGAGACAAGTTCAGCAGCTTCATCGAAGCAGTTTGGAGTAGCGTTCAAACCCGCGATTCGAGTGATGTAAACGGCCACCTTCAGCAAAGTGAAGTTCACGGTGCAGGTCTTTGTCGATCCGGCTCCCGAAGGAAATACGGTAAGTGTAATCGTATAGGCGCCGTGATCCAGGGCCGTGGTATTGATCTTGCCCAGTTCACCATTGGTCACGGGCACTGATCCGCCGCCGGGGGGATAAGCGACCGAGTACGGATGAGGGCCGGATATGGAAAGGGTGTAATGTCCGAAGACTGCACCGCCTGCTGTCCCCTTCACCGTGATCACGTGCGTTCCCGCCACAGTGTCGATTCCTTCTGCGACACACTCACCCGCTGCGGGTGAGGTTATCTGACACTTCAGACTCTTCTGCACCTTGATCAACCAAATGAGTATCGCGATGAGAAGGAGCTTGATTAACAAAATGGCCCAGACAGTCCGACTCCAATCGGGAAACCTCCTGAATTCGCCGGCATATATTTCAGCCAGCAAGAGCAAGATTAGAAAGAACAGCAGGATGTATTTTATGCATCCTGGAAGGTCTTTCACCTTCCGAGAAGGTTCCTGTCTATTAGCCTGCGGATTATTCGTCGACATAACATTTCTCCTTTGGTTGTGGGTGTATGCCACCGGTTCCACGGTAGCGTGAGAGGCGTCGGCTAAGTTGGCCACACGACTCTTTCGTCCCGGACTCCGCTTGATTCGTTTTGAGAAGGCGAGTTGACGCTCTAGTAATGTTATTTCGCCGAAACCTTCTCTGGCTGGCGCCGAGGGGATGCCGGTTTTGCAGGCTCTAGGATCCAGCCCATGCGTTTCGCAAGTGGGCTGACAGTATTCCAAATCCCATTGACTGTCAATGCTTGTCCCGAGGTGGTCGCGCGACCTCAGTGGCGCGAGTTGCCCCAATAGGGACAGAGGCTGGGAGTGCCGCCACATGACTTGCGATACGTGGGCGCGTGTGGCGAGGTTTCCGAAAGATCGATTAACGCTTCTCGCAGTCGTCGATCGGACGAGGATTCGACGGCGGGTGGATCTGAGACCCGACCACACTTTGGACGGGCCTCAGAACCTTCCATGTTCATCGCTATGTCGGAAATGCCCATTCTTCGTTCATGCCGAGGCTGTGATGCACACGGACATAATAGATGGCGGGCACGAATGCCGGCGACGGATTCTTGCAGCACAAAGCAAATTCCAGCATGTCACAGGACTTAATTGCCTTGTTAATCACCTTGCGGGTGACGCAAACTCGCTTACAGGTCTTGGCATCGTAAATCCACAGTTCAATGTACGACACGCTAACAGTCGTCGGCCTCAGGTTTTTGAGAGTACCTTTCACGCAATACTCCCCGACGCCGGTGCCGGCGTCGAGTCTGATGGCCAAGTTCGGGTTCTGGGCGCACAGCGGCATTGCGAACGCAAGCAATAACAGCAGCAGGCTTACCGCACGGAAAAGACTTTTCATGGGGATCCTCCTTAGTTAGATTGTTTGAGAGTTGGGGGCCGAGCGTCGGTCCGAGTTTTTGACATGCGTCGTTTACTACTTTCAGACGTCCGATGCAAGAAAACTTGGGGAGAAAGCTAAGAAATGTATGAGGTTGTTTTTAGAGTGGACTCCAGATGATCTGATCTGGCGACGGTGCTAGCGGACAACTCCGGAAACCGGACTCGATGCGCTCGCATATAGTCGCCGGGTCATGCGCCCGGCCGTATAAGCCAGGCGTCCGGCGCGAATCGCGAGCATCATTGCTTCGGCCATCTTTGCCGAGTCTTCAGCTTCCGCAATTGCGGTATTCATGAGGACTGCGTCCGCGCCCAACTCCATTGCAATCGTCGCATCGCTGGCGGTGCCGACTCCGGCGTCGACGATGATCGTCGCGTCAGGAAGTTGTTCGCGCATGATGCGCAGGTTCGTGGGGTTCTGCACTCCCAGGCCAGATCCGATTGGCGCAGCCAGCGGCATCACCGCAGCGCAACCGGCATCGAGAAGTTTCTTTGCCATGATCAAATCATCGGTGAAGTAAGGCAGGACGACAAAACCTTCTTTGACCAGGGTGCGCGCCGCATCGAGCGTCTGTTCGTTGTCGGGAAAGAGTGTGGTCTGGTCGCCGATAACTTCCAGCTTGATCCATTCCGTGCCGAGGGCCTCGCGCGCCAGTCGCGCTGTACGCACGGCTTCGTCCGCTGAATAGCAGCCCGCAGTGTTGGGGAGAAGCTTTAGTAACGGATCCAGGTGATCGAGGAACGACTCGCTGCTTCGATCCAGCGGCACACGGCGCACAGCAATGGTCACCATTTCAGCGCCCGATGAACGATGCGCGGCTTTCATCTCGTCGTAACTTCGATACTTGCCGGTGCCGATGATTATGCGCGAATGAAACGCGTGGCCGGCGACTTCAAAACCGTCGGCTAATGCCGTTACTGCGGTGGACATGAACTAAGACTTCCCTTTCTCAAAATCGTGAAGATGACTTTACACCGCAGCGACAGGAAATAAAAACTTGGAAGTGGGAGCGGGGACACGCCTGTCGGCCTGAGCGCGCAGCGCGAACAACCCTTTTCAAAGCAATCCCTCCGTGGACTTGAGCGTGCTTAGACCGATGGCGGACGGGATGCCAGCGATCAGCCGCTGCCACCGCCGACAAAATGAACAATCTCTATCCGGTCACCTTCCGCTAAAGTCGTCTGCGCCCAATGGTCACGACGGACCACTTGTTGATTTAGCTCGATCGCGATGCGCGCCGGCGCCAGCGATAGTTCAGCAACGAGATCATCCAAGGTCGATGGTTCCCGCACTTCCTTGCTCTCACCGTTTATTTGTACGCGCAATCCTTGCTCTCTCGCTTCAGAAGGATTTACTGGGCAAGATAATCCTGCGCAACTCGGCGGTCTCGCCATCCAGGTGGGCCTGGACCAGGACCGCCGCCCGGCCGCTCTCAAATGCTGGGAGCAGAATCGGAATCGAAGCGATGCCCTGGGCGTTGGTCGTGGCCAGGGTCGATAACGGCCGAAAAGTGGAACCCAGAGTCTTCACCACGAGGCGCGCCTTCTGCGCCGGTTCCCGGCGTTCACGGGAGGCGCGGCTCACCAAGACGCGCAAGGTCACCGACTCTCCACCCTTGAGCTCCGGCTCGTCGAGCAGAATCACTCGTAAGGGCTCCAAATCCTTATCTGAACCGGAAAAGGCAAACGGATCGGGAGCTGCGGCGATGGCCTCGCGCCCGGCAATCGGACTTAAGGTTTCACCAGTTTGGTCTGTGTCGGAAGATTCCGCGTGCGGCTTAGCGACAGCTTGCTCGCGACCTGCCATCGTCTGAGCGAGATCGCGTCGGCCCAAACTCTTCAGGTCCTCGATGCGGCCGGCATGCACGGCAGCACAGATCAGTTTGTGTTGGCGCGAAACACGCTTTGCCAGAATCTCTTCGTCAAAACCCGCGGCAATCAAATCGTCATAAGGCGAGCGCTTGCTCGCCAGGATCGCGCCGCCGGTGTAAACCAGCGACAGAATCAACGGCGTCTGCAGTCCCTTGTCTTCGGTCTGCACGTGATAGACGACACCGTCGTACTCGACATCAGTATTAAAGCCAGTAAGCAATGTTCAAGTCGCTATTCAAGTCGGCCGTTGGTTTCAAGAAAGTCTGCGAGGCATTCCGAACTTAACACAACGATTTTTCTGTGGTCAATCTATTCCAATTCGGACGGTCAAATCGACTGAGCAACGGCTTGACACTCTCTAATCCTTGCCCTACGATCCGCTTGTACAATGATTCTCAAGCTGAAGCTTTAAGTGATCCGATGTCGCAGATGTGTGCGACCGAAGCGGGTAAGAGATGAGTTTCAACCTGGTCGATTACATGCCGGTGCTCCTGATGTTTGTCGTCGCTGCGGGGTTCGCGATTACGTTCATTGGGCTGTCGCAGCTCGTCGGGCAACGCAAGCGCACTCGCACCAAACTGATGCCTTACGAATGCGGTAAGGATCCGGTCGGGTCGGCGCGCGAACGCTTCTCAGTAAAGTTTTATTTGATCGCGATGCTCTTCATCCTGTTCGACATTGAAGTCATCTTTCTGGTGCCCTGGGCAGTGGTTTTCAAACGCCTTTCGACCCCGGAATATGGTTTGAGCAATGTCATTTTTTTTGAAATGATCGTTTTCATGGTCTTGCTGGCGGCAGGTCTGATTTATGTGATCAAGAAGGGCGCGCTGGATTGGACCGAGGGCGCGCGGCGCGAGGCCGAAGCCGAAGCGCGGCTCCTCGAAGTTGCCGAACGGCGGAGCCCAAACGCGCGCGCAGCGTAGGTTAAGCATTTATGGGACTCGAAAGCATTATTGCCGAATCGCTGCCGGAAATTCTGACGACCCGGCTTGATTCGCTCATCAATTGGGCGCGTAAGTCATCCCTGTGGCCGGCGACTTTTGGCCTGGCGTGCTGCGCGATCGAGATGATGAATGCGACCAGCGCGCGAAATGATCTGGCCCGGTTCGGCTCGGAAGTTTTTCGAGCGTCGCCCAGGCAGGCAGACGTGATGATCGTTTCAGGCCGGGTTTCACGGAAGATGGCCCCCGTGCTGCGACGCATCTACGATCAAATGCCGGAACCGAAGTGGGTCATCTCAATGGGCGCCTGTGCCACGTCCGGCGGTGTCTTCGACAACTACGCAATCGTGCAGGGCGTCGACAAGATTGTCCCTGTGGATGTTTACATACCCGGCTGTCCGCCGCGGCCGGAAATGCTGATTCACGCGGTGATGATGCTGCAGGACAAAGTGATGAAGGAATCGATTCGCGATCGCCGGGACGCGCCGGACGAGGAAGCACGCGCAGCGATGACACCCGGCACGCTGCCGGTCACTGATGGTTCAACGCTTCGTGACGATCAGCCCGTTAGACCACAGCCGTACACGATCGCTTCGAAACACGAGAAGCGCCGTTCGTTTTGAGATTGAGATTTCAGGTTTGCGTTATTCAGCTCGGGCGAAAGCTAGATGGAACCGCATAACAACCAGGAAGGGCTCGCTGATAATTCGACAATCAGTGGCCCGGCAGGCTCAGCGCCGTCGCCAGTAGCGGCGGCGTTACAGCGTGAGCATCCGGAATGGGTCCGCGAAGTAATCGAGGCCCTCGGCGAAACCACCATCATCGTGCCGCGTGAATATATTTTTGCCGCCTGCACTTTTCTCAAAAGCGCTCATGATCTTGAGTTCAACTTTCTCGCCGATCTGTGTGGCTTTGATCGTGGTCCTGAGGAAGATCCGCGCTTTGAAGTCAATTATCATCTGTTCTCGACAACAAAGCATCATCGAGTTCGTCTGAAAGTGGTTTTGAGCGAGGACGACATACACGTGTCCACAGTCTCGACTATCTGGCGGACGGCGGATTGGCATGAACGCGAGACTTATGATTTGTTCGGCGTAATCTTTGATGGTCATCCGGATCTGCGTCGCATTCTTTTACCGGACGACTGGCAGGGTCATGCGTTGCGAAAGGATTTCCCTTTGCGAGGGTATGAACCGTATAGCCTGGAATAGTTCGGAGTTCCGCCTTTAGGCGGTCAGGCGCCGCCTGAAGGCGGAACTCCAAACACAAGTGATGAGTGCAACTGTGAACATTCCGCCGCAATTCGAGATTGTCGATCGTCCGCTCGACACGCAGATGACGATCTCGATGGGGCCGCAGCATCCTTCGACCCATGGAGTTTTGCGGCTCGAACTGGTGCTCGACGGCGAGATGGTGGTCAAGTCCACTCCCGATATCGGTTATCTCCACACCGGCATGGAGAAGCTGTTCGAATACCGAAAGTATCAACAGGGGATCGTCATCACCGATCGGATGGATTACCTCAATCCCCTCGGTAACAACCTCGCCTATGTAATGGCGGTGGAGAAACTCCTCCAGATCGAAATTCCCGAGCGCGCCCAGACAATTCGCGTGTTGATGTGTGAACTGCAACGGATTGCTTCGCACCTGGTTTGGCTCGGTACGCACGCTCTCGATCTCGGGGCAATGACGGTCTTCTTTTACTGTTTCCGTGAGCGCGAAAAGATTTTGAATTTGATCGAAGCGGCGTCCGGCGGACGGCTGACGCCTTCATACTTCCGCATCGGCGGTTTGATGATGGACCTGCCGTCGGGATTCGAGCGGCGGGTCAAACAGTTTCAGGACGATTTTCTTCACGCGCTCGGAGAATTCAACAAGCTGGTGACCGGGAACAGAATTTTTCAGAAGCGCACTCAGGGTGTCGGCTACATTTCCGCTGAGGACGCGATTGATTGGGGGCTGTCGGGCCCGTGTTTGCGGGGCAGCGGCGTCGAGCTCGACATTCGTCGCGTGAATCCGTACACCGGGTATGAGAATTATGATTTCGAAGTCGTGACTGAAACCGACGGCGATGTTTGGGCGCGCTACCTCGTGCGCATGCGCGAGATGAAGGAGTCGCACAAGATTGTCGAGCAAGCGCTGGCACGGCTGAAGCCCGGGCCGGTTAAAGCAGACGCTCCGAAAGTCGTGCTTCCCGATCGCGAGGCGATGAAGACGCACATGGATGCTTTGATTCATCACTTTCTGATCGTTGCCGAAGGGTTCGACGTGCCGGCCGGCGAAGTCTATCAGCCGATCGAAGCTTCGAAAGGCGAACTCGGCGTTTACATCAAATCGACCGGTGGCCCAAAGCCCGCGCGTGTTCATTTTCGCGGTCCCAGCTTTGTGAATCTTTCGGCGCTGCCGCAATTGGCGCGCGGCGCGATGGTCGCAGATATCGTGGCGATTATTGGATCGCTGGATATTGTCTTGGGGGAGATTGATCGTTAATTGCCAATTGCCGATTGCCGATTAGCGGACAACAATTGGCAATTGGAAATCGCCAATTGGAAATAACCGAATGAGTCAGCAGCCAGTACAAATTCAACCGCTGTCGCAGCCGGTGCAAATGCCGGATGAGATTGCCACGTTCTCAGAGGAAGTCGAGGCGGAAATCGATCGGCATCTCGCGAAGTATCCGGTGATGCGTTCGGCGATTCTGCCTTTGATGTTCATCGTGCAGAGAGAGCGGGGCTATCTCGATCCACCGGGCGTGTCTTATCTAGCCAGGCGTTTGAAATTGCGGATCACGGACATCTGGGAAGTCGCCACGTTCTACTCGATGATCCACATCAAACCGATTGGCAAATATCATATCCAGGTATGCAAAACGCTTTCGTGCAAGCTGCTTGGTTCTGACAAGATTACGCAGATGTGCTCGGAACAGCTTGGCATTAAAGTCGGCGAGACGACCGCCCATGGGCGTTTCTCTTTATCAGAGGTTGAATGCCTGGGCTCGTGCGGGACGGCCCCAATGTTTCAGATCAATTTTGACTATCACGAGAATCTGACTCCGGAGAAGGTCAATCAGATTTTGGATTCATTGAAGTAGTTGCGGCTATGCCGCCCGATGTGTGGAAAGGCTCTGCCCTTCCAACAAGATCCATTTATCGTCTGAGGCTATGCCTCGGATTCGGGGGCGTAGCCTCAAAGTACATAAGAAGAGACCATCGGAAAGGCGAAGCCTTTCCACACATCAAGCGGCGGAGCCGCAAGAATCGGTAACTAATGTTCATCGGCGCCATCGGTTGTGAACCACTTCAGCTCCGGCGAGTTCAGCTCGAGAACTCGCAGTCCCTCGAAGTGTATCGACGCAACGGCGGTTATGAAGCAATCAAGAAAGTTCTCGATTCAATGTCGCCTGATGACGTCATCAATGAGGTGAAGAAGTCGTCGCTTCGTGGGCGTGGCGGCGCTGGATTTCCCACAGGAATGAAATGGAGTTTCGTACCTAAAGACTCGCCGAAGGCCAAGTACGTCGTCTGCAATGCTGACGAGTCTGAACCAGGCACCTTCAAAGACCGCTACTTGATGGAGCGCGATCCACACATGCTCATTGAGGGTATGCTGATCGCGGCCTACGCGCTGAACGCGAAAACTAACTACATCTACACCCGCGGCGAATACAAATACCTGATCGACATCATGGACGTGGCGCTTGACGAAGCGCGCGCGGCCGGCCTGCTGGGCGAGAAGATTCTCGGCACCGAATTCTCCTGTGAGATCTACACGCACACCGGCGCGGGCGCTTACATCTGCGGCGAAGAGACCGCGTTGCTCAGCTCACTCGAGGGCATGCGTGGTCATCCGCGCATGAAGCCTCCCTTCCCTGCGATCTCCGGGCTCTATGCTTCGCCGACCGTCGTCAACAACGTCGAGACGCTTACGGCGGTGCCGGACATTATCAAGATGGGCGGCGAGGCTTATCAGAAGCTGGGCACTGAAAAGAGCGGGGGCACGAAGCTCTGGTCGGTCTCGGGCCACGTGAACCAGCCTGGCGTTTATGAACTGCCCATGGGCTATGACGACATGGAAAAGTTCATCATGGAAGACTGTGGCGGAATAGCTAACGGCAAGCAACTGAAGGCAGTGATTCCCGGCGGTTCGTCCGTTTACATCATGCGCGCCGATCAAGTTATCGGGAAAGACGTCCGCATGGACTACGAAGGCTTGGTTGCCGGCGGTTCCATGGTGGGCTCGGGCGGTTTCATCGTGATGGATGAAACGGTCGACATTTTTGAATCGACCAAGAACCTGACCGAATTCTACAAACATGAATCGTGTGGCTGGTGCACGCCGTGTCGTGAAGGCACCGACTGGCTGGTAAAGATTTTCAAACGCATCGAGAAAGGCGGCGGCCGTCCGGAAGACGCGCAGTTGCTGCTCGATCTCTGCGACAACATCGAAGGCAAATCGTTTTGTCCCCTCGGGGATGCAGCCGCTTGGCCGATTCAATCGGCGGTGAAGAGATTTCCGGAAGACTTTGAGAAGCACTTAGTGAAGAACGCCTAAGATCAGGAAACGAAGTAGAGGGGGCCTTCCATGATTTTTAACGTGACAATCGACCGAGATGAAGACGGCGTATTTATAGTCGAATGCCCGTCGATTCCAGGATGTGTTAGCCAAGGGAAGACCAAGGAGGAGGCACTTGAAAACATCGGCGACGCGATTAAACTTTGTCTTCAAGTGCGCTCTGAAAAGGGGCTGCCTCTGACGATTGAAACCAAGCAGATCGAGGTCGCGGCTTAATGCCTTCTTTACCCGTACTCAGCGGCAGTGATGCAGTTAAGATTTTCCATATGTTCGGATGGAGTGTCGCCCGACAAAGTAGCAGCCACATCATTATGACGAAGGACGGAGAGATTGCGTCGCTCTCAATTCCGAACCACAAAGAGGTCGCCCGGGGTACACTGCGAAGTCTCATTCGCTCAGCAAATGTAACTGTAGATGAGTTTCTTCTGAAGTTGAAGTGAATATGACGGTGGGTTTCGTATGGAACAGGACGAGTACGTACGGCTCAAGGATATTCTGAGCGCTGTCGCCAAAGAGCAAAAGCGAGTTGCTTACAACTCGCACCACGCGGAAAGACGATTTCGTCGTACTGAAAAAGCTATCACGAATCTGCTCGATGCTATCAAGAAGCGAAATAGTGGTAAATAGACTCAACCTGACGCCCGTGACCGGCCCTAGATTGTAATGTCAACTGAACTAATCAAAGTAACCATCAACGACAAAGACTTTCAGGTAGCCAAAGGCGCGCGCCTGATCGACGTGTGTCGCGAGAACCAGTTCGATATTCCGTCGTTCTGCTATTACGCCGATCTGGCTTTGCAGGCATCGTGTCGCATGTGTCTGGTGCGCATCGAGAAGATGCCGAAGCTCCAGACTTCGTGCACGATCATCTGCACCGACGGCATGATAGTCACGACGCAGAGCGAGGAAATTGAGAAGGCGCAGCGATCGATGCTCGAGTTTCTGCTCGCCAATCACCCGCTGGATTGTCCCGTCTGCGACCGTGGCGGCGAATGCGAGTTACAGGAGTTGACCTTCGACTGGGGTAATCTGGAAGAACGCTTCATTGAAACGAAGAACGCCCGACCCGAGAAATATCTTTCGCCGATGGTCGCCAACGATCCACAGCGGTGCATTCTGTGCAAACGTTGCACGCGCGTCTGCGACGAGTGGATGGGCGAAGACGCCATCGAAGCCGGCAATCGCGGCTCGAACACAGTGATTGGAACCTACGGCGGCTGGTTGAATTGTTCGCAGTGCGGCAACTGCATTGAGGTCTGTCCCACGGGCACCCTGCTCGACGGAACCTATCGTCACCAGGCGCGGCCATGGGAACTTACCCAGACAGTTTCCACTTGTACCTACTGTTCCGACGGTTGCCAGATGTCGCTCGGCTCGCGCGGGGACGAATTGATGCGGATCGTCGCGCGCGATCGCTACGTGAACGGATTGAACGGTGAGTTCCTCTGCATTAAAGGCCGCTTCGGCCATCCCTTCGTCAATCACGAGAAGCGCATTCGGACACCTCTGATTCGTTATAAGAAAGGCGGAAAGTTAATTCCCGCGACCTGGGACGAAGCGATTCGTTTCACGGCGCAAAAGCTCGATGCCGTGGTCGCGGCGCATGGCAACAACTCCCTCGGCGTAGTTGGCAGTCCGCGACTGACGAACGAGGCGCTCTATTGCCTGCGAAAGTTCGCGACCGAGGTTGTCGAAACGGAAAACTGTGCAGTCGATGACGCTTTCAGTCTCAAGCCTTTCTTCGACAATCTTGGTGGGCCGTTGGCGACGCACCAGGAAATCCGCCATGCGAAGACCGTTGTCTTGATTGGAGGCGAGCCGGAAGAACTTCAGCCACTTACAGGCAGACAGATTCGGCAGGCCGTGCGCAACGGCGGCGCAAAATTTATTCTGGTGAATAGCGTGCCGATTCGCCTGCGCGAACAGGCATCGCAGTTCATTCATGTGAGACCAGGCACAGAGAACGCGGCCGTGCTGGCGCTCGCCGACAGTGCTTTGGACGTTCTGGCTGCGCGCAAGATGGGAGTGGACGCAAGCGAACTCGACCTGGCGCGACGAGCCATTGCCGAGACGCAGGGCGATGTTGTCATCATGTTCGGGGGCGAGCTGAGTGCTGAGGCCCAGATGGTGTTGGCGCAAATGCCCCACACGTTTGCCGGCGAAGGCCGTCGGATCCTGCTGCATCCACTGCCGCTCTTCAATAACAGCGTTGGCGCGCTCGACATGGAAATGCACGGCAAAGGTCTGACCACGTTGTTCGATGCCGCGGGTAGTTCAATTCGGGCGATGTACGTTGCTGGAAGTTTTCTGCCGGAGCATTTTCGCGAAGCGACTCAGGCGCTCGGCAAGCTCGATTTCCTGGTGGTGCAGGAACTTTTTGAAACAGAGACGACCGGATTTGCCGATGTCGTTTTCCCCGCAGCTTCCTTCGCGGAGATCGATGGCACGTACACGAACAACGACGGTTTCGTTCAGCGCGTGCGCAAGTCGATCGAGCCGGTGCATCAATCAAAGCCGGATTGGCTAATTGTCACGCAACTGGCCAAAGAGTTAGGCGTTGATTTCGGCTTTGAAATGTCCGCCAGCGCTGTGTTCCGCGAGCTGGCCGAGCGAATTCCAGCTTACGCCGATCTGCGTTATCCCGCTTTGAAGGACGAAACACGGCCCGTCCAGGTGAGGCACGCCGTCGCGGCCAGGCGTGATCTGGCGAGTGTGATTGAAGAGATTCGTCGTGCAATTGAAACGCTTAGCGACGACGGTGAAAAATCCAGCGAAACTCCGCCGGTGGGACATGAACTATTCAGGCTGGGTACGCTGACCGACAAGGTGCCACAGTTTCATCTGCTGGCCGCAGGCAATCCAAAGCCTGAGACGTTTCGGATTTCGCCGCTTTATCAGATCACGATTGATGAAAGCCTGAAGCGAGAACCGGCGGTTGCGTGAAGTATGGAGTGCTGCGACTCGTCGCCCGGCTGAACCGGAATGAACGAAAGCGGCGACAAGTCGCCGCACTTCAAAGTTGATGGAAGATCTGACTCAAATTGGGCTTAAGTTAGCCGGCATCCTCGTCGCCTTCACGGTGGTGATGACGATGGTGGCCTACACGGTGCTTGCTGAGCGGCGCGTCCTTGGTTTCATTCAAGGCCGGCTGGGGCCGAACCGTGTGGGGCCCGGTGGCTTTCTGCAGCCGCTCGCCGATTTGATCAAATTCATTTTCAAAGAAGATATCGTTCCCGACAAATCGACGCGCTTCGTTTACTTCCTGGCGCCGATAATCGCCACTGTGGCCGCGCTGATGACGATCGTGGTCTATCCCTTCGGACCCGACATTCACATCCCTTTCATCGACAAGACAATTCCGTTGGTGATCACCCGTTTCGACGTCGGTCTGTTGTACGTTCTGGGCGTTACATCGGTGGGAGTTTATGGGATTGCGCTCGCCGGCTGGTCATCAAACAATAAATACAGCTTGATGGGCGGCCTGCGATCGTCGGCCCAGATGATCTCGTATGAGCTCGCGCTCGGTCTCGGCTTGATTGGTGTGATCCTGCAGTCAGGCACACTGGATCTGCAGAGCATTGTCGAGCAGCAGGCGGGACATCTTGGCATCAGCGGCTGGAACATTCTGTGGGTGCAGCCCCTGGGCTTTTTGATTTATCTGATCGCGGCCATTGCTGAAACTAACCGCGTTCCGTTTGACTTGCCGGAGGCTGAGACGGAACTCGTCGCGGGGTTCCATACCGAATACAGCGCGATGAAGTTCGCCCTCTTTTTTCTCGCAGAGTACGTGAACATGTTCACAGTTTCCATGCTCGCGACCACTCTGTTTCTGGGTGGTTGGAATGGGCCTTTTGTTCATCAACTGCCGTGGCTCGGGGTTTTCTATTTCCTCGGCAAAGTGATCCTGTTTCTGTTCCTTTATATCTGGCTGCGCGGGACTTTGCCGCGTTTTCGATTCGATCAGTTGATGAGCTTTGGTTGGAAGTTCCTGGTCCCAGCGGCGATCATAAATATCGTAATCACGGCGACGATCGAGTGGTCGGGTTTATTTGATTTGGTAGGCAAGTACGTAAAGGTTTCGACGGGTTGGTTAGGGTAATCGTTTGGAGTTCCGCCTTCAGGCGGAATCGGCATGGAGACGGATTGCCGCCTGAAGGCGGAACTCCGAACCGGAATAGCAATGGTTGCGCTCCTCTTCATTTTGTTTGCCGGTATGGCGGTTGGATGCGCTGTCTCTATGGTAGCGCAACGCAATCCGCTGTACGGCGCTATCTCGCTGATTGGCGTTTTCATCTCGCTGGCTTGTTTATACGTAACGCTGGCAGCGCCCTTTATTGCGGCGGTTCAGGTGATTGTCTACGCGGGCGCGATCATGGTTCTGGTCGTGTTCGTTATTATGCTGCTTAACGTCGAAGAGGAAGAGCGGCTGCCTTTGCGGCTGCGCTCTCTGGTTCCCATTGCTGTGGGTCTCGCCGCGATCCTGTTTGCGGAAGCGGCTTTCATAATCTTCTTTGTGCAGGCATCACCGGCGACTCCGACGCGCAATGTTTCCGACGTAGGGCTGACGTCTTCGATCGGAGCGGGACTTTTCACCACTTACCTGCTGCCTTTCGAGATCACATCAATTCTCTTGTTGATGGCCATCGTTGGCGCGATCACGCTGGCGCGTCGGGGCGGTTTGTTGCCCCAGGATGCAGTCGTGGTTCCCGGCGCCCAGATACTGGCCCGGGACGTTCTGGATCCGCTTGCGCCGCCCGAGGCGCCGCCGATCGTGGCCCACACGACTACTGAAGTGGAGAGGCAGCTCGGCCTCGAAGATGTTCGTCATCTGGTCGATGACGAGTGAGTTAAAAGGGTGAGCGACTCTCTCAGCCTTCTGAGAAGTTCGGGGAGTAGAAAACGAAGAAACTGAGAACGTTTGATGACACCACAACTTTCATGGTATCTGGCGCTCTCTGCCGTACTCTTCACCATCGGTGCAGTCGGCGTGTTGATTAAGCGCAATGTTATCTCGATGTTTATGTGCATTGAGTTGATGCTCAACGCGGTGAACCTGACGTTCGTAGCTTTCTCGAGTTTTTTCCGTGACGTGTCCGGACAGTTATTCGTTTTTATCGTGATGACGGTCGCCGCCGCGGAAGCTGCCGTAGGTTTGGGAATCATCATTACCATCTTTCGCAATCGCGAATCGTTGGATGTGGATGACGCGAGTATTTTGAAACTGTAGTTTGGAGTTCCGCCTTCAGGCGGAAGGCTTGCCTGGACAGGAACGCCGCCTGAAGGCGGAACTCCGAACGGGATCTAATGTCGCAGACGAACACTCTCAGCTTAATCATTTTCGCGCCCCTGGCCGGGGCGCTGATCAATTGGCTCGTAGGCCGGCGTTTGCGCAACGAGCGATTCATCGGCGTGGTCGCTTGCGGGGCGGTGGGTGTCTCAACGATCGTCGCTTTCTTCCTGGCATTCAAATCAGACGGCGCATTGCGAGCGACGACTCCCGTCATGGATCACCTCTGGACGTGGGTTCAGGTCGGAGCTTTTCGCGCGGACTTCGGTTTAGCGATGGATCGTCTGAGCGGTATTTATGCCCTCTTCATCACCTTCGTCGGTTTTCTGATTCACGTCTTTGCGACCGGGTACATGCATGGTGATCGCGGCTACTATCGTTTCTTTGCTTACCTGAATCTGTTCATGTTCGCGATGCTGACGCTGGTGCTGGCGGACAACCTGCTCTTGATGTTCGTCGGTTGGGAAGGTGTAGGGCTCTGCTCGTACCTGCTGATTGGTTTCTATCTCGACAAGGAAGAGGCTGCTCCGGCCGCCAAGAAAGCGTTCATAGCTAACCGCGTAGGAGACTGGGGATTCGTGCTCGGCATCCTGCTGCTCTTCTGGTTGACTTCGCACGCGGGCGCACCGTCGATTAGCTTCTTTAACAAGACCGGCGTCACCAGCGCGCTGGCCACGGTCGCGAGCATGCCGCTGGACGGTTTCACCTGGCATGCGATCTTTGCCGGCGGCATCACTTCCGTGGCGTTTCTGCTTTTTATCGGTGCGACCGGAAAGAGCGCCCAGATTCCCCTGTTCGTGTGGCTGCCGGACGCGATGGCTGGGCCAACTCCCGTGTCTGCGCTGATCCACGCCGCGACGATGGTTACGGCGGGCGTCTACATGTTGGTGCGTTGCTCGGCGATCTTCACGCACGCGCCGTTCGCCATGTTCATTGTCGCGATTATCGGAGCGGCAACTGCTCTGTTTGCGGCGACCATCGGATTAGCGCAGAACGACATCAAGAAGGTTCTGGCTTACTCCACCATCTCGCAGCTCGGCTACATGTTTATGGCCTGTGGCGTGGGAGCTTTTGTTGCAGCAATCTTTCACGTCATGACGCATGCGTTTTTCAAAGCGCAGCTTTTCCTTGGTTCCGGGTCAGTCATTCACGGCATGCATCACGAGCAGGACATGCGCCGGATGGGCGGTCTGCGCAAGTACATGCCGATCACCTGGCTGACAATGTGCGCCGGTTGGCTGGCGATCTGCGGCATCCCGATCTGGGCCGGGTTCTTTTCGAAGGATGAAATCCTGTGGAAGACCTGGAGCGCAAATTCGCCCGGGATACCGCCCGGTTTTAATAAAGCTCTCTGGTTTGTGGGTGCAGTGACGGCTTTGCTGACCGCCGTTTACATGACGCGTCTGATGGTGATGACATTCTGGGGCTCAGAGCGTTTTCGCGATCAGCATGTCGATCACGATCACGAGCATGATCACGGCCACGCTGTTCCCACACCCCACGAATCGCCGTTATCGATGACGATTCCGCTGATCGTGCTGGCGCTGCTGTCGACCTTTGGCGGACTGGTCGGCGTTCCCTACGCGTTGAGTTCGTTAACCGGCGGCCATCCCGAGAATTATTTCGAGCGGACGTTGGAACCAGTAGTCAGCGAAGTTCCCGGACACGCTGCCGCTGAGGCCGAAACACCTTCTCAATTGCATTGGCTTTCGCCGCCGCCTCAGGCTGTGGATGGCAGGCCCGCCGTTGCGCCCGCGCGTGCGGCAAATGAAGGCGAAGCAATTCCGAGCGGCGAAGAGATTACGCAGGAGCGCCTCTTCACGCTCATCTCAGTCCTGATTGCGCTGACCGGCATCAGCATTGGTTGGTTCACGTTCAAGAATCAACCGCTCCGGCGAATGCCGCGCTTGCTTGAAAACAAGTACTACGTTGACGATATCTATGACGCGACGGTGATCCAACCCATTCTGATCGTTTCGCGCGAAGGCTTGTGGAAGATCTTTGATCTGGGGGTTATCGACGGTTTGGTTCACGGCCTGGGTCGTACGGTGGTTGGGGTGGGTAAGACTGTGCGTTACATGCAGATTGGTTTCGTACGGGTATATGCGGCGATTATTTTGGCCGGGGCAATCATCATCGTGGGATATTTCGCGTATAACGGCGCGCACGTTCTGCAGTTTTTGGGGAAGTAGGAGTTTGGAGTACCGCCTTCAGGCGGAATGGGGCATTTCGATAATTTTCCGCCTGAAGGCGGTACTCCAAACTTAAGATATTTAATGCAGCAACATCTGTTAACAATCCTGATTCTGCTCCCGGTGATCGGCGCGGGCACGACGGTCGTCTATAGTCTGACGCCCGGCGCGCGCGAGTCGCATCACCGTTGGATCGCTCTGGCCTTCACGTCGCTTTCGTTTCTCGTTTCCCTGGTTCTGATTCAAGGCGCCGGGGGCGGCGTGGCGGCATTTCGGTTTACTGAGAATTATTCCTGGATTAGTGCGGTTGGCGCGCGCTACCACCTCGGTGTCGACGGAATTAGCCTCTGGCTGGTCCTGCTGACTACGCTGCTGATGCCAATTGCAATCCTCTCGAGTTGGACCGCGATTACCAAGCGTCAACTCACGTACTACGTCCTGATGCTGCTGCTTGAGTCAGCAATGATCGGCGTCTTTGTCTCGCTCGATCTGCTGCTGTTCTATCTGTTCTTTGAAGCTTCGCTGGTACCGATGTTTTTCCTCATCGGAGTCTGGGGCGGCGAGCGCCGGATTTATGCCGCGATCAAGTTCTTTATCTACACGGCTGTCGGCTCGCTGCTAATGCTGGTCGGAATCATCGCGCTTTATTTCATACATCAGAACGCGACGGGCATTGGAACTTTCGATTACACGGTCCTGGCGACAACGCTGCGCACCGGGCTGTTGACGATTTCTCCGCGCTCGGAGTTCTGGTTGTTCCTGGCGTTTGCCCTGGCATTTTGCATTAAGGTTCCCTTGTGGCCGCTGCACACCTGGCTGCCGGATGCGCATACGGAAGCGCCCACGGCCGGCTCTGTAATTTTGGCGGGCGTCCTCTTGAAGATGGGCACGTACGGTCTGCTGCGTTTCAACTTTGGTCTGTTTCCGAATGCCTCGCGGCAACTGGCGCCGCTGATGATCACACTCGCGGTAATTGGAATCATCTATGGCGCGTTGGTGGCGATGGTGCAGCCCGACGTGAAGCGCCTGGTCGCATACTCCTCGGTCAGCCACATGGGCTTCGTCGTGCTCGGATTGTTTTCGTTTACCGAGCAGGGCATGCAGGGCGCGCTTTATCAAATGTTAAGTCACGGCGTCTCAACGGGGGCGTTGTTTCTGTTTGTAGGAATGATTTATGAGCGCCGCCATACCAGGATGATTAGCGACTTTGGCGGGCTGGCAAGGCCGATGCCCTGGTTCTCAGCGCTCTTCGTGATCGCGTCCCTGTCGTCCATTGGCCTGCCTTTCCTGAATGGTTTTATCGGCGAGTTTCTGATCATGTTGGGCGCGTGGACATCCAGCGCCGTTCAGCACACTTGGATCGTGACCATGCTGGCCGGTACCGGAGTCATCTGGGCCGCGGTGTACATGCTCTGGATGCTTCAGCGCGTCGTATTCGGAACAACTACGAGCGCTGCCAACGCTAAACTAACTGACTTGAATCTTCGCGAGGTTGCCCTGGTGATGCCGCTACTGGCGTTGATGCTTTTCATGGGAGTGTATCCGGGACCGTTCCTGAGTCGTACGCGCGCCAGCATCGAAGCCGCACGCCGGGTTCTGGTCGGTCCGCCGGCGATGGGCGCTCCAGAGATCGCTATCGCAGACGAGGGCCAGAAATCTCGTTAAGGTCGCTGATATGAAACATAGAATTCACCCCCGAGCATTGGCCATAACGCTATTCGCGATCAGTGTACTCAGCGCCGCTCTGCTCCCCGTATCGAGTCAGGTTAAGACTGTACCCGCTGCGCCTAACATGAAGCTACAGGGCCTGGACGATCGTATCTATGACATGAATGATTTGCGCGGCAACGTCGTGCTCGTTTCGTTTGGCGCCACCTGGTGCGCTCCGTGCAGTACTGAGCTGAGGGCGCTGGAAGAACTGCTCGCCGAATATGGGGGAAAGCCGGTAAAGTTTTACTGGGTAAGCGTCGAGAGTCCTGAACAAGTTACCAACGCCGGTTTGAAGCGGTACGCAAAAGAGCGAAGGGTGAGCTTTCCCGTTTTGCGCGACACGGCCAAGATGGTTTTCTCTGAATTTTCGCCGCGCGTGCGCCTGCCAATGATTGTTTTGCTGAGCAAAGACGGGCGGGTTGATGCTCCCGTGCAATTTGGCATGCGTTCGCCGGCGGAAGCTTACAAGGCCGACATGCGCGCGCGGCTTAATAAATTACTGGCGAGTCGATCGGATGCGGATCGCTAAGTAGCTTCGCAAATTAGAAATTTGCGCTACACGGAATGTCTCTGATTATCTTTCAAGCAACAACGCCTGATATTAATTTGGCGCTCATCGCGCCGGAGTTAATCATTGGCGTGGCCGGCGTGCTCGTCATGATGGTTGACGCGTTCGCGCGTCGCGGTCGACGCTGGATCACCGGCGGGTTATCAATCGTCGCATTGCTGGCCGCCGGCGCGGCTTCAATCTGGCTCGGCCTTGGGTCAACGGGTTCTCCGCATGCTGCCTTCAACGGCATGATCGTGCTCGATGAGTTGCGGCTAAGCTTCACTCTCATCTTTGTAATTGTTTCGATCCTTACCGTCCTGATTGCAGCGGCTTGGATCGATACTGAGAAGTTGCCGGCAGGCGAGTTCCATGCGCTCCTATTGTTCGCCACGTGCGGCATGATGCTGATGGCCTCGGCTGGGGATCTGGTCATCGTCTTTCTCGGTCTCGAGATTCTGTCGATCGCGACGTATGTCATGGCCGGGTTTCGCCGGACGGACGTGCGTTCGAATGAATCCTCCTTGAAGTATTTCATTCTGGGGTCGTTTGCGTCGGCATTTCTGCTGTACGGCATTGCGCTCATCTATGGCGCGACAGCTACCGGTCCCGACTCCCCTGGCACGACGAACATTGCGGCAATTGCCGGACGCTTGAATCATTCGCTGTATCCGCCGTTACTGTTGGCGGGCCTGGCGATGCTCCTGGTAGGTTTCGGTTTCAAGATCGCCACGGCCCCGTTTCACGTCTGGACGCCGGACGTTTACGAAGGCGCGCCCACGCCGGTAACGGCCTTCATGGCCGCCGGTCCAAAGGCCGCCGGCTTCGCGTCCTTCATGCGTGTTTTCGTTTTTGGCTTTCCCGTTGCGACCGCGTTGGCCAGCACGGGGGGCTATGCCCACAAGAGCTGGCTGGGTGCTTTGGCTATCATGGCAGCCCTCACCATGACGGTCGGCAATGTAGTAGCCATTGCGCAGACCAACGTCAAACGGATGCTGGCTTATTCTTCGATTGCCCATGCCGGCTATGCCCTGGTGGGATTCGTCGCCGCAGGCGCGGCCACCGACGCGGAACAGCGCGGCGCCGCACTGACCTCAGTAGCTTTCTATTTGCTGACCTACGCCGTGATGAATATGGGGGCGTTCGCCATCATAACCTTGATCGCGCGCGGCAATGATCGGCACAACACGGTTGACGACTACAATGGCATCGGCTTTCTTTCCCCAGTGCTGGCCTTTTCACTTTCGTTGTTCCTCTTGAGCCTTCTGGGAATGCCTTTGACAGCTGGATTCATGGGCAAACTGATGGTGTTCACCACCGCGGTCCGTCAGGGTTATACCTGGCTGGTCGTGATCGGGGTGCTCAACAGTGCCATATCGGCCTACTATTATCTGCGCCTGATCATTGTTATGTTCTTTCGGGAACGAAACGCGCCGTGGGACTCGCCGCGTATTCCCACCAGCGTCGGGGTGGCGCTGGTGCTTACCATCGCCGGAGTCTTCTATCTCGGTCTTTTTCCCGAGCGCGTAATCAGGGCCTTTAGCGCCCGGCCTACGATTTCAATTCTGATCCGCTAGTTGTACCAGCATGGATTCTCGCGAGCTTATCGAACCGCCCCGTCGGCCAGACACAGAAGTAAAACCGGCAAGAAGGTCAAAGCCTCGCGGACGAGCCACCGATGATCTGCTGTTGGAGATCGAAAGCACGATGGGCGAATCATGGCTGCCGCGAATCTATCGCGATCGAATTCTGGAGTTGCGCACTCGATCGTATCTCTTTCCACCAGCGGCCAAGCAACGAGCTAAAGAAGTAACGCCAGAGATTCAACACACTCTGCTCGGAATTGAACTGAAGATTGGCCAGAAGCGAATGCTTTGTCCTGACCTGGCAACGGCCCGTTATCTTGCAGTCTTTGGCCGGGCCGGATGCGAAGCGGTGGCGATTCCATATGACATCACCAGGATTTCCCATCTGGCTGATGAGTTGGAAAGCTCCTGGCACCGCATGTTACTGCTGGCCGATAGTCTGGCTGGAGATCGCGGCGAGGCTTTCGTCACTCGCCTTCGCAGCGTCTTAATTGGTAAAGTACGAACTGCAATCGCCGAAGCTGGTGCGGGCACACGAATCCCTGAATTCAAGCAGAGCACCAGGCAGGGACGAGCGTAAGAGGTTGGCGAACCGCGCCATGGCGAATCATTGGCAACAGGAGAGGTCGCAAAACATTCATCAAATGGATCTGGACAACGCTAACCCATCGGAATCGGTTGATTCGCTTCCCTTCCCTTTCAACCAGCAAACCTTTTGTCGCTACGAACCGATCGCGCAGACAGTCGACGCGGCCCGAGTGCTGGTCGTCGATAACCTCTTGCGCGATGAAGGCGATCTTTCAGAACTGGCCCGGACGGCCTGGGGAAAAGAGGCGCCGATACATTTGAAGCGGGAGCGCCAGATCGCTCAGTTGGCCCTGCAAAATATTGTCAGCAACGTCGAGCGACTGGTGAAACAACCCGAGACCCGGATCGCGCACGTCTCGGGACTAGCGGCGGCGGCTGAAGAATTCCGGCCCGACGCGATTGTGCTCAGCGGCACCCTGCGTGACTTCGATTATTACCATCCGGAAATCCTCTTTAACTTTGACAAATTCATTCGGGTTACGCCTATGCCGGTTCTGGGCATCTGCGGCGGGCATCAAATGATCGGATTGAGCTTCGGAGCGCGCGTCATCACCCTCGACCGCCAGGAGCAGAGTCAGCGCCGCGACAATCGGGTCACTGAATATCAATACCGGCTGATCCGCATCGTCGAGCCTGACGATCCGATTTTTGAAGAGATCGACAACCCGCAATCGGGAGTCTGGCAGGATTACACAAAGGAAGGGCGCATCTTGCGGGTGTGGCAGAATCACGGGCTACAACTCGATCAGGTACCCGACGGCTTCAAGCTTCTTGCGACTTCATATCTCTGTCGTAATCAGATGATGGTCAAGAGATCGGACGGCCAGTTGATCTACACCGTGCAGTTCCATCTCGAAAAGTCTTTCGAAGACTGGAACCACAGCCGCACCCGTTGGGCACATCAAAACGAATCGCGGGATGGCCGAACTCTATTCGAGAATTTCCTGCGGCTGGCGCTCGACCATCAAACCAGCTCGTAAACAAATGCGATTGTCGCCCGTTCAGCTCTTGGCGATTAGTCGCTGATTCCAGGCCTAAATACTGCTGTTTCGCACTCACCTCTTGACGTGTTGCGGAAGTCTGCTATAAGGGTGAGTATCACGCACATCCAATTACAATCGGGAGGAACTTCGAAGATGTTAGGAAAACTTTCTGTAAGGAAAACTATGCTGTTGGCCCTTGGTGGCCTGGCAGCTCTGGCTCTAATCACGACGGTCACAACCGTGCCCAATGCGGCAGCCGAGTTTAGCGGCCGCGAGATTCTGAGTGTGACGCGGATCGCCCACGGCGGCGCCGATTACGCTGGTTTGCAGAACGTTACTGTGCAAGCCAGTGGTTTCGTGAATGCCGCGGCATTCGGCGGATTGGCTGCGAATCCCCTCGGAGCCATGGCTGAGGTCAAACTGAGGATCACTGACTACCAGGACAAGCAGATGCGTCGCAGACTTGATGTGGCCCCAACCGCGGCCCTTGGTCCCGGACCTACCTATCTTGTGTTCACCGGCGCCCAGGGTGGCGGCATGATGTTCGGCAACGAGTTTCGTGTTCGTGAAACCGCCGTGTCGCGTCATTGGGCCATGATGGGTTTCGACACTTTGAACCGGGCCATCGAAGGCCAACTAGTCAGCGCCCGGCAGTCTGATGAAGGCAACGACTATGTCGTCGAAGTTAAGTTCAATGCGGACGACACTGTGCGTTACTGGATTAACAAGCAGTCGTTCCTGATTGACAAAATCACCACGCGCTACCGGAGTCAGGTCCTGATTGAAGAGCAGCGCAGCGACTATCGCCGGGCTGATTGCATGATGCTGCCGTTTCATGTCATCACGCGGCTGCAGGGACAACCATTCGCGGATCTCGAAATTGCCAGCTACGATCTGAAATCCAATGTGCCGGCTTCGCGGTTTACTATTACCGCTACCCCATAGCTGTATTACCTGGCTGTCCGCAGGTGCAAGGGACCTCTCGCCTTTCATCTGCGGACCGTCAACGCATTCCGCTACTTTTAAAGTTTGAAAACGTCAGGTAAAGCCACAGGTAAAGATCGTCCAACTCTTTTAACGCGCGCCGGTCTGGACGCGGCGGCGGCAACACTGGCTGAACGCGATCCACACCTCGCGGCCATTCACCGAATTCATGGAGCACCGCCCATGTGGGCGAGACGGCCCGGATTTCCAACCCTGCTGCGGATCATCCTCGAGCAGCAGGTTTCCCTCGTCTCGGCACGCGCGATGTTTGATCGTCTCAAATCCAATATTGTCCCGTTTACTGCGCTGGGATTTATCGAGTCAGGTGAAGAGGCTCTGCGTTCGCTCGGCGTGACCCGACAGAAGGCGCATTACTGCGTCCAAGTCGCCCACGCCTTTACTAACGGCGAGCTGAATCAAATCGCGCGAATGAACGACGAAGACGCTCATGCAGCACTGACACGTATCAAAGGCGTCGGCCCATGGACGGCCAACATCTATCTCCTAATGGCCCTGCGGCGTCCCGACATCTGGCCCGACGGTGATATCGCATTGGCTTCGGCGGTTAGTCGATTAAGGAAAATGAACACTCGTCCATCTTTCCCTGAGCTAGCAAAGATCGCCGAAGCCTGGCGTCCGTACCGTTCTGTTGCTGCGAGGATGTTGTGGCAGTATTATTTGGCGGAACGGAAGCGGTGAAAGATTTGAAAGGGGCGACTGGAGAGAGTATTCTCACCCCAGTAGTTACTCTGAGAAACCGAACAATGAGTAAGACCTTTGCGGAAGTAGTCGAAGAAGTAAGGCGCCTTTCGCCTGCTGAGAAAGTGGAGGTGCAAGAACTCCTCCGAAAACTCCTCATCGAAGAACGAAGTCGAGAGAGCCCCGGGAACTCCGAGACGAGAGTTCCTTTCAACGGAGTGGGCCGCCGACCCGGAAGTGCCAAAGGCGAGATTACCATGTCAGACAATATTATTGAGCCCTTCGGACACTTTGGTGAATAATCGGCACAAGGAGATAACTAATGGCTGTGTGCGTATCGATGATCAATATGAAAGGCGGTGTGGGCAAAACGACGCTTGCCACGCAGATTGCCTGGTACGCAACCATGGAGCTTGATAAGAAGGTTTTGCTTATCGATCTCGATCCTCAGGCCAATGCGAGTCAATCAGTCATGTCACCCCAGACTTACGTCTCTTATCTGGACAAGGGTGGTCTTACCGTGGCTGACATCTTGGAGCAGTTTACCCCCACAGGAACAGCGTCGGGAAGCCCGAAGAAGCTAGATCCGCTGAAGGCAATCTACAATCGAGTAACATATAAAGACGGAAGCTTGCTGCATATCGTACCGTCGCGGCTTGAGCTCTCGTGGACGCTCCGAAATCCTACTGGAAAAGAAACGTTGCTTGCCCGCTTTGTGACTAAGGTTGAGGAGCGGTACGATCTAATCATCATCGACTGCTCACCGACCGACTCCATTCTGACGGACGCGGCGTATCATTGTAGTAGGTACATCCTCGTGCCGATTCGAGCAGAGTTCCTGGCATCGATTGGGTTTCCGCTTTTGAATCGAAGTATCAAGACTTTTCAAATGCGCCACGAGGATAAAGTCATAGAAGTTTGTGGCTTGGTCTTCAATGATTACAACCGCGCGAACGTGAAGCGCGAGAACAGACTTGCGCGAAAAGATGTTAAGGAGAAGGCGATCGAATATGGCTGGTACGTATTTCAAAAGGACATACCACATTCGGATTCGTACTTCAGAGCCGCCAGAGACGGAATGCCCATTGCCAACACCAAAGGGACGCACTATTTTGTGAAGACGGAATTTGCTGCCTTTGCAGCAGAGTTTTTTGGAAGAATCGGACTATGACCAGATTATCTAGAGCATCGTTTTTGGAGGAGGAGATTGCCCTGCTGATTCAGCATTTTGGCATAGCTAGGGTACGATCGGCCCTGCGGAAGGCCTCGAAGGGGATGGATGAGGAGCCTTTGAAACCGTCTCGTACATCGACCTCTCGCGACCCGGCATCAATTCGCCCGACCATCGCCAACGGGCTCGAATCACTGAGCCGGAGCGATCCAGAGAAGCACCGTATGCTTAGCGAATTCCTCGGTCAACTCAAGGAGCGCACGATCCTGCCCGAGTCTCAAGACATTCGTCATTTCGCTCAGCTTATCGGACTAAAAAACATGACCGGCAAATCTAGGAAGGAAATGATTCCATCATTGATGCGTTTCTTGTTGGAGCAGCCCACCGAGCGACTCTGGACTGATTTGCGGAGAGCTGACAGTATTTCGGAGCAACAGCGTCAGAAGGGCTTTTCGCTCTTGACGGACAAGCTTCTGGGAAAGAATGACGCCGCGGCCTAACTCTGCCAAATCTCAAGCTCCTTCACTTCGCGATCGTCGAAGGCGCCGTCGCAAACTTACCGATGCTCATATCCACGTCCCGCGGCACGTGTTCCATAGTCAGCTCCATCAACCGATCCACGACAGCTTTCAGGTCGTTGGTTTCGCCATAGACGCGCAGTTGCTCTTCGGCTGATGTTCCCCGCTGGAGGATTGTGTGGATGTGCTCGACTTCTTTGCGTGAGCCGAGGTCGTCCAGAACGTCGTCGACGAAATCCAGCAACTCCAGCACCAGATCTCTTGTCGGCACTTCCTTCTGCTTTCCGAAGTCAATCATCTTGCCTTCCAGGCCCCAACGCACGGCGCGCCACTTATTCTCCTGAATCAGCATGCGCCGGTATAGACGGAACCCGAGGTTCTTCTCGATCAGTTTAGTGAGCTTGGCGACGATAGCCTGGAAGAGCGCGGCGACGGCGACCGTGTCGTCAACGCGCGTCGGAATATCGCAGATGCGAAACTCCAGCGTCGGAAAAATCGGGTGCGGCCGGCAGTCCCACCAAATCTTTTTGCCGTCATTAATACAGCCGGTTTTTACCAACAGCTCGACGTAACGCTGAAAACCTTGGTACGAATCGAAGTGGTCGGGTATGTCAGAACGCGGAAACTGCTTAAAGACTTCCGAACGATAGGACTTTAGCCCCGTGTTGTGGCCCATCCAGAACGGCGACGATGTCGTGAGAGCAAGAACGTGCGGCAGAAAATAGCGCGATGCATTCATGATGTGAATCTGACGCTCGCGATCCGGAATGCCGACGTGAACGTGCAAGCCAAAGATCAAAAGCGAACGAGCCACCGTTTGCAGTTCCTGAACCAGCAGCTCGTATCTCTCGTCATCGAAAATCTTCTGGTCCTGCCAGCGCGAAATGGGATGCGTGGACGCGGCTACGATCCTAAGCCCATTCTTCTCGGCCAGTGATGCAATGATGCCGCGCAGGTTAGAGATATCCGCACGCGCCTCCTGAATATTCTTGCAGATGCCGGTGCCTACCTCGATCATCGACTGAATCATCTCGGGCTTGATTTGCTCGCCGAGAATCATCTTGCCTTCTTCGAGAAACTCCGAGACGTGTGAACGCAACTCGCGCGTCAGCGGATCGACGATCTGAAACTCTTCTTCAATGCCGAGTGTGAATTGATCGAACATGCTTTTTCATCTCGAAGTTGGCGGGCAGCAGCCCGCCTCTAAACTAGGGTAACTGTAGTTCGCGCTCCATCAACGCGCGCGAATCGTCCGGAAGCCGGTGAAACCTGACCCCTACGCCGTGGCCGGGATTGCTGTAAACGACGTCGGCTTTCACTATCAGGTGCTCGCTCCCGAGCGGTATCCGCAAGGTCAAGGTCGAGCCCAGAGGGATATGCACCTGAGTGCTCAGGTACAGACCGCCCAGGCTAATGTCCTTGGAGCCCGCGACTCCAGTGGAATCGGCGCCGTCAAAATGAACGTCGACGATCAAACGCGCGCGGTCGAACTGGCGCCGCTCGTCAGGAGAAAGCTCGTCGGGTTGATCTTCGTCAGCCATTACGGTCAATCCTCCGGGACCCGGGCCGGGTTTGGTGCAGTCAACTGCCAGACCTGTTATGCCTACTTCTTTGGAATGGTTATTCGTGCCGATAATACTCGATTCCGTCCGCGACGGAAACCTGAATTAGCAATCGGGTCGCTCAATAATCTCTCAGCGCTCTCCAGCGGAAAGTCCCGATCGCTCTCTAGATCATCAAGGTCTTCCCTCTTCGGCCTGGTGAATTCTGGCCTGTTAAGCGTCCACCAGGTTCATGTTGGGACTACCTTACCTTACTAACCCGCCGTGCTAGCAAGCTCTGTTGAATTGACACTAAAATCATGCACACGCTACTATCCGTCATTCTGATTCCGCCCTCTTGCATTCTGAGTTAAGGACTTTCTGGATTCTTTTTATGGGTTTTGCGACCACTGCGATTCATGCCGGTCAGGAACCGGAGACGGCTACGGGTGCTGTCACCGTCCCGATCTATCAAACGTCCACTTATGCCCAGGAGGGATTGGGCAAGCACAAAGGATTTGAATACGCCCGCACCGGCAATCCGACACGTCTGGCGTTAGAGCGCAACCTGGCTGCCCTGGAAGGCGCGCAGTTCGGATACGCATTCGCCTCAGGCATGGCGGCGATCGATGCAACGATGCGTCTGGTAAAAGCCGGCGACCACGTTATCGTTTCAGACAATACTTACGGAGGCACCAACCGTCTCTTCAAACGGGTCCTCGCGAATTATGGTATCGAGTTCGAGTTTGTGGATACTTCCGAAGTCACTAACGTCGAGGCTGCAATTAAAGACAATACCCGCATGGTCTTCGTTGAGACACCGACGAACCCGGTAATGATCGTCACGGATCTCAAAGCTGTTTCCGATGTGGCCCATGCGGCCGGCGCGCGAGTGGTGTGCGACAACACGTTTATGTCGCCTTACCTTCAGCGGCCCCTGGATTTTGGCGTGGACATCGTCGTACATTCGACCACCAAGTTTCTTAACGGACATTCAGATGGTATTGGTGGGGCCGTCGTTCTCAATAATGAGGATGACGCGAGTTGGATTCAGTTCATTCAGAACAGTGCCGGCGCGATTCTTTCTCCGTTCGATTCGTGGCTGGTACTGCGCGGCACCAAGACGCTCGCGTTGCGCATGGAACAGCACGATAAGTCCGGGCGCGCGGTTGCCGCTTTTCTGGAAGATCACCCGAAGGTACGCAAGATTTATTATCCGGGCTCGCCTTCGCACAAGCAGCACGAACTTGCCAAGCGCCAGCAGAAGGGATTCGGCAGCATGGTAGCGTTCGATGTCGGAACCTTTGAGAATGCGCGTCTGGTGCTTGAATCGACGAAGCTTTGCACGCTGGCTGAAAGCCTGGGCGGCGTCGAGACATTGGTCTGTCATCCAGCCACGATGACGCACGCTTCGGTCGCTCCCGAGGTGCGCGAACGTCTGGGAATTACGGACGGACTGGTGAGAATTTCGGTGGGCATCGAAGACACCGACGACATCATCGCGGATCTTGATCAAGCGCTTAGCGCAGTAACAAGTGACAACTGACGGGCGACAAGATAAAATCCTGACGTACCCATAGTCTTTCGGAGTCGGCACTTACGATCCCCAATTATGCTGGTTGACTTGCATGCAATGTCTGACGTTGGCCGCGTGCGCCGCGGAAACGAGGACAACTTTCTCTTGCTCGATCTCACCACGCCGCGAACCTGGAGCGGCTCGGACGGGCCCGAAAACCCTGAGGAGATGAATCAGTTCCCTCTCGGTGAACAGGGTCTGGTGCTCGTGGTATCTGACGGCATGGGCGGCGCCCTGGCGGGAGACGTTGCCAGCCGCATGGCCATTGAGGCGGTGCGTGATGTCTTGTTGGGCAAACACACCGACGGCCCGGGCCTTGAACCAGGCGCCCCGCTGGTAGATTGCCTCAAGGAAGCGACGATGCAGGCCAACCGAAACATTCATTACAAGAGCCTGGAAGACAGCCGTTGCAGCGGCATGGGGGCGACGCTAACCGGCGCCGCAATCATTGGCGACAAGCTCGATCTGGTGCAGGTCGGTGACAGCCGCGCTTACGTCATACGCGGCCAGCAAATCCGTCTGGCCACGAAAGATCAGTCGCTGGTGCAACAACTTGTGGACGTGGGCCAGATCAGCGAAGAAGAGGCTGAGACCCATATGTTTCGCAACGTGATCCTGCAGGCGCTGGGAGCGCAGACCGAGTTGGCGCCGGCCACCGGGCGCATTCAGATTCGGCAGGGTGACATGGTGCTGCTGTGCAGTGATGGACTTTCGGGAAAGCTTCGGAATGAAGAGATCCGCGAGATCGTCGCTAAGGCGGATGGGAACCTGGCCGCCGCCTGTAAGGATCTGGTAGATCAGGCCAACTTTCGTGGCGGCGAAGACAATATCACCGTGGTGCTGGCGCGATTTACCGGCGAAGAGCTGCGCGACGGCAGCGAAGATCGGATTACCGTCGAACTACCGGCGCTCGACGAAGACAAGACCCTCGATGAAACTGAGGCTGATACTGCTTCGCGTTGAATGAATCTCAGGCCTTACTACGCGGCTTTTCGGGGTTTCAAGGAATTTGATTTACGAGTAGGTCTGGCTTTGTCCTTCTGTAGAAGTTTGGGACGCCGAGGATGCTGAGAGACCTTCTTCCAACCGGGGCCGTATGCAACAATCTCGAGTTTTCCGAAGTTGAGTTCTTCGGCGAGCGGGTCTTCGCTTATCGGCTTCTTACTCTTGTTCTTCAAAGTTCTTTCGCTCTCTTCCCGTCAGTTTGCGAGCGCTAATAATTCGAATCCGCCGACGCTCTACAAAGGCCACCGCGAGTAACCGGCGTTCGTTCGATGATCCAATAATAACATACCGATCTTCTTCGATGGAATGCTCGTCGCTTCGGTATATTTTGAAGAACGGGTCGTCAAACACTGTGATCGCCTCTTCAAAATGAATCAGGTGTGTTCGTCCGCGTTCCGGCGCGCCTTTTCATTACTCCACTCAAAACCGCCGTACACGACATCAGCCACTAGTTATTCCTCGATGCGACCTTATCGGCTTTCACTCCCGTGCTTTCAGGCAATTCTTTTCCGCGCCAATCGCGCCCAGCCTCAACCCGTCTAACGTAGATTGAAGCGCCCTGGACCCGCTCGACTTCGACACGGTCACCTGCTTCCAAAGGATCTTCGCCCTCGGTCGGATACGCAGTCCAGGTTGAACCGAAGACTTTGACCGCTCCTTCATTGAGTGCGCCGCGACTGGAAGAAACCACCGTGCCAACTTTCCCCGGCAATCCTTCGACTCCTGACTTCAGATCGCCGCCAGTCTTCTCGCGGGAAAAATACTGCACGAAGATCGTGCGCGACGCAGCGGTCAGGCCAATGGATACCACGGCGAAGATCAGAAACTGCGCCGTCATGCTATGGACGCCAAGCAACCCGGCGAACGCCGCCGCCAGGGCGCCGATTCCAAACCAGAGAAGGACAAATCCCGTGGTAAAGATTTCGGCGATGATGAGGACCGCGCCGAGAATGGTCCAGACAATCCAGAGGTAGTTTTCCATTTAAAGTGGCACAGACTTCAGTCTGTGATTAATTCTCAGGTAGGTGGTTATCACAGACTGAAGTCTGCGCCACTATCAACCCTTCAGCATATTCTTCAAGACAAACCAGATATTGGCCGGCCGCTCTGCCAGACGCCGCATGAAGTAAGGATACCAGTGTTTGCCGTAAGGAACATATACGCGCATCCGATAGCCGTCACGCGTCAACTGATCCTGCAGATCGCGGCGAATGCCATAGAGCATCTGAAACTCAAACGCATCCTTGCCGATGCCTTCGCGCTGCGCGAACTCGATCGTGGCGTCGATCATCTTCGGGTCGTGCGTGGCAATTCCGTGATAGACGCCGCTGGCTAAAAGCATCTGCATTACGCGCACATAGTTATCGTCAACGTCCTTCTTGTCCGGATACGCAACCTCCGCCGGTTCGTTGTACGCGCCCTTGCACAGGCGTATGCGCGCGGGAATCTTCAGCAGGTCGCGCGCGTCGTCCATCGTCCGATAGAGGTAAGACTGCACGACAATGCCGACATCATTAAGGCCAAACTCGGCCCGCAGCCGTTTGAAAACATCAATCGTCGCTTGGGTGACGTGCGAGCCTTCCATATCAACGCGGACGAAGTTACCCCGGCGGGCGGCGTCCTCCACGATGCGGCGAGCGTTTCGGTAAGCAAGTTCCGGATCGATCTCCAGACCAAACTGGCTCAGCTTAATCGAAACGTTCGAATCAATCCCGGTTTCGTCAATCCGTGCGAGGACATCGAGGTATTCACGGACCTCGGCCTCGGTCTCATCAATGCTACCGACCGATTCGTTCAGGTGATCGAAGGATGCGGTACAGCCGCGGGCGTTTAGGTCGCGAATTGCCGCGACGGCTTCGTCGATGGTTTCGCCTGCGATAAAGCGCGTGGTGAGTCTTTTGAAAAGACCGAACTTCGCGGCAAACTCTTTCAACCAATCCTGTCTGGACAGGTAAATCAGCGCGCTTCGGGTGACCATTATTCGATGATGATTGCTCGCTATGATATGCTTGCGCCGCTTCTAACCCCCGTACAGCCAAGGTTCTATTTACAACTCGGTTCGATGCGCTGGAAACTGCTCGTCATGACGTCTGTGGCCGCTTCCCTGGTTGGCGGCGCGTTGTGGTCTGCGCTTGTCGCGGTTTTGTTTGGGCCAGCCTCAGTGGTAGCGCGGCGTGATTGGCTCTTGCCCTTAAGCTTAGTCGTTCCTCTGGGCATCGCAGCCTTTGCGGGTTACTTTGTTTATCGACACACGTCCCGCAGACGAAAGACTCAAGCGGTGATAACCGTCATCGTAGCCCTGTTCTTTACTGCACTTATCCACTTTGCGATCGCGCATTCATGGCCGAACTATTTTGTCCCGCGATCTCGAGCAAATCCCCAGGTTGCAATCTAGACGTCACTCGTGGCCTCTTCTTTAGGTCCCAGACCAATCTCTTTCTGCACCGGCTTCAAAGCATCGATCACGAATCGAATATGCTCGTCCAGTTCGATGCCAAGCTCCGCCACGCCCTGGTGAATGTCGTCGCGATTAACTGAGCGAGCGAAATGCTTGTCCTTAAGCTTCTTTTTTACTGAAGAGACTTCCATGTCATCAAGACTGCGCGACGGCCGCACCAACGCACAGGCGACCAGGAAACCACACAACTCGTCCGTGGCAAACAAAGCCTTCGCCATGTCAGTGTCGCGCGGCACACCGGTGTAGGTCGCGTGACCCAGGATGGCTTTGATTATTCGCTCAGGGTATCCGCGTCCACACAAGATATTCGAGCCAGTAAATGGATGCTGATCGGCGGCCGGAAACATTTCGTAATCAAAGTCGTGCAACAAGCCCACCAGTCCCCATTCATCTTCATCGGCGTCGGGCGCGCCGTAACGTTTCGCGCAGGCGCGCATGGCCGTCTCAACCGCGAGCGCGTGCTTGCGCAAGCTGTCACCCTTGGTGTATTCGCACAACAACTCCCACGCTTCCGCACGATCAGGCATAGTCGAAACTCAAATGAACTTGTTTTGGATTGCGCAGAAAAACTAACACGGGTGCGTAAGGCGGGACAAGTTCACTTTGGAGTGCGCTGGCAGACCCCAGCGGCGACAGCGCTTTGGATGCGACTACCAGAATGATGTCCGGCCCAGCCAAAGCGGCGTCGCCGCTGCGCTTGCCGCCGCACTCCAAAGCTATCCACCGTTGCGGGCGCGGTAACCGGGCCGCGCGCGAATCGCGATGTCCTTGCGCGAGGTCTTCACCTGGATCTTCCGATAGGCCCCATCATGATCTCGGTTAATCGGGTAATAGCCCAGCAGGTACTGCGTCCGCAACTCATCAGCGATTGCGGCGAACGCCTGCGGCAGCGCGGCGACGTTGTCCGCGCGATAGACTTGCCCGCCCGATCGGTCGGCTATTTGTTTTAGATAACTGTCGGCCATCAAATACAGGTTATCGAGCATGCCGCTAATCGAGTCGTGCCCGCGCCGGTCGTTGGTTGAACCCGGGTCAGGAAGCGTGCGTGTCGATGGCTGCGGCCCCGAATCGGGGAATGGATCAGTGGGCGAGCCCTGCGGATTTCGATTTCTGCCACGACCCAGAAGTACCGAAGGCGGTGGAATCGGCAGCGACGACCTTTTCTGGGTCGGGACGGGAAAGGGATCGTCGCTTGGGAAAGTGGTCTGCGTCGTACCTGTCGGCGGCGTTCGAATTATGCCGCTGGTAGGCAGTTCCCCGCCGTTTTGCTCTTCCGCCTGCTTCCTCGCGAGCTGTTCAGTGAAGGCCCGAGTGTCAAAGCGGATCGGATAGACAATTACGCCCGACTCGTCCAGGTCGTGGGTCGTGCTGTCGAAAGTCGAGCTATCGCTATGCCAGTCTACGCCGTCGGTAAAAAGAACGATGGCCTTTCTCTGCTGAATCGGCCGTAACATGTCGAGCGCCATTTGCATCGCATCGTACACTCTGGTTCCCTGGCCCGTGGCGGTCTTCTCGATGGCGCCGCGCAGGATCGCCTTGTCGCTGGAAAAGTCATTCAGATCCCGCACCTCTGAATCAAAGGAAATAATCTTGACCCGGTCGCGAGGTCCCAACTGATTGAGAAACGAGATGGCCGCACGTTGGATCAAAGGAAGCTTGTCCTGCGTGCTATCGCTCGTGTCGAGCAGGAGCACCACATAAAACGGTGCGTTGACCGCGGCCAGGAAGGCTATCTCCTGCGGCACGCCATCCTCCGATAACTTGAACTCTTCTTTCTTAAGATCGGTTATGTACAGCCCTGTCCGCGAACTGGCAATCACCGGAACAGTGACGAGGTTTGTGTCGATCTTTAATGTCTCGACATCGTCGGGCGCAGGCTCAGCCGGCACAGCGGCGGGATTCGTAATGGCAGGCTTTTGCCCGCGCGGTCGCTGAGGGTCCTTCGCCGTCTGCGCGGCAATCGAAACCACGAAGACAAGGATCACAGCAACGACGGTCCATGCCAGATTTTTCATAAGGGCTCCGATAAGATCGAGTAAGTGTTTTGCGGCTAGGGACAGTCGATCGGATCGAGTCTGTCAGGTCTTGGGGAGAACCGAGGACATTCTAAGCCCCTAAGCAGAAGGATGCCAACCTGCTCCTAATCGGTTAGGTGTTTTGAACTCTCATTAGCACCGCACTTCAGTGCGGTGACTAAGAGGCCATGGATTACGCATACCACCTGGGTGAAGCCAGGTGTTAATGAAATTTATTTCAACAGTCGCGGTTAGATTGCCTCGCCTGAATCCTGTAAAGTTGCGGCACATGGATTTTCTCCATAACTCACTACAACTAATCGAGCAGTACATGCTCGCGTATGGCTACTGGGCCATCTTCTTTGGTGTGATGCTCGAGAATGCCGGAGTGCCGGTACCGGGTGAGACAATTTTGCTAATCGCCGGATACTTCGCTTCCACCGGCAAATTCAATATCGCCCTGGTCATGCTGATTGCCGCCACCGGGGCCATCATTGGCGACAATATTGGGTTCGCGATCGGCCATCATGTCGGCCGCAACGTTCTGCTCCGCGTGGGCCGCTTTTTCTTTCTAACGCCAAAGCGGTTCAAATACATGGAAGGTTATTTCGAGCGTCATGGCAACAAAACAATTCTCGTCGCTCGTTTCATCACCGGCTTGCGCGTGTTCGCGGCCCTGCTGGCCGGCGCTTCAAAGATGCCCTGGCGCGTTTTCTTTGTTTTCAACGTGGCCGGAGCAGTTCTTTGGTCGGTTGTTATTACCACGCTCGGATACCTGTTCGGGCAGAGCCTGCCGCTGTTAATCAAATGGGTCGGACGTAGCGGAACGATTCTGCTGATTGCAGCAATCGTGATCGGCATCGTTGTATGGCGCGTGCGAAAGCACCGAAAGAGCAAGTGAGGTAGCAGAGATTTCGGGAAGGTCTGAACAAAGGCTGTCGACGCGTAGCGTCGCGAAGGATTTCACCCGGCCTTTCAAGGCCGGGGAAAAGTAAGCGAGGTGTTTGCGTCGCGTAGCGACGGCTGAAAGTGGCGCTAAATTCAATCGTCGCTACGCGACGTGGGAATCCGAAAGCCCTTTGTCCCGTCCTTAAAAGGCCGGGCTAGATTCAAACCGACGCTATGCGTCGAAGATACTTAATCAGTGGTTCCTTCAGTTTATCGTGGTCCAGAGGCAGCGCTATTTGACGCGAGAACTGAGCGTAAGGAGCCGAACGGAGCGAGATCGCTTGCGCTCCCGGTACCGCCCTCATCGATTCGTCGACATGGGATCTAACTTAAGTAATCAAACCCTCTCAGGCCGGACCGTTCTCTGCTCGCCAACCGCGCCAGACGATCTCGCAACTGATCTCAGTCAACACGGCGCGCGCGTGCTGACCTGGCCGACGCTCGACATCGGCGAACCTGAAAATCATGAACCGCTCGACGAAGCCATCGAGAATCTGTTTGGGTACGACTGGTTGATCTTCCAGAACGTCAACTCGGCTAATTTCTTTATTCGTCGTTTCCAAACCCTCAGACATGAGATTAGCGAGTTGGACGCGTTGCGTGTCTGCGGCGTTGGCGAAGCGGTGGCTCATCAACTTGAAGAGTCGCAGGTTCATATCGACGTGATACCCGTTGGTCTTTCAACTCCGGCGATATTCGACGCCATTGAAACCTACGTAGGCGGTCGCAATACACTTCCTGGCCTCAACTTTCTAATCCCCGTCGGGTCTTGTGCCGATGGTTATTTGCAGGGAGCGCTGGAGAATGCCGGCGCGCGTGTCGATCCGATTACTACCTATCGGACGATCGCCGCAAACGATTCGAAGCTCGCTCACCTCAACGCGCTACTTGCCGGCGGAGGTATCGACTGCATCGTCTTCAACAGTTCAGATGACGCGCATGACTTGGCGCAGTTGCTCGACACCAACGATCTATCACGGCTGCTCGCGGGAGTGTTAATCATCTGCGCTGGACCAGCTTCGTTGCAGACCGCTGTCGATTACGGCTTGCGGGTGGATATCACAACCGCTGAGTCCGCGCCATCGCTTATTGTCGATGCCTTGGCCGCTCATTTGTCTGGCCACTTCCGTGAGCCTTCGCCGTAGATTCCTTAATTCCCTCGGGAAATACCCCATTATTCACGGTCGTGCCTGCGCTCCCTCCCTGCTCTGGTGAGTTGTAAGGGAGCTCCGCAAGTTAACAACTTGCGTCACACCGCCATATGCTAAACTCAATTTGATGAAGGGCCGCATCCTCATTATCGATTGCAATCGCGAAGATTCAGACGCTTTAGGCCGCGAACTGCGTAGCGCCGGCTACGAGGTGCTGACCGAATCTTCCGGCTCTCTGGGCGTTGAAGTCGCCGAGACCTTCGCTCCTGCCGCCATCATCACCGATCCATTCGCGGATGGTATTGACTCGTTCGTCGTGTTGAAGGAACTCCGCGCGCGACAGCCGCACACGCCGATCATTCTCACCGCGCGTGATCGATCAATCGAGACTGCGATGCAGGCGATTCAGGACGAAGGCGCGTATCACTATTTTGAAAAGCCTTTCGATCCTGAGAAGTTCCTGGCCGTTCTCGACCGGGCCGTCGAGCTGGCTGAGACGCGGCGCGAAAACGAAATTCTGCGACGCCAGTTGCGCGACCGCGGAGCTTTTGGCGAATTGGTCGGTAATTCTGAAACGATGCAGAAAGTTTATCTGCTGATCGAGCAGGTAGCATCTTCGTCGGCGTCGGTTTTGATTACCGGAGAGTCAGGGACCGGCAAAGAGTTAGTGGCCCGCTCAATTCACAATCTGAGCCCCCGCCGGAACGCGCCCTTTCTCGCGATCAACTGCGCGGCCATCCCCGATACCTTGATGGAGTCAGAACTGTTTGGTCATGAGAAGGGCGCCTTCACCGGCGCCGCTTCCCGGCGCCATGGCTGCTTTGAATTGGCCAACACTGGAACACTCTTGCTGGATGAGATCGGCGAGATGCCCGCGCTGCTACAGGCTAAACTTCTGCGCGTGATAGAAGAGCGTGTGGTCCATCGCCTCGGCAGCCGCAAGGACATTCCCGTCGATGTGCGTATCCTGGCGGCGACGAATAAAGAGCCGCACAGCGCCGTGCGGGACGGCACGTTGCGCGAAGATCTGCTCTATCGACTCAACGTAATCTCAATCCATCTGCCCGTTTTAGCTGAGCGGATGGAAGACCTGCCTTTACTGGCCCAGCATCTGGTCACCAGCCTGGCTTCAAAGCACAATCGCCCGGCGCGCTTCATCAGCCCGGCCGCTTTGGATGCCCTGCGCTTTCATTCCTGGCCAGGCAATGTGCGTGAACTGCGCAACGTGATTGAGCGCGCCGTCGTGATCTGCTCTGGAGAGCAGATCGAACGCCATCACTTTGCCCCGTATCCCTTCGAACAAAGGCAGCGATTGCGATCAGAGGACACAGTTACCTTTCCGGTCGGGACGCCTTTGGAAGAAATCGAGCGCCAGATGATTCTGCGGACCCTGGATAAGACAGGCAACAACAAGACTAAGGCCGCCGAACTGCTCAGCATCAGCTTAAAGACGCTGCACAATAAGTTGAATGCGTATCGAGCACTGGGACTGGTTGCGAAACGAAATGAAAAGTGACGAGGATGAGTCGACCAGTTTAGAGTTCAAGCTTTAGGTTGTGCTCTAGTCTTGGGCAGAATCGGCCCTTAGGTCGGGCTGGCGGCTGGTGCGGCTTCAAGCTGCTTCCTAACATCGTGTAGCATCAGAACCACTGCCCGCAACACTCGTAGTCTTGCGTTACTCGCCTCGCCCGCACCGCACCGCAGGCGCGCCCTGTTTCCGGGCATTCAAGACCTCTCCAAGTTTGTGGTTCGCGTTCGGGCGCATCGCGGGCGGGGGCGCCCGCGTTCCCAGTGGGACGGAACACCCCGGCTCCAAAGCGCACCCCTTGCTTGCGCCTGCCATCCGCGGAATGTTATTTATCGCGCCTATGTCTGTGCTCCTATTTTTCATTGACGGTCTGGGAATCGGCACGCGGGGTCCGCACAATCCGTTCGATGGACTGGACGACGCTGCGCCGCTGGCCATCTTTCAGGATGAGCCGGCAGTAATACCTCTCGATGGCGTGCTGGCGCCCACTGATGCACGGCTCGGGGTGGAAGGGCGGCCACAGAGCGCTTCGGGGCAGACGACGATTCTGACAGGCATCAACGCGCCTGCGCTCATCGGCTATCACAAACAGGGGTTCCCAAATCAAGCCCTGCTGGATATCATTCGCGAGCATTCGATCTTTCTTCAGCTCAAGCGCGCCGGAGTGAACGAAATCACCTTCGCCAACACTTATACCGAAAAGTTCTTTGAGAGTCGGCCGCGTTGGATTTCGGCTACCACGGCCGCAGTCGAAGCAGCCGGTTTAAGATTCAATCGTGTAGATGATTTAAGAGCGGGACGTGCCGTGTATCAGGATTTCACGAATGCAATGCTGATAGAGCGCGGCGAGCAAGTGGACTTGCGCACTCCTGAAGAAGCCGGCGAGGTCCTGGCGAACGTTGTCGCGGCCCACCAGTTTACGCTCTATGAATATTTCATCACGGACAAGATCGGCCACGCTCAGGACTATGGCGCAGCCGCCCGTGTGCTCCGTTCTCTCGCCAGCTTTATCCGCGCCCTGCTGGCAAAGCTCGAACTGAAAAGAACGACCGTTATTCTCACCAGCGATCACGGCAACATTGAGGATCTGTCCCGGCGCAATCACACTCTCAATCTCGTGCCGACAATTATTTGGGGCGAGCATCGCGAAAAACTGGCCGCGCGGATTCACAGTCTGAACGACATTACGCCCGCCATTGTTGATGTCTTGACGAAAGGAACACCGACCAATGGACAGTGAGCGCAAGCTCGAGCCGTCCGGACATCTATCCGATCCAGCAGAAACCTCGGGGCGAGTTCCGCGCTATTCCTACTACGCGCTGTCGATTCTCACCCTCGTGAACTTTCTTAACTACATCGATCGCCAGGCATTGCCCGCGGTCGCTCCCGCTATGCAACGCGAGCTGGGCCTGACGGACACAGAAATCGGCGCGATGGAAGCGGCGCTGTTGCTGTCTTTCACGGTGCTGGCGCCGTTGTTCGGGCGGCTGGGTGATCGTTACTCACGCACGAAACTGATGGCCGCCGCCGCCATCGTTTGGAGCATCGCCACGGGGTTTACCGCCTGGGTTGACCGTTGGCCGATGCTACCTCCATCGCTGCATCTTAATCTGCCCGTCTTTGGGTTCTTCGCTCTCTCATCCGTGGCGTTGGGGCTGTGTGCGGTGCGCGCTTTGGTTGGCGTCGGCGAATCATCCTTTTCAACTATTACCCCAACTCTGATCGCTGATTACTTCCCGCGGGAGAGGCGCGCTACGGCGCTCGGAGTTTTTCAGGCTGCTATTCCGATGGGCTTTGCTTTGGGTTACGTGCTCGGCGCGCTGCTGGCCCATTACTTCGGCTGGCGCCTGGCGTTCATGTTGGTCGGCCTTCCAGGCCTCATCGTTTCCATCTTTGTATGGAAGCTGAGCGAGCCGAAGCGGGGAGCGTACGACCCGGCCCCAGACAAATCCATTTCGGCTGAAAGCGGCGCGCGACAATCTTGGTGGCGAACTACCAAACAAATCTTCCTGACCCGCGACTGGTTCTTATCGACAGCGGGATACACGGCGGTGACATTCGTGCTCGGCGCTTTTGCGACCTGGGCAACGCTAATGCTGGCGCGCGACAAGCACATGAGCGAGACGGCCGCTGCGGTGGTCCTCGGAGTCGTTATCCTTGTGGGAGGCGCGGCGGGAACTTTTGGCGGCGGTTGGATTGCCGACCGCGTCATGGCCCGGCGCCGCAATGGCTACTTTCTGGTCTGCGCGGTGAGCAGCCTGCTGGCGATTATTCCCGCCGTGGTTGCTTTGGTAACTCACCGGCCGATGTTGTTTCTGCCGGCAATTTTCTTCGCCGTGGTGCTCTTGTTCATCAACAACGCCCCCTTCCACGCCATTCTGGTCAACAGCGTCCCGCCGGCGATTCGCGCTTCGGCGATGGCCCTAAACATTGTCGTCATTCACGCGTGTGGTGATGTGATTTCGCGGTTCGGCGTTGGTAAGCTCTCGGATTCACTGGCCGGCGGTAACGCTGGTTTGATTGCGGGCTTCGCGCGAGTTCTCGGGATCGATCCCACTCAGGAACATCTGACCGCGGCGCTGTTGGTTGTTCCCGCCGCCTTGTTTCTTTCGGCACTCTTCTTTTTGTGGGGCGCCAGAAAGCACTAAAGCTGGTCTCATTCTTCCGGCGATCACGCTGTTTGCTTACGTCTCTTCCCTGCGTTCAAGCAGTTCGTAGAACAAAAGACAGCATCGGCTGAGCCTGTAGTGAGAGATCGTCCAATCGGGACCCAGGTGCCGCAGGTTTCGCAGCAGACAAGCTTTTCCGGCTGTGAAGGTCGCGGATTCGCGCGGGGCCCGCCCATCTGTTGGACTTGCCGCAGGGTGCGAATGAATTGCTGGAACAGGCGGAGGTAAGGACGCAGCCGCCGGAGTAACATGACCAGCAGCAGAGCTACCAGAGCAATAACTACGAGGTACTTCAAATTACTTTTCCGTTGATACCGGAAGACTCATGATTGGCGAACGTGCGAATAAAGCCACCAACCCGTGCTATCGATTCTCGCCACGGCCGCCGCCATCTTTCCCTGAATAGGGGAGATCGTCTTTGCGACGGCGCGGCAACGGATCGTGGTCACGGCGACGAGGAGGTGATGTATTCACGCGCCGATCGATACTTCCGGGAGGCAGGCCGCGCCCATGAATTGCTTCGGTGAGAATTCGCGTAATCTCCTGAGAAAGGGTGCGATGCTCGGAAGCCGCGCGCCGGCGGAGAGACTCTTTCAGTTCATTGGGGACGTAAGCACCGATGAACACTCCTTTACGATTGACCATTTTCGGGGGCTCCTTGTGTAAATCGATTCAACTGTCAACGAAGAACGCCTGCGTCTCATCAATGAAGCGCCATTAAGAATAACAACGCGGGTTCAAGAATAACAACGCGGGTTCGAGAGAAACGTTTCTTTTCGGAATGTAGCCAGGCAAAAGAGAGCAAGTCTGTAAGCCGAATTTTGTATTTCACCTAATTTCAAATCTGAAGCTCAAATTTGAGATAGTTGAAGCGGCGATCATTCCTCTAGCCCGGCCGTTACCAGCCGGATCAAGCAACCTACCCGGAGGTCGTAGCATTCTTGAAATTTCAAATCCCAAATTTGAGATCAGAAACTCATGAACTGCTTCGGGCGGGCAGCCCTTTTGACGCCTCCCTATTTGGTCTTGCACCGCGAGGAGTTTACCTGGCCGCGTCTGTCACCACACGCGCCGGTGCGCTCTTACATTAAGCCCTTGCGGGCCGCACCGTTTCACCCATCACCCCACGTTCAGATCCCAGATCTTAGAATCTGAAGCGCGGTCGGCTGGTCTTTTCTCTGTTGCACTTGTCGTCATTCGAAGAAACTCAACTCAGTTCTCAATTTAGATCTGAAATTTGAAATTTCATCAAACGCCCCGCCGTTAGCGGGCTCGCTGCCCTTTGGTGTTCGGACTTTCCTCTCCTTCGAGCCAACTCAAGCCTCAAAATCAAAACCTGAGAACTCGAAGCAGCGATCACCCGACCTGCTCTCTTTTGCAAGGCGCTTGAATTATAGCAAACGCTTGTTCAACAGGTACAGCACGAAGATTTCGATCCTTTAAACTCGGAGAGACAGTTCCCCAGGGGTCGGCGCTAATGCCACTGCGGCTTCTAGCCAAAGTATTTGAAGCCGATGCGCAGGTGGTTGAGCGCTGAGCCCGGTAAGGTAGACACGATTACCCAGGTCATGAGCGAATGCGACACCGCTAAGGCAAACAAATTAGGAGCTTTTTGATAGACGGCCGCCCAAATTGCGCCGCCGGCAAAGGTTACGACAGTGAGCCACGGATTGGGCAGATGAAGGCCTCCGAAAACAGTCGCGACCAGCAAAACGCTCAGCCAGCCCTGCCCCCGGATGATTTGGGCGCGCCGGTTGATGAAGCCCTGCAGCACATACTGCTGCAACAGACCCCAGCCAAAACCCAGCAGCAGTTGTCCTCCGAGGGGCCGGCCTGCATGCCATCGCAGGAAATTTATTTTTCCACCAAACCACCAACCCACGCCCATGCACAAGACTGCGGTCAAGACCATGGGCAGCATCAAAAGCTTTCCCGCCCGCACAAAGTTATCGAAGCGAAAGCCGAGATCGCGAAGTGTTTCCCCGCGCAGACGATGAGAGCTAATCATCAGGACGAAGGCCAGGGTGATCGGAATCGCTATGACGAATCTGCTTCGCCCGGGAGCAGCCGACAGGATCCACTCGGCGATCAGAATCGACGAGACGACAGATGCAATCTCCCAAGCCGCAAGGGCTCGATCTCCGATGGCTGCGCCGGACTGGTGATCTTTCGAATCGAGGTCAGACGAAATCACTGGCGAGAGTTTTCCCTTCCCTGTCATTACTTTTCTACTGGGTGCGAAATCGAAAAGGCTTGCCGACTAACTGCAAGGTCCTTCGAGTGCCCGCCCTGCCCGAGTACAGGGCATACACTCGCGCCTCGTGCTCCCCTGCTGGTAAAGGAGGCAATTGGAAAACAAAACCATGCCAATCGTCCTGGGCGCGTTGGGCTTCATGTACATCCGGGCGGTACTGAGCTGCGACAGTATCCGCCATGAACTTCTCATCGATGAACAATTGTACTTCTACGCTCGTCGCGGCGTTGCTTTCATCCACGGCCCACCCCGTAACAGTTTGTGCGTCCGCATTATCGAGCACACCGCGCAAATGTCGGTTCGTAGTGGCAAAATAAAAGCCCACCGCGACAGCCGTAACCAGCAGGGCCTCGGCCATGGACTTTGATATTAAGAGGTGGATCAACTTTGATTGCGAACGAATTTTCATGCGGAGCGAAAAGAACCTATGCTGAACTGTGATCACGAACGAATTCGGGAAAAGAAAAAGGGCGGCACCATTGGCTCCGCCCCACCTACCGTTTGGTTCGCATCGGCCCAGCTTATCACATGCTTCGGGTTACCTCGATGCGATCTCCGGCTTCCAAAAGCGGATCCTGTGATTTGCCCGCCTCGATCGCTTGCAGGTTGTAGTCATTCGACTTCAGGAAGCCGTTGGCTTCTCGACGCGCTACTTTCACAATGGTCTTGCTGCCACGAGCAGCGCCACCTGCCGATAGAATAGCCTGGGTCAACGTCATGCCCTCACGGAATTCCTTTTCACCACGGGAAATAACATCGCCTCCGACATAGACAAACCGGGATGCCTTGATGCCGCCGGAGATCTTAATGCTGTCACCCGGGAGGATGAGAGTCGACATAGCCGGCTCGTTGCTCAGCTCTACGGTTTGGCTATTTCCCCCGTGGACTATTGTGGCCAGCACGGCTTCGGGTCGCGGCAGCGCTTCAGCCAGCACAGCAAAGAGTGGCATTGCTTCGCGACGCATTGTCTTTCTTCCCGGACTGTCGACCAGGCCTGTAATAACTATCGAGTGGCTGGCATAATCGCGCACGCTGACGCTGACACGCGCGGTCTTGATCACTTTGATCTCGCCACTCAATAACTTCGCGATCTCGTCCGTGGTCATGCCGCCGACAGACAGCGGTGAATTGAGCAGAGGATATTCAAGTAACCCGTTTCTCAGGACAGTGTAAAGAGTCGATTCGCGAGTCGGCAGGTTCGTCAGCCGAATATCAAGTACGTCGCCAACACCGACGTGATACATCACCGTCGGCGCCGGACCACGCGCGGCCAAAGACTTTGGCGAACTGGTGTTCCCGGCTGTCGGGGAAATTTTAGGCGAATCGGCAATTAATGAAGTCTGTTGCACCAGCTTCTTAACGGGCTGGCTGGTCTGATCGAGAATTTTCTTATTACCTGATGAAGAATTCGCCGGTGGCATAATTCGTTCACCTAAACCAGAGCGAGTAATTACCGCCGTGTTCCCCCATTTCGGCTCGGCGCTGTCTTGAATGACTGGAGTCGAGGCGATTCGAACCGTTGCCATGCCGGGCTGCTCTTTATCGTTCGGTTCTGTGTTCGCCTTCGCCTTTTCGGCGTGATTAGCGACGCGGGGCTTCCCAACGACCCGGTCGCGCACCGCAGCCGAATCACTGGATCTTCGCTCTCTGGTCTGGGTTTGGGCCGCCGTAAAGGCGGGGAGCGCCAATAGCAAAGCGATCAGGAATGCAGGTCTTTTCATAGCGACACTCATCTCCATGGGGCCATCGCGATTCGCTTGCCGGGCACCGACCGGCGAACCGCGTTCTGTAATGCGCCCGCACGAGACTGCGGGCTCTCGATCTCCATAAAGAACGAAAGGCCCCCTGAATTCAGGAAAATGAACTGCTCTTTTAGTTAAGTGACGGCAATCCGTTAGGCGGAGTCCTAGACCAAAGGCAAGGTTAGACCGCGGGACTAGGCGCGCTTGGCCGGGGGCGCCAGGAGTTCGCCAGCGAGGTGGATTCCGTCTTTGCCGCTGTCGCGGATTCGTTGGGCAACTTCGGTCAGGGATTGTTCGGGCTGCGCCTCCGCGAGTTTCAGAATCATAGGCAGGTTCACCCCCGTGACCACCTCGATTCCTTTGTCGCTGAGGAACATCGAGGCAATATCAGTTGGCGCGCCGCCGAACATGTCTGTCAGCAACAGCACACCGCTGCCTTGCGATACGCGCGCGATTGCGCTTTCCAGTTCCTGGCGCGCCACGTCAATGTCGTCATGCCAGTCAATCGACGCCGGCGTCACGTGCGGAATGGGACCGACGATCATTTCGGCGGCGGCGATGAATTCACTTGCCAGATGACCGTGCGTCACAATCACTCCGCCTACCAGCCGGACCGGCTCGGATTTCGACGGATGCGAATCAATTACTTTCATTTCGTTTTCCCCGAGGCAACGGAAACTTTTGTGGCCTTCTTTCGCACCGGCGCGCCCTTGCGCATGTCGCGATGCACGGCTTGCGCGTCAAACCCGGCGCGCTGCAGCCGACCGGCAAGCTCATTCGCCACCATCACCGAACGGTGCCGTCCACCGGTGCAGCCAATTCCCACCGTAAGATATGACTTACCTTCCCGCTGGTATTGCGGCAAGAGGTAATAAAGCAAATCGCTAAACCGCTCCAGAGTCTCTTCAACTTCTGGTTGGATTTTCAAGTACTTCACTACGCGCCGATCGCTGCCGGTCAGCTCTCGCAGTCCACTAACAAAAAAAGGATTAGGCAGGTGTCGTACGTCGAACAGCAATTCCATGTCTCGCGGCGTACCGAACTTATGCCCGAAGCTCAGGACCTGTACACGTAAAGGGACCGCTTCACCGCGCGGACTGAAGCGATCGAGCAAAACCTTTCGCAGAGAATGTACAGTGTGATCAGACGTGTCTACGACTTCATCGGCCAGACCACGAATGGGTTTCATCGCCTTGCGCTCAGCGCCGATCGCGTCGAACAAACCTTTACTTCGATCTGCCGGATGGGGCCGCCTGGTTTCGCTGAAACGGCGCGCGAGAATTTCATCTGATGCCTCAAAGAATATTACCGACACCCCCAGACCGCCGTTGCGCAAGACGCGAAGTTGCTTGGCAAAGTCCGACAGAAAGCGCCCCTCGCGAAAGCTGATGACCAGCGCCGCCCGGTCGATCCGCCCACGCTCATCTTCCTGGGCGCCAACCAGGCGCGCAAATGTTGGCAACAAGGTCAAGGGCATATTGTCCACGCAGAAATAACCAAGGTCCTCGAAGGCGTTTGTCGCGGATGTCATTCCCGAGCCGCTCAGCCCGGTAATGATTACGATATCAGGCGGACTCTGTTTGGTGGTTTTGGTCTTGGCCATTTCTTAACAAGGACGAAGTTGACTAGCTGAATGTAGTGCGAAGCTCTGGAAACGACAAGTCCACACCGTCGAGACTTGTGTAGTAATCCCGCGCGATTGCCCTGACAGTAAGCCGACCAAAGAAGAGTCGAAGGAGAACGAGTTTTGCTCGACCAACTTCGCGTGAGTTCGTGGATCATTTCTATCCAGGCGAACCCTAGATCTTCGTGTTTGCCACGCGGGACTTCCGCAAAGAGAAAGGAGGAGCCACATCCCCCGATGTCACTCCTCCAAACTTCTCGGTCGACGATTTCATTACGGCTCGATTAAACCGAAATTCCCATCTTGTCTTTTGTAGAGCACGCCCACCCGGCTCGTGTCCGCATCCCGAAAAACAACAAAACTATCCGTCCTGTCGGAGAGTTCAAGCGCCGCCTCTTCGGCAGTCATAGGCTTCACGTTATATCGACGGGCGTTAATAATCCGCACTGGAGGCGGGGCAGCCTTCAACTCTTCTTCGGGGCTGGACACGGCTACCGACGTTTTAGGTGAGCTGTGTTTGCGGTCAATAATTTTGGTCTTGAGCTTGGTCGCCTGCTTCCCAATTTTGCTGATCGCGCGGCTCAAGGCCATGTACATGTCGCCGTTCGTATCCTTGGCGGTTAAGGTGTGGTCGCGCCAATGCACGATGACTTCGCCAGTATGGCGATTTTTCTCGACCGCCAAAATCACGTGCGCGTTCGGACCGCTACCATCAAACAAGTGCTCCAGCTTTTTGAACTGCTCTTCAACGTGGAGGCGAATTGCCGGTGTCACTTCAACGTGTCGCCCCGTATATTCAAAGGTCATGCTGCCTGCTACCTTCCTGCTGCGCCAAACCGCAAATCGTAACAACCACAGACGCTACACCACAGCGCGGCGTTCGCGCGACCCAGGGATGCTCATTTGATCCCGATATTTCGCCACGGTCCGGCGCGATAATTTGATTCCGTCTTTCACTAGTATCTTTACCACGTGATCGTCGGTGATAGGGTTGTGAGAATCTTCTTCTTCTATCAATTTTTTGATCTTTAGTTTGATAATCCTGGTGGAGACCTCTTCGCCGTCCTCATTCAACATCCCCTCGGTAAAGAAGCGCCGCAGTTCAATCACACCCTGGGGCGTGTGCGCATATTTTCGATTCACCACGCGCGAAACGGTCGACAGGTGCATGCCGATGTCCTCGGCAATGTCTTTGAGCATCATCGGCTTGATGAACTGCACGCCATGATCCAGAAAAGCTCTTTGACGATTCACGATCGATTCGACGACGCGATAAATTGTCTGCCGCCGATGCTCGATGTTGCGCAGCAAGTCAACCGCCGAACGCATCTTATCTTTGATGAAGTTCCGCGTCTCCTTTGTCACGCTCGCCTGCGCGAGCATCTGTTGATAGCTCGGACTGATACGTAAACGGGGACTGCCGTCATCCGCGAAATAAATTACGTATTCACCGTTCTCATCGAGCTTCTCGATATAAATTTCAGGAGAAATCAGGATAGGTTCTTCCGACGAATAACGACGGCCGGGAAACGGATCAAGCGTGCGAATGAATTGCAGCTCAGCCGCCAGCGTTTCGAGGTCGATCCCGATCTGCTTTGAGAGATGAGGCAACTTGTGTTGCTGCAATTCCTCGAGATGGTCGCGGATCAATTGAGTGGCCAGACGGTCCGTCTCGCCCCGCGCTTCGAGCTGCGCCAGCAGGCACTCGCGCACGTCGCGCGCTCCACAGCCGACGGGCTCGAGCTTCATCACAGCCGCGCGCGCTCTCTCGACCAGCTCTTCGGACCAGCCACCCTGCGCCGCAATCTCTTCGTTGGTAGCATTCAGGCGGCCGTCCGGATCTAAATTACCAACGACGGCCTCTGCTGCGTTGCACAAATCGCCTTCCGCGCAATCCATGTGGAGTTGCCATTCAAGATGTTCGGCCAGCGAAGGGGCCCGCGTGAGAAATTGCTCGAAAGTCGGCGCGTCTTCCTTGTATTCGAATTCCTGCGTCTTGTATCCGGGATCGAGGTAATCCTGAAACTCGCGGCCGAAATCGACTTCTTCAAAAGAATCGCGCGAGTCTTCCGGGGCGAGTTCTTCACCCGCTTCCTGGCTCGCTCCCTCAGCGTCAGCGTTGGACGCAAATTCGGTTTCTGAGTCCGGCAAAATAGCAGCTTCGTTATCGCCGGATCCATTTGAAGAAGGCTCGCCAAGTCCCGGGGCGGAAGCTTCAACCGTGGGGGCTTCAAAATTTTCGAACTCCCCGCCGCCGGCCATATGATCCAGAATCTTTTCGGCAAGTTCCTGCGCCTCTTCCTGGCTCGCAACTTCTTCGAGCACGGGATTTTCAGTCAGTTGTTGCTGGATCAGGTCGGTGAGCTCGAGCGTGGTCATCTGTAACATCTCGATCCGCTGACGCAATTGTGGCGTAAGCACGAGACGCTGAGAGAGACTTGTAGTGAGCCTGACTGACATAAACTAATTAACTAAACTTGTCGACTGCCGGGGATTTTCTTTTACGGATAACCGCAGGGGGATTATAACCTATCGCGCGCTAATCATGCACCGGATTTACATGCGGAACTTTTCACCAAGATAAAGGCGTCTGACTTCAGCGTCTTCTGTCAAGTCACGCGGTATACCCGATCTAAAGATTCGACCTTCGGCCATGATGTAAGCGCGATCGGTAACGCCGAGAGTCTCTCGAACATTGTGATCGGTGATTAGGATTCCGATCCCGCGACTGCGCAGATAGAGGATCACGCTTTGAATGTCATCAACGGCCTTTGGATCGATGCCGGCGAAAGGCTCATCCAGCAGAATGAACTGTGGTTCGGTCGCAAGCGCCCGGGCGATTTCAGTGCGCCGACGCTCACCGCCGGACAACGAATCGCCGCGCGTGTTACGTACATGCTCAATCCCGAACTCCTGTAGTAACTCTTCCACGCGTTTTCGTTGCTCGCGCCGCCGCAGTCCCATGGTCTCCAACACAGCGAGAATATTTTCCGCGGCGGTCATCTTGCGAAACACGGACGGTTCCTGCGGCAAGTAGCCGAGCCCTAAGCGGGCGCGCAAATACATCGGCAGACGCGTAACATCATGGCTCGCCAGATGAACGCGTCCGGCTTCGGGCGTCTCCAGACCAATAATCATGTAGAAAGTCGTGGTCTTGCCGGCGCCGTTCGCACCCAGAAGGCCGACGACCTCGCCGGGCTCGACGTGCAGCGTGACGTCGTCGACTACCCGCCGGCGGCCGTAGGATTTTTGCAGATTAAAAGCCGACAACGCGCGTGTCGAAGGTTCTTCAGACACGCCGGTATTTTTACCGGACTTCGTGTTCGGTTCACCTGGGGCCGGGATCGGCGGCGCTGCTATCGTCTGCGACAACTATTTCCCTCGTCAGAGTGCTTCCGGCGAAATCAACCGGACCAACGCCCGCAGTTTACCCGTTGCGCACAGCTTGAACAAACGCCTTCATCAGCTCGGCGTCCTTCCGTCCGGGCGAAGATTCAAGTGAACTGCAGGCATCGACAGCATAAGGATTAACCTGAGCAATCGCCTCGGCGACATTAGCCGGCGACAGGCCGCCGGCAAGAAACAAGCGTGGCGCCAGTTGTCTAACCAACCGCGCAATGGCCCAATCAATGACTTGTCCGGTGCCGCCACGCATTTCACGATGAAAAGCATCCAGCATGATTGCATCAGTGTCGTACCCTTTAGCGTCGGCGGGCGCGAATGTTTCCGTAACCCGCAGCACCTTAATCAGAAGCCGCCCCTTCAACAACTCTTTCATGCTGTGACAGAACTCGATGGATTCGTCGCCGTGCAATTGGACGGCGTCAACTCCTGCTTCGTCGACGACTTGCATCACGGAAAAGGGAGAAGCTTCGTTAACGAAGACGCCGACTGTTGTCGTCAATTGATCGGCAGAGCGTAAAGCGTCGATGATCTTTCTCGCTGCCGCCGGCTCAATAAAGCGAGGACTTGGGCGATAGAAGTTAAAGCCGAGCAAGTCCGCGCCCGCCGCGATCGCAGCGCGGGCGTCGTCGAGACTGGTGATGCCGCAAATCTTTACTCGAGTCATTCCCTGTTTTCGCGTTTAGAGTTCAACCTTTAAGTCTGTGAATGCAGAAGCAAGCTAAACCTTGAACTCTGAACCAGCGCCGTCTTTCTTTGCGCCTTTGCGCCTTTGCGTGAATTCTCTCAAAGCCGCTCCCTGATCATCCGCGCGCATCAAACTCTCTCCGATCAGGAACCCGCGATAGCCGAGTTCATACAAGAGTCGAATATCAGCCGCCGACTGAATCCCACTCTCGCTGATTAGCAACGCGTTATCCAAGCCGAGCGGCGCCAGTTCCGCCGAAGTCTCCAACGATATTTCCAACGTCGAGAGGTTCCGATTGTTCACTCCAATTAGTTGGGCACCGCTGCTAACTGCTCGATCCATTTCTTCTCTCGTATGCACCTCAACCAACGCATCCATGCCGAGTTCATCCTCGCAAAGCCGGCGCAGCCGGGTAAGTGTCTCGTCATCGAGCGCGGCCACAATCAGCAAGAGTGCATCGGCGCCCGCGGCGGCTGATTCATATACCTGATACTCCTCGACAATGAAATCCTTGCGCAGAATTGGGAGCGTAGTCGCTTGTCGCACCGCGCGCAGGTCGTCGAGTGAGCCGGCAAAGTAATCTTCTTCTGTCAGCACTGAAATAGCCGCCGCGCCTGAGGCCTCATAGGCCTTTGCTATAATCGCCGGATCGGCGTCCGGTCTGATCTCTCCCCTGGAAGGTGACTTGCGCTTGAACTCCGCGATGATATTCATTTTGCCTTCGGCTCTAAGCGCGCCGACCAAGGCATGAGGCACGGCGGTTTCGCGAGCCTTTCGCGCCATCAGATCGAGAACTTCAGGGGAAACGGAACGCCGGGCTGTTTCAACTCGCTGGCGTTTCTGGTCGATTATGGTAGAGAGAAAATCCATCGGCCGATAATTTGCGCGTTAGTTTAGAGAAGAGTTCACAGCGCCGAAGGCGCGAGATGTAATAGCCCAGGGCATCGCCCCGGGGTTAAAGGCCACTAAAACCGACAGCACTGAATATTCATTTTCGCGCCCTTGGCGCTGGATGCGATATCGAACATCAACGGCACCCGTCTTGTTTCTCCAAAGGAGCCCCTCCAGTAAAATCAATCGAGAAACACCAATATCACGTTACCCTGCATGGCTTGAACTTCGAATCAGCTCCTCCAGCTTCCCTTGCGCGGCGCCGCTGTCAATGCTCTGCGCTGCCAGTTGCGCTCCGTCTCGCAGAGTTTCGGCGACACCTCCAACATGTAAGGCGGCCGCAGCGTTTACGACGACCAACAAGCGAGCTGCATCACGACGCGCACCGGAAAGGACGGAATTAATGATTGCCGCGTTGGCTTCCGCGTCGCCGCCGCTCAGGCCCTCGAGCGCGACGCGCTCTGTCCCAAAATCTTCCGGCTCGATCTCGAACGTGCGGACTGATCCCTTCAAAGACTCAGCCACGAATGTCTTATCCGCCAACGTCACTTCGTCCAAACCATCGCCGCCGTGTACGATCCAGGCCCGTTCAATACCCAGCAGTGAAAGCGTTCGCGCGATTGGCTCGACCAGTTTACGATCCCACACACCAATGACCTGTCGCGGCGCCCGCGCGGGGTTCGTCAGCGGGCCAAGAAGATTGAAAGTCGTCTGCACCCCGAGTTCCCGACGAATACCGGCGACGCGCGCTGTCGCACCATGATAGAGCGGCGCAAACATAAAACAGATGCCGATCTCGTTTAAGCACTTCTCAGAGATCTCTGGCGATACCGACACGTCCACACCCAACGCAGCCAGGACATCGGCGCTGCCGCAGCGACTGCTGGCGGCACGGTTGCCGTGCTTTGCCACGGGCAGTCCGGCGCCGGCAATTACAAAGGCAGCGGCTGTCGATACGTTGAATGTCTTCGCGCAACTTGAGCCAGTGCCCGCCGTGTCGATGAAACGTGTGTGACGGGTGTTGATGCGAACCGCGCGCGCGCGCATGCCTTCCGCCAACCCCGCCAGTTCGTCGATTGTCTCCCCTTTCAATTTCAGAGCGATGAGGACGGCAGCGATCTGTGCGTCTGTCGCCGCGTCGTCGAGCAAGGCATCGAGGAGCAGAGTTGCTTCCGCGCGCGAAAGATGGTCTCCCCGCATCAGCGTTACAACAGAATCACGTAAGAATTGATTAGGCATCTCGATCAGTTTACAGCGTCAGAAAATTCGCGAGCAGTTTCTTTCCTTCAGTGGTCATGATCGATTCCGGATGAAACTGCACTCCCTCGACGTTCATCTCGCGATGACGCAAACCCATGATGATGCCGTCAGGAGTGCGCGCGGAGACTTCCAGACATGACGGCAGGCTCTGATCCTCGACTATCAAAGAGTGATAGCGTCCGGCACTGAAAGGTTGATCGAGCCCGGTAAAAATGGTCTTGCCATCGTGCTGCACTGGAGACGACTTCCCATGGCACAGTTGCGGGGCGCGCACCACGCGGCCCCCGAACACCTGGCCGATTGATTGATGACCAAGACAAACGCCAAGAATTGGAATTCGACCGGCGAACGATTCGATTACTTTCATCGAGACACCCGCATCATCCGGAGTACCCGGCCCAGGTGAAATAAGAATACGCGCCGGCTTGGGCTTTGATTCGATCTCCTCGAGCGTCACTTCATTGTTACGACGCACTTCGACTTGCTCGCCCAGCTCACCGAGATACTGCACCAGGTTATAAGTAAACGAATCGTAGTTGTCGATTACTAAAAGCATTTTAGTGGCGAGTAGTTAGTTGCAGCCAACTACCGTTTCTTCTCGGCCTCGCGCAGCAGCTTCGCGAGGTCGGCTCGGCCATTTTTTGTAGCCCAACCGGCGGCGGTCACGCCGTCAACATCCTTAATCCTTGGGTCGGCCCCCTTGTCGAGCAGTATCCGCGCGGCTTCATCCTGTCCGTAAGACGCGGCCCACATCAAGGCCGTGCCGCCGAGCTTGTTTTTCAGGTTTGGGTTCGCGCCAGCAGTCAGAAGTATCTCCAAAATATCTGCACTGCCAAACCACGCCGCGCCGTGCACCGCGGTATCGCCGTCCTTGTCCTGGTGATTGGGGTCGGCACCCCGCTGGAGAGTCTTTCGTACAAGCTCAGCGCGTTTATGCCAGACGGCCAGCATCAACGCGGTCATCCCGTTCGGACTCTCCGCTTTCAAATCGAGGCTCGGCTGTGCAATTAAAGCATCCGCCACCTCAACCCGTTCGTCCTGAAGAGCGAGCAAGAGCGCTGTCCAACTGTTACGGCCTTTTGCATTCACGTCCGCGCCATCGCGCAACAGAGCGTTGACGATTTTCAAATCACCGCGATCGGCCGCCGCGGTCAAGGCAGTGTCTCCATTTTCATCTTTCGCGTTGGGATTAATTCCGGCGCTGATAAAGCCATTCACCGCCAGTTCGTCGCCCGCGCTGGCCGCCGACAAAAACGACTGCTCACTAAAGTCGTATCCGCGCAGTTTCAAAAAGCGCTTGGCCGCTTCCGGTGTCGGCTGGTCACTGCCCGGCTCAGCACAGGAGCACAGACAGAACAGCAGTCCGACCATCAAAAGCTGCAAATGCCTTTTCTTCATCATGCCGAGGTCTGGCTCCGGTTCAGTTTAGAGTTCAAGCTTTAGCTTGCGCCTGCACTTGAAGTCGGTACCACCTGCGTAAGCCTGTGAATCCACGACTCAAGCCTGCCGGGTAAGTGTCTGGCCCACCCGTTCACGCAGGTGGTACCCACTTCCTACCCGTCAGCAACCTGAACTCTGGACGCGACTACTTCTGACATTGCGCGACGCCGGCGTGTTTGATGCGCACGGGAACGACGGGTTTCTCGTTTTCAGCGGGCGCGCGATTGATCGCGTCGGCGACTTCAATCCCGCTGGTCACCCGGCCAAACGCAGTGAACTTGCCATCGAGGTGCGGTCCGTCGCCAACTAAAATAAAGAAGTGCGTTGTGGCACTGTTGGGCTCGTCGCCGCGAGCCATCGACACAATTCCCCGCACATGCTTTACGTTGCCGGGCTCGTCAGGCAGGCGGCGCGACATGCGTTCGGCTAACTCGGCGCCCCAGTTTTCATTGGTTGAGAGGTTGCCGCCCTGGATCACGAACCCTCTCACGACGCGACTAAATATTGTGGTATCCAACGCGCCCGTGGCCGCCAGATTAAGAAAGCTGCGTGCAGTCTCAGGCGCTACCGCCGGCAGCATTTCGATCACGATCGCGCCTGACTCAGTTTCGAGAGTCACGCATTGTCCGGTCATCTTCTCGACCGTGGCACCGGCGAAAGGATCGGCCTTCGGCACTGTCGGTTGCGCGGGCCGCGTGTTGGCTTTCTTCAAAGTTTCAGGGTTAGGGGTTGGATTCTGAGCCAGATTTGACGAAGCGACACTGACGATGAAAGCCGGCACAAAGAACGCTGTAAAGATGAGGTGTCTGACAAAGGTTGGGAAGCTCAGATCGAGTAGAAACGCGGTTACTACCGCGAAGCGGTTACGCAACATAGCCCAGGGTTGCCGGGTTTCGCGGCTACCCTGGGTAAACGGCCCTTTGATAGCAACCCCAACGGGGTTGTGTGGGTTTCTCAACTCAAAGGATGATTTGAAGTCAGAGCTCGCACAACCCCGTTGGGGTTGTTTCCGGTTTGATAACTCGATCCCAGGGTAGCCGCATGGCGCGGCAACCCTGGGCTGTATTGTGTAACCGCTTCGCGGTTTGAACATCACAAGCCTCTCTCAGCCAATTCAATCGCGCGAAACAGAGCCTGTGCTTTGTTCACACATTCTTCATACTCGCGTTCGGGAAGCGAATCGGCAACTATGCCCGCGCCTGCTTCAACCGTGGCCACCCCGTCACGCAGATCGATCGTGCGAATCGCGATACATGAATCCAGATTGTCGGCGTAGTCAACGTAAAGGATCGCACCCGCGTACACGCCACGCCGGTCCGGCTCCAACTCGCGTATGATTTCCATGGCCCTGATCTTCGGAGCGCCCGTAACGGTGCCGGCCGGGAAACACGCCGCCAGCGCATCAAAGCGATCCAGCTCGTCACGCAAACGCGATCGCAGGCTGGTCACCAGATGCTGCACGTGCGAATAGCGCTCGACCGTCATTAACTGTTCCACCTTTACCGAGCCGTAATCGGAAACCCGGCCCAGGTCGTTACGGCCCAGATCAACCAGCATCGTATGCTCGGCAACTTCCTTTTCGTCCGCGCGCATTTCATCGGCCAACCTCGCGTCTTCAGCGTCGTTCGCGCCACGCTTTCGGGTGCCGGCGATTGGGCGATAGTCGAGGCGCCGATCGTGACAGCGCACTAACATCTCCGGGCTGGCCCCAATGATCGTTTCATCGCCGAGGCGCAAAAAATACATGTACGGCGAAGGATTTGTTGACCTGAGCGCGCGATAGATTGAAACAGGATCGGCGGTCGTCGGCTTGGTGAACTGTTGAGCGATTACCGCCTGATAGCAGTCTCCGGCGAGAATGTGTTCTTTGACCTTGTCGACGGCTGCTTCAAAGTCTCGACGCGGCCAGTTTGATTGAAATTCGACTCTTGCCTGCTCTGAGCGCGCCCGCGTTGAGAGCGCCCCAGTAGCATCCCTAATCAGATCGCTTTCGATGCTCGCCGTTTCGGCCATCGCGCGATCATACAGGTCGCGCAGACGGTCGCGATCTCCCTCAGCTTCATCGGTAAAGACCACCGACGTGATCTCCATCTGTTGCCGCACGCGATCGAAAGCCAGGATAGTGCGAAAGAACATCCAAACGGCGTCGTTGGTCTCGTGCGGCGCGCCGCCATTTAGATCCAGGACCGGTTCGAACCAGCGCGCCGCGTCATAGGCGAGATAACCAACGGCGCCGCCCGACAAAGGCGCGAGCCCGGCCCGGCCTGCCAGTCTCTTTCCGGCAAAGTACTGACGAAGAAACTCGACGGCGTTACAGTCGCGCACCTCCTGCTGGCCATTCTTCTCGAGGATAGTCTTGCCACCGCGACCGCGCGCCACCATCCACGGATTCGCGCCCAGGAAAGAGTAGCGCGCAACGCGCTCGCCGCCTTCGATCGATTCCAGGAGAAAAGCGTACGGAGCATCGCCCGCAATCCTTAAGAATGCTCCCACTGGCGTTTGTAGATCAGCCAGCACGCTGCGCACGACCGGCACGACATTGCCGCTTAGCGCTTCCCGTTCGAAGTCATCGAATGTTGCTGGAGTTAGATCGAGCATGGGCTCGATCTTTATAACATGCCGGAGTTGCGTGAGCGAATTGTTGCGAGTGCTCGCAGAGTGAAATCAGCTAGCCTTCGTCAGCGGGCGATAGCATCGAGCGTGGGGCGAGCGGAGCGGAATGCTGCCGCCCGCTCCGCAGGCTCCGACTCAATAATCCACGATTTGGGAATTCTCGCGGCATCAATCTTGATTTCTTGTGCAGAGTTGCACTGTCGAGGGGGGTCCTCTTGCGGTAAGTTTTCTGAGCCCTCCCCGACGGTCGGGCTTGTGCCCGGCGTAGCAGCTATATTAGCCGGTTCGCAGCCAGCCAATGTCCACCATCAATGACCAGGATCGCTCCGTTGATGTAACTCGCCGCGTCTGAACAAAGAAAGACCGCCGCCGTTTCGATGTCCTCAATCAATCCAAATCTCCCGAGCGGGATCCGTTTCTTCAGCTTCTCCTTGATTGGTTCGGGCACCAGCCGCGTCATGCCTTCGGTGTCGCCGATTGGCCCGGGCGCGATCGCGTTCACGCGGATTCCATGACGTCCCCACTCAACGGCCAGGTTCTTAGTCAAGGCATCGACACCGGCCTTGGCCGCGGAGACATGAAGCTGCATTGGCGTACCGAGGTAATGCAGCGTGGCGCTGATATTCAGAATCTGTCCCTGGTGCTCTTTCAATTGACTGAATGCCGCCCGGCAGACATTGAACGTTCCTTTCAAATCGATATCGACCACCGTCCCGAAACCGTTGGGAGAAAGCTCTTCCGCCGCGCACAGAAAATTTCCGGCGGCGCCGTTTACTACGATGTCGATTTTGCCGTATCGCTCCACGGTGGCCGCGATTGCCCGCTCAACCTCCGCGGGATTACGGACGTCGGCCGCGATCGCAATTGCTTGGCCGGTGCCAGTGGGGGAGTCCTCCCCAGCGGTCGGGCTAGTGCCCCGTTCTCGTGCCTGGTTGATCGCGCTCGCGGCGGGTTCGAGATGTTCCATGCGGCGGCTGACCAGAGCGACGTTCGCACCCGCCTGGGCCAGGGCGCGCGCCACGCCGCCGGTAATACCGGTGCCGCCGCCCGTCACAAACGCGACTAGATCATTCAGAATTCCGTCAGCAAAGATTTTCATAAAGTGGCACAGACTTTAGTCTGTAATTCTATCTTGATATGCAGGCTCGTGATTGGCTGAGACCTTCACAGACTGAAGTCTGTGCCACGTTCATCCGCCCTGAATAAACGGCCGAGCCTGGACAATGTAGATTTGGCCTTTCATATAGGCCCATTCGATGTCCTGGTCTTTGCCGCCAAAGACTCGCTTGATGGCGGCGGCAGCGGCGGCCAGGCGGCGAATGACTTCGTCTGTCAGCACGACGCGCTCACCGCTAATGGGAATTTCTTTAATCCCACCCTGGGCGTCAAAGGTGAGCAGACTGTCTTCTTCGGATCGCGTCAGCACCTGCACCGCATTCGCCTTGGGTCGAAAAACAACTTGCTCTGCCAGTCTCTGCCCCTCCACGACCTTCATCCCGAGGCCGCGTTTGGCGCTGATGTAAATCGAACCCTGATTCTCGATCGTGCTCTCGCGATTGAAGGGATCGGCGGTGATCATAACGCCGGAGCTGTCCGAGTTGATGCCTTCCTGAATCAAAACCGCCATGTAGATCTTCATGTGATCGATCCCGGCGCGCTCGCGCGCTTCATATGCCTCGAAATTCCAAACCGAGGCCCAGACAAACCTGATGGCTTCGATCATCTGCTCGTCGCCGCGAACGTTGGGCGCGGTCGAGTACAGCCCGGCGCCGCTAAAGTTCGGCAGATCCTCGCTGTTGGTTGAGCTGCGTGCGAACACTCCCTTCCCGGGAAACTCTGCGTGCAAGCGGCGCAGAACTTCAGCGCGCAACTGCGCACTCACCGTGCCCTGCTGAATCTGTTGTCTCATCTTCGTCAGATATTCGCGGCGATATGCGGGGTCGTGCACGAACTTTTGATCGTTCAGCATCTGATAGATCGCGTCGTCCAGCTTGTTCTCTTTCAGAAACTGATCGTAGTAGAAGAAAGGAATGGTAAAGCCGGGCGGGATGGCCACGCCCGGCAAGTGAGCACGGATCAACTCTCCCAGATTGGCCGATTTCGCGCCGTAAGCGATTGAAGACGAGGCGCGCTGTTCACTCAGGCTTGCCAGGGCCTTTATGGAAAGATCGGAGCGCGGCTTCATCACGTCCAGCCGTTCTTTCAGACGTTTCTGATATTCGTCGAGCGCGTTATTGTCGGCGCGCTTAATCGTGTAGGTGTCGCGGCGCGCATCGAACTCGACCCACCAACCGTTGTACTGCTTGAAAAGTTCCTGGGCGTTCTTGATGTAGACGTTGGGCACGCCCCAACCCTTCGCCAACAGGTTGATGTGCGAAAGCGGCGTGGATGGCTTGTCCGTAATGATGCCGGCGATCGGCGGCAAGCTAATCGGCACTTCATCGAGCACCAGTATTTCGTTAAAGCCGATCTCTACGTGCTCGTCGAGTTTGGGGATGACGTGAATTCGTCCCAGAGTCTTCGCGACGTTCAACGCCTGGTAATCCTGCTCCTTCGAGATATCGCGCTGCAGGACGCGCTGTAACCCCAGACTGCCCGACGCCTCTTCCTGTCGCGAAGAGTTCGGCTTGAAAGCCACCGGCGTAAAGAAAGATTTGTTGATGAGCTGGGAAGCTAAACTGATTTGCTCCGGCGGAATTAGATCGCCTTCCCAAAATTCGAACGTCCAGCGCCGCACAGGGGTTTGGTAAGCGATCGTGCCCAGAATAAAACGCCGATTCGCCTTGAGATAATTGTTTTCAAAGAACACCTGGCCGCGCTCGAGGGAAAGATACGTACCGTTGATAAAATCCTTATGAAATTTGTAGCGCTTCGTGTCGATGTAATAGATCCGGTTGCTGTTTTGGCGGTCGATGGCGAACAAAACATGCGGCAGCGCGTAAGGTGTGTTGGCGTCGTAAACAACTGCGAGCGAATCGAAGTCAGCCTGTGAGTGAATCGCCGGTGTCGAACGCTGCGCAGCCGGTTGCGCAGCAGCGAAAGCTGCCGCTGACATGATCAAAGCAGCACAAAAAACAATTGCTGAGAGCTTTTTCATAAGGAGACGATTACTAGTTTCGAGCCTGACATAAATTGATCGCGTGCGCCAATGCTGCTTTGATTTGAGCGGCCGCATTTGCGTTGCTTAAATTCAAGACGCGCGTGAACTTCATCTCCAGGATTCTCATCCGGCAACACAAGCGGGGCCTTCCTGCTTCAGCAATTCTATCAGATCGTCGACGTGCCTGCGCTCAGTTAGATAGCTGTTAATGTTCACCCGCAACGCGCGCCGGCCATGTAGGATTGTGGATGGGAAGAAGGCTTGGCCGCTTTTTTCAACTCGCTGTTGCAGGGCCTGCTGAACGCGATCCTGATCTTCGGGAAGTAGCGCGCGGACGCTCTCAGGCAAGTAACGAAAGCAGCAGACGGCGGTTTCAACTTCACCGACGCGTTCAAAATCTGAGAGTTCGTCAAGACGTCCCGCAAAATATTCAGTCAACTCAATATGGCGTTCCGTGGTTTTGGCGTAACCGCGTTTACCCATAAACTTGAAAGCCATCCAAAGCTTCAGTGCGTTGAAGCGTCGCGTGCCCATCTGGCCATACCGAAAAAAATCATACTGCACGTCGGCCCCGCCGCGATCCTCACTGAGGTATTCGGGCGAGATGTCGAACGAGTCGCGCAGCACGTTGCCACCATCACGCACCAGCGTCGTGCCGCATGCAAACGGGACAAACATCCATTTGTGCGGATCGAAGGTGATGGAATTGGCCAGTTCGATTCCGGCCAGTTTGTCTTTGTGCCGTTCTGAGAAAGCCAGTCCGCCGCCGTAGGCTGCGTCAACGTGAAACCAGCAATCGCTTTCCCGCGCAATTTCAGCGAGCTCCGGCAAAGGATCGATTACGCCGGTCGACGTCGCTCCGGCGATGCCGACTATACAAAACGGCGTGCGGCCCTCGCTGCGATCTTTTGCAATCGCTGCGCGAAGCAGATCGAGGCGAATGTGAAAACGCTCGTCGGTCGCTATCTTGCGCAGGCTGTGGCGCCCGAGGCCGAGAATGTCCACGCTCTTCTCTACTGAGAAATGGCATTGCTCAGACGCATAGACCGTCAGCTCGCGTTCCGCGGCGCGTACACCGCGATTGCATATCTCGCTCGTGACTTTGTCGCGAGCGCACTTGAGCCCGATCAAGTTCGCTTCTGAGCCGCCGCTTGCCAAAACGCCGAACGCACCCGGCCCGTAACCCACTAACTCGCAAAGCCAACTAATAACCTGCGTCTCGATCATTGCGGACGTCGGACCGTTGCGCCAGGCGCCGGCATTTTGATTGAGCGCAGAGCAAAGCGCGTCCGCCCAGACGCCGATCGCCAGCGGCGTCGGATTGAACTGTCCGAAATAACGCGGGCTGGGAATCTGCATCGCGTGCGGCTCGATGTCCCGGGCAAATTGATTGAGCAGTTCTTCGGCTGGTGTTCCGACAAGCGGCATCGGTTCGTCAAAAAGCCGTTTGAGTTCGGCGGGCGTTGCGCTCGAGGCGACCGGCGCCGATTCAAGGCGCGCGGCGTGCTCACTGATCAGACTTGTTACGGCCCGGCCCAGTTTTTTATGCTGTTCACTTAATGATTCACTAGTCATGTTATCTTCAAAAAGTCAGAATCGACCCGCGCCGCTTGATCTAAACAGAAGACTAGCCAAATGCCAACACAGATCGAAAGATTTTCAGAAGCGCTGCGACGGCGGGCAAGCGACTATCGCGTTGAACTCGGGGATCATGAGATCGCTCGACTGGGTAGCTATTACGAGTTGCTATTGAAGTGGAACCCTCGGCTTCATCTGGTAGCTCCCTGCTCTCCGGAAGAATTCGCGACCCGCCATGTTCTCGAGTCGCTTACCCTGGTTTCACATCTTTCACCTCAGGCACGGGTAACGGATATCGGCTCAGGCGCGGGACTGCCCATCATTCCCTGTCTAATCATCCGCAACGACCTCCGCGCAACCTTAATCGAGTCGTCCCAAAAGAAAGTCGTCTTTCTATGTGAAGCACTGAGGTCATTTGGCGCGGAAGAGCCGCCGCTCGTCATCTCAGCCCGTTTTGAAAACGTTCCGGCCCCGGCAACGGATTTCGTTACCTGTCGGGCACTCGATCAGTTTCAGAGACTGCTGCCGGATTTGATCAACTGGGCGCCCCGATCCAGCACCCTGCTGCTTTTCGCCGGGGAGGGTTTGCGAAATCAAATCGAACTGCTGATTCCTTCGGCGGCAGCAGAACGAATGCCGAACTCGGCACGGCGTTTTCTGATCATCGCCAGGCGCGCGGAAGCACCTTAACTCCTGTAACTGATTCCCGAGCTAGATGACTCATCCTAAGAACTTCATGACCCGTCACCAGCTCGCCGGGTCGCGGCTGTGCCGCAGCACATAGCGGAAAGCCTCCGGCTTTCCGGCCAGGACCCTTCCATTTCCCCGAGGCTACGCCTCCGGGCTAGCAAGATCTATTTCATTGACTCCTCTCCTAGAATACTTAACAGGCATGCACATCATTTCCCGCGACTCGCCGTGTTACTACTTGACTTCGGTCGCCAAAGATCGGCTGCCGGTCTTTCGCACCGATGAAATTAAGCGCATCACCTGTGCGGCCCTGGACGAGGCGCGGAGGTCGGGCAAGTTTGCCTTGTATGCTTATGTGATCATGCCGGATCATCTTCACATCATAACGGACTCTATTCTCTCTCCTTCCCGAACGCTTCAGTTCATTAATGGAATCACTGGCCATCGCATAATCGACGATCTCAAGGAGCAGAACCACGAAAGCTCGTTGCAGAAACTGCGGCATGAGGTAAGGCCGCGGCGCTACAGTCATTCTCTGTGGGATCACCATCCGGATGCGAGATTATTGCTTACGGAGAAGATGCTGATGCAGCGAGTGCACTACACCCATCAGAATCCGGTGCGTGCGGGCCTGGTGAAGCGGCCAGAAGACTATCGTTGGTCGAGTATCAGGTGTTGGAGTGGAAACACTCTGGATCAGGAACCGCTGCCGATGGATCTTGATCGGATCAAATGGAGGAGAAGCGGAGGCAGAGCCTCTTGAAATTGGGTTTGTCGACGGTAAGCCGGAGGCTTACCGCCATGTGCTGCGGCGGAGCCGCCGGAAACTCTACTTAACAGTCACGCTGATAACCTGCTGACCTGAAACGACAAATTCAGCGGGCGATAATTCTCTTTCGTAAATCTGTGACAAGGCGGTGGGCGTATAACCGCCCGACGTGCGATCGTTGTTGAGCGTGGCCACGACTGAGGGCGGCAGGTTAGGCAACTCGCTGCTGCCGATTACGACGCCGGGCGCTGGTCGCAGCAGTCGCAAATACAAGCGATCGTTTTTCTTCGTCTTATTAATCGCGAGGACCAGTTGATTCAGATCTCTCGGCACGAACGTTCTCGCCGCTGAGGCTTCCTGCAACGTCGCCCCATCACCGATCATTATCATCAGTTGCCCGGACGGCGCATCAGCCGGAATTTGGACGGGAATTCTTTCTACAAATTGCTTCCCAGAGTCCGTTCGGACATACGCTTGAACTTCGACTTGCTCGCCCCGGCCGACCTCGGTCCGATCGAGAGAGATTCGCTCCAGGGTCGCGGCTCGCTTTTCTTCACTCGAATCAATATCCAGCACGATGCCCTTGATATTGACCTCGTCAAACCCGCTGCTCAGCAGAGCGGACACAGGCGTAGCTATCGATCCCGCAGCCAGGACCGCGGCATTGGCGGTGGAGAAGCGACGGTGCACGGCAATCGGCGCTTGTCCGTCGACGACGATAGAACCGTTAACGGCTATGGTTGAGTCGCCAATCGAACGTTCGCGCGTAGCGATCGTGTTGAAGACCGTGATGTTCACCAGCAAAGGGGTAAGAAATTCATCGCTGACGACTTCATAAGAAAACTGTTCGACGCGATCCCGGCTGGTGTGTAGATTGATTTTTACCGGGATCATTTTGGGAGCATGCCCCAGTTCGCCAAACACTCCGGTGGCCCGGTCCTGGGATATCGAACCAACCATTCTTCCAGGAACAGCGAGCTTGAACGAGTTGTACGCGTTGGCAATTACCGTCACCACCGAACTCTCTGTCATCGGCATATCAGAACCACCGAGCCCGAGAAAAGGATGTCCAAAAGCGTAGATGCGTTCTCCATCGCGGAAAGTGACTGTGCCTGATGCGGCAATCGAATAATCACCCCGCACCAACTGCACGCTAACCGACGTGCCGGGCACGAGCGTCTTCGCGTCAAACGGCTCGAGTGGCGTGATCGCTGCAGAGCCGCCTACACCTGATACCGGAAGCAGGCCACTCTTCGTCAATTCAGCAGAGAACAACGAAAGACTTTCCGGGCTGATGCCGCTGAACACCACTGGGGTCGCAATCTGCTGGATCTGTTGACCCATTAACGGAGCCAGCGCCGACCCAGCCGAAACCGGAGCGATTAACGAGGTGGAGGTAAAAGTAGATTTCGGGAGCCTCGGCTTCCATTCCGCGCTCGCCAGTTCAGTGAAAGAAGTAGCCCGTGCTTCAGTCCGTTTCAGCTTCTCGTTGCCCTGTTCAAAGATCGCGATCATGTCCTGGATTGGCGTAATGCCACAGATCGGCTCTTTCGAAAACGGAAAACTATAGGCAATGGCGCCCACCAGGCGATCGTCGATAAACACCGGAGAGCCAGACATTCCGGCAAACACGCCGGTCCTATCTACGTTGACGCCGCTCAGTCTGGCGATGATTGTTGACTGACGTGGCCCGGTAAATCCAGGCAGAATACCCAGGATCTCCAGAGCAAATTCCTGCGGCTCACTCCCTGAAAAGACGGTTCGGGCGATGCCCTTCATGCCTGGCCGCAAATCATCGAGTGGATAGAGCGCCTGGGCCGATCCATTCGTTTTGGCGGTCGTTTTCGCCATGCGTCCCTGTCCGAACGCGCTGATCGATACAGCTAAGATGGTAATCGCAATGACGAGGGTTATAGTTCTGCTCTTTATTGATTTCATGAGTTGTAGTTCCAGAATACGATGGCTTTCAATCACCGTGGTACGCAAATCACTATAGCCCAAGTCTGGGGAAAGTAATAGCATGTTGTCGAGCATGTTTGATGTCGAAGCTTTCATTCTGGTTGGCGGACAATCGAGCCGCATGGGCTCTGATAAGTCGCGACTGATCTTCGGAAACCAGACCAGTGTCCAACACATCGCCGCGGCCTTGGGCGCGCTAACAGATAAAGTTAGGATGGTCGGTGCGACCGATCAGGGCCAATACTTTGGGCTTCTGAATGTCCCGGACGAGCACGAGTCGTGGGGCGCGTTGGGTGGAATTCAGGCGGCACTGGCTGCCTGCGAAGCAAAATGGGCCGTGATTGCGGCGTGCGATCTGCCGCTCGTCCGCCGGGATTTGTTCGCCAGACTTTGGCAGTTCACTCGAGGGGGCGAAGACCAGAAATTCGACGCGATCGTCCCGATTCAACCTGACGAGCGGCCTCAACCCCTCTGTGCGATTTATCGCCGCGAATCCTGCGCAGCAGTCGCGGCCCAACTAATCGCCAAGGGAGAACATAAACCGCGCGCCCTGCTGGCGAAGGTGCAAACGCGCTGGATCCCCTTTCGAGAACTTTCCGATCTGTCGGGTGCAGAAGATTTCTTTCTTAACGTCAACACGCCGAGTGACTACGAACAGGCGAAGAAGATTTTGACAGGGTCATCGAGTGTGGAGCCGTAGCAACTTTCCAGCTTGGCTGGTAATTGCTTTTGGTTGTGGAAGGCAAATCTTGCGCCCGATTCACGGGCGAGACGCCCGGGCCACTCACTGCCTGGTAATCGTCGACCAACGTAGCTATTCCCGGTTCTTATTGCTGTTGACTTGCCTACTGAACTTTGCAATTCCCTGCTCTTGATTCATAATCCGGCGTGACATGGCATCTCGTCACAAACTCATCAAGCGGGTAATAAAAACTTTTCTTCCGATCGTTCTCGTTCTTCTGGTTGCCATCGCTGCTGTAACCGTGTGGATTGTTCAAGGCATTACCAGACCACCGCGGGCGGCTTATCTCGTTACACCGGAAACCTTTTCGAGAGTCACGGGTCCGATGCTGAAGGCGAACGATGTGACTTGGACCAACCACGACGGCACCCAGGCGCGCGGCTGGCTGATTCGGGGCACCGAAGGATCGCCATCAGTGATCCTGCTGCATCGTTATGGCGCCGATCGATCCTGGCTGTTGAATCTGGCAGTGAAGCTGAACGAGACAACTAACTTTACCGTCCTCTGGCCCGACCTCCGCGGCCACGGGGAGAATCCCCTGGTTAACAGGACCATGTTCGGGGCTGTGGAAGGCGACGACGTCACAGCGGCGATCGACTATCTGCACACTCTGAAATCAACTGCCGGCAAACCTCAAGTTGCCGGACCGGTCGGGGTCTACGGAGTTGAACTGGGAGCGTACGCCGCGCTGGATGCGGCCAGACGCAGCTCCGAGATTCGCGCTCTGGCCCTGGATTCAGCGCCGGCTTCACCCGACGACGTGGTGCGCGCCGCCACCAGTGGCCGCGCCGCGATGAATAATTCCGTCCTGCAAAAACTCGCTGCCTGGGGCCTGAAGATTTATACCTTTGGAAAGTATCAAAGCACGCCCTCGTGCGATTTGGCCCGCTCATTAAAAAGCGCTCGAGTCCTGCTGCTGACCGGTACCGAGGGAGATGTCTGGCGAACTTCAACACTGGAATTGGGAAGGTGCTTTAACGGATCTGTTGAGGTAAAGAAAGACCTGCCGGTAACCGGAGTTTCTCTGCCGGCGGCAACTGGAGAACAGGAAGAAGCCTACGATCGCCCCGTGATTGAATTTTTCGACAAAGTGCTGCGCTAGGCTTGAGCACATTCAGGATCATTTCACGCGCACCAGCATCAACGACACCCGCCCGTTGTCGGCCATAACCTCGGCCTGAATGTTTTGATAAGACGTCAACTGCGCCTCATATTCCTTCGGCACAAAACACAAAACCACGCCGCCGTTGCGACGCGCCGCTTCGGCAACCTGTGTCACTCCCTCCAGCTTTACCGGCTCGCCATCAGGCTCGTAGGTCATTCGATCCGCTGCGTAAAACTCGGCGGTGCGCTCGATGGTGTGCAGTTGCACGACGGGCGTCGCACCATACCCGCGTACTGTTGCCATGGCTAAAACATCCCGAACAGATTCCGGGCGAGCAAGCACCGGCGCCGCGCAACTCAGACCGATCGCCGACGTCACCAACAGCGCCAGCGGAATCAGGATGAAGAGGGCTTTGCGTAATTGAGGACGGGCCAGGGCCACGGCGCCAATGATGACAAGCGGTGACATTCCGAAGGCAACACACGTGAGGCTCAAACTGGTACGGTGCGCCAAATACCATCCACCACCAACGCCCAACCCAACCAACAGGACTCCCGTACAACGAAGCACTAAATCGCCGCGCTGCGCACTAAGAAAGCACGAGATCCGTTCGCCCACGAGCAAGGCCACGGCCGGCAGCGCCGGCAGAATGTAAGCGGTTAGTTTAGATTCAGAGAGCGAAAAGAAAACCAACGGTACAACCATCCAGCAGAAAGCAAACACTCGCAAGCGATCCAAAGGCATTCGTCCACGCCAGTGCCATCGACGCGAAGCAAAAAACGCCGCGCCGAGAAATATCGTCCAGGGCAGAGCCAAGGCGACGAGCACCGGAAGATAAAAATAGAAGGGAGCGGGATGGTGGAACTTGTTCGTGACGAAGCGCGCGAAGTGGTGCTGAATGATGAACTGATCGACAAACCTCCAGCCATGACGCGAGAGCATCGGCCCAAACCACACGGCGGACACGGCTAGGGCCAGCGGCACTCCCCACACCAGGCTCTTCAGGAACTTCCTATTCGGCGATTCACGCCTCATCAGGTAATAAAACAGGAGGACGCCGAATGGAATGACGATGCCTATCAATCCTTTGGCAAGCAGCGAGAGCCCAATGAATAAGTAGAAGCAGACCAGGAGCATTCGACGCTTCACATCCCTCGAGTCGCTACCACTTCGGGTTCCCTCCCGAACGAGCCAGGCAAAGAAGCACGCGAAAGCTCCCGTAAGGGTCATCGTTACCACAATGTCAAAACTCGCGCCGCGAGAGAACACAATTGCCCCGAGGCTTGATAACCAAACGAGAGCGCTAAAGCGGCCCAACCAGTCACGTTTTTGATTCTCTTCTCCAACAGTGCTCTCTGTTCCGGCAACCTCGATCGTCTTACCGATCCAGTAAACAAACACGGCGGTAAGCAGGCCACAAATCGCGGGCCCCAGGCGCGCCGCATATTCGCTGACTCCAAATAAGCGGTAGCCGCCGATCATCATCCAGTAAAGCAGCGGCGGCTTCTCAAACCAGGGCAGACCGCCCAGTGTCGGAGTGATCAGATCCCTGCGGACAAACATCTCGCGAGCGACTTCGGCATAGCGCGGCTCATCCGGCCCCACCAAAGGCAGCGAGCCCAAGCCCCAAAAATAAAAAGCGGAGATGCTGAGGAAGAGGAGAAGCCAACCGCGCTTGGCAAGCATTGAAGGTTGCAAGTATAGTCCCCGAAGATTAGTCAGTGGTCAGTTGTTAGTGGTCTTTCGTCGATTCATCATTTCGCAGTATCGTCGAAACACCACTATGATTCAAACCAGCATCTTAACAATGACTACTAACAACTAATGACTGACAACTCACCACTAACCAATGACAATTCTCTTGTGCTTCGCACCGCAGTCATTGGCGTCGGCCATCTCGGCCAACAGCACGCGCGCATCCATGCGGCGCTCGCCGCAGAAGGCCAGTCGCGATTCATCAGCGTTTGCGATATCGACGCCGAGCGCGTGAGCACGATCGCTCGTGAACGGAACGCCAATCCTGTCACCGACTGGCGCACACTAATCGGCGAGGTGGACGCTGTCAGTTTGGCAGTGCCCACTGAATCACATTGCGAAATCGCCTGTGAACTGCTCGAGGCCGGGATTCACGTGCTGGTTGAAAAGCCGATCTCGCGCACCCTGGCAGAAGCCGATCGCATGATCGGCGCGGGGAAAAACGGCAACGCGATCTTACAGGTGGGTCACGCCGAGCGATTCAATCCGGCGCTGATCGCGCTGCGCCCTCATGTGAACAATCCCGTCTACTTCGAAATTCATCGCATAGGCGAGTTCACCGCGCGCTCTCTCGACATCGACGTTGTGCTGGACTTGATGATTCACGATCTCGATATCGTGCAGTGGCTGGTCGGCGAAGAGGTCGAGGTCACCAGCTTACATGCCGTGGGAATTCCTATCCTCACGAATCGGGTCGATGCGGCGAACGCCCGTCTGGAATTTGCTACCGGAGCTGTCGCCAACATCACCGCGTCGCGCGTCGGCACTGAAAAGATCCGCAAGATGCGTTTTTTTCAGCCGCGCGATTACGTCGCGGTCGATTACACAACTAACCATGCATCGATCAGCAACCTCGCACCCCCCACCGCCAGCCCCTGGCCCGGCGTGAATACCAAAATCCTGGAAGTCGAAAACGTCGAGCCTCTTCGGGCCGAGATCGAATCATTCCTGAAAGCGGCCGCGAACGGCTCGCCCCCTGTAGTGTCAGGTGAAGACGGCCGCCGTGCGCTGGCATTGGCGCTCAGAACGCTCCAGCAAATTCATGAGCATACGGCGAAGTCAGGTGTAAGCGCTTTTCTGCAAAATGCTTGACCAGACTTGCAACTTAGTTGCTTCAGAAGAAGCTTCCAAAGCTGCTTGGTCGCTGATATCATCTCGATTCTGATCCAGAAGGAACCGAGGGACTCGATTCATCCAATGACCGACGAAGAGCGACAACGCGCGATGGATTTCATTGTCGAGCAGCAGGCGAAGTTCTCTGTGGACATTGAGCAGATTAATGAGTCGTACCGTAGATCTGAACACCGGTTCGATCGGGATGAGCGGATACTCAAACTAATGATCAAAGCCGGCCGGCGAGCTCGGCAGCACATGCGTGAACAGGACGAGGTCTTTCAGGAACAAAGAGCGCACGTTGATGAAAAGTTTGCGGCGCTCGCGGAAGCACAGACACGGACTGAGGAATCAATCGCTCACACAGACAAACGGCTCGATGCTCTGATCGATATTGTTAGAGAAGGCCGAAACGGAAAATCATAAGAAACCAATGACTGACGAAGAGCGACAACGCGCAATGGATTTTATCGTCGAGCAGCAGGCGAAGAACACGATTGCGATTGAGCGACTAGTCGAATCGCAGCGCAGAGCTGAACTTCGCCTTGAGGTGCACGACCATCGATTTGATCGGGATGAGCGGATCCTCAAGTTGATGATCAAGGCCGGGAGGCGCGAGCGCCGAAATATCCGCGAGCAAGCAGAACTCTGGAAACGCGAGCATGCTGAACGGGTCGCGTCTGGAGAGCACACAGACCGCCGTCTTGACGCGCTCATCGACATCGTCCGGGCAGAACGCAATGGCCGGTCATCGTAAACGAAAGCTTCGTTACACATCGCGCCGTGCCAACCAACCTGACAACCCACCCGCGACCAAACATTTCAGAAATGCTCCGTGGGCGGATTGAGGCCGCCGACTTCCCTTCCGCGGTTTATCTTGTCGCTGAGCATGGTCGACCAGTTTTCTCGGACGCGCTTGGTGACGCCGTGCGCGAACCTGAAACGCACGCGGCGTCTCTCGAAACGATTTATGATCTCGCCTCACTGACAAAACCGCTCGTGACTGGCTTCCTTTGCGCGCGGCTCGTTCAGTCAGGCGAGTTGACGCCGGAGAGCCCGATTGCCGAGTACCTGCAAGAGTTCGATCGTCCGGACAAACGCCTGATTACGGTTCGCCACCTTCTGACTCACACCTCTGGTCTGCCGGCATGGCAGCCGCTCTACATCACCGCGAAGGGCGACAAAGACGGAGCCCTTGCTGCGATTGCCATGGCGCCGCTGGCGCACGATCCGGGTGCGCGAGTTGTCTACAGCGACCTCGGATTTATTACACTCGGACTGCTACTGCAGAAACTGACCAGTACGCCGTTAATTCAGCTCGCTCAGCGTGACATATTTGATCAACTCAATTTGCAACGCACGTTTTTTAATCCCGCGATCGCGATGCGGACTGCGGTTGCCGCGTGTGAGACTGGAAATCGGTACGAACGCACCATGTGCGAAAGTGATCCTGATTTTGCCGGCTATTCCAGTTGGCGCGATGGCGGCATTTGGGGCGAGGTACACGACGGAAACGCGCATTTTCTCGGAGGCGCGGCCGGCCACGCCGGTTTGTTCTCGACTGTTGGCGAGACTTTGCGCCTGGCTAATCAATTCATCAGCGGCCAATCTGAACTATTGTCGAAAGAGACATGCGAACGCTTTCGCGAGAATATGACTCCTGGGTTGAACGAGGCCCGCTCGTTCGCCTGGCAACTGGCTGCGACGAAGGATTCAACGGCCGGGCCGAGTTTGCCGCCCGAAGCTTTCGGCCATACCGGATTCACCGGCACGAGTTGTTGGATCGACGCCGCAAGCGAACGTGTTTATCTTCTGCTCACGAATCGAACGCATGGCCCACTCCCCTTTGCTAACATCAATCAGGTGCGACGTGACTTTCACACACTGGCCGCGGATGCCTTGAGTGCTACGTGATCCTTGGACCAATCAAACGAAAATAATAAGGGCGCAGGCAGAGCGGCATGGTTGAGGGACTTTCTCAGTCTCGAACGCAATGTGACTATCGCGTCGGGCGCCGTGTTTCTCCTCGGCTTTGGCGAAGAGCTATGGAAGAAGTTTCTGCCCAAGTATCTCGAAGCCCTCGGCGCGAGCACGCCGGTGATTGGTCTCTTCGGCACAGCCGAGGATTTCTTCGATGCGGTTTATCAATACCCGGGCGGCTGGCTTGCCGATCGCTTCGGACGCCGCCGTGCCCTTCACTTCTTTCTGAGCCTCGCGGTCGCCGGGTATTTGGTCTACTTTTTCGGATTATCATGGCCGTTCACTTTCCTGGGCCTGGCGTTGGTGATGGGCTGGCAGAGTATGGCTTCACCGGCCATTTTCGCGGTGATCGGCGACTCGCTCCCCAAAGAAAAACGCGCCATGGGTTTTACGATCCAGTCGATTCTCAAGCGCGTGCCGATCGTAATTGCGCCTGTGATCGGCGGTGTAATCATCGCCTCGCGGGGCGTCGTCGCCGGCATTCACGTCGGGCTGATTGTAACGCTTGCCCTGGCCGCACTGACGGCGATCCTCATTCGCTTCATCAACGTTGCGCGTCTGCCTCACCAACCGGCGAACATCTTTGGCGTGTGGAATTCTTTTCAAGCCGGCCTAAAGAGTTTGCTGATTTCGGACATCTTCATTCGCACGTGTGAAGGCATGGCCGACGTTTTCATCATTCTCTATGTTACCAACGTCCTGCATGTCAGCTTTGCGCGCTTTGGCACTCTCATCGCGATCAGCACCATCACGACGCTGATTATCTACCTACCCGCCGCCAAAGCAGTCGATCGCGTCGGCGGGCGGCCATTCATCATCGTAACGTTCTGCGCCTTTGCCTTGTATCCACTGGCGATCATTTCCGCGCACGGCTTTGGCGGGCTGGTGATCGCGTTCATAATCGGCGGCTTGAGAGAGATCGGAGAGCCCGCGCGCAAAGCAATGATCGTGGATTTTGCTGAGCCCAAACTGCGTGCACGCAGCGTCGGCCTCTATTACCTGCTGCGCAGTATGGCCATCACACCTGCTGCAGTGATCGGCGGGATGCTTTGGAGGTTTGGCCCGCAAACCACGTTTGCGGTAGCCGGCGTCTTCGGCGTCGCCGGCACATTCATTTTCATTGCCACCGTGCGGGAAAAAGCTGTAGGCTGATTAGACTTCCAGGTAAAGTTACGCCGATCATTTCAGAAAAAATAAATCATGAAGGCTCCAAAGTTAAAATATCTAATCCTAGCCATTGCTCTGATAGCGTTCGGTCTCACTCAAACGCGGCCAATTTCAGGACAAAGCACGCAAGCGACGCCACCTGAATGGCGGGCAGTCGAACAAGCGATCGGGAAAACCGGCGTATTACAGCCGGGCTCGGTGTTTAAGATCGGACTGCCGCGTACTGATTTGAGAGTTACCATCCGGGGCGTGTCCATCAATACCGCGCTTGCCCTTGGGGCCTGGATTGCATTCAAGAAGATGGGAAACGATACCGTAGTGATGGGGGATCTGGTGCTGACTGAGGACGAAGTGGGCCCGGTGATGTGGTCCCTGCAAGAGAGCGGAATCGAACAAACCGCGCTCCACAACCATGTATTCGATGAATCTCCGCGTGTAATGTACATGCATATTCATGGACACGGGAATGCTTTGCAACTTGCCGCCTCAATCCGTCGCGCACTCTCTAACACGAAAACTCCTTTTGAAGCACCGGCCGGCCCTACCCTGAAGAAAGGGCCGCCGCCAGAGATTGATTTCCACCACGTCGAACAGGTTATCGGTCGAGCAGGCAAAGAAAATAACGGTGTCTATCAGTTCAGCATTGCCCGCACTGAGCGAATCACCGAGGGCGAGATGGAAATTCCGCCATCAATGGGAGTCGCGACGGCAATTAACTTTCAGCCGACGGGCGGCGGGCGCGCGGCGATAACCGGAGACTTTGTCTTGCTGGCCTCTGAAGTGAACCCCGTGATTCACGCCCTGCGGGAAAACGGCATCGCCGTGACCGCACTTCACAGTCACATGCTGACGGAATCGCCGCGGCTGTTCTTCATGCACTTCTGGGCCAATGACGATGCGCTTAAGTTGGCGCACGGCCTGCGCGTGGCCCTCGATCAAACGAACTCAGCCAGATGAGTCGCCCTTTAAGGGAAATCCCGTGGATGTTTTGGCCCTCAATCAAACGGTTTCGTAGTAAGATAGCCATGGCCCGCCCGGCTTGCTCCCTTTAGTTTGCGGAGAGATCCAGTCCAAATGCGAAAATCTATTCGAACCATCGCGATCCTCGTGCTGATCGCGAGTACGCTGCTGTCGCCAATCGCCTCTTCCTCTCTTACCCTTGCGCAAGAGCGAGATCGCCGCGCTCCCGTAGAAACCGGCGCCCAGAAAACGTGGCCCTCAGAACCAAGCTCGGTCGCCAAGAAGGCCAGCGAATCGAAAAGCCAAATTCAACTCGTTAACGAACCGGTAATGCGTATCGCACTCTCAACTGATTCGCGGGCCGCTACAATTTCAACCACCGCCCATCTGCTTAATGCTTCTGAATCAGCTTCACAGGCACTGCCCGTGGAAACAACCCGCGTGCGGATCGAATCGCGAATGCTATCCCCGGCGCGACCGGAGAGCGATCGCGCGTTTGACCTCGAGGTCGGTCGGTCGCTGTCGCGAGATGAGGCGGACCGCATCGTCGACCAGATTCGGGAGTTAACCAGCATCGCGGCCCGCCCGGTCGCGGATTCTGCCGACAAGTGGAAAGTAGTCGTCCGCAGTCAATCGCCGGAAGAAGCCGACGATCTAAGCGCCAAGTTGGAAGAAGTAGGTTTCGAAGTCCAGCTATCGGGCCGCGTGCCCAGCGCCAAAGGCCCCGCTCCCGTGGCCGGCAACGCGGAAGATACTTCCTCGCTAAAGACCGCAAAGCCTCCGACCGCGAACAAGGTCCGGCTTACTTCACGCGCGCTTGCGCCCAGCCGGGAAGTGGTTGCCTTCGCGCGGGGAGCGGCCCCTCTCCTTCACTCGAGCGCGCCGCTTACTTTTGCTTCGAGCGACGAAACCATCGCGCCGGTGCGCTTCAACGACAAACCCTTTCGCGGAAAGATCGAAGTGTTCGCTAATACGCGCGGAGCATTAACGGTCGTTAATGTGATCGGCCTCGAGGACTACATACGCGGCGTGGTTCCCAACGAGCTTTCTTACCCGGCGATCGAAGCCTTGAAGGCACAGGCGATTGCGGCGCGGACTTACGCGGTTAAGAACCAGGGACAGTTTGCTTCAGACGGTTATGATCTGTTGCCGACCACGCGTTCGCAGGTCTATCGCGGCTTGTCGAGCGAGACGGCCCTGACCTCACGCGCCGTCGAGGAAACGCGCGGCACGATCGCCACCTATAACGGCGAACCAATCAACGCCCTTTACACGTCGACCTGCGGCGGGCGCACTGAAAATGCGGAGAATATTTTCAAAGATGCGTCGCCCTATCTGCGGGGCCGCGAATGCGCGGTTGAAGGGAAAGCAGCCTTCGCGCCCTTCACTATCAAGACGTCGCGCGATCTGTTTGATATCAAAGATGAAAAAGATCTGGCGTTGGCGCGTGACGCCGCTTTGCTCGCGATTAACGGCCTCGCCGTACCGGCGGATAAAGTTTCCAGCTCATGGTTAGCGTCGCGCGTAACGGAATCAGAAGTACGAGAGTGGCTCGGCGTCGTTGCCCGGCTGGCGCGCAACGTGTCATTCAAAGCACCGGATGATGCTGTGCGGCCACCGGCGTTCAGTACTGCTCTGGCTGCGGCAGTCTACGGAGATGGCCGCGCTGACACTCTCTTGAATAGCGCGGACGCCGACTACCTGCTCAGTTTTCGTGACGGAGAACAAGTGCCCACCGCGAATCGCGCGGACGTTGCGATGCTCCTTCGCGACGGCGCTCTTTCACTTTTTGCTGACGCCACGCTGCGTCCGAAAGAGACGATGTCGCGCGCGCGCGTTCTGCATACGATGGCCAGGGTGTCGGAATTTCGAAATTTGCTCGCGCTTCAGAAGGGCACATCGCGGCCCGCCGCGAACGGTGTGATGATGCTGCGCTCTAACAAGGGTAAGGACCTGCCGATAGTAGTGAGCCGGGAAGCTTTTCTCTTCCGCGAGTTCGGCGAGAATCTCTTTCAAATGAAATCTTTCGCGTTGGTGGGAGGCGAGCCAGTAGTTTTTCACGTGAATCCGAAAGGCGAAGTCGATTACCTGGAAGTCCGGCCGGCCGCCAACGGCGCCGCCGCGGACCGTTTTTCGTCCGTCACGAACTGGACGGCGGAACTATCTCTCGGAGCGGTGCAGGCCCGTCTGGGACGTTCCGTAAGAGGCATCGGCGCCATCACAGACCTGCGCGTCGCCGCCCAAGGCTCGTCGCGACGGGTTATCGACCTCGAAGTCATAGGTACTCAGGGCGTGGGACATATTCGCGGTGGACGTATTCGCTCGGCCCTGGGTTTGAAGGAACAACTCTTCGTCATCGATCGGGTCTACAACGAAAATGATCGCGTCGCGGGATTCATCTTCATCGGACGCGGGTGGGGACATGGCGTGGGCATGTGCCAGTTTGGCGCCTACGGTTTGGCTAAGCAGGGTCTAACTGTCGAACAGATTCTAAAGACTTACTACACCGGCATTGAGCTTACCAGAATGTACCAATGATTTCGGGAGTACTCGTGCAGTAAACACGTTCGCCCATCTCTCTCGATAAGGAGGATCCAGCCGTGTCACAAACACCGTCTGACGATCCTTTTGTTCCTCCGCCACCGCCCACGGGAAGTTCGCTTTATCCGCCTGACGTCCTTGCCAGGCAAGCTACATATGCAGCCAGTGAGGCCAAGAACGCTTTGCTGCTCAGTATCGTGGGCGTCTTTTGTTTCGGATTTATCTTCGGCCTGCTCGCCTTTCGCAAGGCGAATACGGCGCTTGAAACAATCAACATCTATGGCGTCGCCGAAGACAAACGCGGTATGGCTATGACCGCCAAAGTGATCAGCATCATCGACATCGCCCTCTGGGGAGTAGGATTGTTGTTGCGAATTTTTGTTTTGAAGTAGAACCTTCATACGAAGACTGAGTTCAGGACTGCGTCGGTAACTATGTCTCCTCGAAACGAAGAGGTGAGATTGTATGTCGTGCCGGGGTGCCCCTTGTGCGAGGATGCGCGAGCCTGGCTGAACGAGCACGACGTTGCCTTTCTCGAACGCGACGTCGCGAACGATTTTGGAGCACTGCGTGCGATGTATAAATTAACGCGCCAGCGATTCGTTCCGGTTTTTGAAGTGAGAGAGAGAACGATGGTGCGTCCAAGTGACGCAGAGCTGGCAGAGTTTCTCTTGTGATCAATCGATGCGTTTCTCTCGCAATCAAATCATCGGCGCCATCTGCGTACTCCTGCTCATCTGGCTAGTGATTGGGATTCGGCTTATCATCTCTCGCGGATGAGCGAAGCGCGGTTGAACCAACCGAATACAAATGAATGCGGGCAGGAGGCCCGCTCTCCAAAGAGAGAGCGGGGTCGCACCATCATTGCCGTCGTTGGCCCCACTGCTTCTGGTAAAAGTGATTTAGGAATCGAGCTGGCGCGACGCATTGGTGGCGAGATCGTCAACTGTGATTCGGTGCAGGTCTACCAGGGCATTCAGATAGCCACTGCGAAAGTGCCGATGGCCGAGCGTCGCGGCGTGCCGCACCACTTGATCGACTTTGTTTCCCCGCTAATAAATTACACCGCCGCGGACTGGGCCCGAGTTGCAATTGAAACGATCGCTGAAATCGAAGCGCGCGGGCACCCGGCATTACTGGTCGGCGGTACGGGATTTTATCTCCGCGCCCTGCGCCGGCCTTTCTTTGACAGCCCATCGACCGACGAAGACCTGCGGGCCCGCCTGACGCGTATCCGGGAGAGCCGCGGCCCCGAATATCTCCATCGCATCCTGAAAAGGCTGGACGCAGTTGAGGCTGCCAGGCTTAGTCCGCGGGACTGGCCGCGTGTGCACCGGGCCATTGAGGTCTGTTTGCAAACCGGCGCGCCGATTTCACAACAAAAACCGCTGCGGCCCGAGCCCCCGGCCCTGGCTTCGCGCATTCGAATCATCGGTTTGAGCCCGCCGCGTGCGGAGCTCTACGCCCGCATCAATGAACGCGCTGAGACGCATTTTGCTAATGGGTTGGTCGAAGAAGTTCGGTCTCTGCTCGACGAAGGCGTGCCGCCAAACTCAAACGCACTGGGCGCGCACGGCTATCGCCGCGTGGTCGAGATCCTGCGCGGCCAGCGTGATCTCGCTGGCGCGATCGAACAGACGAAACTCGACGTGCGTCATTATGCCAAGCGCCAGTTGTCATGGTTTCGCCACGAGCCCGGCGTGCAATGGCTCGCAGGATTTGGGACCGATCTCACAGTGCAGGCGGATGCCTTCGTTTTGGCGCAGGAAGATTTTGCGTAGAAGAGAGAGCGCCGGCTTCTGAAGGATCATCGCGTCGCTTCGAAGAGTGACGGCGAGATAATTATTTGACGTGAAGCTTTTCAAGGGTTTTCATTCTGCGCCAACGTAGTGCTTTAGAGATCGAGGCCTCGGTCAGCGCTGAATGAAACCCGGGGACCAATAAAATCATTTCACTTCAAACTGAATTTGTTCCAAGAAAAGCCTTGTCAGCATTGAACTGCTGTTATACTCTGAGGCTAATATTAGTAAGCTTAGATTCAAGGACGATCGCTTAGTGGATTCAAAGCCAGCGTCACAAAATATTCAAGACGGTTTCCTCAATCTCGCGCGGCGGGAAAAGATCACGGTCACGATCTATCTGGTCAATGGCGCGAAACTGTTGGGGCGGATTAAGAGCTTCGACAAGTTTTCGCTGATTCTGGAATCAGGCTCGCAAGAGCAATTGATTTTCAAGCATGCCATCTCGACCATCTCGCAGGCGCGCCGGGCGACTGGCGAGCTGCGGCAGCAAACCACCACCGAGAACCAGCCTGACCAAACTGTTGAGTCGCCCGTCACCTGAAGGCATTTCCTAAGCACAATTTTGCAAGACATGGCCGGCGCTTTCATCACCTTCGAAGGGATTGACGGTTGCGGGAAATCCACGCAACTGCGACTCCTGGCAAGCCAACTGCGTCTTCGCGGTCTGGAAATCGTGGCGACGCGAGAGCCAGGCGGCACCTCTTTAGGGCAGAAGCTCCGCGCCGCTTTGCTCGATGTTCAGGAGCAGGTCGACCCGCTGGCCGAATTACTGGTCTTTGCCGCTGATCGCGCGCATCACGTGCGGACGCTGCTGACGCCCGCGCTGGCGGCAAATCAAATCGTATTGTCTGATCGCTATGCCGACGCGACGGTGGCGTATCAGGGCGCCGGCCGCGGCTTCGACCCAAAATTAACCCGTGAAATTGTTCAATTGGCGACCGGTGGACTGACACCCGATCTGACTTTGTTGTTTGATTTGTCGGTAACCGAGTCCGCGGTGCGAACCCGTCGTCGCGTAGCTAGCAAGAACACAGATCGTCTCGATAGCGAAGACGCCGAATTTCACACTCGGGTGCGCAACGCCTATATCGAGATCGCCAAATCCGAGCCGGCGCGGTTCCGTGTTGTAGATGCACGCAACTCTACCAATGAAACGCACGCGTTGGTGATGGACATCGTGCTACCGTTTTTGAAAGAACGCGGCTTTCTCGAGTAGCATAGAAGTTAAAGGGCTCTGATCGGCCGAAACGGCAGCCCTTCGGCGCGCGACTGGTTAATTCTTATCCTGGCTGTTCGTTTGCCAAGCTCCGTAGGAGCCAAATGTTTATAGTTCCCGCGGATTGATTCGTGTAGCGCGCTCCGTAGGAGCGCAACAGTGAGGTGTTCCGCTCCTACGGAGCGGAGCTAGAAGGCAGTTGTTGGCTATAAATATCTCACCTCTACGAGGCGAGGCAGGAGGAGCGAGTTGGCAACGGGCACAAAGGCTCCTTTAATTTGTAACCAGGCTCATGAATCCCAGGCTGAAGCCTGTACCACCCTTATACTGAAATGTTTTCCAAGCTCATCGGCAATGACGAAGTAAAAGACTCGCTGGGGCGTTTGTTGTCCGGCGGCAGGCTTCCCGGCTCGATGCTTTTCACGGGCGAGGAAGGCATCGGCAAGAAACTCTTCGCGTTGGAGTTGGCCAAGGCCCTGAACTGTCGTCAACGCATTGGCATCGAAGCCTGCGATGAATGCTCTTCGTGCAAGCGAATCTCGCGCTCGACGTTTCCGCCTTTTACCAGCGATGATGACAACAAGGAGAGAATCATCTGGAGCGAGCACGCTGACCTTGCCATGGTCCGTCCGCACAAGCAGATCATTCGGGTCAAGCCAATGCGCGAGTTGGAACGCGAAGCTAACTTTCGTCCATTTGAAGGCGCCGCCCGCGTGTTTATCGTCGAAGACGCCGACACGATGAATGACCAGGCGGCTAATGCTTTGCTGAAGACGCTCGAAGAGCCCCCGGCCACTTCGCACCTAATCCTAACTACTTGTAATCCGACTGCCCTGTTGGCAACGATTCGATCGCGTTGTCAGGTAATCCGGTTTGCGCCCATTGCGGCAGAAGAAGTCGAGAGATTCCTGATCGAAGAAAAGAACGTCGACGCCGAAGATGCGCGGTTACTTGCCCGCACTGCGCAGGGCAGCATCGGGCGCGCGCTGGCGGGCGATGTTGAGACCTATCGCGAGCGCCGCGAGATGATGCTGAACGTCCTCAGGGCATTGACGCTAACAAATGATCGCGTCGAATTGTTGCACTCAGCAGAAGATTTGGCCGCAGCAAAAGATCGCCAGGAGTTTGAGCACAGGCTGGAAGCCCTGGAGATCCTGATTCGGGACGCGTGGGCTCTGGCGCTGGGCCGGCCGAGCGGAACAATCGCGAATGAGGACCTGCTGGCGCCGCTGCAACAAATCGCCTCCGAAATGAAGAGTGCACAAGCGGCAGCTTGGCTAAAGCGGATTGAAGAACTGCGCGGAACACTCGAAGTGAATATCAATCGAAAGATCGCCAGCGACGCGCTTTTCATGGGGATGGCCGGATCTTGAACACGGCGAGGAGTCTGGTGTGCCTTGCGGGGCAGGTGGAGCTTTCATGTTCTGTATAAAGCTGGTTCTATAAACATTTAGTCCCTCCGGGACTAAAGACCACGACACCGAATAGGTAGCGTCGCTTGTTTGCGAGAACCCTGAGAGAGGACCATTAAGTAATTGTCACTAATTCGTGGCGCACTTCCGATTTTGCCGCGGCGCCTTCCGCCAGTAATTTCTCGGTTTCTTTAACAAACGCCTCGACGATATCTTCACCGGCCACTTTGCGCATGGGCACGCCGTCTTTGAAAATCATCCCGACGCCGCGGCCAAACGTGATTCCGAGCTGCGAATCGTGCGCTTCACCAGGACCGTTGACGGCACAACCCATTATCGAAAGATGCAAAGGCTCTTCGACGTGAGCGAGACGACGTTCGATCTCGGTCACGATCTCGACGAAGTTATCGACGTCCAGACGCCCGCAGGTGGGGCAAGCAACGACTGTGACGCCCCGCGTGCGCAGACCCAGAGATTTCACTATCTCCCAGGCCACGCGCACTTCTTCCTGCGGTTCCGCCGCGAGCGAAACCCGAATCGTGTCACCGATCCCCTCGTGCAACAGAATGCCGAGACCGATCGCCGATTTCACCGTCCCGGTAAACGCGGTGCCGGCTTCGGTCACGCCCAGGTGAAATGGATAGTCAACTTTTTCAGCGAGCAGGCGATAGGCAGCAACCGTCCGCTGCACGTCGGAAGCTTTCAGCGAGATGATGATGTCGGTAAAGTCGAGGTCCTCGAGAATTCGAATGTGGCGCAGCGCCGACTCAACCATAGCTTCGGGAGTGGCGGTGCCATACTTCTGCAAGAGATCTTTTTCCAGCGATCCCCCGTTAACGCCAATTCGAATCGGGACTTTCTGAGCTTGTGCGGCGCGAACCACCTCAACTATCCGCTCGTGCTTACCAATGTTTCCCGGATTCAAACGCAGCTTGTCTATGCCGGCTTCGAGGGCCAGCAGGGCGAGCTTGTAATGGAAATGAATGTCGGCAACGATCGGTACTTCGGGAACGCGCTTGCGAATCTCTTTCAGCGCGATCGCGGCATCGTTATCGGGCACCGCCAGCCGCACGATCTCACAGCCGGCGCTGACCATCTCTTCGATCTGAGCTACGGTTGCGCCCACGTCCGACGTATCAGTCTTGGTCATCGACTGGATGACACACGGCGCGCCGCCGCCGATTTGAACGTTCTTAACCTGTACCGCTTTGGACTTTCTCATATTTGCGATTTGCCAGTTTAGAGGCGGGCCTCTAAAGACGATCATTATTTCGCAGGCGTTGTCGTAGTAGGCGCGGGCGAGGCTGCGGCCGGCGGACTACTGCCGCGCCAGATCGAAGCCTGCTTCAGGAGATCGTTGGTGATCACAAAAACCATTAATAGAATTACCACGACAAAACCAACTTGCTGAATTCGCTCGCGGACGGCCATGGAGAGTTTCATCCCCACCACGGCCAGGATTCCCTCAATCAATAACAGGAAGATAGCGCCGCCGTCGAGAACCGGGATCGGCAACAGATTGAAGACGCCGAGATTCAAACTCAAAAATCCCAGCATAGTAAAAACGCCTGCCCAACCCAGCTCATTCGCGGACGTGGCAGCCACTCGGTAGATGCCGATCGGACCAGACACGGTGTTACGCACCGATCGCTTACCGGTAAATAGCTGACTAAACGCTTTGCCAGTCAACCGCATTATGCGGAGGTTGGAATCGACGGCATAGCGCACAGCGGTGATCGCTCCGCTTTTCTGCATCGGCAGTTTCTGGCCCACATGAACGCCGATGACCTGTGCGCCGGGCGGAATGGTTACCGTGACTTGCAGTCGGCGGCCCCCGCGCTCGACGTCCATGACAATGGGTTCGGTCTTATGTTGACGGATGTACTGAACGACTTGCTCGGAACTCTTTACGTTCTGTCCGCCAATCGCCAGGACGCGGTCGCCACCCTGCAACCCTGCGGCAGCGGCCGGACTGCCCGGGGCCACGTCGCTGATTAAGACCATCACATCGCCATAATCAGGTACAAAGTCGAGGAATCCCGCAGTCTCACCCTGCTCAGTGTGCGGAGTCGGTTTGATGGTCAGGTTAATTCTTTGGCCATTGCGCTCTATTACCATCGGCAACGGCTCATTCGGCGAAAGTAAAGCATCGCCGCTGATCGAGTCCCAATCAGGATTCGCCGTACCGTTAAATGAAATAATGCGATCGCCCGCTTGCAGACCGGCCATCTGCGCCGCACCGCTCGCGGAAACTGAACTGACTACCGGGGCCGGTGTCGCGGGCACGCCATAAATCAAACCGGCGGCAAAAGGAATCGTCAACGCCGTGAGAATGTTCATTACCGGTCCGGCGAGCGCAACCAGAATTCGTTGCCAACGCGGACGCAGATCGAATCTTTCATTCGCGGGGATGTCTGAGGCGCCCTCGCCCTCGATAGGCGCGTTGGATTCGTCGCCGCCCAACTTGACGTAACCACCGAGCGGTACCAGTGAGACGCGATAATCGGTCGTGCCGATCTTGCGGCCAAACAGTCTCGGGCCGAAGCCGAACGAGAAAGTCTCAACCCGGATTTTGAAGAGCTTGGCAACTATGAAATGGCCGAACTCATGCAGCGTCACTGCCGCGCCCAGAATGAAAATAAAAGCGAGAATGCCAATAACAGTAGGATTTTGGAATATGCCCATCGCTTATTAGATTAAGAGCTCCTATCGAACTAAAACGCGCCGCCTCTCTCTTGCTAACCGATACCGGATTTGCAAGAGTGAGTTTACGTGGCCCATAGGGGAAGGGTCAAACGGGTAGGGTGTTTTGGTGGTGTGAGACTTTGATAAGCTGTTCAGAGTACCGACTCAATCGGGCTTTTTATTCAGCGAGAAAGAACCCAACTACAGTTGGTACGCTAAACACCTTCACGTTAAGGACACTACCGGATGTTTTCGTTGTCTCCTATTGAGACGTCCCTGCACGAACCCGCGCATCACACGACGCCGGTGACCTGACTTTCCCGCACGGATTCCGCAATGGCCAGATGGGCTCCTGCACGCGCTGAACGATCGGCCTCAATCACTGTGTCAAGATCCTTAACGTCGCTGGTTCGATGTTCATCCATCACTCGCTTGATAACTGCCGGTATATCGGCGAAGGAAATCCGTTCATCGATAAAAGCCTGCACCGCCTCTTCGTTCGCAGCGTTCATGGCTGCCGGCAAAGTTCCAGCGGTTCGCAACGCGCGATAAGCGAGCGAGATGCAGGGAAACCGTTCCAGGTCGGGCTCTTCAAAATGCAAGGAAGAAAGTCGCGCCAGATCGAGCGCCGGCAAGTCCGAATCATGACGCTCCGGATAAGTCAGCGCGTATTGAATCGCATGGCGCATGTCCGTGATACCCATTTGAGCGATCACTGAGCCGTCCACCATTTCAATCATCGAATGCACGATGGATTCAGGATGCACGACGATGCTGATCTCGTCGGCGCCGAAGCCGAACAGCCAACGGGCCTCGATCACTTCCAACCCTTTGTTCATCAGGGTGGCCGAGTCGATTGTAATCTTTGCGCCCATGCTCCACGTGGGGTGCTGGAGGGCCTCGGCCACCGTCGCCGATTCGATCGCAGCCTTGTCGCGAGTGCGAAAAGGCCCGCCTGAGGCCGTCAGAATTATGCGGCGCACCTCGGCGCGCGTCTCTCCGCGCAAACACTGATGCAGAGCGTTGTGTTCCGAATCAACGGGCAAGATCTCTGCCCCTGACTTCTCAGCGGCGCGGGTCATCAGCTCTCCGGCCATCACGAGTGTTTCTTTATTTGCTAACGCGACGCGCTTGCCTGATTCCAGAGCCCGCAGCGTCGGCACAAAGCCCACCGCTCCCACCGTGGCCGAAACGACGCAGTCGGCATCCGGGTGGGTGGCGACCTCAACCAGCCCCTCTCCACCGGTCACGATGCGTGGGATCGGGAGGCGGCGTTTGCTCAACTCACCCTTCAGTTGTTCACTTAGGTTTTCGTTTTCGACTGAAACCAGATCGGGCTGATGCCGAGAGATTTGTTCAACCAACTTCGCGAGATTACGTCCGGCTCCGAGCGCCACGACCCGAAACTTTTCAGGGCCGAGAGCTTCCAGCACCCTGAATGTGTTGCAACCGATCGACCCGGTTGAACCTAAGATAGCGACGCCGCGTGCTGACATAAGATTTGAAATTAATCTGCCGGAGGCGTTGGTGTCGGGGGCGGGCCATACCCCTGCACTAGATCGATCGTTTGCCCGTCACGCTCATAGGTCGCGCCCGTGACGCGCCACGATCGATTGCTGCGGTACGAAAGGTTCACCGTCGCATTCACGTTACGTTTCTCGCCGATGACTTTCAGATTCAGCGTGGCTTCCCCGTCGGTGTTGTGTACGTTGACGTTGCCGGTAATAAAAGATCCAAAGTCTTTCACTTCGCCGATGTCTTGCTTCAAGATTTCGTTTTTTCGAAGGAAGGTACGCGCTTCATCCGCCGCTTCGCTGTTGGCGATCGTGTGAAACGCAAACCAGGCGATCCCGCCGACGAACAGCGCTACGATCAACGCCAGCACCGCCATAATTCCCGCGATGATCAGAATTATTTTCTTCGTGCTCATTTATGAGTTGAAATACAACCTGGCAAAATAGTAGATGACCGGCGCATTGAACAGCAAGCTGTCGATCCGATCCAGAACGCCGCCATGGCCGGGCAGGATTTGCGCGGTATCTTTCGCGCCGGCGCTGCGCTTGAGCGCGCTTTCCGTTAAATCACCGATGACGCTGATCACGTTCATTAGCGCCGCCAGAGCCAGAGCAAACTTCGTCGGCAATTCGAAAAAGAACCAATAGTGGGCCGCGGCTGCGAGCAGCAGACTGCCCAGCATTCCCGCCACCGCACCTTCCCACGTCTTACCTGGACTAATGCCTGGCGCCAGTTTGTGTTTCCCGAAAGCTCTGCCGCCGTAATAAGCGGCCGCGTCCGCGCCCATGATCACCAAAAAGAAAAACGCCAGCAGATGTTTCGAAAGCTGCGGCGCAAAACCCACTCGCAAAGCAACCAAATGTCCTCCGAGTAGAAAGATGTACATCACGCCCAGGACCGTGACTCCCGCCGAAGTGATCATTCGGTCGAACGGCGCGCCCCTTAGCATCGCCGCCACGAGGGATCCGATCGTAAGCAGAATCAAGATGATCTGGATCGTCAGCAGATCAGGCAACTTGCCCGGACGCGTAAAATAGAAAGTGGTAAAGAGCGCAGCCGCGCCCAGCAGTCCCGCCGCGGCGTCCGCACGAATCTGTTGTTTCCGAGCCAGCAACCAGAATTCGAAGAGCGCTACGATCAGCGCCGCTGCCGCCAAAACCACAAACAAGAGCGCCAGCTTTGCAAAGATGATCGAGACGACCAGAATCGGCAGCAGCACCGCCGCGGTCACCACCCGCGCCAACGCGGGAGGGAGATTCCCCAGGAACGTTTTAGATTTTGGTGGTGTTTTGGTTTTCAAAGGAATCGCGAAGTTCCTGCCTTGTCAGAACCGCCTGCGGTAGCGGGCGGTTTTACCGTTCATCTTCAAGATGCTACTCGGGTAACCGAGCCCGCCCGCTACCGCAGGGGGTTCTGACTGGGCGCGCGTGCCGTTACTTTGCGTTTGCGACCAGTTTTAGTCCACCAAACCGCCGGCTGCGCTGCTGGTAATCGACAACGGCCTCGAGCAGATGCAAGCGCCGGAAATCAGGCCACAGAGTTTCAGTCACGTAAATCTCCGCGTACGCGCTCTGCCACAGCAAGAAGTTCGATATCCGCAATTCACCACTGGTGCGCACCAGCAGATCTAACTCCGGCAGATTTTTGGTGTACAACTCACGCTCGATGTCCGCTTCGCTTAGCTCATCCGCTGATCGTCCCTCGGCCTGCAACTTCCGCATCGCGGCGCGACAGGCATCGACTATCTCGGCGCGTCCGCCATAGTTCAATGCCACGCTCAGAACCATGCCGGTGTTCGCGGCCGTGCGTTCAGAAGCTCGCGCAATCTCGTTTCTGACAGTCGGCGCCAAAGCCTCGATGCGGCCAATCGTCTGAAAGCGAATATTTTGCCGGTTGATCTCGTCCAGCTCTAATCGCAGGTACTTCCTGAGCATCCGCATCAGAGCATCAACCTCATAACGCGGACGCTTCCAGTTTTCAGTTGAGAAGGCGTATAGCGTCAGGGCCCCTAGTCCCAAACGGGCGCCGGTATCGACCGCGGCGCGCACCGCCTCAACGCCGGCCCGGTGCCCTGCGATCCGGGGTTGCCCGCGTTGCGCCGCCCAACGACCATTGCCGTCCATAATCACGGCCACGTGCCGAGGCAGGCGCTCCCAATCAACCGCCGTCAGTAGCTTCGCTTCACCAGCGTTCACATTAACTAAGCCTGAAAAGTCATTAAACATTCTCGATCCTCAAAGCTGCCCCACACAATTTCCTCCAAAGTGTCCCTGCATCTTAATAGGCCCACCCATCCGCATGCAATGTAATAAAGGGAAGCAGGTGGAACGATCATTCCTCTAACTACATCGATTGAAGATTTTTCGATAGCAACATTCCTTTCGTTGTTGACTGGCATTCCAATTTAGCGTAAAAGATTCCTGCTTATCTCATCCAAGGTGTTCCACTGATCGGGTACTGCCGAAGTTGCCCGATCGCCCAGGATCGGATAGGAAACAATTCTCTTGTTCCCATGACATCTCTTAGCGGAACCCGCTGGAATCGAGTGAAGCTAGCTAATGTCCTCATTTGAAGCGAATATTCGACGCGATCCGGGCCCATCGGACGCGCAAAAGCAGCTTGAAGAGCAAACCTACCGCGACGACGTCGAATATATCGCAAAGTTCGTTAAGGAAAGTCGGTGCATCCTGTTTCTGGGGTCAGCCATCCATGCAACGCCACCTCCCGAGTCGAGGTATCACTACCCGCCGGAAAAGTGTCCCCTAATCGGCAGTAAGTTGTCAGAACTGCTGGCTACTAAGTGCCGCTATCCCGGCGAGGATCGTGATAACTTGCAACGCGTATCATGGTACTACGAATGGAAGAATCAATTTCGGAATCAACTGGTCGATGAAGTGAAGAACGCCGTTCATACGGGTCGTGAGCCTTCGCCGGTACTCCGTGGTCTAGCGCGCTTACGTTTTCCACTAGTGATCACGACTAACTATGATCAACTCTACGAGCAAGCCCTGACCCAGGTGGCGCAGGAGCTTGCTCGCTCACAAGGAAGATCTGAACCAGAAGTCGCGTCGCTTGAGGCAGCTTTCGACAGATGTGTCTATTCCTCTAAGAGCACTGTTTCTACGAAAGACTGCGACCAAGAGCCCTCCGGCCTGCGCCCGTATTTGCTAAAGATACATGGTGACGTCATCGAAGACGAGTCCATCGTAATTACCGACGAGGACTATATCCAATTTATCTTGCGCATGGCGGACAAGGCCCGCTACAAGCCGGTCGGCACGAGGATGCTCACGCATCTGGCGAAGTGGCCGACCTTGTTCATTGGGTATCGGCTCAAGGACTACAACCTGCGTCTGCTATTCAAGTCCCTGCGCTGGAAATTGGATGACGCGCAAATACCTTCGACCTACGCAGTGGATCCTCAGCCTGATGTGCTCATCCGCGATGTCTGGCAGGATCGGCGTCGCTACATACGATTCATTGAGAGGAACCTCTGGGACTTCGTTCCCGATCTATACCGCGCCGTTACCGGCGAAGAGATGCCACAATGAGTGCTACTGTCCCATCTTCCGCTCCCCTTCCCGATGCCCCATATCGCGGCATCGAACCATTCCGTTTCATCGACCAGCAGCTCTTTGCGGCACGTGGCGAGGAAACGTGGGAGTTGCTTTCCAAGGTTACACTCTACCGGGGTGTCCTGCTTTATGGGGAGTCAGGCACCGGCAAGTCTTCTCTAATAAACGCCGGAGTATTGCCGCAAGCGTTGAAAGAAGGTTACGTCCCCGATCGGCTCCGCATCCAGCCCTTCGCAGGTCGTGAGATCAAAGTCGAACGCATTCTCCAAACCGATGGCGCCGATCCCACCTACTTGGAATCCAATTTCATGGGCAGCGATGAGCCCGACGATTATGCCGTAACCGAACCGGAAAGTTTTGAATTATCCCTCACCGCTTTTTTGGCACAACTCAAATTAGGGTTCCCACTCAAAACACGTAACGATGATCTTAAATGGGGTCCGGACGGCACAATACATGAAAATGCGCCCCTCCGTCCCCTACTTATCTTCGATCAATTTGAAGAATTCGTTACCCTCTTCGAAGAGGCACATCGAGCCAAGAGCGATTCGGATCAAGACTCACAAAAGCAAGTGGCGATCGTTCAGAACGAAGTTCTCCATACGCTGATCAATCTGATTCGCGACGACACCATACCTCTAAAAATAGTCTTCGTCTTCCGCGAAGACTACTTCACCAAGTTGAGCCTATTGTTTGACTATTGCCCGGAGCTAATCGACCAGGCGCTGCGACTGCTACCCCCGCGTCTGGGAACTTTGCCAAGCATCATCCGTGCCCCGTTTGTTAATCCACACTTGCGCGAACACTTTTTGGGGCCAGCCGAAAAGTCAGGATCCGAACTCAGCGAGCGGATGGCTCAACGAATTTCCGCCGACCTGAGCAAACGAAGTGAGGGACATTTCGTAAACCTTTCCGAGTTGCAGATTGTCTGCTTGCTACTCTGGAGATCGCGCGAGCCCGAGGCACTATATCAAAAGCTCGGAATTCCCGGCTTGCTCGAGCATTATGGCGCGGATGTCTTTAGTCATTTTGAACCTGAAGTCCAGGAGAAGGCGATCGCCTTGCTGGCGACAATGTTAACCGCCTCGAATACGCGAAATATTGTCTCGGAGGCGGACCTGAAAGTAACTGCCAAGAGAGAGAAGCTGATACGGCAGTATTACGACGTGATCGACACACTTTGCCGTCATCAGATAGTGCGTCGTGAACGACATCGCGAGCTGTACTTTTACGAGCTTTCCAGCGAATATCTCATTCCCTGGATCAACAAGCTTGCCGCTGATCTCGAGCTCCAAAGATTGAAGAGAAGCGCGGAAGAAGAACGTCTGCGTGCAGAGGATGAGAGGCATCGGGCGCTGCGTTTCAAGCGGTTGCTGTTTGCCTCCGGGGTTCTGCTTGTCGTACTTCTGTTTGTCGGCTTCCTCGCTGCTTCCCTCTATCTAAGATCGATAAGAACCAATCGACAGCTAGTTAAAACTGAACAGCAAAGGCTGGCAGTCGAACAACAGAAGCACGCCGCCGACACCAAACTCCGGATTGCAGAGCAGGAAAAGCGAAAATACCTGACGGCGATCATCGTTATCACCGGAACAAATGACACGGAAAAACTCGAAGCCATCGCTCAGATCAAGAAATGGAGTGAGGAAAACGCCTTTCCTCCCGAGCTTCTCCTACTGCTCGTAGCGGCACAATCAAGGACCGAAAACCAGGAAATCAAGCGAGCAGCATCGCAGGTGCTCGCACAAGCAGCGCAGGCCGACGTTAATCTGTCGGAATCGATCGGCTTGGCGACTGAGGCCAACGCTAGTCTCGCGGAAAAACTTCCTCCGCTGTTTAATATGTATCTTGCTGATAAGAGTCAGCACGGTTTGGCCTTGAAAGTTTCCGCCGTGCTTAAGTCACATGGTTATGTTGTCGCGAGCGTTTCGACGGGTGAGGGAGATCCGCCGGAATGGGATAACGAACTGCGCTACTTTCGTTCGCCCGAGAAAGGGCAGCCGGAACCTCCGGAAATCCGTAGAATGTTGATAAACGCAACTGGCCTAAACTGGAAAATTGCTTACAACCGCCAGTATGCTAACAGCCCCAGAGGTCGCGCAGGACAATTGGAATTGTGGTTTGCCAGGCCCTCCGGCCAACTCGTTTTGGGGTTTGCTGATGAGGATGGGAAGTCGCTGCGCGACGCGAGCTTTAAGGTTAAGTTTGTACCTACCGGCGCGGGCGTATCTTTCACTTCGCGGGCGCTTCACGTCACGGTCCCCCAGGGCGATTATGACGTCACGATCAGCATTAAGGGGTATGCTGACTTACACAAGTTCGTTTCAATCAAGGGCGGGGATACGGTTGAGTGGGCCGAACTAAAACTCACCAAGGACAAGCCGTCGACTAACTGACCACGTTTCGAATGAAGGTTTTCTATTCTTTGCGGCCTAAATACGGGGGTTGGAGCTGAGTGACCGTTCATGGCGATCCACAATTCTTTATCGATCGTAAGTCACCCGCAGCAGCGTCAAGCCGCACGCCGGCGCAGTTGGGCCGGCCAGCTCGCGGTTCCCTTCCGCAATCGCGCGTCTCACCGTATCGAGATCGATCTCACCGCGGCCCACGGCCAGCAAAGTTCCCACGATCGACCGAACCATGTACCGCAGAAAACCGTTGGCAGTTGGCGTAAATTCAATCAGATGACAGAGGCCCCGCCCGTCCCATCCCGCGCTGATATCGAGTTGTGTAATCGTTCGTACGCGAGACTCAGCGTCCGAGTCTGCTGCTGAAAACGCTGACCAATTGTGCTCGCCAACGAACAGTTGGGCGCCTTCGCGCATCCGATCGAGGTCGACTGGGCGCGCTTCCTGATGAGCAAAGCGCGACCAGAACGGCGACAGCACGGGCCCGTGGACCAGGCGATAGACATAGGTCTTACTGACCGCGGAATAGCGAGCGTGGAATTCATCATCGGCTACATCGGCAAACAGTACGCGCACATCGCGCGCCAGGTTGCCGTTGATTGCGTTACGAAGTTTGTGAGCTGTGATGTTGCGCTCGAGCTGGACGCTGGCGACCTGTCCCTCGGCGTGCACGCCCGCATCAGTTCTGCCTGATCCATGAACTTTGACTTCGCGATCATCGAGCAGCGAAAGCACGCGGATCAATTCACCCTGAACGGTGCGTAGTCCTGCTTGCGTTTGCCAGCCGTGAAACTCCGTGCCGTCATACTGGATCAGCAGTTTGAAATTCATCGAACCCGATCTATGGTCGTGTTTACAGTCGTATTGATGTTTAGAGGCGGGGCTACCGCCCGTCTTCCGGATCTCTTAGACTCTAGACTCATAAAACCGGCGGGCAGTAGCCCGCCTCTAAACACAATTCACGCGATACAGTATTCACGGGATTTTTCTGCTGCCGGGCTTTATTGCCTCATCGCCACGCTTGCAGGCCTCGCAATCAACCGGCGAAACGGCGGGGACATCGAGCGTAGCGAGCGACACCCGCGGTACGCCCACCTCGGCTTTTCCTCCCGAACGATCGATGATCGAAGCGGCTGCGACCACGTTCGCTCCCAGAACCTTCAGGGTGTCGATTGTTTCGCGCGTCGAGCCGCCGGTGGTGATTACATCTTCAACTACCAGCACTCGTTCTCCCTTACTGATCCGGAAGCCCCTCCGCAGAGTCATGCGGCCCGCTTCACGTTCCGTCCAAATGAATTGCGCGCCCAACTGCCGCGCGACTTCGTATCCGATCACCATCCCTCCGATTGCTGGAGACGCGACGGTTGCTATTTGGCTGCCGCGAAAGTGTTGCGCAAGCTCGGCCCCAAACTCTGCTGCCCGCGCGGTGGATTCCAGCGCGAGAGCGCATTGCAGATAAACCGGGCTGTGCAGGCCGCTCGACAGAATGAAATGGCCTTCCAGCAAAGCGCCGGCGCTTTTGAATTCTTCAATTACTTCTATTTGGCTCATCGCTTCCAGGGGATCAAATATCCCAGGTTTCAAAAGCCTTTACCAAAGACTACAATGCCTGCAAGTGGAAACTCATCGTAATCTGATTTCCGATTCGGCGCTGGTCCAGGAAACTTTTGACCTGCTGAGCAAGAACGGCGGGCGCTCGAAAGTCACTGAAATCGTCGATGTAGTTTTCCGCCTTCCTAACGCCGACCGTGAACTGGCGGCTTCGCTGGTCGCCGATCTGGTCCGCGACGATCCGCGTTTCATTCTGGATGCGGGCCATCTTGCGATCATTGACGATCCCGTCGAACACCGTCCCCTCAATGAAATCGATTTTGTGGTGCTCGATGTCGAGGCGATAGGCTCGAAAGGCTTGCCCGCGCGGATGATTGAAATTGGCGCATACCGGGTTCGCTCAGGAAAGATTCTCGACGAGTTCCAAAGTCTGATCGATCCTGGCCTGCGGCTGCCGCGATTCATAGCTGCGTTAACAGGTATTTCAGATGAAATGCTCAGGGGCGCCCCGAAGTTCGCCGAAATAGCCGATGGCTGGCTGGATTTTGCCGGCGACGCCGTGCTGGTGGCGCACGATTCCAAGTTTGACCTGGCGCTGCTCAATCGCGAGATCGCACGCGTATTTCCCGGCACCCGAATGCGCAACGCGGAACTCTGCACGGTAAAACTGGCGCGGCGCATTCTGCGCTCCCTCGAGAGTCATAACCTCGACGCCCTGGCCGAACATTTCGGTCTTGAGATTACCGGGCGCCACCGGGCGGCGAGCGATGCGTATGCTACGGCCGAGTTGCTTCTGCGTCTGCTGGATCAACTCGAGTCCCAGGGTGTGCGTACGTTGTTTGAAGCTCGCAGCTTTCGCGCCAACACCGACGCTCTCGCCGCCGGTATTGATCTGCAATTAGCTCTCGACATCTGATACGGGCACGTCTGATACGGATTGTGTCGACGCGCCGCGGCCCATCAGATTCTTGCCGACGAACACAATAATAATCAGCACTGCCAGTCCTATGCCGATAGCTGGATAGTAGCGGCTCAATATTTCCTTTGCGTGTTCGCCGTAGTGCGCGGCCAGATAGCCCTCCAGCAAATAACGAAAAGTGCGCCCCGCAGCCACTGCAATCGTAAAGCGCACCAGGTTCAGCCGGAACACGCCGGCCGAAACCACGAATAGCTTGAACGGAAAAGGCGGCGGCAGCAGCGATGCGACCAGCACGGAGAGCACGTCGTAACGATCGATTAAATCCTTAACCCGTTTTTGTTTTTTCTCAGAAAAGCGGCGTAGCGCGCGATGCCCGGCCCGCTGAGAAATTTTATAGAGACCCACACAACCCGCCGTCGACCCGATCGTCGCCGCCGCCACATAAATCAACATCCACGAAGGCCGCGCAGCGGCGAGCAACAACAGCACCGCATCCACGCCACCAGGCATGGGAATGAAGAGCGAATCAAGAAACGCAATCGCCAAAAGCCCCAGTGGGCCAAACGAAACCAGATACTGGGAGACCCTGGTCAGCCCCCCCGTAATCCTATGAATAAGTGTTTTCAATAAATCCGTGTCCTTTCAAAACTGAACTCGCTACTCATTTTCATTCGCGGATTTTACAGCGGCCCGCCCCGTACTCGATAAGAGATAGACGGCCAGCGCTATTACGAAAAGCCCGGTCACGATACTGATAATCACTATCCCATTGTCTTTCGAGAAGCGCAGCACCTGTTCGCCGTAGAAGACCGCCAGAGCGCCTTCAGCATAATAACGGAGCGAACGAGCCAGCAGTATAGTCAACAAAAACCGGCGCCGCGGAAACTGCAGCGCACCGGCCGTGGCCACAAAAATCTTGAACGGCATTGGCGGCGGAAGCAAAGCGGGCACGGCCAGCGCCAAAATGCCAAAGCGAGCGTAAGCTCGCTCTACCCGTTGAATATGTTCCGCGTTGAAGCGGCGATGCAACACCGCTCTGCCGCCGCGACTCAGGATCGTGTAAAGAAGAAAACAGCCGAGCACCGATCCGACGGCCGCGAACATCGGGAAAAAGAAAACCGCTCGCGGGTGCGTGTAGCAACGCGCGACAACCAGGTAGTCGTTCACTTCCGGCAGGGACAGCAGCGACGAGTCAAGCGCTCCGATCAAAATCATCGCCGGGCCCGCCACGAAGATCGGCACGTGCACGATGAAGTGCCCCAAACGTTTGGCGAGAACATGCAACCAATCGAACATAGAACCAGCGGCGAATTCGCGCGAAAGATTCTAACTTCTCAGGATGGATCAGTTTGAGTTCAAGCTTTAGTTGCGCCCGCCAATCAGTCTCCTAAGGGTGAAACTCTGAACGAACTATTTGGCTGGCGTAAAGATCGAGGGAGTATCGTACGTAACACCCACGGTGAGTCCCGACCGCGGGCTGAGCTTGGTTATTCCTTTGATGCCGGCAAAATCGAAGCGCAGCCCCGAGGCGCGCACTTGCATCCCGAGGCGGGCCTCGCCCTGCGATTCAGTCCCCAGGGGCCCGCTGCCCGGTCGTGTATTCGCGCGCCCGTTAACTTCGCCCGCGAGGCTGAACTGTTTGTTTAGCCGCACAATCCCGGCGAACCCATAAGTCAAAACATCGTTCTGTGTGAACAAACCAGTTGGGGCCGTGAGAATTCCAATTCCGAGATTGCCGAACGTATTCACGCGGGCGTTCGGACCGAATTTTTTGCCGAAGAGGATCTGGCCGTAAGCGTTGGTTTGATTCAAGCCGATGCCGCGGGCCTGGTTTGAATTCGGAAGTTGTACGCCAAAACGAAAACCCAACGAAGGTAAATGAGCAGTCTCATTGCGCAGCTTGATCTTGGTCCAGAGAGTAAAGTCACCGACATCGTTCGTTGAGTTGGCTCCGGCCGCAACGTTGAGCGGAATCGCGCTGGGCCCGCGAGAATTAATGCTCACAAAATTCTGCGCCACGCCTTCGATTTGCACTTCCACGTTCGGCGCTAGCCCAATGCTGATGCCGATCACGCCGGCGCGTGTCAGATCGCCAGTGAGTCCTGAGACCGGGTACTTCGCCCTTTGCACAAAATCAATTCCCGCTCCGATCCGCATCGAGCCGGGCGGGATGATATCGACATCTTCGGTGAGCAGCGGGCGCTGCTGGCCACAAGCGACCAGCGCAGCACTTAGCAGGAGTGTCAGCACACCCACGCCAGCAAGAATTGATTTGATTTGGTTATGCAATCCGAAATCTCTGTTCAGTAATGGAACTTCAAACGTAAGCGGATTGTAATGTGCGCAAGCCCTGCCGTCAACGCCGAAGTGGCTTTCCTGATTTACCTTTGCGCCTTTCGATCTCACTCTGCGCCTTTGCGCGAAATACATCTTCACTCCTCGTTTCGCGCAAAGTCGCGAAGCAAAAACGGAAGGCGCTGAGAAAACCAGAATTAGGACGGCACCTCTCACACTGAGCAACCGTCTTCGCCCCTTGTGGTACCATGCTCGCCTTTTGCAAAGCTATTCCCAACAAAAAGGTGAACCGATGAGTATAAGATTGAGATTAGGGAAAATACTGTTGGTAGTTCTGGCTATCGGCCTCTGCGCCGGCGCCAACCGTTTTCACTTCTCGTGCGCATTCGCACAGCCGGCAAGTCGCACGATCACAATCCCCGGGCTCCACGGGCGCGTCACCGTGCGACGCGATGAACGCGGTATTCCCTATATTGAAGCCACGAATGATGAAGATCTTTACTTTGGGCAAGGCTATGCGACTGCCAACGATCGACTGTGGCAGATGGATCTAATGCGCCGGACGGCGCGCGGAGAGTTGGCAGAAATTCTGGGAGCAGGGCCGAACAATGCCGTGCTTGAGCAAGACAAGCAACACCGCACGATGGGCTTTGCCCAGGAGGTAAATGCGGAGTTGGCCCAGGCATCTCCGCAGACACGCGCCGTGCTCGAAGCCTATGCGCGCGGCGTGAATGCCTACATCGAGTCTCTCGATCCCAAGTCACTGCCACCTGAGTTTCAAATCCTCAGATACAAGCCCCGGCCCTGGACGCCGGCGGATTCTTTGCTGCCCGTCAAATTGTTTGCCGAAGCACTCTCGACCACGTGGCGACTCGACGTGATGCGCGAAGCGCTGGCTACTCTGCCCGCGGAAAAACGCGCCGCACTGATGCCCGAAACATCCGCGCTCGATGTGCTCGTCGTCGGCAAGGACACAAAGAAAGCGAATGCCGCCGTCCCCCAGCAAAATGAAACTAGTGTTTCGACTGCATTGTTAGCAGCGCTGGCGATAGACCAGGAGGTTGCGTCGCAAGCCCTGGAACGAATCGGCCTGTACGCGGAAGGACTCGCGGCCAGTAACAATTGGGTGGTCAACGGCAAACACACCGCGTCGGGCAAGCCTCTTCTGGCCAACGATCCTCATCTGGCTGCTTCGGCGCCGTCAATCTGGCATATGGTGCAGCTGAGCGCGCCTGGCCTGCGGGTGGCCGGTGTCACCGCACCCGGCCTGCCCGGCGTGGTGATTGGTCACAACGAACGCATAGCCTGGGGCTTCACCAACGTCGGTCCCGATGTACAGGACCTCTACATCGAAAAGTTTGATCCGGCGAATCCTCGCCGCTACCTGACTCCGCAGGGCTGGCAAGACGCCGAAGTTCGTCACGAAGAGATCAAAGTCCGCAAGGGCTTCGATAATTCGGAAACCGACATAACCCCGCTTGATGTAACTGTCACGCGCCATGGCCCAATCATCCTTGAGAGAGATTCGAAGCGTTATGCCTTACGGTGGACCGCGTTGGATCCGAAAGCAAATAACGCTGACAGCAGCTATCTGGTCGCGAAGGCGCACAACTGGAAAGAATTCACCCAGGCGCTGCACTCGTTTACGGCTCCGACACAGAACGTCGTCTACGCGGACGTCGATGGCCACATTGGCTATTACGCCGCCGGCATCATTCCCATGCGCAAATCGGGTGACGGCAGCGTCCCTTATGACGGCGCCACTGACGCCGGCGACTGGACCGGTTGGATTCCCTTCGACAAACTTCCCCACCTTTACGATCCACCGAGCGGAATTATCGTTACGGCAAATCAGAGGATCGTTGGCACTGACTATCCATACTTCCTGACGCACTCATGGGCCCAGCCGTATCGCGCGCGGCGCATCTGGGACCTTCTGAATCAGAAACTCAAGCTGACGATTGATGACTTTCGCAGGATTCAGGGCGATGTGTATTCCATTGGGCTGGCGTCTTTTGCACGTGACAGCGCGAAGATACTCAAAGCAGCGACGCCCGGTAATGATCAAAAGCTGCGGGACTCGATAGGTGCTTTGGAAAAGTGGAACGGCGAAGTTAATGCGGAGTCCTCCGAAGCGGCTTTGGCTTTTCAAATGCGCGCGGCCTTTCGTTTGCGGATACTGAACGCCGCCCTGGGCCCCGATCTGTTGAAGGTCTACGGCTGGGCCAATTTTGAAACAACGCTCGATCGTCTCTTGGTTGAGCAGCCGAAGGAATGGCTGCCGAAGGAATTTAACAGCTATGCCGAGCTCTTGCGCGCATGCTACGCCGACGCGCATCAGAGTCTGAGCAAGAATCCGGGAGCGGATGAATCCAAGTGGAAATGGGGAGAGATGCAAAAAGTTCGATTTGCGCATCCGCTGGCCGGCGTGCCTTTCATCGGTTTGCAGTTCGCTATTCCACCGTTTCCGCAAAAAGGCACCGGCAGTCTGGGCGCCACCGTCAATGTGGGCAGCAATGTCTCGATGCGCTTGATCGCGGACCCGAGCAATTGGGACCAGACCCGACACGGAATTACCCTCGGTGAATCGGGAGTTCCCTCAAACCCTCATTGGAAAGATCAGCTCGATGACTGGCGAAGCGTCACCCCACGTATATTTCCGTTTACTAAGTCCGCGGTGGAGAGCGCCACGAAAGATGTTCTTATCTTCGAGCCTGGACGATAATGCGCTGGCCGCGCGTGTGTATGCGTGGCAGTGGACCGGCGCGCGCAGGCGCTAATGCCATCGTCCCCGTAATGAGTTCAGTAACAACTGAGTCAACAGGTAGACCCATCCCTCAATGCGCGGCCTTGTTCGGTGATGGTCCTTCATCCATCGCTCTCATCGTTGCGCATCTGGAGACCGCTTCAACCGCGAAGATGAAAACCGAAGACGAATCCTGGCGTCTGTTCATAGCTATCGAACTTTCCTCAGCGCTGCGCAGCCGTGTGAAAAAGCATATCGACCACTTACGGCAGGCAGCGCCCGATGCCCGCGCCAGTTGGACCCGCGAAGAAAACCTGCATCTCACCTTGAAGTTCCTCGGCGAAACCGCAGTGACGAAGGTTGAAGCGCTTTCGCGAGCCACCCAGGACGCTGCGGATCAGTTTTCGCCGTTTGAAATAATCATCGGCGGTTGCGGCGACTTCCCTTCTCACGGTCAACCGCGCGTGCTCTGGGTAGGGATCGACGACCCAACAAATGATCTCAACACGCTCTCGCGATTCCTTGAAGATGAATGTGCAAAGGCCGGTTTTGCACGAGAACCGCGGCCGTATCATCCACATCTCACCGTTGCCCGCCTACGCCGACCGCACGGCGCTCGTCGCCTCGCCGAACTGCACAGAGAAATTGGATTCGATCCGATCCCTGCGAAGGTCCGTGAGCTTTGCCTGGTTAGGAGCGAGTTGCGCAGTGAAGGATCGCGATACACCGTGATCGCGCGGCATGAGTTTCCAGATAGGCTTTCAGAAACGGAAACCGCAAGTTAACAACTTGCGCTGCCTAAGCAAAAGCGACCGCCGATTGGCAGCCGCTGATGTTTGAACTTAAATGGTCGGGGCGAGAGGATTCGAACCTCCGACCTCTCGGTCCCGAATCGCAGTTTCGGCAAAAACGTAAGTTATTGCCTTTTCGAAAGTTGCAGCCACCAAGGATCTACTAGGGATTTTGCATTCCTTCCCATTCGTTCCCATCGCGTACCAGTCGTGTGCTGCGAATTCTGTCCACAAATTGGCCACACGAAATCGAGGGCGGTTTACAGCCTTTTCTCCTTGCGGTACGCTGCAATCTCCCGATCGATTTCGGGCATCGTCATCTTCGCTGTGCCGGGGCGGGAAACGAGCTTAGCGGGTGTTTTCTTCTGCACTTCTACTGCACGCGCATAGATTAGCGCGAAATCTTCCTCGCACTCCTTCTCAATCTCAATCCGCGCCCGCCGCACGTCGTCAACTATCGGGTCCTGCCACATCTCTACACCTCCATCAGCTCTTCCGGCGTACACACAATCGGCGTGTAAACCCCAAGACGAGCGTTTGTATCTTGTAACATCTTCTGCACGCGTCCGCTGGCAATATGTTTGCAGTTCCATGAGAGCACGTAATCCATCCCGTGCCAAGCTGAAACCGCTAGGTGAAACGCGTCAATCTTCGCCTTCTCCGGTATATTCAGCGCCGCAAAATACTCGCGGGCCAACGCCTCAACTTCTTGATTCACCTGTAAGACGGAGAAGTCTGCAATCGCTTCAAGACGCTTGCGAGCGTATTCATCGTCTCCGCGTGAAGCCTCGTCAATTACAAACGGAGAGACAAAGCACTCGACTTCTGGGCGCACGTTCGCCCACCATTCAGAGGTAATCTGCTGATGCGCCGCAACAACCAAGTCCCTGCTCGGCTTCGCGGTCAAATAGCTGATGATCGTTGTCTCAATGTAAACAGATGCTGGCACGATCCGCAGTATAACAAACTGAGAAAGCAGTTAGGAATTAGTGGTTAGCGGTTTCTGATTCTATCCCGAGTGCAGGGGCGCTACCCCGCGCCGCGCTGGATCCCAGGGGAAGAGGTGTATGGTTAATGAATGCATCTCTCAAAGAATCGCACCACTGGTAAAGCGCTTTTCAGCCACGTGATGCATAATGCCGGGTTTGGCGATATTATTGAGCAGTTTTGATAGATACTTAGTATGTTGGATTGCTCTCTATGCCTATGAACAAGCCTGTAAGCGAAAGACTTTTCGAGCAGTACCTGCTTTCGCAAGGATTGGCGGACTACGATTACGAAAAACCTTGGGACGGCATTCCAACGCGCCCTGATTATTCCGTCTATCTCCAAGATACCACCTACATCTTTGATGTTAAGGAGTTCGATGAGCAACCAATCCCAACAGGGCTATTCTTTCGCGACCCGTACGCTCGAATACGTCAGAAAATCAATCACGTCAGAAACCAGTTCAAATACTTCAAAGACAAATCATGCTGCCTTGTACTTTACTCCTTCGATCCATTGGTTGACCTGTATGATTCGATAATTGTGTTTGGTGCAATGTATGGCGACCTTGGTCTGTCCATACCGTTTGACATGGAAAAGGGGTCGGCCATTGAGGATGCCTCAAAGCAAACTTTTCTCAATCGTGGGAAAATGTTTCGACTTGAGTCTTCTCAACCTCAGAATACTACTATCAGCGCGCTTATAACCCTCCGCAATCTTCAAGTTGGTCGAATACGTCGGGAAGTTCTTGACGACTTGACCGGTGGCGAGGAGTCAAATATTGACGAGATGCAGCCATCCGTCATTGTGTGGGAAAACGCATTTGCCAGGATTCCCTTTCCACGAGATCTCTTTACTGGCCCTTACGATGAGCGGTGGGGCCTAGATGATGGATTTGTGACTCGAGTTTTCGCAGGTAGTAGTATTCTGGCGTTTGAGAACAAACGCGCTTCGCACGCGTAGTAAACCGATCGGCGCAATCCAACAAAGCCTTTCAGCTGACAGCGCGATAGTATGTTTCTCAAGTAACTTCTTTCCGCTCAGCTTGAATGCTGATCGCGCGCCGCAGCTAAAGGCCATCGTTGGATTGCTAGTTCGCTGAACCCGAAGGGAGAATAGAATGCCATTTTTTCTTGTCACCTATGAGGGCCCGACGAAAGACGACGAACTCGAACTCATGGCAACCATTCAGTCGCCAGCTCATATTAGTTTTGACATTTGCTACAAGACGTATTTAGTCCGGTCGGAGATGAATGCCTCTGAGCTGGCAGAATTCTTTCGGTCTCAACTTGAATCCAAGGGTAAGAAGCTCGCAAATGCTGATAGGCTCATCATCGCTGAAATCGTACCCACAAATCGTTTGAACTTTGCTTGGCACGGTCCGTTTGAACAACAGCTACAATGGATTCTCGGGGGAACCCGACCCATACCCGCAATTCGCGATGCGTAAATGATTCATGTTTTTCCCGGACGCAATCCAACAAATTGGACGCGAGCGGCGGGAGCGCGTTTCTCAACTAACTTGGTGCGACGCAGGGTGCTTTGATTCGCGCCGCCGCGTCAACTTCTCAACTGTTCGGCGCTGCCTTCTAAGACGCAGGGTTCGTGTTTGACCAAAATGACTGTCAGCTACCTCGCCATAATCATTGCCTTAGCTGTGGGCGTTGTTATTGGCTGGCTTCTAGTCCGCTCAAGAAAACGCTCGACCGGGTACGACCGCGCGTTATCAAATATTCGTCGCGTGTCACCGGCAGAGCCGTCGAACTATGTGGCTTCTCCGAAGCCAACCGTCGAACGGAATAGACGTGACGTGATTGCGTCCTCAGAGGCAACGTACGTTCTGGACTTACGAGCGAAACTGAAACAGAAGGCCTTGGGAAACGAAACTGTTGTCGAGCGCCTTGTACAATATGAACGCACACGAAATCCAAACGGTCACATGGAACTTTGGGTGCAGGCGGCGATAGACCGCTGGGAACACGACAATCGTTAGCCACCGATGATTCCCTTCAAACATTGCGGCAAAACTTACCTCGCCGGTATCGGCGACTCGATCCGATGCGATGTCTGTGGCAGGACATTTACCATCACGCGAGACGCCTCCACACTGTCCCGCCAGCCTCCGCCAACGGTTGTTCCACCTCAACCAAAGTCTCCTTGGGTTCCGGCCTCTCCGTTGAAGTCTCGCCGCTTCCTGACTCGAAATTTTCTGTTACCGGTTTTTGGGATATTGGCTTTGGCCGCTGGGGTCACGCTCACGATCTTCAATTACCGCTCGCGAACGAATGCTAGTCTCGTTGCACAAACGTCCGCATCTCAGACTCCGTCGCCTCCCACGAATCCAAGGGCGTCCATCGCGACGCATCCGACGCCCACGCTCACGTTGAAATCTACGTCACCGACGCCGCAACCGACATCGACGCGCGTCGCCAACAACGGCTCCACGAGTCCATTTGAATTCTTTCCTGACCCGACACCCGCACCAACTGCGCCGCCTGAAACAATTCGTTATCCCACGGGAACGAATCTTATGCGGCCCTTGAGCGCAAACGGGCGCGGGGTGCTGCACATATCCAATGGCACAGGATTCGATGCTATTGCGAAATTGGTCGACGTAGGAACCAACCTCACCGTACGACTCGTTTATATCCAGGCAAACACAGATGGCGAAATTACAAGTATCTCGTCGGGCGATTACTCCGTGAAATTCGCGTTGGGCACGGGCTATAACCGAGACTCGGGCCATTTTCTTTATGCGCAATCGTTTGCAAAATTTGACGAAACTTTTGACTTCCACCAATATCGAACCTCTGATGGTGTCGAGTGGACCGATTACAATATTAGTCTCCATGGCGTTGTGGGCGGCACTGCTCGCACATCACGAATTAGCGCCTCTGAATTCTACGATCGCTAACGGACGGCATCGCCGAACAAATTGTGTAACCGTTTTCGTAAAGCGTTCGACCAGCAACTTTTTCGACTAGGCGCGTTCTTGCGGAACGTGGCCCAACACCTCGTTATTGGACCGGGGCGGCAGTTGTGCGTTTGTTTAAATGGCGTGATCCTTTCAACCTTGCGTTAATTCGCGCCGCCCAGTCAACTTGGACCTTCGGCGGCTTCGATATCCAGCGTGAAACGTATCTGAAAGACCTATGCCCTGGTACTGGTTCATCCTAATTCCGCTCATTCTGGCCGCAACCTTTGTCGGTGCGCCCTCGATGTTGATTAGTCTTGCCAATACTCCTGCAGTCTTAATCGGTGCAAACCGAGAGTTTCGCGGCACTGTCCGTTACAAACTTGCCACCATAGTGGCTTTTCTTTTCCAATCAACCTTCGCCATTACTCTATCTGCACTGATCATCAGCTACACCCGATACATGACGTCCGGTAAATTGGGATACATCTTTGCTTGGATGGTTGGCCTAATCGCCGCAATATATCCGATGTGGCAAACACGCTCCCGCGCCAAGATAGAACGAATAAGCGAGCCCGAGGCTTACGTAACAAAGGAGGCAACACACGCGGCTATCCCTTACTCGCTGGCGAGTACAGTAACGTTTGCCCTACTTTTCGTTCTGCGGCCTGTCATTCTTGATGCGCTCTATTACTGGCTTTTAGTCTTGTCGGGATTTGTATGTCTTTGCAGTATTATTTCTATCGTGATAATCGCTCGGAGGCACAATTCGAAGACAATGCCAGAAGATGTCCCTCTGTTTGCCATCTTAGAACAATCCTTGACGATGATTCTGGGTGACGAATTTGAGAACGTCGTCTTTGATCGCCAACATATCTTGACTGAAGAGGAAGCGGATTACGTTAGAGGCTTCGCAAAGCCATTCGCCATAGCTATGTTATTCAATGAGTTGTTGAAGCGACTTAAGGAGACTCAGAAGGAGATTACGGCTGCCCGACTAAAGGGCTATTTTACAGAAACCGCACGAAATGTGTATTGGCTGTTGGCCGGACCTGATGCCAACGAAGAGGCCGAGCAACTTATCAGCATCGCATTAGGCTTCCTCGATATTAATGTTGTCTGTGACATTGATGACGGCGAACCCGACCCCGACGACGAGTCTTCAATCACGAAATTCGTGAACGCGATCTTTTCCGAATCTTCAGATGACGCTGTACACCAGAACAAAGTAAACGTCGTAACGCGATACGCCGAAGTGATTGAGGATCGAATGAAGAAACTAACTGGGGATATCTTTGCCCAGTCGAATGTGACCTTGTAGGGCCGCCGAACGTCGTTGGACCGGAGCGGCGGTAGATCATCTCTTAAGTATCTTTGCTCCGGTTCGGTTGCGTGCTATCGCGCCGCCAGGTCAAGTTGGTCGTTGGGCGTAAATATAACGGCGACCGGGCAAAATGTTATGAACGAATAGGAACAAAGCATGGACTGGTTAAGCCGTAAACCAACGCAGGAGAAATATGTTGAGGCTGCCGTCACAGTCGCCTCCAATTTATACCTGCACACTATTCCAGGAGCAGAGGATGCACGCGCCGATTTGCAGTTCAATTTGCGGGATTCGCGGTATCGCTACCTGATCTTTTGTTTGAGTGCTGTGGCAACAGCGACGCTGGCATACGACGAGAAGAAGCAAGTTCAACCTGAAGCGCTCCTCAAGGGATGTTTGTTTTTTGCAACGTGGATTGCTTCAGAAAATGGTCAAGAATATTTCGACGATCCAGCGACTGCTGAAGTTTCCGCTAGCAATGCCGCCGCGATTTTCCAAGAGTTCCTCGAACACTGGTCGCGATGGCCCACACTTGAGAAAGAAGGCAGAAACGACGAGATTATCGATCTAATTTGCTCGATGATTCACACCACAGAGTCGAATGAACCCACCGTGCAAACTGATATTGAGCGTCTTGGCCCACTGGCTCTACAAATTGATTGCCAACTTCCTACTATGCGGGAAGCGCTCGTGGAATTAGCCAACCGGTGAAGGTTAAGCCAAGAATGTGCGGACGCCTACATGTTCAAGCGCAGGCCGCTAAGCTCAGTTCTTATGGTTTCTTTGATTGCCGTTCGCGGCTCCGCTGAACCGTGAGCGGTTGGAGGGGTTCGCCTGATGTAATGGCTCAACTTGGTCGTTATACGTCTTACAGGTTTCTCTGGTGATTACTGCACAGGAGGGGATCAGATGAAGGTATTGCGGTGGGTTTTATTTCTTCCTGGTGCCACCTTGGCGAGCGTTATCGGGGCGTTCCTGGGTTATCTTGCCGGAAATTTGTTTGGTGACACCGCAATGCAAGCCTCGGCTGCGTTCTTCGGAACGCTAGGCTTTGTTTCTGTAGCCGGAATTATCGCGCCAACTCACCGAAGCGTCGTAACGATTACTATTACGTCGATCGTAACGCTGGTTGCTGGCGCAGGTTTTGCTTTATCCGAATTTACGACACTCGAACCTTACGCCAGTATGTCAGCATCTCTTAAGGTTCTGATTCCCGTCGCACAGATTCTTGGTGGTATATATTCAGTTTTTGGGGTCCAAGCGTTGTTTGCGGTAAAGCTTGAATACCTTTTGCGAAAGATGCACCAACTTGCAGTGGCTGTGACAGCGTTCGGCCTGAATCTAGCTATCGTTGGGCTAATAGTTGGCCTTGTGTACCACAGCTGGTTTGGTTTGGGGGTCGCGCTCGGTGTGATTATTCTAGGATATCTCACTCGGTTGCAGTCGAGAATCCATCTTATGATTCTCGTCCGGCGTGATCCAAGGCTGAGGGAATGGGCGCTCCGCGTCCTTTCCAAATCTTGAACTGCGCGTTGCTCCGGCGGCGCATAACCATCGATTACTTGGACTGCACGTCTCTTTCAGGCCGAGACTGCCCTAAATATGTATCGTTCTCGGTATTGTTAATTGCCTTCCGTGCGGGCACGCGCACCCTAATTCAATAAGGCCTCGCCTTCCATTTCGCTGCGCTCCATTCCAGCCGAGAAGCCAGATTTAAGTTTCCCCCTCTCGCTTCATCGTCTCACGACAGCCCATCCGCACAACTCTACGCTTTGCTTCGAGTGCTCCTCTGCGTTTCGCCCTTCGGTGTGCGGAGTGGGCGCTCAGTCGTGTTCCTTCAGTCGCTACGAGGGGAAGCTCCCCTTTCAAAAGCACCAAACCAAAAAGAAGGAGACACGACAATGGAGAGACACGCAAAACAATCAGCAGACATTCCGAAGTGGTCAGCGCTACTCGTTGAAGCAGTCAACAAGCCCGGCCTGATCATGAAGGCATATTCGAACTTTCATTCTTACAGTATAGGCAATCAACTGCTTGCGGTTGTTCAGTGTTACATGCGCGGGTTGCAGCCTGGGCCGATCAACACGTTTCCGAAATGGAAAGCACTTGGCCGATACGTCAAACGCGGTGAGCGAGCATTGACACTGTGCATGCCGATTACGTGCAAGCGACGCGGCGAAGAGTCAGACAACGACGCATCAAACGGCGAAGGCACATTCACCAGCTTTGTTCACAAAGCGCGATGGTTCGTGCTTGCGCAAACAGAAGGCGAAGACCTCCAGCCGCAAGTAACGCCAGAGTGGGAAGCGAAGCGAGCGTTAGCGGCTCTGGACATCGAATTGATCGCATTCGATAGCACGGACGGTAACTGTCAAGGGTTCGCTCGCAAGCGGCAGATAGCGATCAACCCTGTGGCCCAGCTTCCACACAAAACCCTCTTCCATGAACTCGGTCACGTCGTAATCGGTCATACCTTGGAAGCCGACTTCGCCGACACGGAAAAGACCCCGAGAAGCTTGCGCGAAGTGGAAGCAGAAGCGGTCGCACTTCTATGCTGCGAGGCATTGGGCCTTGAGGGAGCGGACTACTGTCGAGGCTATCTGCAGAACTGGTTATACCAAGGCATAGGCTTTGATGCGAATGCGATTCCCGAAAAGAGCGCGCAGAAGATTTTTCGTGCGGCTGACCAGATCTTGCGTGCAGGACGATTAGATATTGACGAGGAAGAGCGGGCTCACTGAGGCCCAAATCGAAGACTCAGCGGCCCAAGCTTGGTCATTGACCGAGCTTGGGCTTCCATTTCTGTTTCAACTTATCAAGGATCAGTTGCTCGTTTATTTCGGCAAGTCTAGCTTGTCGTTAACTAGAATTTCCATCGATACTTTGCCTATCCGAGAGTATTCCAATAGCTCCAATAGCGACGGCTCGCGTATCCCGCGTTCATATCGTGAGATCGCGCCTGAGTCTACTTTCAGGCGTCTTGCAAGCTGTTCTTGAGTCCACTCTAAATCTAGCCGGATTTGCTTTAACTTCCCTGCTAGCTTCTTAGGTTGTTTCCGTTTCCCGCGCCCCATCAGGATCGCCCTCCTGACGGGTTGCCAATTCTGCTATTTAGCAGTACGCTAGCTCGGTTAAATTTCGCTGCCGGAATGTTACGAATCCAAGCAGCAAGGTTCATTCAGTTATCCGCTCCACCACACGGGCTGAAAGATACCACGAGGGAATATGACTGACGAAGTATGGCGTAGCATTGCAGAGGCTTTCTCGAAGGACCCGGCTGCCGCTTTCATTCTCGCCCAGGTATTATCCCAACTCAAAGAAGAAATCAAAAAGGGCCACAAGCAAAAGGCTATCCGGGCGTTAGAGGAGGGGATTGAGAAGCTCTTTCCTTACACTGATGCTCACAAAGCGTCCTACAAATTGTATCTGCTTTCTGTTGCAGGGAATCTCCGGCCACAACATGACCCTATGGTAATTGTGGATGCGCTGAAGTCTTAATCGAGGACTACGGCGTGAACATAAGCAGTCGAGAGATCGAGTGGGCTCCAAACTTGTTGAGTGATGCCTGATTCGATGGTGGGAGTACACCGGAGTAAGCAATAGTGGGATTGCCGAAACCATGCTCCCATTGGAGAGCGGGGACTGCTGGGGTGAGGACAACCGTCGCCGCCTTCACTGCGGGGAAGCCCTTGGGGGTCGCCTAGGCACTCACCGACTTCCCCGCTCCCAATATTGATGTACGCTATCGCTCCCGCAAGTCACGTCTATCATCTGATGGTTGGTAAGGGTCCGTCTGTATGTCAGGAATGGATCGGCGTCTTCAGATGTAGCCTACACACTGGCACTCGCTTGCGACCCGGATTCAGCGTCTTCCTCGTCATCTTCATCTTCATCGGAAATGACTTCGAACTTATAAGCGTTCATGTCTGCCGCAACTTCTCGAAAGGCGTTCGCGGCTATTACAACGTGCCCAGCAACGAGTTGCCGACTGTAAATGCTGAGGGGACTCGCCGAAAGCTGATTTCGCACGACTTGCCTGAATTTAGAGGTGTCTTTCTGCGGCAATAGAGCCGGCGCAGCAGCTAGCGCCTCTTTTAGACGTCGCCATATTCTCTTAATACCCTCTTTAATAATTCCGATCGCACTTCCGTGGGATAAAGAAACCAGTCTTACCCCGTCGCCGGGGGAAGCTTTTAGCAGTTCTTGAGTAATCACCGCGACCAGTTCCGGATTCCCTTTAGATAACTCATTGGAATCTAGAAGCGCTTTACCCAAATCGCGCATCTCTTGCTCAGCCGAGGTCCCATTATAGGAAATGTTGTTGAGCCGCCCCGTCATTGATGAAACCTGTGCTTCGGAGTCAATCGCAAGTGCATCGCGTAGCAGTGCAATTGAGGATAGGAGCCGGGCCGCTCTACTTACTGTCAGAGTTTCATCGCTGCTGATTTGGATTCTCATTGCTTCTCCAGCTTCAGTGTAATTACGCAAGGTTCTGCCGTTTCCTTTGGCAACAACACGGCAAGGCCGTTGCGCAGCGTTATTAGGTAATCAACCTGATGAATTAATGCCAGGAGGATGAGAAGTAGGATACACACCGCGAGGATGACCACGAGGCCAGTGCCAAGGTGGTAGTACACAAGATAGGCACCGAAAGGTATCGCAAGTATCGTGGCGCTGTAGCCCATAATCGTCGTGGTCCGAATACGCTCTAATTCCCTTTGCAACCCGGGTGAAGCCTTGGCAACATAGGCAACAGCCAGATCTACCTTCTCCCAAGTGCCGATGTCGCTCGTGTGACCTTTCCGTTGTCTGTACTCGTTCAGCGTTTGTGTCAGAGTCGTCGAAGCATCTTGGACATCCAACCACGCGATAAGGCCTTCAACGAGCGCCGCCAAAAAGTACGCAACGAGCGAAATAACCTTTCCCAGCAAGGCAGCGCCACAAGCCAACAAACCCAAATCAATCCAAGTATTGCCGGTCGTAGGGAAAAGTTTTGCCGATTCGGGGCCGTACCAAAGTCGAATAATATATAGTGACAACGCCCCAAGAACAATGTCGGTCAGGCCCAGCGTTTGTAAGAAAAGCTCAGCCGCCCCCTTCACATCCTCGGGGCCTTCTTCGTCACCTTCACTTTTATGTTTAGCGCTCATCGTAATCATTTGTGGAGCGTATCTAAGAAGAACTGCACTGTGAATGTCTGAATTCTACCGCAGACACTCAGAAACACAAGGGCGCAACATAAGCTGCATAGCCCGTTCTCTGAAGACATGCCCACTTCTGGATGTTGGGGGTTTGGTCAACTTCACACGAAGGATGTGGCATAGCGGAAAATACCCGATTAACATCGAACTCGAAGTTAGACGATTGATCGGCACAGAAGGTGCTGCGCACCTGAAAAATAGGGACACGACACCCCCGAAATTCGGGGCTGTGGCGTCTACGTTGTAAACGCCATGCCTACAATGTCTACTTGCGGGAACAAAGGACTTAAGCGATTCGTGTTTACAACTGTAAACGCCGCGTACACATTGTAGACAATCGTGTATACAGCTTTTTCAGAGGTAGAGAGGATCGAAAATGAAGGAAACCAAAGAAACTAAGAAGAGCCGGAACATCACGTTTCGCCTAACCGACGAGGAATACGGCCAGGTCGAAAAAGCGGCAACAGCGGCTGGCGACGACCCCAACAACTGGTGCCGGAAGGCAGCAGTCAGCCAATTGAGCGAAGGGCATACGTTCACCACCAACGAGAGGCTGATATACCAGGAGATCGCCCTCTTGCGGTTTCTCGTCGGCCACGGATTCAAGCTGGCGTTTGGCCGAAACGAAGCGAACGCCGCCACATGGAAAAAGCTCACGGCGCAGGCCGACCAGAGATCGGATGAGATTGTGGCCGAGTTGCTGTCCCGGAGAGGCGTCTGAAACCGCATCGAGCTGGTGGGTGAGCAACAACGGGACAGTGCCGAAAACTCAATGGGACGGCTGGGTCGGCACGAAGTAAAGGACATCCGGCTCAGATTCTGGCAGGTCGCACTTTCCGAGGAGTGCCCGGCTGACTCAGTCGGAATTTCCTGCCGGGCCATCGCACGTTGTATTTCACATACAAGTCCCCATAACTCTCCGAACCAAGCCTCGCGGCCTCATAGCGAGTTTTAGGAAAGAAAAACCACAGACCTCGACCTGTTTTTCGAAAGCACCACGCTGCGAGTTCGTGCGCTCTTGCCATGCAAACTTCTCACTATCAAAGATTTACTACTCGTAGAGCATGAGACTTGTGGAGTGTGATACGTCGCCAGGTAGCGTCTATCGAAGATCGAAGAAAAAGAGAAGAACCTTTTGGCACAAAAACTGCACATGACAGAACAACTCGCTTGCGGACGCAAACGAGAGTGGAGAGAGGATGATGGAAATGGAACTTGCGAAGCGACTTCTTCGAAAAGAAAATAGCAAGCCCGAAGAACGTCGCTTGTTTAAGGAGTCCGTTGAGATCATGGTTCGAAGCAATGATCGCTATCCTGGAACCGCTGCACCAGACTCCCGTCTCTAAACTCTAGAGCACGGGAAGCAGTTTGATTCCGTCGCCCAAGAAATCTTGGGCCCGCGCCTCCCATCTCTCCTTCCTGAAATGATGGTTTTTCAAAACTCCGCTTTTGGCGGAAGGATGGAATTGTGTCATGAGAAAACTTCTACATTTGTTTACCGAAGAGGGCCGGACGCGTTCGCGGAATGCCTTCGGCAGATACGTCCTGGGCGCGATCATAGCCTGCGTGATTTGTGGGATTGGCGCTTTTCTTGTTTACAAACGGGATTGGACACCTCGAAATCTCACGCCACTCCAGCGCTGTTACTGGCGCGAATATGAGTACAGTAATCGGTGGCGCTTCGCGCCCGCTTCGAAGTCAAGTTACGAGATACTGTCAGCAACCGTCACGGATCCTCGTACGAAGCAAGACCGAAGAAGAGACCTAACCGAGAATGACGTAGAGCCGGTTCTTGACGAAGACGGACAGCTGACACTTGATTCCCACAAGCACGCCATCTTTCGAGCGAACATTAAGGTCAAGGAGCTTTTTTGGTCAAAACAGACTATCCGCAACGACCTTGCCTACAGCTGGCTCAGATCACAGATATTTGACGAGCAAACAGTAATGGACCTCTACCGTCCGGTTTGGGGGTTGGCGATCCTATTTTCGGTGTTGGGATCATTGGCGTATCCAATCTTCGACATGTTCGTACAACATGACCACCTGAAAGGTCAGACGATCAGAGGGACGCGCAAACTTTCCCCCAGAGAATATGCGCGTCAGCATCGGAAAGATACCGGCTACGGATTGACGGTCTATTCTGCGGAGGCGACGAGATGGGTGATCGTAGCCTTACTTCGCTTGGCAGCTTTGGCAGGCTTTGCGGCTCCCTCATACACGCTTGGAGTTCCGCGCAATGTGGAAAACGAAGGTTTGCTTGTGCTTGGTGATCCAGGCACCGGAAAAAGCCAGATCTTCCACCGACTCGTCATGATGATTCGTCGTCGCTCTCCTGCGGAGGCCCTCGTTTGCTACGACCCGGAGGGAGAGTTTGTCCAAAAACATTTCCCTTCCAAGAACGCCATCATCTTGAATCCATTCGATAGCCGATTTTTCTACTGGTCCCCCGCATTCGAGGTGAATTACCAGAACCTGGCGGCGCTCGCCGCCGATCTTAAGATGATTGCTGAATGCTTCTTTCCTGACCGTCGTCATGGTGCAGCTAACAGCGACTTCTTTATCAATGCCGCGCGGCTCATCTTCGCTCGGATACTGGAAGTCGAACAGGACCTCGCCCGGATCATCGAGATATTGATAAGAGAAGAGCTTATCGATCAAGTTGTCGCCGGAACCGAACTCGCCCATTTGATTAGTCACGGCGCGAAGGGACAGCGAGGCGGCGTGCTGGCCACCCTTGCGGAAATCGGCGAGTCGTTAAAGCTCTTGCCCCCACGCGAGCAATGCCGAGGCGCGATCAGCCTCACGCAATGGGCAAGACAACGCAAGGGTTGGATCTTCATCACGTCAAAACATGACCAGAGAGATGCCCTGGGAAGGCTTCAGGCGGCGTGGATCAATATCCTCATGAAACGCTTACTTGCCGCAGATCCTGACTGGGCCAGAAGCAACCCTTGTTGGGTCATCGTCGATGAGGTCCACGCTTTGAAACATCTGTCCGCATTGCCGGCCGCCATCGCGGAGGGTCGTAAGCACGGATTGAAAATCGCCATGGGTACGCAAAACAAAGCGCAGCTTGAGGAACATTACGGCCACAACACGGCGACGATGCTGGCCTCTTTCCACACCAAGCTTATCTTTCGTTGTAACGAGCCTGAGTGTGCCCGCTGGCTATCCGACCTGATTGGCGAAGACGAAATAGAAAGACCACGCCTGGGTACGACTGCCTCAGTCCAGCGTCATGGTCGCGATTCAATTAACTACACCATGTTAACCGAACGCCGAGCAGTCGTTAGCAAAGAAGAAATTATGTCTCTGCCAAATCTACATGGCTATTGGAGATTCGAGAACGTAGTAGTGCCGTTTCGTATCCAGCCGTTGGACTTGAAAAACGTTGCCTACAGCTTCGTCGAGCGCAATTCGCCGCCCGCCCTTTCGCGGGTATCTCCCCAGGTTCAAATAGCGCTTCCGCTTGCGAACGGTAAAGAGACGCACGAGATCGCAACGGCCACGCTGGAAGACATAGATATTAGCTTCTGAGGTTAAGGCGATGATGACCATGAGCAGAGCGCTCTCCGCAGGGCAAGCAACGAACTACTACCAAAAGGAGTTCACCAGTGCCAAGGAGAACTACTACAGCGAATCCGGCGAAGTGCGCGGACGTTGGAGTGGTCGCCTGGCCGAAGAATGGGAACTCAAGGGAGAGGTTCAAAGCGAGCAGTACGAGCGCCTTGTGGCGGGGCAAGACCCGCACACCGGCGAGCAACTCATTCGCAGCGTCAAGTCGAGGGAAACCGTCAACGAGTTTGGTGAGGAGATAGTCACCAGCGAACACAGGGCTGGTTGGGACGCGACCATCAGTGCGCCCAAGTCGGTTTCCCTTGCAGCGTTAGTAGGCGACGACGAGCGAATCAGAGTTGCTCACCGTGAGAGCGTAGACAAAGCCTTGAAATCCTTTGAGGAATACCTGCAAGCACGTGGCGGCGGCGACAAACCAGCCATCACCACCGGCAAGATGGTCGCGGCGCAGTTCGAGCACACCGCTTCACGGCCAGATCGCACCACCGGCTACGCCGCTCCTCAGCTTCACACTCATACCGTGATTTTCAATGTAACTCAGACAGAGGAAGGAAAGACCAGATCAGTTCAGCCATTAGAACTGTATCGAAGCCAGCGCTATGCAACGGCCATCTACCGGATGCACCTTGCAGAGAAGCTCCAAGGGCTCGGTTATGAGATTGAAGTAGACCCGCGCACGGGCGCACCTGAAATCAAAGGCTTCAGCAAAGCTTATTTGCAGGAGAGCAGTCCGCGTCGCGAAGAAGTAGTTAAGGGCGCGGAAGAGATGAAAGAGCGTCTTGAGCGCGACGGCCAAGTAGTTTCGGAAAACGCTCGCCTGAAACAAGCGGCAGCGCGCACCGATCGCGCCAGCAAGCATTACAACCGCGCCGAGATGAGAGAGCGAGCGCTTGAGATGGACCTGCGCCACGACTATCAGGCACAGCGCACAGTTGACCAGGCGCAGGAACGTGGCCCAATCCGCCTAACCCAGGAAGAGATCACAAAGCGGGCTCAGGAGGCAGTGACCTTTGCTCGTGATAACGCAGTTGAGCGTGAAGCCGTGGCCGACATGCGGAAAGTTGCGGTCGATGCGCTTCGTCGCAGTCTTGGATTGACGACCTATGAAGCAGTCACTACGGAGCTACAGCAACGGCAAGAGCGCGGAGAGTTTATCGGCATCATCCGTGAGCAACATCAACGCGAAACGACTACACAGCGAATGTTGGAGATGGAGCGATCTAATCTCGAAAAGGTGATCGACGGACAAGGCACACATCAACCGATCATTGGGTTCGAGCGCGCGAGGCCGATGGTTAATGGCACTGCCGAACAACAACACATTAGATTGAATGAGAACCAACGTGCAGCAGTAGAAGAGATCCTCACGAGCCGCGATCAGATCATTGGCCTGCAAGGCGGCGCTGGCACAGGAAAAACCACCGCCCTTTCTGTCTTGAGAGAAGCCGCCGAGAAGGCAGGATACGAAGTGCGCGGCTTCGCGCCGACAACGCGCGCCGCGCAGCAGCTCGCGGAGAGCGGCATCCAGACTGAGACATTGCAGAAGTTTATCCGCCGGCGACAGGAAGCTCCAGCGAGTAACAATCGGCTTCTCGTCCTGGATGAAAGCTCACTTGCTAGCACGAAGAATCTGCACAAGTTCTTTGCGCGCCTTGAGCCAAAGGACAGAGTACTTCTCGTTGGAGATAGCAGGCAGCATCAGGCCGTCGAAGCTGGGACTCCATTCGAGCAGTTTCAAAAGCACGGAATGGCGACCGTGAAGCTCAGTGAGATCGTGCGGCAACGGGACCCGGAACTGAAGCGCACCGTCGAAAGACTCTCAGCCAGGGAAATAAGCCAAGCGCTCGATAGCTTGGAAAGTCGAGGCCGAGTCATTGAAATCGCAGACGAGAAGCAACGCTTGAAAGCGATAGCTAAAGCTTACTGCGAGAGCTCGGAGAACACTCTTGTCGTTTCACCAGCCAACCGAGAGCGGGTGAAGATCAACTCGCTCATTCATCAACGACTACAGCGGGAAGGAAAAATCAGTCGGGAAGATCATCAAATGACGGTCTATGTAAATCGTCAGGATATGACTGGCACCGAACGAACTTTCGCCAACTCCTATTTACCCGGCGAAGACATCATTAGATACAACCGGGCAAGCAAGGTTTATCAAGTGGAAGTCGGCGACTATGGCCGTGTCACGGCAGCCAGTCACGAGAAAAATGAGATCACCGTGAGCCTCAAAGATGGCCGCGACCTCACCTACAACCCTTCGAGGCTTTCAGGCGTGAGCGTCTACAAAGAAGCGCAACGAGATATCGCTGAAGGCGACCGCATCCAGTTCCGCGCGCCGTTCACCGAACGGCGCGTTGCTAATGGCGAGCTTGGCACCATCGCCAAGATCGGCGACGAAGAACTAACGGTCACGCTGGACAGCGGACGAGAAGTCAGCTTCGAGTCTGAGAAGTTCCGTCACATAGACCACGGCTACGCCATAACCAGTCACTCATCACAAGGCACAACCGTGGATCGAGTGCTCGTGAACGCCGACACGCGCGAGTCCGAACTGTTGCTCAATGATCGCATGGGCTACGTCGCAGTCTCGCGTGCCCGAGAGGACGCGATCATCTACACAAACTCATTAGGAGAGTTAAGAGACGCTCTGGACCGGCGCGTCGATAAGGATATGGCGCTTGACGCCACGAGATATGGCCAAGACCAAACGCGTCCGCTTCGCGAGGAATCAGCTCGCGACGCATCTTTGCATCACGAACAGCCCGGAACCGAGCGCAGTTCAGATCAAGCCATTACGAATGATCACGCACAGTTAAACGCCACCAACGACGTGGCTCAAACCGAGGAGATGGAATTTGATTTAGCTTAGGTCAGAGTCTTTCAAGGTGTTTGAGGTTGACAAATGAGTACAAACTTACAATCCCCCGCATCAGGCAACCGCTCACAGCTTCTTAAAGTACCAGAGGTTGCCCAGCTCCTAAACGTCAAGCCACGCACTATCTACGAGATGGTTGCCCAGCACCGCATTCCCTATCGCAAACCGCCGGGCACAAACATCCTGCGCTTCGATCTCGAGGAGATCATGGCGTGGACGCGCGGCGAAAATATCAAATGACTTCAAGCCTTGATGCTGCTACCATGCGCTCGTTCCCTTGGTGGCTGCAACCTCAAGGAGAACACCATGTCGGTTTTCAAAAGGGGTAAGCAGAACACGCATTGGCATTACTACTTCCGAGTGCGTGGCGTGCGTTACCGAGGAGCAATTTCCGAGGCGCGCACGAAATGGGAAGCAGAACAAGCAGAAAGTAAGATCAGGCAAGAGGTCTTTGAAGGACGGTTTGGCCTAGTTCATTCCGGCACCATGAAGCTCAGCGATTTCATCGATGAGATTTATATGCCGTGGGCCAAAGCCAACAAACGTTCATGGAAAGGTGATGAGTGCTACGCTGTGATTTTGAAGGAATATTTCAAAGGCAAAGCGTTGTCAGAGATCACGCCATTTACGATTGAGAAGTTCAAGCATGAAAGGATCAAGACACCCACTAAGTATGGAAGGTCTCGGGCTCCCGCTTCAGTGAACCGAGAGTTTGAGATGCTCAGCCGCCTTTTCAATCTCGCGATTGATTTTAAGAAAGCGGAAAGTAATCCATGCAGCCGGGTCAGGAAGTTCAAATTGGATAACGAGCGCTATAGATACCTATTGCCGGAAGAAGAACCAGCCCTGATGAGCGTTCTGGAAGGAAAGCGCGCTCATCTGAAGGCAATGGTTACTGTCGCCCTTGGTCTGGGCTTGCGAAAGCGCGAGCAACTGAACTTGCGACGGGATCAGGTAGACTTCTCACGCAACGTGGTTATCGCGGCGCATACCAAAGGGAGAAAGAATCGCGAAATCCCAATGGACGTTTTGAACCCGGAAGTTCGGGAGATCCTGCTGAAACTCTGTGCCGGAAAGCGCCCTGATGATCATGTGTTCATAAATCCCGATACGGGTAAAGCGTTCCATGACATCAAGCGCTCTTTCCCCACAGCTTGCCGGATGGTGGGGATCGAGAACCTTTGGTGGCACGACCTGCGCGCCACCTTCTGCACGCGTTTGGCGCTAGCTCGCTACGAAGCGCTCACAATAATGATGCTGATGGGCCACAAGGATTTGAAGACGACCATGCGTTACATCAGGGCTGTCCAAATGCAAAGGGAAGTACGTCCTGAGCAAGTTGTCCACAAATTGGCCACAAATGAAATACGGCCGCCTCTGCAGGCAGCCGTAAGTTTCTGATTCTAATGGTCGGGGCGAGAGGATTCGAACCTCCGACCTCTCGGTCCCGAACCGAGCGCTCTACCAGGCTGAGCCACGCCCCGAACTAACAGGATTGGATTCTATGTGACGGCTGAAGGCACTGTCAAACCTGCCTGCTTTTTTCTTGATCCTCGCGCAGGTGCTTAATGTGCCGCCAGATCCACCAAGCGGCAGCCAACGCCACGACGATACCGATGATGAAATCGAACCGATGAAATAGATTCTTCAACGTGGGGTCCTTGTCCCACTTCTCACCGAGCCTCTGTCCGACATACGCCAGACCAATGCACCAGGGGAGCGATCCTGCAAAGGTGTAGATCACGAACTTCTTTATGTTCATGCGAGCCACGCCGGCGGGAAAGGCTATGAACGTGCGAATCGCCGGTAACAGGCGACTGGCGAAGACGATCACCTCGCCAAAGCGTGCGAACCAGCGGTCGGCCAGGTCGAGGTCATGATGTGAAACCAGCACATACCTACCATACTTCTCAACGAACGGTCTGCCGCCGTACATCCCCACCCAATATGCCACGAGCGATCCAAGCACACAGCCGACTGCGCCAGCCAACCCAACTAACCAGAGATTGAATTCTCCTCTGGCAACCAGAGCGCCCGAGAAGGGCATAATGATTTCCGAAGGGAGTGGTATGCACGCTGATTCGATCGCCATCAGCAGGACGACTCCCGCGTAACCCAGCCGCGAGATAGTCGCGACGATCAACACGGAAAGCAGTTCGATTATTTTGCCAATCATTTTCTAACTCGCGTCCCTCACCGCTAATTCACGGACCAACCATGCTGGCCAATCAATGGGACAAACTGACAAGGCCCGTGCTCTTCGACTCTATGCCCGTCCTCAGTCTTTATCACGCGGACAAGTTTTTGTGCCTCGCGCGTTTCTCCGATGGGAATGACCAGGCGACCGCCGACTTTCAATTGCGTGATCAAAGGAGCGGGGATACGGGGGCCGCCGGCCGCGACCAGAATGCCTTCGTAAGGTCCGTAAGCATTCCAGCCTAACGTCCCGTCAAAAGCCTTAACCGTAGCATTGTAAATTCCCAGCTCGCGAATGCGGCCCTGCGCCTGTCGAGCCAGTTCACCGATGCGCTCAATTGAATAAACCTGCGATGCCAACTGCGCCAGCACCGCCGTTTGATAGCCCGAGCCGGCGCCGATTTCCAGTACCCGGCTCTTCTTGTCCAACTCGAGCAACTCGGTCATACGGGCGACGATGAACGGCTGCGAAATGGTCTGATTGAAATCGATCGGCAGAGCGTTGTCGTCATACGAGCGGCCGCGCAGTGCTTCAGTAACAAAGAAATGCCGGGGAACGCTGCGCATGGCCTCGAGGACTTTGGGATCGCGGATGCCGTAATGATCGCGCAAACGTTCGCACATACGCTCGCGCGGAATGCGATACTCTGCTTGCAGTGCTTGTTGACGTGATGGTGTCGAACCCAAGTCTTTGACGCAGGGAAGGCTGTCTATTGTTATTGACTATGCAAGAGTTCGGAAGCCAGGTAATTCCACGAACCGATTTCGGTCAACGCCGCGTGATCAGTCATATCGCTCCGCAATGGCGTGACTGAGACATAGCCGTCTTCGATCGCACGATAATCCGTGCCGTCCTCTGAGTTCGAACGAAAATACTGTTCACCAATCCAAAAATAGGGCTTGCCTCGCGGATCTATGTGTTCGGTGATCACCGGGCGGGCATTCTTGATGCCCTGGCGCGTTACTTTCACGCCCTTGATCTCTCCCAACGGCACGTTCATGTTCAAGAGCGTGCCCGTGGGCAAACCTTCAGTGAGGATTTTTCGCACGGCCAGCAGAGCAAACCGAGAGGCCTCGGTGAAATCAAAGTTCTCTCTGGCCACGAGGCTCACGGCGATTCCGGGTACGCCGAGGATGGTCGCCTCCAGGGCGCCCGCGACAGTGCCGGAATAGGTAGCGTCGTCTCCCAGATTCCCGCCATGGTTTATTCCCGAAACGCAGAGATCCGGGAGTTCGTCCCCCTTGAGGATCTGATGAAGCGCCAGCGTCACACAGTCGGTCGGAGTTCCGTCCACCGTCCAATGACGATCGTCGATTTGGCGAATACGGAGCGGCCTCGACAATGTTAGACTGTGAGACGCGCCGCTCATCTCGGCCGCGGGCGCGATGACAAACACATCGGCAATCTCGTGCAGCACTTGTTCGAGCTTCACTAAGCCTTCGGAATGAATACCATCGTCGTTTGTTAATAAGATCCGCGTCATAACTGGTTAAGCCGACCAAGAGTTGGGCACCCTCGCTTTGCACACGTGCACCCGCTTTTAAACGCTTTTCCGAACCCCACTTTTAGTTGTGAACAACCGGGTGAGTCTCGTGCAGTGAAGGCTACAGAATACTAACGTCCGCCGACGGGGCGGGGTCTCGGGCGACCCTTCTTCTTGTTACGTTTGCGAGCCAAAGCGGACTTGAGTTTCGCCTTCTGGCCCGGAGGCATGAAAAAGGCGTGCTTTTTTGCGTCCTTAATTATCTCTTCGGTCATGACCTTGCGCTTGAATCGACGCAACGCGCTTTCAATTGACTCGCCCTGGTTAACGTTTACAACTGCCATCTATTTCTCCAATTGATCAGTTTGATTTTTTCCGGTTTGCGAAGCCCTATTTAACACGTCCTCATGCGTCGTGGTCAAGCAGGCAACGAAAACCCCGCGAACAGTGAGACCATTCGCGGGGCATGCTTCAAAAGGTTGGTCTCGGGCTAAACCGAGGCAACAGCTACGTCCTTCTTACGGGTCAGGCCTTGAATCTTGACCGGCTTGTCACCGTTATCGGATTTGATCTCCTGCTGCTTGAGCACCATTTCCTGATACAGCTTGCGCATCATCACGGTCTCTTCATGTGCGGTCTTTGGACCTTCCATATGCGGCTTATTCGGCCGCATTAGATCCACTTCGTTTAGTTTGAGACCGTGAGTAGGATCTGAAAGGTCGACAGTCTTGCCGCCGGCAAAAATCTCGTGGCGTCCATGTTCTTCATACCACTTGGCCACGGTCGCGTTCTGGTGCATGTGCTCGATAATGTTGCGCCAGCCGATACCCGTATTGTAAGCGCAGAAGCTGATCTCGCCTTCCTGGGTTCCGTACGGAATGATGCACATCTCTGTGCGGCGGAAGTCGTAATTGAACAGATCCTGAAACCACATACCCGCGATAAACAGAAAGTTCCAACGATCGGATCGGCGCTTCTCGATGTCCTCAGTATTACGGTCGCCACCGACTTTCCCGTAATCCTTTCCGGTCAGGCCAAACGACTTATCGAACTTCTTGAAGAGCTCATACAGATTGAATTCGGAAGGCGCCATCTTTGGCTTGTAGTGCTTTAAAAGCGCCAGTCCCATCATGATGTTGGATGACCATTTTCCACGCGCCGCATCCGTAATCTTTCGCATATCCTTGACGAGGCCAGGGATATTTAGAAACGCTGGAACGGGGCTCATTTCTTTCGTTTCCTTATCGATCATCACTGCCGTGCCGACGCCGCAGTTCGGGTGACAACCGCAGGACACCTGGCCCCATTCGGAGTTTGGCCCGTGAACGAGATCCGCAAAATCCGCGAAGGCACCCATCAGCGACAGCGGAAACCAATCGCGAGTGGGTTCAGTGATTCCAACCTGATTTTTGACGTCATGAGCCAGGTGAGAAAGGGTGTATCGCTGCTGTAGACGCCGTTCCGGTGTGATGGCTTCATCGCGGCCGGTGAAAGATACCGGCTGGAACGAAAGAAATGCGATCTTTTTCGGATTATCCAAAGCAAACCGAATAATAGATCCCACCTGATCATTGTTGATCCCGTTCACGAGTGTGGTGACTAGAACAATCTCAACCCCTGCCTCGTGAAGATTGTTAATCGCCCGCAGCTTCACGTCAAAAAGATTGCCAACTTGGCGGTGACTATTAGCGTCGTTTCCAATTCCGTCAAACTGGAAATAAACATAACGCAATCCTGCTTCTGCCGCCTCACGGCAGAACTCTTTGCTCTTAGCGAATTCGATTCCGTTCGTGGCTGCCTGCACCGAGTTATAACCGACTTTACGGGAGTACTTTATCGCCTCGATAAAATGCGGCGAAATCGTTGGCTCCCCACCCGAAAATTGCACCGACATTTGCCGGCGCGGCTTGATAGAAATCGCGTTGTCGAGAATCTCCTTGATATCGTCCATGCTTAGCTCGTGGACAAACCCCACCTGATTCGCATCCATGAAACATGGATCACACATCATGTTACAACGGTTAGTAAGGTCGACCGTAAGCACAGCACCACGGCCATACTTAATCGTGCTTGTACCGTGGTTGTGAAGCTTTTCATCATTATGAGCCGGGATGTCTCGTCCTGGAAACATGGCCTCGATGTGGGTCAAAAATTTCGCATCAATAGCCATCATGTCTTCAAAATGACCATGAATCGGACAATCCTTAACCATCCATATCTCGCCATCCCGCTCGATGATCTGCGCTTTGATTTCCCCGACCTTTTCATTCAAGAGAACGGAAACATCTTGTTTCCCGCTCAGGATCTCCTCTCGGGCTTCAATAACGCAGTTTGGACATAAAGAATCGGTAACGCGAGGCCACCCCAACGTGGGCTTCGTCTTCTGCCATGATTTCAGCAAAGGCTTATCCGACCACTTGGGAGTGAATGATGGATTGGGCTTATACTTGTTAAATATTTGAATTGAATCGAAGAGACCACCGGCGACGGCAGTTAGGCCCCGTTCAGCATACTTGATAACTTTCATAAAAGAGTCCGCTCCCAGCATCGATGAATTTGCACACAACCGACTCACAATCCGAGCGCAATGGCTGTGCCGACGGTCTGCCCAACCGCTAAGTCCCTAACCTAGAATAGATTGTGCAGCCGAAGCGCATATTAAGCACTCGAATTCACGCGTATCGACACGACACACCTATTAACGCGTGCCTCATAACGCCCCGCTCGATATTTGCTGCTGTGGTTCTTCAGTCCCACGAGCGCGTAGATTCTTTCTCACCGAAAACCGCAGTCACCCAGCGCCGAGACTCTTTCCGTACGCCGCACGTACGCCGATTTAAGCGCTTAATTCCCTCTACCTGATGTAACTGTTGAGGTTAGCTTGCTGAATTGTTGCAAAGAAATGGTCTTGCCTCAGATCCACTCAGATGCTAGAGTCGGCGGCACTTGCGGTAAATCATTGGCGCGCAAGGGATTGAAAGAACGGCAGCCACTGTATCTTGCGTATTGCAGAGTTAGCAGCCGTTTATATTGTGGTGGGACGGTTTAAACGCCCAAGTCTCAGAGATGCCCCAGGAGAAGAGGAGATGAACGCAAAATCCCCCGCGACCGCACGGACATTGCGCCAATTTCGCGCAACTGTCACCACCCGAAGGAAACTAGCGTCGCTTCGTGTTTCGTCGCAGCGGCGACGTATTCGGCGAACGGAACCGTCTTGCACTGACAAGTCGTCGATCTTCACCGCGCGGCCTTCTGAATCGACCACAAATGGATCAATTTATAGATAAACCGGATATCAGAACCTGTCGAGGTATCTGGGGCGGACGCTAACGTAGACGACAAGACTGAGGAGGTGAATCTTGAATAGGTTAGGAAATACTTACTGGCTTAGCAATCGACAAGCGACCCAACGGGTGGCTGCGCAAACGATTCCCATGCTTCCCGTTCGTGACATTTCCCGCGAAGTGTTCCCGGTAGCACTAGGCTGGCTGCGCATTATTCCTTCGTGGATGTTTCTCGCAATGATACTCATGGCTACGCTTGCGATATGCTCAACAGTGATCATCCGGTCTACGGCTGAGCTAAACGCATCAACGACCGAGTATGGTCGGATAAATTCCGAGATCGCTTCCATCCGTCGATCTAATACTTCATTGCAAGTCGAAATTCGCCGCATGGCGAGTGACCCGAGCACTATCGAGTCGGCCGCGAGAGAACGATTGGGGATGGTGAGGCCGAACGACGTCGTAGTGCCGATCGAGTCGATTGGTCCAGTTTCAAATTTCGGAACTCTTTCGTTCGTCCGCTAATCGCATCCGCTTTACCCTGCCGCTGTGTCCACGAATTTGGGTCCTTCCGTAATCGCGCGGCTGTTAGAATTACCACAGCCGCGCCCCCTTCTCAGGAGCGCAGAGTTCGGCCAGCTCCGTAACACGGCAGCCATCGCTTAGATTGACACACCCAGGACCTTCAACTAATATCCCAGCAATCGAGTACCTTTGGCCGTAGACGGCGACGGCGCCACCTTTCGTCAACGAACCTGGACGATGCAAGAGATCAAAGAAGCCTCTTCTGAACATCAAGCCACGGAACGCTGGGAAGAAGAGATCTTGAAGCCCTCTCTGGATCGTCATGCCGAGCGTAAAGCTCACTTCCAAACAGTTTCTCTTGAAGAGGTTAATCGCCTTTACACTCCCTCGGATGTAGCCGACATCGACTTTGCGCGGGATGTAGCTTTTCCCGGTCAGTTCCCTTACACCAGAGGCATCCACGCAACCGGCCATCGCGGTAAGCTCTGGACCATGCGCCAATTTGCTGGCTTTGGCACCCCAGAGGAAACCAATCAGAGATTCAAGTACCTCTTGCGAGAAGGCCAAACCGGACTCTCGGTTGCCTACGACCTTCCAGCGCTCATGGGTTACGATGCCGATTCCCCGCTGTCGGAAGGCGAGGTCGGAAAGTGTGGCGTAGCAGTTTCATCTCTCGCTGATATGGAAGCCCTGTTTGAGGGTATTCCCCTTGAAAACGTGACGGTCTCGCAGACTATTAATGCGCCGGCATCCGTGTTTCTTGCGATGTACCTGATTGTTGCTGAAAAACAAGGCGCCGATTGGAAAAGGATTTCCGGTACTCTACAAAACGACATCCTCAAAGAGTACATAGCGCAGAAGGAATGGATCTATCCGATTCGCGCCGCGATGAAGCTAGTCATCGATACTTTTGAGTTCTGCACCAAGCATGTCCCTCGATACAATCCGATTTCGGTGAGCGGCTACCACATTCGCGAGGCGGGCGCGACCGCGCTCCAGGAGTTAGCCTTTACCTTGCGAGATGGAATCGAATACGTCGAATGGGGAGTTCGGGCCGGCCTCGAATTGGAGCGGTTCGTGCCGCGGATTTCTTTTTTCTTTAACGCTCACAATGACTTCTTTGAAGAGATTGCCAAGTATCGGGCCGCCCGCCGTATCTGGGCGCGCGCAATGCGCGATCGCTTTGGCGCTCAAACTGAGCGCACGATGCAGATGCGTTTCCACACTCAGACCGCCGGCGTATCGCTGACCGTGCAGCAACCGCTGAACAACATTGTGCGCGTGGCGATTCAAGCGCTCGCCGGTGTACTCGGGGGCACGCAATCCTTGCATACCGACGCTTTTGACGAGGCGCTCGCCCTCCCCACGGATCGTGCCGCACTGATCGCGCTGCGAACACAACAAATAATTGCCGAGGAGACCGGCGTCGCCAACACGGTCGATCCTATGGGCGGTTCGTACTTCATCGAAGCACTAACGAATAAAATGGAACAAGGCGCCCTGGATTACTTTGAACGCATCGATAGTATGGGCGGCATGGTTGAAGCAGTTGAAAAGGGATTTCCGCAACGCGAGATTCAGGAATCAGCTTATCAGTATCAGAAGGCTCTGGAGCGCGGCGATCAGGTAATTGTCGGTGTGAACAAGTACGAAATGAAGAACCAGCCCCAGGAGATCCCGACTATGGTCATTGACGAGTCAGTTCGCGAACGCCAACTCGAGCGCCTGGAACAAACCCGCACCAGAAGAGACCGGGGCGCGGTCGAGAATACACTGGACTCCCTACGAATTGCTGCCCAAAAAGGCGTTAACACCATGCCGGCGACGATCGAAGCTGTTCGCTCTTATGCCACGCTCGGTGAAATCTGCTCAGCTCTCCGCGACGTTTACGGGATATATGAAGAGCCCGCAATCTAGCTTGAAAGGATTATCCCCTCCACGCACATGATTCGTTCTCGAGTGTCTTATTTAGCCTTATTGGCACCCTTAACTCTATTTGCGATGTTGGCCCAAGCGCCGAGCGTGACGGCGCAGGATCATATCACCGTTCAACCCCGACGCGTGATGCTCCTTCGTAGCCGAAAGGTTGCGCGCGGTGCTCCTGAACGCGCGAAAGCAATCGTCAGATATCCAATCGTGTCAGGATTGACTGATGCAGCGGCATTACGGCGAATTCAGAAGACGCTTGCCGTAAAGAATGTCTTCGACTCAAGCATCGAAGAATATCGTCAGGATTCGTGGTTGACCGACTTCGACTACAAGGTCAATTACAATAAAAACTATCTCCTGGACATAACTTTCACCCAGGACGGAATGGGTGCGTATCCCAGTACTTCAACAAAACATTTTCTGATTGATCTGAGAAGAGGGACGGTCGTCAAATCCAGCGACGCTTTCAATCCAGGTTCGCTTGGGACCCTGGCATCGATGGCTAATCAAAAGTTGAAAGCCGAAGCCAGAGAGCTGAGCAAAGATGTCGAAAGCGATAAAGAACAAGACGCCGAGCAGAAGAAATCTCTCCAGGAACAATTGGATCAGCTGACTTTCACGGTCGAGAACCTGGATGACTTTTCAGTTAGCGACAAGGGCGTCACGTTCTTGTACGATGCAGGCTTCCCTCACGTGATCCAGGCTCTGCAGCCCGACGGCAATTATTTTTTCAGCTATGCCGAGCTCCGTCCCCACCTTAGGCCCGACGGACCACTAAGTGTTTTCAAGTAAGACAGGATAGATGAGCGAAAAGAAAATCCGCGTTTTGGTTGCTAAGCCCGGCCTCGATGGTCACGATCGCGGTGCCAAGGTAATCGCCCGCGCGTTGCGAGACGCCGGCATGGAAGTCATTTACACGGGTCTGCGTCAGACACCCGAGATGATCGCCGCAGCCGCTTTGCAGGAAGACGTTGACGCCGTCGGCGTCTCGATTCTGAGCGGCGCGCATAACACACTGTGCCCGCGAATTGTTTCGCTGTTGCGCGAACAAGGGATGACAGACACTCTGGTGATCTTGGGAGGGATCGTGCCCCAGGAAGATATCGCCAAACTTAAAGCGCAAGGCGTGGCCGAGATTTTCCCTCCCGGCACCTCAACTCAAGACATCGCGAAGTTCATTCGCGAAAATGTCCACCCGCGCACATGACGTTGGTCAGGCTCAATACTGAAGCGCCTGACAGAACCGGCGATTAGTATAAAACCTCGAACACAAAGCACAATTCTAAAGAGGGGGGCTTCTCGCGCATCGGTCCAACGAAATGTTGGCCGTCCTAGACTAGACTTCTCAGTTTGATTTTGACTTGGGATGTTTGCGCGCCGCGTTTGATGCTCAACAGATATTCGCGTCCCTTCTGCTTAAACATTTCCCTTACCTCGTCGAGCGCCAACCCAGAACAGACCTTATCATCAATCGCAGTGATGACATCTCCGACGCGCAAGCCAGCTTCCGACGCTGGAGAATTTTCCACGATATAGAAAATGGTGAAGGCGTCGAGCTTAAAACCTTCGGCAGTTAGGACTGTCCCGCTCATATCAGATTCAAATGGTTCTCGAAGGTGATCGTTTGGCTCAAGAATCATGCGACGGTTCCGATAGTCAAAGATTACTTTAAACCGCCGCAAGATTCCGTCACCGATATTTCCTGTCAGATCAGGATTAGCGAGCGCGCCCTTGGCGGATACGGCGAGGCCGGTCACAACGCTCTCCAGCGCGAAACGCCCTAACTGCAAGCCCTGCACCCGGCCAAGCCGAATGGAAGTTTCTCCTCCCAATCCTGCCGACGGCGCCGCAATTGTCCTGGACATAGACTCCATGACCTTTTGCGTCTTGACGAAAGGGCTGTGAAGGAGGAGCGTATGACTGCCGCCAGTATCAATCCTAAAATTTCCCTCGATGGGCGCGCGACCCGGCAAGCCGAGTCGGGCCCGTACAGAGGAAGCATTGTCTTTCAACTCAAGCGGAATCGAATCTCCCGGGCCGGAATACTGAAAATCTTTCGGCTCATACACGTTAATCACGCGCGCGGCATAATCAATTTCGACCACGTAACGGCTGAAGAAATCATGACCGAGCACGCCGTCGACGACGCGCCCTATGTATCGGTTTAGATTTGATAAGGGAAGGACAACGACGACACGCGCTTGGAAATCTACGCCTGGCAGACTGAAAGAAATATTTTTCGCCATCCCAGCCGCGACGGAAGTCTCACCCACTCCTTCGACGTACCCGCCGCCGGAGACTTTGATGCCGAGTGCTTTCGCGCGATTGGTATCAAGCAATGTGCCGGCAGCGCCCGTGTCGAGAATGAACCAGAGTGGCTCTGAACCATTGACGCGCACCTGCAAGAAAATGACGTTGGATGAGAGTAGAAACGGGATACGCAAAGCGCTTGCGCCTGAAGCAAAGCGAATTAGCGGCGCGGACTGCTGCCGATGAACGGGACGGTTACTTTGAGGCTGCACGCTGGCACATGCCTCTCTTAAGGGAATCAAGAGCAGTATTCCCAGCAGGATCAACCGACAAGTTGAAGCGCCGCAGGATTTCATAGCAATAATAGTCATGACTGGAAATACTGGTGAGGCCCGAGTAGCCGCCCAATACTCAATCGCTTCACGACTTCTTAAGGAAGCGTTCAATTCCCTTTCGGCAATCTTCCGCCATACGCGCAATCACGTTCGTATCGACGCCGCATTCCAACGCATCCTTAAAAGTCGTTGCATCACCTTCATAGAAGAGCCGCTTGGACAGGCCGACCGCCGGACCACTCACTCTGTCGAACTGCTGCGCGAAAACTTCGACCTCATCAGCAAATGCTTCGTCGTCCAGGACTCGATTGACCAGGCCGTATGCCGCAGCTTCATCGGCACTTATTTCTCTGCCCAGGGTCAGCAGCTCGAAGGCCCGCTTCTCGGAAGTGTTGCGGCGCAGAATCGCCATGACCATCGCCGGGACAAATCCGATCTTCACCTCGGGAAAACCGAACCGTGCCGAGCGCGAAGCTAGAACCAGGTCGCAAGCTAGGGCCAAACCGCATCCTCCGGCTAACGCGCGACCTTGCACCGCCGAGATGACTGGAATGCGCAACGCTCTAATCATGAGGAAAAGTTCCATCAGAGATCGCGCGTCCTCAAGATTCTCTGTCACGCTCGCGGTCGAAATCTTTTGCAACGCAGCCAGATCAGCTCCGGAACAAAAGTCAGCGCCGGATCCTGATAGCACCACCGCGCGCACAGCTTCATTGTGATCGGCGCGGCGCAACGCATCCTTGAGCCCGGCGATCAACTCATCATTAAGTGCGTTTCGCTTTTCAGGCCGGTTCAGGGTGATCCGCGCACTGCTGCCTTCAATCGAGTAAAGAACCGTTGCGTTGGCTGATGTCATCTGTTTGTTAGTTCGCTTTGGGCAAATCGTCACCTAGAAACCGAAGCAAAGCCTCGTTCACTTCGTCAACGGCCTCGTTCTGCACCCAATGGCCGCTATCGGGAATCCTCAATTCACTATACGGCGCGTCGATAAATCTGCCGAGATCTCGCACGCTCTCAGGTAAAACGGCATGATCCTGTTCACCATAAATGAAAAGCGTGGGAACACGTATGCGGCCGACCGCCGGTGTCTCAGCGCCTCCGCGAAAGAGCGACTTAAAAACATTTGCCCGGTAGTAATTAATTCCCGCCGTTAATGCGCCCGGTTGGCGTAGAGCTTCCTTATACACTTCGATATCATCGTCGGAGAAGGCATCGCTTCTAACACTCGTCTCCCTATACATCTTTCCGACTCTCGCGAAATTATTCGCCCTCGCCCACCACTCCGGCAGCCGCGGGATCTGAAAGAAGAACATGTACCAACTGTGTCGCAGTTGCCGCAGCGTAAGGTTCGCTCGCCAGGCTGCCGGCGGCGGCACCTGCATCGCCACCAGCCTGGAAACAACTTCAGGATGCCTTTGCGCGACGGCCCAGGCGACTCCCGCCCCCCAATCATGCGCGACAATCGCGGCCTTGTCTTTACCGAAAGAGCGAATCAAACCGACGACATCCTGCACGAGCAATTCCATTCGGTAGTCTTCGACTCGCGCCGGCTTATCGCTGAGATTATAGCCACGCATGTCCGGAGCAATAACGTGATAACGCCGGCCGAGCACCGGCAATTGATGCCGCCATGAATACCAAAATTCCGGAAAGCCGTGAAGGAGAATTACCAGGTCTTCGCCGGTTCCGCATTCGGCATAATGCAAGCGTACGTCGCCAACATCAGCGAAACCGTGTTGGATCGCGAGCTCGCGCTCAGGCTTCATAGCGATCACCAAGACGTTTGGAGTTCCGCCTTCAGGCGGCTTTCTGCTAGATCTGACCGCCTAAAGGCGGAACTCCGAACAGGCAAAATGAATCCGCGCTACAGGAAGAGGCGATTCGCCTCTTCGTCAGGAATGTCAATCTTCATCCTGAGGAGGGCAGTAGAAAAAGTCTTTCCCTGAGCGTCGGTCATTAAAGACACCGTGCCGCCGCCACCCAGACTTTCATGCAACAAGAAATTAAGAGCGCCTAGGTTCGGCAACTCGAATCGCTCGACTTCGCCTTTGCAGATTCCCTGGAAGTGTTCCTTGACGCGCTCGACAGTCACCTCGCGAACCAGCAACGGATAGAGATCATCTCGCAAGGCGATCAGGCCCACGTTAGCTGTGTCGCCCTTATCACCCGAACGCGCGTGAGCTAGTTTTGTTAGTTGAACCTTCATTTTTCATTTTCCTGCTTCCTCTCTCTTTGGGAGGGCACTAATATACTTGACTCATTACGGCAATGGCTCTGCCACTCTGATGCGCGGCAAGTCTGCGACTTGCCGGCGGCGAACCTTCTTTTTCATTCGGGTCTTCGACCCGTCACGGTCAGAGACC
>JAWVEB010000041.1:0-35140 GCA_033856915.1 Blastocatellia bacterium | reverse complement strand
TCAGCCGCTCTCGCTCTCTCTGACTCATCAACAAATGTCCTTCCATTTGCCCACCCTTTCGGGTAAAGCATCCTAGTGGACATTTCTATTCAGTTTTCCAGAGGTCAGTTTTATATAGTTACCACATAAGCCAATCGCGTGCTTGACAGGCCACGCCGAGCCGATTAGATTCAGTTTTCACTTCGCTGCCAGACAAACCTGCGAATGACCGCCAGGCACCGCTCGTTCGTCATAAACCAAACAATCCGCAGTTCTGCTGCTCGATTCTAATCAGGAGTTTCACCGTATGAGTCTGCACAAAAAGTTTCTGACCGCCACGGTTCTGTTCGCGCTGGCCGGCGCCGCGGTGGCCCAGACCGGCCGCGGCGTCCACGTCAATTTCAAAGACACGCGTCTGGCTAACGGCCTGCGCGTGATCACTGTTGAAGATCACAACGCTCCGGTCGTTGCCGTCAACGTTACTTACAACGTGGGGTCGCGCAATGAACGCGAGGGCCGCACCGGATTTGCCCACCTCTTCGAACACATGATGTTCCAAGGCTCGGAAAACGTAGGCAAGTCTGAGCATTTCATCCTCGTCTATAACAACGGCGGCACCATGAACGGTACCACCAACGAAGACCGCACCAACTATTTCGAGGCCCTGCCCGCAAATCAAATCGAACTCGCGCTCTACCTCGAGGCCGATCGCATGCGCAGTCTGGCCGTCACGCAAGAGAACCTCGACAACCAGCGCAACGCGGTGCAGGAAGAGCGGCGCATCGGACTCGACAATGCCGCCTATGGCAAAACCGGAGAAATTCAACAGGCGTTGATGTACGACAACTTTGCCTATAAACATTCGACCATTGGATCGATGACCGATTTGAATGCGGCGTCGGTAGCGGACGTGCAGGCTTTCTTCAAGATGTACTACGCGCCCAACAACGCCGTGCTGACCCTGGTGGGAGATTTCAAGACGGCCGACGCGCTGGCGATCGTCAAAAAGTATTTCGACAACATTCCGCGACAGGCCGATCCTCCGCCGGTTGACATGACTGAACCGGAACAGAAGGCCGAACGTCGCACTTCGGTTGACGATCAACTCGCTCGGCTGCCAAGGGTCGACATTGCCTACAAGACCGCCCCCGGCAACACGGGAGACTTTTACGCGCTCCAAGTGCTGGCCAATGCTCTCGGCAGCGGCGGTAGTTCACGGTTGAATCAGAAGCTCGTGCGTGAGAAGGAAATGGTAGCGAACGCCAATAGCTTTGCTCAGGAGAGTCGCGGCGTCGGCGGCTTTTATGTGAGGGCAACTCCCCGACCCGGCAAGAAAACCGAAGAGGTCGAAGCATCCGTCTATGACGAGATCGCCCGGCTCCAGAAAGAGCCCATCGCCGAGTGGGAATTGCAGAAAGCCAAAAACAGCGCGCGGCGAGGCTATATCAACGGCCTGCAAAGTTCGATGGGTCGCGCCAATTCAATCGGCCAGTACGCCGTCTACTACGGTGATCCGAATCTAATCAACACCCGCATCGACAAGGTCAACGCAGTGACCAAGGAAGACGTGCAACGCGTCGCCAGTAAATATCTGGTGCAGACGAACCGCACCGTGGTCATCACCGTCCCCAAAGCGGGCGCGGGCCGTGGTATGAATCCCGGAATGCAGCAGTAGGAGGATCGATCAATGAAAGGAACCACGATCATGAAATCAAGACTGTTAGCGGCGGCCATCTCAATCGCCGCGCTTACTTCCGGGACTTACGCCCAACAGGGCGGCATGGCTTCACAAACGCCCAGCAGCACCAAGGGCGCCGTGATCAAAGGCAAAGCACCGGTCAACAAAAACTTATTGAAGGTAAAGCTGCCGAAGGCCCGGGAAGCCACGCTGAAGAACGGCCTGCATGTGGTTGTGCTCGAGAGCAAAAACAAGCTGCCCATCTTCTCGATGGAAATGGTAGTGATGAGCGGCGGGCTCTCTGATCCGTCAGACATGCACGGGCTGGCGAACGCCACCGCATTGTTGATGCGCGAAGGCACAGCCAAACACAACAGCCGCGAGTTCTCTGAGGAACTCGACACGATTGGCGCCACGTTGAATGCCAATTCCGGCGTGTCTTCGTCCACTTCAAACGTCAGCACGTCCGGGCTGGTCGATAATCTGGACCAGATCCTCGATCTCTTCACTGAAGTAATTCGCACGCCAAAATTTCCAACCGAGGAAGTCGAACGCTACAAATCGCGCGCAATTTCTCAACAGCCTCTGCTGCGCGGCCAGCCACAGTTTCTCGCGCAGGAACGTCTGAGCCAGGCCATCTATGGGACACACCCGGGGGCTCTGATAGTCGCGCCGGCCGAATCGCTAAAAAAGATCACCTCGACTGATCTGGTTCGTTTCCACGATCAGAACTACGTGCCGAACAATGCCACTCTGTTTATCGCCGGCGATGTGACGCTCGCGCAGATGCTGCCTAAACTCGAACGCGCCTTCGGTGATTGGAAACCGGGAACTGTAACGGCGCTCTCTCTCCCGGCAGTGCCGGCCCAGGGTGCGACTCGAATCCATCTGATTAACCGGCCCGGTTCTGTGCAGACTGTATTCAGTATCGGCAGCCTGGGAATCGAACGGACCGACGCCGACTACATCGCGCTCTCGGTGATGAACCGGATTCTGGGCACGGGGCCGTCGTCACGTTTGTTCCTGAACATTCGCGAAGATAAGGGCTATGCATATTCAGTCAGCAGCAGTTTCAGCGCCACCAGGTACAGGGGCACGTTTGTCGCCAGCTCGCCCGTGCGCACTGAAGTTACCGAAGGCACGATTCGCGAATTCATGAACGAGTTCAAACGGATACGTGACGAGAAAGTCTCGGCCACGGAACTTGAAAACGCGAAACGCGCGATCATCGGCAGCTTTGCGTTGTCGCTGGAGAATCCACAGGCGCGCTTGCAGAACATTATCACGCAGAAGCTCTACAACCTGCCGGCGAACTACTGGGAGACTTACCCGCAGAAGGTCGAGGCGCTGACAGTCGATGACGTGCAGCGCGTGGCGCAAAAATACATCGACCTGAACCACCTGCAAATCGTGGCCGTCGGCGACGCCAACAAGACCCGCGCGGTCCTGGCCAAGTTCGGCACCGTCCAGGAGTATGACTCGGACGGTAAGCCGGTGCGCAACGCAGCAGTCAAGCAATAGCCGGTGCATCAGCGCGACCCGAGGCAGGGCTCATTTACATTGAGACACCCGCAAGCTCGCCAGAGCCTGCGGGTGTTTTGCGTTGCGGTTACGTCTTCTTAACCTACTGAGGCTCTCCAGTACTCAACAAGAAAACATCCCAAGCCCAACGACCGGCATGTTTATGCTTGGCGTCATCAACCTTGGCCCTATACTTAAAACTATTACCGTACTGGTCGGTGCGCTTTGAGTATTTGTACTTGAGCGAGATCGAGTCAAGGCCCAACTCGGGCAGGCTGTGTAGTTCCGAACTCTCGCAGATGCCATTGTGATTTGTGTCTTGCCAAAGACGCAATGCCGAGAAGATCGCATCCCGAATGTCGATAACTCCGTCGCCGTTGCCGCCATGATCAGCTTTATCGAACTCAGCTAAGGCGAGAAAGCCATTCTTCTTCGCCACCTCGGGTTGCGGCGTGAGATCGCCGAATAATTCCTTGCCATTGTCGATCGTGCCGTTGCCGTTCCGATCCAGGGCCAGCCACGCATCATCTGAGCCTTCTGCCGTCCATGACAACTGATCACGCGTGCCGTTGCCGTTGAGATCAAAACGCACGCCGCCTGCAACATCGGTCATGGCGAACCCATTGCCCTCGATGTCGATCAGGATTGGAGAGCCGCCACACCAGTCGCAACCTGTACACACACAATAGCGCGAGTCATAATCGCCGTTATACTGGTAACACTTATTCTGAAAGGTCGTACTGCGCCCACAACTGCCGCCGAAAAGGCTCAAACCACTGTAACATCCGGTCGAGAAACAGTTCCCCCAGTCCGGGCCGCCACCACACATTCCAATCGCTGGAGTGGGGCTGGACGTGGTAGTGCATTGAGGGGGCAAATTAGTAACCCAAACCCGCTCCTGCGATTCGGCTGGAGCGCTGGCACAGTGGTAGGTGGTGCCCGCTCCCCTGCCGTCCGTGTTACAAGTCATTTGGTCCGGGAAAGATGAACCCGTACCGCAAATGGCGGGAATCCCTACACACTTCTGGGTGCTACAGCCCGGCCCACTACCTATGCTGTTAGAACAAAAAAGTACCGCACATTGGAAAGTTGTGCGAGACCATGCCTCACACTTGTTGGTGCCATAGACAAATTTGGTTTTGGGCCGTGCCGACGGACAAAGTAATCGCCAGGGTCAGGACTAAGAGGGCGGGCAAAGCGAACATCGATAGGATATGAAGTCGGGCTCGCATCTCATTCATTCTCCTTGAATGTTTCACCTATTCGACGCAGTTCGAGCTCCAATTCCTTTAGTCCATGTTGTTCGTTTGCACGTTTAAGTCGATTAAGCACGGACGCACGACCTGCACTAAACCCTTCGTTCCATTCCTGAGAGCGGATCCCAGGAGGTTGAATTATTACCTTCCCATCTTCAATTGCCTTGGTGACATCATCGTTCTTGCCCGCCTTTAAGACCTCGAGAAGTTTCTTACCAACCATGGTTGCGGCCGCCCTTTGCCCAGCGACTCGCTCACTTGACTTAACCGAATCAGCCCCCCATCTGGTGCCGTCTGAGAACTCCACGTAATCAACGGATAGAGTAATCTTGTTATCATTGTCTGAGGTAAGATCAGCCGTGCCGGAAATCAGCACTGATTGATTCGGGCGCAGCACGGAATTTGCGAGTTGAGGATTATATAGGGTCACACCTCCGCCCGATTGCTTCCCACCGGCCGTAAGATCTTGTCTTATCGCATAGGCCAGAATAGGCCGAGGCGAAACATTGATTACATAGAAAGCAAACTCTACACCTTGAAAGTCCGGCGAAGTTCCAGCCGACGTGATCGATGTGATTGCCAGCGGTTGATTGGCTTGTGCCTGCGCGGTAATAGTTGGTTCTTGAACGGGCGATTTGGTCGATGCTCCGGCTTGAGATTCGAAAGAGGAACCTCCCCCGTTTCGGGATACCGCAATCAAACATACCACCAGGATCAATAGCGCGAACAGCCGCCCGAACAACCCATTAGAATAAACATCCGGCATCTGTTTGACTCCTTTCGAAGCGACAAATCAACGAGTAAGCGGGCGGGGCTACAGCACTCTCTTAAGAACTTCTTGTTGTTGTTCGTCCTGCAGCTTTCCAATCCAGGTCTTTACTACAACTCCATCGCCATCAACCAACATTAGCGTAGGGGTCCCATTTATGTTTATGGAACTAAGGGGCGCTTGCTTTATCTCGTCGACTGTAACTCCCAACCCGTCGAGGTATTGTCTGCCCTCGACGATTGGCTGGGGTAATAATGCAATCAATCGGGTCTGACCATGTTGTTTTGCAAGCTGCTGGTAGAATGGCGCGCTCTCGGTGCAAAAATGACAAGTACTAGACACCGCCAGTAGCAACGTTTGCTTATTCTGTCGCCAATCGATATTCAGACCAGAAAGGGTTGGAATATTGACTGATGGGCTTTCGCTCTTGCTTGCTGATTCCGGGCGTTTAGGGACGAAATAGGTCTTGATGAGAACCGTCGCAAGTAAGCAAGCGACCACGATTATCGCCACGTTGGCGGCGAACTCTACCTTTTTATCGACGTTCGAGAGCATGGATGCCGCTCCCCAAGGTCTTGATTGGAGGCTAACTGCCGGAGACATTCCGTGATGTGGGCGGCGCGAGCCTGTTATGACGCCAATATACTCCTCAATTTGCATTCGTCAAGCACTTTTCTGACGTAACTTTAGAGAACCCAAAGGAACGCCTCGTACCCAAGGATCGCAACGCCCGCAAGCTTTCGAGCTCGTAGCTGTTTTTGTTTACAGGCGCGATGAGAGCGGGAACTTTCTCTCCCTTCTCCGCTGGGAGAAGGGTCGGAGATGAGGGCTTGCGAAGGGAATTTATTTTCTTGTGTTCTGTGTGGGGAGTGTCATTCAACGACAGAGTACCAACTGGGGTCGACGCGGGCCTTAAGCCCTCACCCCAACTCTCTCCCAATGGGAGAAGGGAGATAAGAACTGGCGCTCCATCGTCATTCCGGTTTCGGAGTGGGAGTCACCGTCACTGCCGCATCTGCGGGCCCGATCTTGTCGTCAAGTCCTTCCAACGATCCGTTCACTTTCTTATAGACACTTTCGATCACCGATCGCCGCGCGGGATCCGGTGGGCCGGCCGCGTAGCTCTTGATGTAATACGGCAGCGCTAGATCGTTCTTGCCGGTTGCTTCGAGCGCGCCGCCCAGATGCCACATCGCGGCACGCCACAGCGGCGTGCCTTCGGGCGCGGCGTTCACCGCTCGTCGCAGACGAGTCACCGCATCATTGGATTTGTCGAGTTTGAAAAGCGCGACCCCGGCGAGATCTTCGATGCGTCCCCGCAAGAGCCCCGATAACGCGGCACGTGGCGCATCGGGAATGCGAGGCGTGCCACCCTGGGTCAACGCCCGCGCTCGAATGTCACTGTATTCATCGGGCTGCACGGCGAGAGTTGCGGCCGGCGCGCTCAACGCCGCTTCCACGCCGTTGGTAGCCTGGTCCATCAAGTCAATCACACTTGAAAGCGCCACACCCTTTTGCAGGAATCTTTCGGCGACATAGATTTGACGGAACGTGCGCATGGCATCGTCGCCGGCAGTGAAGTCCTTTGCGATGGCGGCCAATTCATCTTCACTCGCCGCGCTGCCTTCCGGCTGATTCAAGGCAGTGTTCAAAGCGAGCAGCGCCTTGAGCATCTTTGCATTGGCTTCCGTGTCTGCCGGTTTGGATTGAAAGATCACCGCCCGACGCTCAGGCGCAAGCAGTTCGATAAAGCTGCCCGCGTGCGCGGCGTTACGGCCGGCGAGCAGCGTCTCGATTTGCCCGCCTTTCAAAGAGAACGAGCGCGCAAGTGCGACCGCCGCATCGTCAAACAATCCGATCGACGCCAGCATGTTCGCCAATTCGTAATCAGTGGTCGGAAAGCGGCTGAACTGGCGCACAAAACGCAAAGATCGCTCGGCCTCCTGCGGGCGTCGGTTCGCTATCAGCGCGCGCGCCAATGCAATCTGGCCCCACGCATATCTTGGCTCGAGGGCCACCGCCTTGTTTGCTAACTCGAGCCCGCGGACGGGATCATCGTGAGCCAGAAACCAATAACTCGCGCCCACCAAAAGGGGGAGGTTACGCGACTGATCTTTGTCTTGCAGCGCGTTGTTCAGTTCCTGATCGGCTTCGGTCTTTTTCCCGAGTTCCAGCAGCGACACGACTAATCCGGCGCGCGCGGTATTGGTCGCGGGATCGGCTTCCAACTGCTCGCGGTACAAAGCCAACGCGTCTTCAAACTTGCCGGCGGCGCGTTTCATATCGGCCAAAGCGATTCTGGCGCCAGCCGATTTGGGGTCGAGCGCGTGGGCGCGCGCGAATTCCGTTTCGGCTTCTTCCAAACGCAGACCAATGTGACGAGCTTCGCCGAGCGCTTGATGAGCTACGGCTGAATCCGGCCCGGCCTGTATCGCCAACTCAGCCAAACGACCGGCTTCACTTGCATCTTCGAGCAGCAGGTAAAAGCTGGCCACCGCCGCCAGACGTTTCGGGTTGCCCTGGGCCAAAGCCTCTGCCTGATGAGCGGACTCGATGGCCGCCGCGCGCTGGCCGCGCAGAAAAAGATTGGCCGGAATACGCGCGATCACTTCCGTGAACAAACGATCCGGCATATCTTTTGGCGCTTCAGAGATCGCCAGGCGGAACTGCTGCAGACCGCCGCCGACGTCGCCGGTTTGCAGCTTTTGATCGCCCAGCATCGCGTGCGCGACCACGATTAACTCGCTCGCCCTGGGCACCGCTAGTGACTGGGGATGAGCGGCAACGAATGCTTTGAGAGTTTCGATTCGCTTCTCAGGAGGTTGCGCCAACGCAACTTCAACGGCTTCCTTTTCATCGTCGGGACTAGCTGGAGCAGCGGTCGTCGTTTTTCGATCAGTAACCGAAGGCAGCGTCGTGCGCGCCGCGTTGGCGGCGACCTCTTCGTTTGCGGCGACGCTTGGCGAAGGCTGCGCAGCAGGGCTCTCAGTTGTTTGTGGCAACGCCGTGGGTAATGGTGTGGCGGCAGGCGCGGCGACTGGCGAAGCCTCAGGCGTTTCCGAGGGCTGAGGTTGCGGCGTCGCTGAGGCTTGCGGAATCGCAACTGCTGGGCTTGGCTCAGCCGTTGGCGCGACGGTAGCGCTAGGCTCCGGCTTCGGCGTTTCAGTTGGTTGCGGCGCAGGCGTCTCGGTTGCACGCGCCGTCGGAGTTTCTGCTGGTGGCGTCGCAGGCGTCTCTGTTGGTTGCGCGGCCGGGCTTTGAACGGTTCGCGGTCGTTGCTGTTCGGCGATCAGGTTTTCTGCCGGCAGATTTTCTGCCACTTTCTCTGCGGGATGTTGGTCCAGGTCTGCGAAGGTAAAATTGTTTCGTTCTCCCAGTCCATTGGCGAATGTCTTGATCCCGGTTAGCAGGCCCTCGCTAAAGCCGGCGCTCTCGATTTTTGCGCGCATGCGCTGGCCCATATCGCCGACCAGGCCATCGGGCAAATCTGAACGAGCTCCCCGGCTGATATGCGCCAGGAACTCTCCCTTATCTCCGGCGATCGCAAGCAGCACGCTCTTCTTCGAACTCGTCGGGGTCCCGATTTGCCAATCGTTGGCAATCCGCAACGAGTAAGCATAGAGATCTTCCGAGCCGGTACTTTTCAGCGTCGCGACGACAAACTCGATCCCGGTTCGTTGCTCCAGGTTCTGCAGGATCTTTTCCAGACGATCCTTTGTCGCTGCGTCCAGCACAGCGGCAAAATCGTTAACGTGTCCGCTAGGCTTGGGTAATTTGACCTGCGCCGAAGCGCCGGCGTCCCGGCCCAGCCAAAACAAAGAAATGATCGACAGGATGAGGACAAGAGTAATTGCTCGCTGATTAATAAAAGGTAGTTTCATTGGATAATTTGCTTTGAATTCTATTTGCCGCCAGGCCGAAATCTTTGGCTGGGATTGGTCAACGCTTCTGACAATACCCGGCCAATCGAACAGCTGGGCGCCTGTACGCCGAGCAAAATGGAAAGCGTCGGTGCTATGTCGGCCGGCGTCGCTGCCTGCTCATAAATGCCCTTAGTAAAGTCTCGCCCCATGATAATCAATGGCACGTGCGTGTCATAACTGTAAGGCGATCCGTGCGTTGCCGTCGCGCGCGGATCGGTCGGGTCGTCGGGAAGATCAAACAAGATATTGTAAGGTTCGAAAACGACGATCACGTCACCGCTGCGCTGAGGGTAAAAGCCGTTCAGCACGCGCCGGGCGATTGGATCGGCTGATGATATCGACTCTTTTTCAAGTTGCGCCCGGGTGAAATAGCGCGCCACGCCAGGCATCCGCATCGTCAACTCGCCCACGACGCGTTCGCATTCATCCAGATCGATTCCGTCGCGCTTCAAGGCAGCGCGACTAAGATAAAAGTTGCCGTTGAGCAATCCTGATTCGGTCTCTGCTCTGTTGGTGAAGGTTTGAATGTAGTCGGTAGCCGGACGATCCTTGCGAGCATACCGCGCTCTTAATCCATCTTCGACAATCTGGCGCAAGCCGGCGTTCTGATAGCGATGGCCCGGGAGATTCAACGAAGCGGCCTGCTCCGGCGTCGGAGAGGCCCCGTGATCCGCGCTCAAGATGACGACGGTGTTTTGCAGCCCGACGTGCGCATCGACGAAATCCAGCAGCGTCCCGATTTGCCGGTCGACGCGCAGGGTCATGTCCATCGCTTCATGGCTGTAAGGCCCAAACCGGTGCCCGACATAATCGTTGGCTGAAAAACTCACCGAGAGCAGATCGGTGTCGGCATCGTCTCCCAGCTTTTCATTGGTGATTGCGTCTTCAGCAAAGGCGACCAGCAGGTCGTTTGAAAACGGCGTGTAGTCCAATGCTTTGTAGAAAGCCCTGCTCGCGTTCGCCGCCCCACCGGTGATCACATGCGGGAAGTAGTTGGTATCGTTCGAAGACTTATCCAGGTTTTCCCAGGGCACGTCGTCTTTGCCCGCGCGTTTCAGGTATTCGGCTTCGGGCAAGAGACGATCCCAATGCGCGCCAAACCACTGGTCGGCCAGGTGGCGCTTATTGAAATGATCGACCCAATCAGGCTCACGATCAAAATAATACGTGCTGGAAACCATGTTTCCATTATCGGTGCCAAACCAGTAAGCAGCATTCGCTCGCCGGCCCACGGGCAGAATTGCCGAACGGTCCTTGGCCGAAATTCCAATCACCCTCGATCGATCGTTGTCGGCGATTCGCAATTCGTCGCCTACTGTCGAGCAGAGTAAGCGGCGCGGACTAAATCCCTTCTCCCCGGGTTTGCCGGCAAGTTTGTTCGTGCTGTCGTCAGTGACGGACTTAACTTTCTTACCGGTATCGCGCTCGTACCATTCGTTGGCGATAATGCCGGTCTGGGACGGCCAGGCGCCGGTCATAAAAACCGCATGGCCCGGCGCGGTCAAGGTGGGCACGTGATCGAAGTTGGCATCGCTCCAAGAGGCGCCTTCGCGCATCAAGCGCCCGATGCCTTTCGCACCGAACAGATCACCAAAACGGGTCAAGTAGTCATAGCGAAACTGGTCGACGACGAGCAGCAGAATTAACCGCGGACGAGAATCCTTCGACGCAGACAAGTCGGCGCTTCGGGCGGCACTTCGACGCGGCGGCCGCGGCTGTTGGGCCGGCGATATCGCAACCTGAGACAAAACGAAAAACAGCGAAACAATGAGCGATAACGCGCGGGCGAATTTCCTGGTAAGGGAGTTCTTCATTCGACAATCGTCGCTGCGGAAGAGTGTAAAACCAACATAAGTCTAAGGAGAGACAATTCGGGCGGGCATGATAACATCGATCCGACGGCAAAAGGAAAACAGGTGTGCAACAAACTGTAAGATGCTCTTCAAAGGCGTCAATGATAGCCGCGGGACGGCGAAAGATCTGTAGCCCACGGCGTCAGCCGTGGGTGCGGGTTGGGGCCAACGCGACAGCCGCAGAGCGGCGAAACTCGAAACGACATAAAAGAGGGGTGTCGCCCCTCCGGGGCTGGTGTGCTTTGGTAATCTCGTCCCATGGCTTACGCCATGGGCTACAGATCTTTTGCCACTCCGCGGCTGATTCGGCGCTTCGTCTATCCAGTTCCTTTGGTTCGTCGAGCGTGGCGACCAACATTGACAAGTGAAGCTTGTCGTACAAATCAAATGAGCGAACTTGAGGAAGCATGGGAAGTAGCGCTGGCCGAGGCGACACAGCGCGCGCGCGACGCCGGTCGCGCGGACATTGCCAGGTATCTCGATCTGCGCTCGAAGAATGATCTATTGCGACGCACGGCCATCGACTGGCTCACCGCCACCTTTACCTCGCTGGCCGGAGAAGCAAATCGTGTGGGCGCCGGCATCCGGATCGAAAGACAAGACTCACACAGTTTTCGCCGGGGCTCCGCGATGATGGTCGGAAGTCAACTAACACTGCGCCGAGGCGTCCGCACACTGTCACTCGAATGCGGTTGGCCACGAAAGCCCGTCGACGGATTCGTGCGCGGCGACGGACTGGCTTGCGCCAACATAAAACACTTTGGCCGGGCTCGGGCTAATGCAGAGCTCATTCTGGCGCCGTCCACCAAAGGCTCGCCACAATGGTTGATCATCGAAAAGGCCCTGTCACGCACCACTCTCACAGAAGCTGAGTGCCGGCAACATCTCTCCATTTTGTTAAGCGAATCGTAAAGTTCGAGCCCCTTTCTTCTTTTAACGTTAAGACTTGTTTGTGATGTCCGGGCTTTTGTTTGAGCGGGCACACGTTCTCGCCTTCGTCCTCATCGCATCCCTGCTGATGCTATCGCCCCAAGGGCGAATTAAGGAGGGAGAAAAAGTGAGATACAAAATTCTAACCAGATCGTTGATGGTGGGAGTTCTGCTGATTTTGGCGGTTCCGGTGGCAACGTCGGCACAGGTTTACAGTCGTGATCGCTACAACGATCGCTATAACAATCGCGACCAGTATGATCGGATGAATCGGCGAGACGTGCGAGAGGTGATCTCTCGTCTCGACAACACGACCGCCCAATTGGAAAACGACGTGAACTCGACGCCCGGACGGAGAGTCATGGGTATCTTCCAGCTCCGGACCGTTGACAACAACGCCATCGCGCAAGTACGTGACTTTCGGCGCGCGGTCAGGCAACTAAGAAACAACTCGGCGAACGGGCGGGCTCTGAACGGCAGCGTTGACGAGGCCCAGGTGGTTTTGGAACGCGGCGTTCAACTCGATCGATATCTGCGTCTACGCACCGGCAGCGAGCGGGTGGATGCCGATCTCAGCGAACTGAGATCTAATCTTCATATGCTGGCTGACGCGTATGGTCTGAGGGTGCCTTACTAACTCCAGGCACGTGCAGTTTCGCCATCGCCGGTCTCATTAGCACCGTGGCTTCAGCCCGGTGATTTAATGATTGGTTGGGGACGGAAACCGCTTGAAACGGTTTCAGGTGATGTCGGCTACAAAGAATCACCGGGCTAAAGCCGCGGTGCTAGTCAAAGGTAGCCGCGATTCAACCGACTTAGCCCCGCCGCTTCCTCACGAGCGAGCGGGGCTTTTGTTCGTCAGGCCCACAATGCCACAATGCCTGAACGCATGACCGGCACTCTCTACATCGTCGCCACGCCCATCGGCAATCTCGAAGACATCACCCAACGCGCGTTGCGCACTTTGAGCGAAGTGGACATCGTGGCCTGCGAAGACACGCGGCGAACACGCGTGCTGCTGAATCACTTCGGCATTAAGACAAAGACCATTAGTTACCATGAACACAACGAGCGCGAACGCGCCGAACAGGTCTGCGAACTGCTGCTGTCGGGAAAGAATGTCGCTCTGGTTTCAGATGCGGGCACGCCGTTGATTAACGATCCGGGATTTCGCGTGACCAACGCGGCGATGGAATTAAACCTGGCGGTGGTTCCCATTCCCGGACCCACGGCATTCGTCGCCGCGCTCGTCGCGTCCGGTCTACCCTCCGATCAATTTTTCTTTGCCGGCTTTCTGCCGGCGCGCGCCAATGCGCGGCGCGAGAAGCTGGAAGAACTCAAACGCATACCGGCGACCCTGGTCTTATATGAAGCTCCACATCGAATCGCCGCAACGTTAAAAGACGCTCTTGGTGTGTTCGGCAATCGGCAGGCAGCCGTCGCGCGCGAGCTGACCAAGATTCACGAAGAGATCGTGCGCGGTAATTTGCGCGAGTTGGTGCAGCGATTCAGCGGCGACGCGCCAGTGCGAGGCGAAATCGTACTGGTAATTAGCGGCGCCGCAGATGAAGAAGCTACGACCTGCGAGACCGAACCTTCACGAAGATTGATTGACAGAGTAAGCGAACTCGAGCGGGAGGGCCTGGACGCAAAGGCCGCTCTGAAAAAGGCGGCTCGCGAACTGGGAATCAAACGGGCCGAAGCGTATCGGCTGGTCGTGGCTCAAAAGAACCGCCTTAGATAACGAGCCGCAGAGCGGCAGAAGATCTGTAGCCCATGGCGTGAGCCATGGGACAAGAATGCCAAAGCAAACCAGCCCCGAGAGGGGCGAAACCACTCGTTGATGTCGTTTTGAGTTTCGCCGCTCTGCGGCTGTTTCGTTGGCCTAACCGTACCCACGGCTGACGCCGTGGGCTACATATCTTTCGCCGCTCCGCGGCTGTGATCGATGTCTTTGAAAACTCCCAAATCACCTCGCGAATGCGCCCACTGGCCCGTCCGGTTTCAGGATGTCCTTCAACGCCGAGTACGGAACCAGAACGTGCTGCGGGCCGGCGGCGTATGCCGCCACCTGGTAAGGATCGAAAGTGATCCAGAGACCTTTCCTGGTAATGGCCCAGGCCCGGTAGTTGTCGGCTTGGGGCGACGCTCCCGACTTCATCATGTCCTCATCCAGCATCGCGTCTTTGTCTTTACTCGCCTGCTCCCTCAGATCCTTGATGCAATAAGCCGAGATGACGCTGATAAAGTTTGATTTCGGATTGAACAGATCAGCCAGCGCCAGCTTCTTCCCATTCTTGATGTCGTAATTAACGACCGTCGTGTTGCTGTTGCCATGCGCCGCGCCGCGTTCGTATGACGCCTCGGTGAACTCGACGCTGATCAAGTCGTCAGTCGCACACCGGATTTCATAACTAATATTCAAAGTCGAGTCGAGTGTCTCAGCCGGCGTCTCGCTGCCGGCGTCCGTTTCCTCGGAGGTCTCGCCGGTCTTAAACGCCGCGACGTCTTTCGTGACCAGGCCACGAGCTTCACGATTGAAACCGTCAAAGCGCGCATCGCCTTCGATCTGCGGATACTCGGCATCGATTGTGTAATGCTTAGCTTTGTTCGCTTCCTTGATAACTTTAGGACTCACGCGCACGGCCGAGGTGAATTCGATTGGCTGCTGGACCACCTGAAACTCTGTTTCTTTCGAGCCGTCCGGTTTCGACCACTTGCCTTCGATTTCGTTCAAATTGGGATCGGGAGAAGGATCGGCCGGTTTCCACTTGCCTTTGAATATGCCGGTGACGTTGCCGCTCTCGTCCGACTCTTTCAGCTCGACGTTGCCGTCTTTATCGACCGTGCCGGCCAGGTTGATGTTCTTGCCGACCTTTGGATAAAAATAAGTTCCGCTCAGTCGGTCGCCATCGCGTGTGAGATTCATTTCGATCGAGAGATTGCCGGCGATCGTGCCGCGAAAATAAAACCGATCACCCGTCAGGGCCTTGCCGCCCACCGCCGCTTCATGCACGGCCGCGTCGTTGCTGTTGGTCCGCTGATTACTCGCCGGTTTCCGGCAGGCGCCTAAAGTCATGAGCGCAACAACGAGAGAAAGTAGTAAGAGAGAAGTTCGCATTCTGAATTCAATCCTTCGGTTCTGGGTTTATCTTGATCGGTGCGTCAGAAACACGAGCGAAAAGGGCAGTTATTCTCGAACCACCGCACTAACCAATCCGCTTTGCTCGATTTCCTTCCGCACCTCTGCGAAGGTTAGCTGGCATAACCTGCCGCCACTGAACATCTCATTATTGGTAACCTCCGCAAGCGCAAACGGCGGCTTAGTAAAGCGATCCAGTTCTTCGTCAGTCTCGAAACTGATTTCGGCCATCACCAGCCCGAACAGATCGCCAAGAAACATATCGACGGAAAACTCTTGCCCGTCAAACTCGAAAGGATAACGGTTCTTGCGAATCTCGTTAGCTTCAAAGATCGCGAGGGTTTCGGCCTCAATCGCGTTGAGATAGGTGTTGGTGATCAAGGTTCGCGAAAGATCCTCAGGATTAGCCGCGAACTTCTGCGTAAACTTCACCACCCATTTACTGGTTCGGGGATCACGCACCTTTCGTATGCGCAGCCGCGTGCCTGTAATGTAGTTGTCGGTGATCTGCAGGTGATGATCCGCGCGCGTCAAACCTTCCGGCAAGTCAGGCAGCAGATAACGCCGCTCGCGTTCGACGCGCGCGTACTTGCTGTCCGGGACGATAGTGTTCAGGTCTGTTAACTTCGCGACGCCCATGTTTACGGTGCCTGTTACTTTAGCTGTAGCTTCTGAAAACAACAAAAGACGATCATGACATAAACGGATCAGTTTCCCCGTACTCTTCTCATTAGCACCGTCGCTTTAGCGCGGTGATCATTAAGTACTCCACTACACTCTGAAACCGTTTAAAACGGTTTCCGTCTTGAACGATTACACTAATCACCGGGCTGAAGCCACGGTGCTAATGAGATAGGCCGCCAGGATTCGAACGACTTCGCTAACCCATGGCTGGGGTTGATTGAGTAGCTCTCATTCAAACCCCAAATACTTATCACCGCACGCGACGCCGAAGCACATATCGTATATATTAGCGCGGCCCGAAAATGTAAACATGCCGAGAATAAGGAGACCGAGATGAAAACCCACAGAATTAACGCTTTGTGTGCCGCGCTTGCCGTCGTCCTGGCGGCGTCCGCCTGTAGCCTGCTCAACCGCTCGACACCCACTGCCACCTTCAAAGCGTTCTATGAAGCCTCAAAGAAAAAGGATGCGGCGAGTATGAAGAAGTCGCTGTCCAAAGGCACGCTCGACATGTTTGATAAACTCGGCAAGGCCCAAAACAAGTCGACCGACGATCTCCTGAAGGACATCGACAAAGACGATAAATCCGAGAAGATGCCGGAGACTCGCAACGAGAAGATCAATGGCGATACGGCCACGCTCGAGGTCAAGAACGACAAGACGGACAAGTGGGACACGGTGCCGTTCGTGAAAGAAAACGGCGAATGGAAGATCGCGCTCGACAAGTTTATCGAGGACATGATGAAGGGCCTGGGCGAGAAGATGCCGGATATTAAGTAGGGGTAGGGCAAGGTCCCGTGACCTTTGACTGAAGGTATGTCGGACAGGGGTTGTCCGCGAAGCGGTTGGAAGGACTTGCTTAGATCCTCTCTCACTTCGTCACGAGCGGACCCATTCGCACTACTTCAAAGTTAAAGCCTTTGATGTTTTTGAGCAGGCCCAGGTCGTCATCGCTCCAGCGTGGATCTGGCGCGCCGCTCAAAAACCAGCCGGGACCGTTGTCGGCTACGAACATGCCATACTTCTTCAGCGCTCGGAGGATTACCTGGTTCGCCGCTGAATAACTCGAAATATCAAACGATGCCTTCAAACGCACGCGCATGCCCATCGGCGGTAGATTGGGATCCGGGTCGCCGCTGGCAAAGTGGCGCGCGGGATAAACGTAGGCCCGCCGCGAACGACCTACGGTGAACCGCAGCGCATGTTTGATCTCGCGCTGCTCAAACACTTCATCATAGCGAACCAGGCCCGGAAAAATTGGCAGCCCGGCCGCGTCCGTCGAAGTCCAGCCCTCCGGTCTTAACGTATTCGAATTCAAATCAAAGACCGCGCCGCTGGCGGCGTTCCAACTCGCTCCATTGTTCACCGGAGCAGCAGAAAACATTTCGTATAGCTTCCAGCGATCGCGATCGATGACCAGCACGTGCCGATCGCCCTTAGAGCTCGGCCCACCTTCAATCGGCGCATCGCGCGGCACGGGGTAAGGACCGGGGTCGCTCTCTCCGCCATAGGATCGAAAACTAATCGGCACCATGGGCTGGGAACCGCCCACGACTACATAGGGAATGCCATTGGGCGCTCCGTTGTAGATGGTGCCAAAGTCTGGATGCAGCCGGTCGTCAGCGCCAATGCTCTTAATCAAATTAGCCGAGTTCGGATCCACCGGTGAGTTTGAAATGTCCTGGTTCCATGGATTATCAGGCGGAAAGGGACGCTTGCCATGAAGACTCGCGCCCGGCCCAAGACCGGGCAGGGGCAGTGTCGCCGTGGTCACCGTCCGCGGTCGCGTGACGGGCGGCGTGGGCGCGAGGTCTGGCGTAAAAGATCGCCCATAACCACCGTCAGCTTGGCTGGATGACAGCAGCAGGGCCATCGCCAGGAACAAGCCGCTCGCCATAAAGAGCAACAAAGGAATTCGATTTTTTGAAGTCATCAATCTCAGCCTTCCCGTACTACAGCCTTAACCCAAGTCAGATAACTACCGCGAAAAATGATCTGGAAGATGTCGCGGCGAAGGTAGTATAATCCACCTCGCCCCAAAGATAAGTAAACGCACGTCGGGATCTGGAAACGCAACATCGGCCTCCTCACAAGGGTTGCCTTCCGATCAAATCAGATTCAATCCCTCTTGCCCCGGAACGCTTAGCCCCGCTTGTATCAGAATCGTGGTTCTACACGGGTCGATCACACAGGAACAAGAAAACCCACGCGGGTTGTCTCACGAGGCAGTCGCATTTTAGGGGACGGTTTATGATCGAGAGATGCTTTCAGAAGGATTCAATCGAAGGCCGGCACTGGAAAGCACGCGTTTGCAGGCCGGCTAATTCGCGCGACAGCAGACTCGCGCTGGCCATCATCGCGGCGTCGTTCTTGCTCTTAGGTTTTTCCTTGACGGGGGCCGCTGCGACCTTGCCGTCAGGCTTTGTCGAAACACAGATCGGCGGACTTTCGTCGCCTACGGCCATGGAATTTGCTCCCGACGACCGGCTGTTTGTCTGCTTGAAAGGTGGAAGCCTGCGCGTGATCAAGAATGGCGTACTGCTGGCGACGCCGTTCGTGACCCTGACCGTCGATTCAGCGGGGGAGCGTGGGCTGCTCGGCATCGCGTTCGATCCTAACTTCGCCACTAACAATTTTGTCTACGTCTATTACACGGTGCCGGGGTCGTCCTCGCACAATCGCGTTAGTCGCTTCACTGCAAATGGCGATGTAGCCGTGGCCGGCAGCGAAACGGTCCTGCTCAACCTCGACAATCTAAGCGGGGCGGGCAATCACAATGGCGGCGCTATTCACTTCGGCCCCGACGGTAAGTTGTATATAGCCGTCGGCGAGAACGCGAACGGATCGAATTCGCAAACGCTCGCAAATCTCTTGGGAAAAGTTCTGCGCATTAGTTCAGACGGGACGATTCCTACGGACAATCCCTTCTTCAACACCACCGGCGCCCGCAAAGAGATTTGGGCACTAGGCCTGCGCAACCCTTTTACCTTCGCGTTTCAACCGGGCACTACGCGGATGTTCATTAACGACGTTGGCGAGACCACCTGGGAAGAGATTGATGACGGTATCGCGGGATCTAATTACGGATGGCCGATCACCGAAGGCCCGACATCGGATCCAAGGTTTCGCGCGCCGCTCTTCGCGTACGGACATGGTTCGACCAGCACCACCGGCTGCGCCATCACCGGAGGAACCTTTTACAATCCGGCCACAGGTCAGTTTCCGAGCAGCTACACCGGCAAGTACTTTTTCGCGGATCTTTGCAGCGGGTGGATTCGCGTATTGGATCCAGCGAACAACAGCGCTGTTGATTTCGCGAGCGGAATCTCCAGCCCGGTAGATTTGAAAGTCTCGGCAGATGGCAGTCTCTATTATCTGGCTATAGGTTCGAGCTCGGTTTTCAAAATTCAGTACTCACCCGCGATTCCAGTCATCACAACGCACCCTGCGAACCAAACGGCCACCCAGGGACAGCCCGCAACATTCTCTGTCAGTGCCAGCGGGACTGCGACGCTCAATTATCAATGGCAGAAAAATATGACGAACATCTCGGGGGCCAACTCATCAAGCTTCATAATTTCCGCGACAGCCTTCGTAGACGATGGCGCAAAGTTTCGTTGCGTAGTGACGAACGGTTTCGGCGCCGCGACCAGTCAAGAAGCGACACTGACTGTCAATGCTCCACCGAACATCAACAGCGGTCCTGCGGATCAGACGGTAACGCAGGGACAGCCCGCAACCTTCTCTGTCAGCGCCGGAGGCAGCACGCCGCTTACTTATCAATGGCAAAGAAACACCGTGAACATTTCGGCGGCAACTTCATCGAGCTATACAATTCCCTCGGCGGCCCTGGCCGACAACGGCGCGAACTTTCGTTGTGTGGTATCGAATGGTTTCGGCAGTTCGGCCAGTAACGAAGCGACGTTGACCGTTCAGCCTCCGCCACCCATTCTCCAGACCGAAGAAAATACCGACCACGCGATCGCTTTCGACTCAGTCACGATGCTGCGCGATCCCTTTCCGCTCACTAACAGCCTTAACTTTAGTTCAGACAAACGAACTCGAATCATGCTGTTCGCCGTTAACCTGGACTTGCTGCCCAACGAAGACAGCTCCGCCGTAACGGCCTCCGCCACAGACGCGCTGTCGAATGCTTATCCGCTGACCGTCGAATTTGTCGGAGCGGTGCCGGGTCTGACTTCGTTCACCGAGGTAGTCCTGGTTTTGCCCGGCAACTTGCCGGCTGGTCAGGACGTCTTAGTGAGCCTCACGTGGCACGCCAGGACCAGTAACAAGGCGCGCATAAGAATCAGATAGAACTTAGACACCGCCATGCCTGCGAATGTTCGGTACCTCATAAGGAGTTGGGTATTTGTCCCTTAGGGTCTGAAATTTTGTTGGAGGCTGCCGATTCACGATGTATAATCCCGCCAGCCCAAAGTCTTGACAGCGGTATTACTCTGATTTATTTGCCTCAGCTCTCGTAATAGAACGCAGCATTCATAATTCGTTTCAACTTAGCTGCCGAGAACCGAACGGAGTCAACCAGGAACACATAGAATTTAGCTTCGACAAATTGATAGTCTCCGTGGATTCCCATGATCTACGTCTCACCCACGCTTTTGCTCTCCGCAAGGTTCGCCGGCTGTGCCCTGTCTTCCAGTCTCAGATTCTTAACTATCACATTCTGTCTTCTCGTTTGTCAGTCATTTACGGCAAGCTCGGCGGCCACCTTGCCACTCGGTTTTTCCGAGGTGCAGGTTGCTGGCGGACTCACTCGAGCGGCGGCGATGGAGTTTGCGCCCGACGGCCGTCTCTTTGTGTGTCTTCAGGACGGGCAATTGCGAGTGATCAAAAACGGCGCGCTGTTGACCACGCCTTTCCTGACGGTAAAAGTCGATTCGGCTGGTGACCGCGGACTGCTTGGCGTAGCCTTCGACCCAAATTTCTCGAGCAATAATTTCGTCTACATCTATTACACGGTTCCATCGGTCCCGGCACACAATCGCCTCAGTCGCTTCACGGCTAATGGTGACGTAGCTGAAGCGAACAGTGAAGTGGTGCTACTCGATCTCGACGATCTGGCAAGCTCGCCGGCTCACAACGGAGGCCCGATTCATTTTGGGCCGGACGGCAAGCTTTATGTCGGCACCGGCTTTAACGAGGACCCGTCGAACTCACTGACCCTCGATAATCTTCTGGGTAAAATTCTGCGGCTCAACGCCGACGGTTCGATCCCCACAGATAATCCCTTTTATGGCGCCGCTAAAGGGAACAACCGCGCGATCTGGTGTCTCGGGCTGCGCAATCCTTTCGCGATCGCGTTCCAGCCAGGTACAGGTTTGATGCTCATCAATGACGTGGGCGATTTTACCTGGGAAGAGATCGACGAAGGCATCGCCGGATCGAATTACGGATGGCCGATCAGTGAGGGACCAACGTCCGATCCAAGATTTCGCCCGCCTGTCTTTGCGTACCGGCACGGCTCAAACAGCACGACGGGATGCGCAATTGTGGGCGGGACCTTTTACAATCCGGCCGCCAACCAATTTCCCACGGCCTATGTGGGTCAATATTTTTTCGCCGACTATTGCAGCGGATGGATTCGCACGCTGGACCTGACCAGGGGCGCCGCGTCGGACTTTGCCACGGGGATCGTGTTCCCCCTCGATCTAAAGGTGGGCGGCGATGGCAGCCTCTATTATCTTTCCAGGGGCGCGGCGGCAGTCTTCAAAATTCAATATCAGGGATGCAGTAGCTCGACGGCTTCCAGTGCAACGCGTGGGCTGTCGCCCCAGGCAGCGGCGCCGGTAATCGAAACGGAAGAGAACACGGACAGCGCGATTGCCTTCGACTCGATGACTTTGTTTCGCGATCCTTTTCCCTTGACCAATCCGTTCAATTTGGGATCAGACAATCATACCGGCGTGATTCTCTTCGCTGCCAATCTGGACTTGTCTGTTTGTGAAGACCGCTCCACCGTAACGGCCGATGCGGAAGACGCCCAGCACAAGATCTATCCCCTGAGCGTTGAATTTGTCGGAAAGATTCCCGGCTTTGAATCAGTTACCGAGGTGGTCCTCAAGCTGCCTGACAATCTGCCTGAAAACCAGCCTGTATTGGTGAGCATAACCTGGCACCAAATGACGAGTAACAAAGTGAGGATAAGGATCAAGTGATCCCTTATCGCTGGCCAACCGTGGCAGTTTGTTCGCCGCGGCCCAGCAACGCTTGAACCATTAGCAATCGCGCCATGACGCGCAGTTCATTTCGTTGCAGACGATCGGCCAATGCCTTCGTGTGGTTGAAATCCGCATTCGCCAGAGCAACCACACCCTTGCCGTACTTGAGAATCGCAAAGTCGAGCGAGAATATCCCTGGGTTCCGCAGCTTGATTTCGCCGTCCTTCACAAATCCGCTCTTAATCAACTTGTCGAGTAGCAAGAGCTTCGTGAGGTTATCGTTCACCCGATCGATGATCGGTTCAATGGCCGCAAACGCCCGATCCGGATCCACGATCGCATCGGCGAGCAGGACTGCCAACAACGCTTCCGACTGGGCCTGACTGGTGAGATCTAACTTGACCAGCGCGTGGGCTTCATCTAACAGCCCTAAGGCTTCGTCGTGTTTGCCTTTCTTCTCCAGCATCATGGCGACTTCGGCCATCGCCACCGCGCGTTTTTCCTTCAGCCGAATCGACGGCAGCAGCTTTTGCACTTCGTCGACCTCGCCACGGCTCAGGAACAAGTTCATTTGATGCGCATCGAGCAAATCATTCAGATTGCTCCGTTGCGACTCGTCCTTGACCTCGCTCTGAATAAACTCACGCAGCGCGTCGGCCTTGCCGTTCATGACGGCCTTCGCGGCCGCGGCTTGATAAAAGCTCCTCCGCGCATCATCGTTCGCTGCGGCGCCGGCCCTGACCAGATCTTCCGGCGTGCCTTTGCTAAACAGCGAGTCCAATTGCCCCCACTCTCTCTGTTCTTTGGTGAGCACGCGAGCGGCAAGTTTCGCTTTCAATTTGTCGGCCCGACCGGGAGCAAGCTGCTCGATGTCGGGCATGGCGTCCGCTACCCCCGCCATCAGATTCGAATTCGCCGAAGCGTTGTCGGCGGCATCAGCAAGGATTTCGACGAGCGTGCGTCTTTGATCATCGCTCAGCTTGATTCGGCCGGGACCAAGGACTGCTATGTTTTCGGTTGAAGTCGGAGCGGGGCGGGCGGCTCGCAAAAGCATTAAGGCCATCCCGACCGCGATTGTGTCCGTCGCCACGTTGGCGGTTTGGATCTTGCCAATCAGGTCGCCCGCGAATTCCACGGCCGCTTCGGGATTATTTTGGCCGAGTTGCAGCAGAACTCCGTACGACTGATAGGTTAGTCCCTTCGCCAGGCTTTCGCGCGCGAGCTGCAGGGCCTGCTTTGGATCGCGCGCCGCGGTTTGGTTGGCGATCTCCTGTTCCAAATCGCGCTCGTCGGGCAAGCTATAATTGGCATCCGGATTGTCCGGTGCGGGCAGGCGCGTGGCGCGCAACATGTCCAGGGCAAGTTGCGGATCACGCTGCGCGACTTTGCGCAGGAACTCCTGTCGCGTAGCGAAGATCGCGTGATATTGGCTTAGCTCGCGGGCTCGGTCGCTCGCCGAACGTTTCGCGGTTGAGTCTTTAGCCGTCGCATCTTTTGCTGCTGAGTCTTTCGTCTCCTCGGCTGTCGGATTGTTGGTCGAGATCAGATTGTTCAGCGCGTCCCAGAACAAATTGCGCGCGCGTTTCTCATCACGGGTCCACAACAGATCGGCGGCGGCAGCCAAGACGAACGAACGGTTTTCTGGCAACTTGAGACTCACTGCCTGAGTGGCCAACTCGTCCAGCATTCCGAGCGTCTTGTGTTCCAACTCCGCTCGCTTTTCGGTTTGCTTTTGCGCCTTGTCCTTCTCATCCTCCTGCGCGAAACCTGTCGAAGCAGCAAGCAGCACAAACGAAAATAGAAGGAGAAGAAAAAAACCGAGATGTGGGAACCTGATTCTCATTGCGGCCTCCTGAACACCGGCGAGCAAAGGTGACTGGGCATGACCATAGCCCTTGTTTGGTTGTGAATCAACGTTTGGCGACGTGATCGGATTCATGGACAACAGCACTGCCAAAGTGTCCTTTTGGTTTGTGGGATGTTCCCGCCCGACAAACGTCCACGAAATCATAGCCGCAGAGCGGCTCGCTGACCAGATTCTGCGAATGACATCTTCAAATAAAACGCAGCGGTCAACGCATTTCCGCTTAATGTGTCTTGTGGATCTCATTACCTCGCGAGGCCAGGTTCTCAAAACACCGATGATTCGTTGGCGCAAGAATCAATTCTCAACTAGAATGCGTCGGCTGTAGCGCGCTGCCAGCTTGCGCCCCGGAAAACAATGAAAGAGGAATCGCTGTGAGAAACTTCAAAGTCATATTAACCGCTCTGATCCTAATCTCTTTTCCAGGCGCTTCAGTGCTGCCGCAGAACCCCGTGGGGATTCGACCTGAGCCTCCCGAAGGCAAAGGTGTCGTCGCGCTGCGTGCCGCGCGGCTGATTGACGGCACCGGCGCAGCGCCGCTCAAGAACGCCATCATCATTGTCGCTAACAACAAGATCTCCGTTGTCGGCGATGCGACCTCGGTGCGTATTCCTTCTGGCGTGAGGGTGATCGATCTCGGCGACGTGACGCTGCTGCCTGGTTTCATTGATGCGCACACCCATCTGGTGGGCCGCGTGCTCGGCGATTCTGAAGGCGACATGGCCGCGGTTAGAGACTATGAATCCTTCGGCGCGATCTTAGGCGTGGTGCATGCGCGCGACACTTTGATGGCCGGCTTTACCAGCGTTCGCAACGTCGGCGCGTCGGGACAGTTTGGCGACATGGCTTTGCGCAAGGCCATCAATGAAGGCTGGACTCCGGGACCGCGCATGGAAACTGCCGGTCACGCGATTGGAATCACCGGCGGCCACTGTGATGAAAACGGATTCAAGCCCGGCGTTCTCCAGCTTGGTCCCATCGACGGCGTAGCCAACGGACCGGAAGAGATTCGCGCCGCCGTGCGATATCAAATCAAGTATGGCGCAGATGTGATCAAGACCTGCGCTACCGGCGGCGTGCTGTCAGAAGGCGACGCGGTCGGTGCAACCCAGTACAGCTTTGAAGAATTGAAAGCCCTGGTCGACGAGGCAAACAAGCTTGATAGAAAAGTCGCCGCGCACGCGCACGGCCTCGAAGGCATCAAGTTGGCGGTGCGCGCCGGTGTTTCTTCCATCGAGCACGGTTCGTTTCTCGACGAAGAAGCTGCGCGCATGATGGCTGAGCGCGGGACGTTTCTGGTGCCGACCTTGATGGCCGGCGAAGCTGCTGAGCGCGCCGCGAAGAATGGAGTGCTGAAAGGGCTGCGCGCGGAAAAGGCTTTTGCCGCGGCTGCCGCCATGCGTCGCGGCATTAAGATCGCCGTGGCTAACAAAGTTCAGATTGCTTTGGGCACCGACGCCGGCGTAATCCCACATGGCACAAACGCGCGCGAATTCTTCTTGATGGTCGAATGGGGCGGCATGAGCCCGATGGAATCCATCATCGCCGGCACCATGAACGGCGCGAAACTGCTGGGCTGGGACAAGAACCTCGGATCATTAACACCCGGCAAATGGGCCGACATCGTCGCCGTCTCAGGCGATCCTTTGAAGGATATTCATGCGATGGAGAGGGTTGTGTTCGTGATGAAGAATGGGGTGATTTATAAGGGGCGAGAGTAGGCTAAGCGGACGCAACGGCAAGGAAGGGATTCACAACCTTGACGCCGCCGTAATCCTGTCCGTGGCTGAGGTCCTCGCTGTAGAGAATATCGCAGCCAAGCCGTCGTGCCGCGACAATGATGGCGGCATCCCAATACGAAACTTTATGCCGAACGGTTAGCTCGACAGCCTCCAGAACCATCTCTCGATCGATCGGCAAAACGGGAAACGGACTTAGCGCTTCCAGGATCAGCACTGCTTCATCGTGAGTGATCTTCAGCCGCTCTTTGCGCATCGCAGCATAGTAAAACTCCTGCATTACCTGCGCTGAGAAACCAATATCAGATTGTGCCAGCACTTGCCGGGCAATCGCCTTCTTCGCCTGGTCCTCACTCGCTCCGGAACCGGCATAGAGCAGGATGTTAGTATCGATGAAGTACTGGACGGTCATGTAGTTCCTGACGCCCGAGACGACCGATAGGTTCGGTGTTGCGTCCTTTGTCGAGAGCAGAGAAGAGGTTATTGATGTCGTCAGAGTTAGGCTGAGCATCGTTGGTCACCGACTCGACCAACTCTTCAACCAGCGCGCTCAGCGAGATCTCTCGGGCGTTTGCAATGCCTTCGGCGCGCCGATAAGCGTTATCATCAATTTTTAGAACTATCTCTTTCATACTCTCAAATTAGCGGCGAAAGCCGAGCGCGTCAAGGCCTCTCTAGAACTATTGCGAATCTCCCCAGGCAGTCTTCGCCCATTCTAGAATCCGTTTCTCCCGTTCCTCCATTTCGATTTCCCTCCAATCATCTTTATCTGTGACTTCCTTAACGATGCGCAACCCCTCCGACTTTGCGAAGACCGACTTCTTAGCAGCAAATCCGTCCCGCGTCGCTTTACTGTTCAGCTTCTGCGGAAGGAGAAGCAGGTTGCCTATTCGATGAACATGCTGTTCCAGAATTTCTCCCGTATTCAGTTTGCCGTCGGCCAAGCTCGCGACCCGGTCGCTACGGCTCCCGGTACTGACCTCATTGGCGTGCGCGTCCACCGATCGGCGTTCGCACGTCAGGTTTTAAGTTCGTAACGAACAACTTCAGAATCCGCTTGTACTCATCGGCCCAGCTCTCTTCGCGTTCAAACCCGTGATCCTCGGCCGGATATGGCGCGACTTCCCAGTTTTCTTTTCTCAGCTCGATCAGTTTTTCAACCAGCCGCACGGTGTCCTGGAAGTTCACGTTTACGTCCACCATGCCGTGACAGATCAGCAGCGCGCCTTTCAGTCCGTTCGCGAAGTAGATCGGCGAGCTTTGCTTGTAACTTTCGGCATCGCTCTGCGGCAAGTTGAGAATGTTCGCCGTGTAAGGATTGTTGTAATGCGCCCAATCGGTCACGGGCCGCAACGCTGCCCCGGCGGCGAAAACATCAAGCTGTGTGAACATCGCCATCAAAGTTATGAAGCCGCCATAACTGCCGCCATAAAGACCAATTCTCTTCGCGTCTACGCCGTGCTCCTTCACCAGATAGTTTGCGGCGTCCACGTTGTCGGTTAGATCTTTACCGCCCATATGACGATAGATCCCGGTGCGCCAATCGCGGCCATAGCCGGCTGACCCGCGGTAATCGATATCGAGCACGACAAAACCGCGCTCCATCAGCAAGTGATGAAACATGTATTCGCGATAGTACGAACTCCACCAACGATGCACGTTCTGCAAATAGCCCGCGCCATGCACGAACAGCACCGCCGGTCCGCCGCCTTTGTAATTCGCAGGCAGATACAGCCGCCCATACACCGTCGCGCCGTCGCGCGCTTTGAAACTGACAATGCGCGGGTCGATCCAATCGTTGCTGAAGAACTCCGGAATCGGCGAAGTCGTCACCGGCTTATCAGGGACCAATGTTTTTCCGGGGAAGTAAGGTCGATTCGTGAACAGGTACAGCTCAGGCGGCTTGTTACTATACGAACGCACATCAGCGAGCATCGTGTCATCGGGCGAGACATCGACCTGGTTTTCGCCGGGCAGTCCAGTGATGCGCTGGCGCTCGCCGCCGCTTGTCGCCATCGAATACAAGTGGCGTTCGAACGGGCTGCCTTCGCTCGACGTAAAATAGAACCTGGTTTTGTCCGGCGACAACTGCACGCTTGAAACTTCGAATTGACCAGAAGTCAGTTGCACGGGCTCGCCACCATTAATCGACACGGAATAAAGATGAGCAAAGCCATCGCGCTCTGATTCGAAATAGACGTGCGCATTATCCGGCAGCCAGCCCAGCGTCGGCGCGCCCGGTCCGTCTATCCACGCATCGTCATGCATGGTCGCCAACACTTTGGTTTTGCCGGTGCTAGCGTCCAGCAACATCACCCAGCGATCTTTGTTGTCGGCGGAACGGGCCATCAATACTGAATTTTTGCCGTCGTCGGACCAACGAACTTGTGAAAGCTGAATATCGCGATCCTTCGGCGCGGCCGGAGTTTTGGATTGGGCCTCGACCCGGTCGCTATTCCCGGTACTGACTCGTGCCTGCTCAGTTGCGTTTAGTTCCGTGCGCTGCACTGGAGGCGTGGCCGGCAGCCGCTGACCGTGATCGACGTTCCTTGATTCGCCGGTTTCCACGTCGATGATTATCAGGCGTGTGCGGCCCTGTGTGTCGCCGACCTTCGTGCGTCCGGTGATGTCTTCGGTATAAGCCGATTCGGTAACATAATTCGGCACGATCGTATTCTTCGCACCGGCGCCGGGTTCGCTGATCGTCGCGATCACATACTTGCCGTCAGGCGAAAGTATCAGAGAGATCGCATTCTGCCCGGCTGGAATATTGAGCGGTTTGCGCTTCTGGCGCTCTTTGCGTTTCTTCTCCTGATCTTCGCGTTGTTCGGCGCGCTCGCGCACGGCATCAAGCAGGGTGCGCTCTTCTTTCTTGAGATACTCCTGACTGTCCGTGCCCTTCGGAGGAGCGCCTCCAGTGGACGCGCCATCAGGACGAATGTCCGTGAGTTGTTCGAGCGAGCCATTATCAAGAGCCATCGCATAGAGATTGCTCTGCCGTGTGAAGTAGACGTGTTTCTGATCGAAGGTAAAGTGCGGGTTCGTCTCAGCATCGACTGTGCGAGTTATCTGCCGGTGTGTTCCGTTGGCGTGCATGTAAATGAAAACGTCGCCTTCGTCGGCAAAGACGGTCATCGTTTTATCTTTCGACAACTCGCCGTTCGCGGGCGGCGCTTGTCTCGCTTCATCTTCAGACAAGCGACGCAGGCCTGTCCCATCACGATTCACGACATAGAGACTCGTCTCTTTCAGACGCGGTTCGTCGGCCTGCTTCCAACGAAAATAAACGCGCCGGCTATCCTGCGACCAGTAAACTCCGGTCGGCGGATATCCCACCAGACGCGGCCCGCGCATGATGCTGTCGACTGTAAGTTGGAAAGGTTTAGGCGGTGGCGGCGCCGGTCGAGTCTGCGCCGGGATCAGTTGCGGAAAGATAAACGACAAGACGCAGAACACGATGCCTGCGCGCCGGAGATTTTTCGTTTTCATTGTGGTCAGTATGGAGGCTGAACATCTTAGCGCCTTCCGGTTTCTCTTTGCGCCTTTGCGTGAAATTCCGCGTCACAAAAGCGTTTCACGCAAAGGCGCAAAGGAAGTCAAAAGACGCCGAGAGAAGCCGGACGCGCTGAGGTCGCGCCGAATTGTTTAAGGAACAAAACTACATCGAGCCGGATTTCCAACCAGCCACACGCTTCTCAAAGTTGGCCGTGTCGGCTTTGTCAGCCTTGCCTTTCGCGATGGCAACGTCAGCGGCCGCGAGAGCTTCCTGCTTCTTGCCGGCTGCCCAAAGCAGATTTGCCTTAGCTGATAGATTGCGGAAGGTTTCCTTCACCTTGATTGATTGATCGACCCACTTTAAAGCTTCGTCATATCTATCGTCGTTGGCATAGGCTCCCGCAACCTGCAGCGGAATGGTTTCGTTAGTTGGATTCGCCGCAATGGCGGCGTCAACTTTACCGCGCCACACTGCTTCAACATTCGGTACCGTGACAGTGAAAGGCACGGCGACCTTCTCCCAGCGAATCATGACCGTCGCGGAATTTGGCGTGACGGTGGGAATGCTGTATTCCAACCATTCCTGACTATCGTTGACCCACTGTGGCTTGGCTTTAACGCGCAAGGTGTCCTTGGCAGGATCGTAGTTGAAGCTGCCCCACTGATTCGCGGTACCGTTAAAGACGAGCGTCCATTCGTCTTTGTTTGGGATCGTGTGCAGGCTATAGCTTCCCGCCGGCAGCTTCTGGCCATTGATCATGACATCGTCGGTGACGACGAATTGGGTTGCTTCGTTTGCGCCGGCGCGCCAGACATGGCCATAGGGAACGACCGGGTCGCCCTTCTGCCGGGCGTTTTGATCGTCGAGCGTCGCTTCGCCCTTTGCTCGCGCGGCCATCGTTGCCGGTGGGTCGCCCCAGATCGTTCTTCCTTTCACACCGGGACGGCTGTACGTGATCGTGATGTCGGTAACGCCGACGGTCTGCATCACGCTGGCCTTTTGGCTGGGTCGCGGCAGCCGGATCTGGGGCGCTTGCTGGGCAGATACCAAAGGCGCGGCACACGCGCTGGCAATGAATATTAAGAAAGACAAAAAGAAAAGTCTTTTCTGGGAAATCATGGTGGCACTCCTCTTCGAAGAAATTTTGCGCATTATGTAACGCGGCATGGTTTATCAGCAAGCAGCGAATCGTAGCTTCACAATTCGATAGTCGTCTCTCTTAAGTTGAAAGCGCGTACGACTGGGGCCCCACCACATGAGGGCTGCATCTCTTTCCCACTCGCGATCGGAACGAGGCGACCTTCGACCATTCTTGCGATTGCAAATGCGACAGTGAATAGAGTTTTCCAGTCCGGCGAATTACACGTCTTCGCCGGCTTCTCGCAGCAAAACTGAAACTTGCTCACTCAGAAGCGGTATCTTTGAATTGCACTGCATCCCAGAGTATCTCTTCATCGACTGCGTCGTAACCATGGATGATTCGGTTGCGCATGCCAATGATACGCCGTAACTCTGGTAAGTGATCCGCAAGTTCTGGGTCAGACTCTTCCGCGCGGTTGAAGGCTTCTCCTAATATTTCGAACTTGCGTTCAAGAGCCGCCTGACGCATTTCATCGGCAAGAAAACCCTCGTAATTCCGGCGCTGAATTGTTGAATCGCGTGGCATGCTTCGAGCGCGTCAAGCCGCCGCCTCTTCGTTTCGACGTTCATAGACAGTCCGTCTGGTTAGCTCCAAGCTACGGCGAAAATAAGGCTTGTGGATTGCTCTTTCGGTGATTAGATCAACCGGACGTTGAAACAGCGCTTCGAGAGCGTCCGCAAAATCAAGGTAACGATCGAGGTAAGTGCCCGGAGCGCGATTCGTGAATTCTACGACGAAGTCTAAGTCACTGGAGTTGGGTTCAAACAGAGTAGTGGCTGCGGACCCAAAGAGGTCCAGGCGCTCTACCTGGAACTTACGGCAGAGTTCAAAAAGTTCGCGCGCGTTCTCTTCGATGAGAGCAATCATGGCGTGCTGAGCATACCCCATTGTGGGCAAGTTGGCACAGAGAAGAGGCGGAGGCTCCAGACAGGGCTGAGCGAAACAATTCGCCGCGGTGTCCTTCTGGTTTCGCCGCTCTGCGGCTGTCTCATTCGGCGGCGACCAATAACCCACGGCTTACGCCGTGGGCTACAGATCTGACGCCGCTCCGCGGCTATCAAGAACTCACTCATCTACCAGATCACGCAGCGGTCCTTCTCCGGACGCACCATCCGGTCGCCGTCTTTGCACTGAAACGCGGCGGCGAACTGTGGCATGTTTGAGAGCGGGCCATTGACGCGGAACTTCGGCAATGGATGCGGATCGCCCAGCGCCAACATCCGCGCGAGTTCCGGACGCATGTTGGTGGTCCAGCCGCGCGCATATCCAAGAAAGAACCGCTGCTCCGGCGTGAAGCCGTCGATGTTCGCCGGCCGCGGTTTCCCTTCCATGGATTTTTGAAATGCCGCATAGGCGATTACCAACCCGCCCAGATCGGCGATCGATTCGCCCACGACGAGCTTCCCGTTTTGGTTCAGGCCCGGCTGAACTTCAAAGCCATTAAACTGGTCGATGACACACTGCGCTTTCTCGTTGAAAGCTTTCAGGTCGGCATCGCTCCACCAGTTTGCCAGGTTGCCGGTGGGATCGAACTTCGCCCCTTGATCGTCAAAACCGTGCGTCATCTCGTGACCAATCACCGATCCCATACCGCCATAGTTGAGCGCGTCGTCTGCGCCCGCGTCAAAGAAAGGCGGCTGCAGGATGCCGGCAGGAAAAACGATTTCGTTGATTTGCGGATTGTAGTAAGCGTTGACCGTCGGCGGCGACATTCCCCACTCAGTGCGGTCGACGGGCTTGCCGATCTTGTTCCAGTCACGCCGCTCGTTGAACGTTCCGACGCGAAAGCGGTTGCCCTGGAATGAACTGCGATCGATCGCCAGCGTGGAATAGTCGCGCCATTTGTCGGGATAGCCAATCTTGTTCAGGAACGCGTCGAGTTTGACGATGGCTCGCTTGCGGGTCTCTTCTCCCATCCAGCTCAAAGTGGTGATGTCGCTCTTCAGCGCTGCTTCCAGATTACGCACCATTGCCAGCGCGCGCGCCTTGGCCGCGGGCGGGAACGCTTTTTGAACGTAAACTTCGCCTAGCGCTTCACCCATCGCGCCGTCAGTCGCACTGACACAGCGCTTCCAACGGGGCAGGTTCTCTTTGGTGCCCGAAAGGATGGTGCCCTTGAAATGAAAATCTTCGTCAACAAACTTGGATGACAGGCCGGACGCCGCTCTGTTGATGAGGTGCCAACGCAAATACGTCTGCCAGTCGGCGATAGGCGTCGCGGTCAACTGCACGTCCATCGCTTTGAAAAAGTCCGGCGTGGCGACGTTGACGTCCGTCTTCTGCACTCCGCCCACTCGTTGAAAATAATTCACCCAATCGAAAGTAGGCGACACGTCCTTGACGGCCGTCATCGCCATGCGGTGATAAATCTTCTCGGGGTCGCGCAATTCCACTGGCGGCTTCGAAGACTCAGCGAGCTTCGTTTCCAGCGCCATTACGATCTGCGCTTCAGCGGCGGCTTTGGCCGCGTCGTCGCCCATCAATTCGAACATTTTGGCAACGTGCTTGACGTACTCGTCGCGGATTGACTTCGATCTATCGTCCGTCTTGAAGTAATAATCACGATTGGGCAGACCCAGTCCGCCCTGAAAAATACCGGCGATAACTTCGGCGCTGTTCTTGAAATCCTGGTCTGAGCCGGAACCGAAGAGGGCGTTGTACCCCATCGAGTGCAGGTGTGCGATTTCAGCCTGCAAAGATTTCTGGTCAGCGATCTTCGCGACAAGGTCGAGTTCAGGCTGCATTGGCGCAAGGCCGGCAGCCTCAATCTTCGCTTCATCCATACAACTGGCGTAGTAGTCGCCCACCTTCTGTTCGTTGCTGCCTTTGCGGGCGCTCGAATTTTTGGCGGCAGCTTCCAGAATCTCGTGTAGCACGTCGCGATTCTTCTCGTTAAGAATATTGGCGAGTCCCCAGGCGGGATAGGCCGCCGGAATCGGATTGGCCGCCAACCACCCGCCGTTCGCATACTGATAAAAATCAGTGCAGGCCGACGCTTTCGTGTCCATGTTGGTGACATCGTAATGTGAAGACTGGCCAAAGGTGGCGGCCACACTCATCGCCATGAAGAGGGCGCAAGCTATGAAAACCTTGAATGAATTACTCATACTATCTCCTGTTTTGATTTTTTTGACTCGACAAATATTCGTTTTGAGGAAGACGCCGAAACCGTTGCCGTCTTCTAAAGGGTCGCTGTTTCACTGCTTACTACGTGACGCAGAGAATTTAGTTTTCTTTTAAGCAAAAATCAAAGCGCCGGAAGATCAGTCAATGTCTTGAATGAGGCCGGTTGTTTTGGAGTGCGGTGGCAAGCGCCGCGCGACACCGCTTTGGATTGGCAGCTCGCGATCTGTAACGTGCGATCCAAAGCGCCGTCGCCGCTTCGCTTTGCCGGCGCACTCCAAATGTATTGAGTGCCCGGACCCCGTCCCGGTTCTGACCTCATCACTCAACCGCTACGCGTAAACAACCCCTTGACGCCTTTCGGTCTGCTCGCTAACGTCTAAACCCACATGCCCCTCGACACCACCGCCACAATCAAAACTCGCTGTTGCATCGTCGGCGGCGGCCCCGCGGGAATGATGCTCGGTTTTCTGCTGGCCCGCGCCGGCGTCGAAGTTGTCGTGCTCGAGAAGCACGCGGATTTTTTCCGCGACTTTCGCGGCGACACCATTCATCCTTCCACGCTCGAGGTGATTTACGAGTTGGGGTTGCTGGAGGATTTTCTAAAACTCCCTCATCAGGAACTGCGCCAAATCGCGGGCCAGATCGGCGCCGAGACAATCGTCCTCGCCGACTTCTCTCACCTGCCGACGCAATGTAAATTCATAGCCTTCATGCCGCAATGGGACTTTCTGAATTTCATCAAGAAGCATGCCGGCCGCTATCCGAACTTCAAGCTGAGACTGGAAGCCGAAGTCACCGATCTGATCGAAGAAGGAAACCATGTCATCGGCTTGCGGGCAAAAACGCTGGAAGGAAGTCTGGAGGTTTACGCGGACTTGGTTGTGGGCGCCGACGGCCGCAGCTCCGTGGTTCGCGATCGCTCGGGCCTGGAGATCGAGCGGCTCGGCGCGCCGATCGATGTGTTGTGGTTCCGTCTGCCGCGCCAGCCAAACGATCAGGCGCAGGCTTTAGGGCGCTTCGCCAACGGCAAGATCATGGTGATGATCAATCGCGAAACCTATTGGCAATGCGGCTATGTCATTCGCAAAGGCGCGTTGCAGCAGATCAAAGAGCGAGGCCTGGAAGCTTTTCGCCAGGACATTCTTAGTCTCGCTCCTTTTCTGGATGATCGCGTTAAAGAGATTCGCGATTGGGATGAGCTCAAGCTCCTGACCGTGTTGGTGGATCGTCTGCGAAAGTGGTACCGGCCCGGATTGCTTTGCATCGGTGACGCGGCGCACGCGATGTCTCCCGTCGGCGGTATTGGAATTAATCTCGCGATTCAGGATGCGGTGGCCGCGGCGAATATTCTCGCGCGGCCGTTGTCCGAAGGCTGGGTCTCGCCGAGCCACTTGCAAAAGGTGCAGTGGCGGCGCGAGCTGCCGACGCGCTTGACTCAACGCGGGCAGGTCTTCGTGCAGGACAATGTGCTGGGCCGTGTGCTCGGGAGCACTGAGCCGGTCGTGGCGCCCTGGTTCATTAAACTCTTCAAACGATTTCCGGTGCTGAGGAGACTACCTGCGCGATTCATAGGACTGGGCGTGCGGCCCGAGCATGTGCGAACTGTAGCGCAAGTTGTTAACTTGCGTACCTGACAACTTGCGCTACATCAACTCAGCATCCGTTCGACCACACCGTAACTCGCCTCCAACGCTTCCATGAGTTTTTCTGGTTGGTTGCCGCCGCCTTCGGCCATGTCGGGTTTGCCGCCGCCTTTGCCGCCGATAATCGGAGCGAGCTCTTTAATCACCTGGCCAGCCGGAATCTTCTTAGTGAGATCGTCAGACGTGCGCACGATCAGTGAAGCCTTGCCATCGT
>JAWVEB010000040.1:0-5266 GCA_033856915.1 Blastocatellia bacterium | reverse complement strand
AAGGATCCTTTTTCTTTGATGAACGGGATCGCCTCCTGAACCAGATTGATCTGACCCATGAGTTTGCTTCCCAACGAAAACTGCCACTTTTCAGCGGTGAGTTCCGAAAGCGGAGCAAATGCGACTTCCCCTGCTGCAATGGCCACGGCATCAAACGAGCCGACGGCTTGATAAAGCTTCCTGACACTTTCGCGGTTCTCGATCTCGACTTGGAATTGGAAATCGCCTGATTTGCGTCCGACCTTGACTATCTCATGGCCAGCACCCGCCAATGCCTTTTGAATCAGTTCGCCGATCTTTCCGTTTGCGCCAATCAAAACAATTTTCATAAAAACTCCATTCTCAGACTTGCGTGTCGAGCCACTTCCGAATATTAGAGACGGTATCCTCGTAGAATGTCTTGTAAAGACCATGCGATACGTAGCCGATATGTGGCGTTGCCAGTACGTTGTCCAACGTCCGGAAGGGATGAGACGGAGGCAGCGGCTCAATCTCGAATACGTCGATCGCCGCGCCGGCAATTTGCTTGTTCTTCAATACGCTGATCAAAGCTTGCTCTTCGACGATCGGTCCGCGCGACGCATTGATCAACCGGGCCGTTGGTTTCATTCTCTCCAGCTCCGCAGCGCCTACCAGGCCGCGCGTACGGCTGCTCAACACCAAATGGATCGTCAGGATATCGGCCCGCTCGAACAGCTGGTCCCTGGACACCAGGATTGCGCCCGCGGCGTTGGCGGCCTCGGGCGTCATGTTCTGGCTCCAGGCAATCAGATTCATTCCAAAAGCGCTCCCAATGCGCGCGACCTGTGATCCAACCCGCCCAAGTCCCAGAACGCCCAGGGTCTTTCCACGAAGATCCGTGCCCACTGTTTGCTGCCAGCCACCGGATCGGACGGAGTTGCTCTCCGTCACAATATGTCGCGCAGAGGCCAGGATCAGCGCCCAGGTAAATTCGATCGCGGGGTCCGATCTGTATCCAGTGTGAACCACTGCGATCCCGTGATCTCCCGCGGCCTCGATATCGATCGACGAGTTTCCAGGTCCCGTCGAGGCAATGAGTTTGAGATTGGGAAGGCGCTCAGTGACGTTGCGGGGCAGCGGCGTCCGCTCGCGCATGACACAAACGACATCAAAAGGCAGCAACCGCTCAATCAGGGCGTCCGGATCGGCGAGGTGGTCCTGAAACACGATGATGTCCGCTCGATCGCGGAGCAGCGACCAATCGGCGCTTTCAAGCGCCGCATTTTGGTAATCGTCCAGAACAGCGATCTTATATTTCTTCATTGGCATCCATCCCGCGGTGATTTATTCGAGCCTGCGCGTCCCGCGACGAAGGCTCGGTCTACCAAATCGTCGGTTTACTTGTCAGGGCTTAACATTGGCCTTCGCGCCTCGTTCGATTGCTAAGAGAAGATCGGCGGATGGGAATCTTTCCTTCATGGTATTGATAAGGCTATCGGCATCTTTGGCTCTCTTGAGTTCTTCTTCAAAAACTAATAAATACTTTTGGGTGAAGTCTACGGCGGTACTCGCGTCGAGGGGAGCGCCAACCTTGCTATGTCCAGGGATAACAACCGAGGGTTTCAAGTCTCTGATTTTCTGTAATGAGTTCAACCATTTCTCCCTGGCCTTAGTGTCCGTTTCTGCGGTGTAGACGTGCATGTTATTGAACAAGACATCGCCAGCAATGAGAATTCTCTGTCCAGGAATCCAGAGCATCGTGTTTTCATCGGTGTCGCCCCGGATGTTTCTAAAGACTTCTATTTTTGAGCTCTCAAACCTAATAAAGTCGCCATCGAATTTTTCGATGGCAACAACTTGAGAGGTTGCACCTGAGCCCAAAGTCGTTTTCCATTTATCTATTTTCTCTTGATAGACCTTGTTGATTCGATCTACTACCGTAGAATTCGCAATAATCCGCACTCTCGGGTATGCCTCTTTAAAAACCTCCAAACCAAGAAAATGATCGGCGTGCTCATGGGTAATGTAGATAATAGACAGTGGCTTTTTAGTCTCTTTGATTTCCTGCAGTACTTTTTCAGCATTGGTTTTTGTTAACTGCGCATCGACCAGCATTACTTCATGTGTTCCCTCGATAATGACGGAGTTAGTCCAAAACTGATCGTCCGTGGAGGTGAACACCTTGATTGAAAAACCGTGCTGACCACCCGCAAGTGCAGATGCACTTGAAACTAGAAAAAAGAGGTTGGTCACCGCTGAACAAACAGCAAGACCGCTCACAAATCTAAATCGTAACTTTCCCCGAAAACTCTCTTTTTGTGACGGCTCCATAAATTCTCCAATCCTGATTCATCCATGATGGTTACTATTTGTCGTTCCATTGATCGGTAAATACCACCGGCACCCAGCTGTACCCATTCGCCTCCTTGCGCAAGGTACCCAGGGCAGGAAATGGCATATGCGGCCCCGCAATCAAGACATGCTCGCGCGCGAGCCTGGGCAGTAATTGAAGCCGCGTCGCCGCAGCCGCACTCTGGTCGATGTCGAAAGTCGCGGTGACCTCGGGATGCTGCAACTGGACGCGCTGAGCGTGGACGATGTCGCCCCAAAACAGAATTCTTTGTCCCTTTGACGAAAATTCATAGCCGGTATGTCCCGGGGTATGACCAGGTAGCGAGACGAGTTGCATGCCGTCGACGATTGGCTCGGAGCCAGTAAACGTGTGCCACTTACCGGCCTTGAGGTACGGCGCTGCGATGGCTTGCGCACTCTGGAAGAACGGTTGCGCATCCTTCGGCGCCTTGGCAGCGATTTCCGGCGACAACCAAAAGTCGCTTTCGGCCTTCGCGACGTAAACATCGGCATTTGAAAAGACGCGCTTTCCGTCCTGAGTGGTCAGGCCGCCGACGTGATCGGAATGGAGGTGGGTCACCAAGACGATGTCGACTTCTTCCGGCGTGTAGCCTGCGCTGCGGAGGCTCCCCAGCAAGCGCCCGAGGGCTCCCCCACCCCACCAGCTGCCGGCACCCGCATCGACGAGGATCAGTTGCTTACCAGTGTTGACCAGGAAGCCCTCATCAGAAACATCCAGCAGATGCGGATCTTCGCGCAGTGCCTCTACCACACCATCCATCATCGCCTTCGTTCCGTTCAGCCAGTGCAGATCGAATACGGCGTGACCATCGAATAGGGCCGTCACTTCGAGGTCGCCGACTTTCTGTCGGTAGAAGCCCGGCACCTGATCATGATGCTGCGGTGCTTGAGTCAGAGCTGCGTTAGGAGCGACGACAAAGCTGACTAGCGCTACCAGGAGAGCGGCGAAGCGCAGCGCATTTTCCTTGAGCACGTTTCTAGTCCTAACAACTGGTGAAGTAATAACCCTACCTCGGTTGATGTTTTGCGTAACCATTTCTTTGGTCTCCCTATTGTTCTTTTCATCTGCACAATTCAACTCAAAAAAAGTCAATGCGCCTTTTCGCGGATATCACGAACCAGATCTGCCACGGTTATTTTCGCGAGTGATTTCTCGAAGCTGTCCTGAACTTGGGAAAGAACCCCCGACATGCATTCTTTGAGGTGGCAACTTACCGGACACCTCTTTTCCACAGGATAGGAGTGAATCGCAAACGGCGGTGGCGCCGCACTGGCACGGTATATATCTAACAGCGTGATCCGTTTGGGCGCGCGCGCAAGTACGCACGCTCCGGCCTTTCCGCGTGTCGTCACCACTAGCCCCGCTTTCGAGAGTTTGGAGAGCGACTTCCGGACGAAGGTGGGATCGGCGTTCACGCTCGCGGCCAGAGTCGCCGAGGAGAGTTCCTTGCCATCGAAGAACCCGAGCGCTGCTATGATGTGTGTGGCGACTGTAAATTGGACGCTCTTCGCTGACATAAGGTGTCTCGCTTTTATATGTGATGTTCAATAGCACAATTCGGTTCTCCGTGTCCATCGATTTTCAAAAATCCGGCCGCGCCAGGTTCGCGTCACGCGTTAATGCCACCATCGACTGTCAGGTTCGCACCATTGATGTATGACGACTCCGGACCGGCGACGAACGCTACCAGCGCTGCAACCTCGTCAGTTCGTCCATACCGATCAAGCGGGACGGCTGCCTTCTGGCCTACTGCCCACTCACCTGCGGCGGGATTCAGATCCGTGTCAATTGGCCCAGGCTGGACATTGTTGACAGTGACGCCGCGCGCTCCGAGTTCACGCGCCAACCCTTGCGTAAACATTTTGATGGCCCCTTTGGTTGCCGAGTAGGGCGCCATGCCGGGGAAAAAGACCCGCTCGCCCAAGCACGAGCCAATCATGATGATGCGACCGCCGCTCTTGATGTGTTTGAGCGCTGCCTGAGTAGCAACGAAGGTGCCACGGACGTTGACCGCAAAAACGCGATCGAAGTCCGCAAGTGTCGTCTCTTCGACTGACATCGGAATGACCGTGCCAGCGTTGTTCACCAGTACGTCAAGCTGGCCAAATGTTTCGACTGTAGTTTCGACTGCGTTTCTGACTGCGTCGGCATCGGCGGCGTCTGCCTGAATCGCGACTGCCTTTCCGCCGTCACGTTCGATCGCTTCGACCACGGACGCAGCGGCCTCTGCGCCTTTCGAGTAAGTTAGAGCGACGTTAGCTCCTTCTGCGGCCAGGCGCTTGGCGATTGCAGCACCGATGCCACGTGAGCCGCCCGTGACGAGAGCGACCTTGCCTGCCAGTTCTCTCTCTTGTCTGTTACTCATGTTTCTCCTTAATTAATTTATTTTGCAATTGTTGTTTGAGCGGAAGGTTTAGGAAAACTTGTTCCGAACATCGGAGCTTTACCTCTGCGACTGTTCTTCGGTCACTTCATCCTGAATGACATCCCAATGCTCGACCAGAAGGCCGTCCTTGATGCGAACAACGTCTGCGGCAATCCAATTCACAGGAGCTCCGAAGTCACTGAATCGCCCGTGAACAATCACGAAGTCACCCTCGGCGACGATCGCCCCCGATTCGTACCGTAGCGTGGGTGGAAGGCTCTTGATGAGTTTGAAGAGTCCTTCTCTGCCGGGTTCAATGTGGGCGCTGTGCTGGATGTAGTCAGGCGACCAATAAAGCTCAGCCGTTAGGTAGTCACGCTTATTGAACAACGTGTCGAAAGCTTCAAGGACAAGCGCTTTGTTTTTCGATTCAATCGTGTGGGTCATTTCTATTCTCCTGTTTACCGTGAAACGTTTTCGTAGGCGGCCCGAATGATCAGCTCTCCAAAGTTTCGTCCCTCCAAGTCTTAGCCGTCTTCAGACGGCTTTCCCGAAGGGTTGCTAGA
>JAWVEB010000039.1:0-5237 GCA_033856915.1 Blastocatellia bacterium | reverse complement strand
TCAGCCGCTCTCGCTCTCTCTGACTCATCAACAAATGTCCTTCCATTTGCCCACCCTTTCGGGTAAAGCATCCTAGTGGACATTTCTATTCAGTTTTCCAGAGGTCAGTTTTATATAGTTACCACATTTACCTAAAAAAGTCTTGCGCCGGCCAGCCTTCTGGTTTTAGAATGCGCCCAATTGAGGACGGTTGTTCTTCGGTGAGAGAACAACCGCGACCCTCTTAGGCCATAGGAGGGTCCCTTTCTAGAGGTGAGGTTTGAGTGAGCGGGTTGGCTTCGGCTGGCCCGCTTTTTTTGTTGAGGCAGCAAGTTTGGAGTTCCGCCTTGAGGCGGCCTTCTTCTTCCGGTCGAGACGCTCACGGGCTCGACTCCGAGACAGACATGAGCCGCAGAGCGGCGAAAGATCTGTAGCCCATGGCGCGAGCCATAGGTCATTGATCCCGCCGCCTACCTGATGCCATCCAGATCGCCTTCGCTCTTGACGTTGGTTGTCAGGCTATCATCTGCAACGATTCGCTCCATGAGGCGCGCGACTGAGTTGTCGGTCTTGATCCTGGATGACCTTGAGCTTTGATCTGTGATATTTTCACCGCAAGATATTCAAACGGATAGCTAAGATCGGATCGCCCACGACAGGCTTATGCCAGGCTGGCTGAGATGAAGTCTGAAGCAGTGTTTACTTCCGGATTCAAGGTGCGGCCGCTTTCACGAGTGGCAAAGGCAGACTCGTCTACGGCGCAACCGCAGAAGTCGGAAGGCGGTGGGCAGGACGACCCCACTTCGAAACCTCACGATTTGAAATCACAAGGCAGGCGTTCTCGTTTGCGCGACTTAACACGAGAACTGCGCGAGCTTGAAGCAAAGATCCGTCTCGGTGGTGGTCCTGACAAAATCGAGAAGCAACATAAGCAGGGCAAGCTGACTGCCCGCGAGCGAATCGATCTCCTTCTGGATAACAATTCCTACAAACAGGAAATAGGCTTGCTGGTTGCCTATGATGAGTACAAGGGCGGCGCGCCGGCGGCGGGTGTGGTGACCACTATTGGTCGCATCGATGGCCGTGAAGTTGTCGTGGTCGCGAATGATGCTACGGTGAAAGCCGGTTCGTGGTGGCCGGAGACGATCAAGAAGATTCTGCGCGCGCAAGAGATCGCGATGCGCTCGCATGTGCCTATCATCTACCTGGTAGATTCGGCTGGGGTGAATCTTCCTTATCAGGGCGGCGTCTTTCCCGGACAGTACGGCGCGTCAAGGATCTTCTATTACAACTCGATCATGCGGCGTTATCTGAAGGTGCCGCAGATTGCCGCGGTGATGGGACCGTGCATCGCCGGCGGCGCATACCTGCCGGCGCTCTCGGACGTCATCATCATGGTCGAAGGCACGTCGTTTATGGGTTTGGGCGGCGCGAATTTAGTGAAAGGCGCGACCGGCCAGACGATTGACAATGAAACGCTGGGCGGAGCGCGCACGCACAATGAAATTTCTGGAGTGGCCCATTATCGCGTCAAGGATGATGAAGAGTGTCTGGGGAAGATAAGAGAGTTCGTGAAGGACTTACCGCACTCTCTTCTCTCCGCAAGGGGGGAGGGGATTACGCCGTGGGGTAGCGCCGCGCAGGCCCTCACCCCCCTTAGCCCCTCTCCCAAAGGTGAGAGGGGGAGCGAAGCAAAGACTCCGCTGGAAAAAATCTACGACATCATTCCTGAAGATCATCGCCAACCCTACAGCATGCGCGAGTTGCTGGATTGCGTCCTGGACGGAGGCCATCTGGATGAGTTTCAGGCGGATTACGCGAAGGAAATCATTACCGGTCATGCTCGCATTCGCGGGATTCTCGTGGGCGTAATCGCCAACAACCGCGGCATGTTTCGCGACCCAACCGGGGGCGCGCCAAAATTTGGCGGTATCATCTATACCGACTCGGCTGAGAAAGTTGCGTTCTTCATCGAAACTTGTAACCGGCACAAAACACCACTCTTGTTCGTGCAGGACGTTTCCGGATTTATGGTGGGCTCGGAAGCTGAGCACTCCGGAATCATTCGCGCGGGCGCGCGTTTTGTCGAAGCAATGGCGACGGCCCTGGTGCCGAAGATCGTCTTAACAGTTAACCACGCGTCGGGCGCCGGCTATTACGCGATGGCGGGGCAGGGTTTCGATCCGGATTTCATTTTCACGTGGCCCAGCGGGCGCATGGGTGTGATGGAAGGGGACTCCGCCGTTCAGGCAGTGTTTGGCAGCGAGCTCGAGCGATTGAAAAAGAACGGTCAGGAGCCCGGCCCGGAGCTTGAGTTGGAGATGAAGCAAGTGCGCCAGACATACGAGCGCGATCTGGATGCGAAGTACGCCGCGGCCCGAGGCTTTGTCGATGCCGTGATCGCTCCGGAAGAGACTCGAGACGCATTGGAACTTGCATTGCGCGTCGGTTTGAATTATTCAGGTCCGCATCTCGGGCAGTTTGTGTTACCGGCGTCGTTGGCGTAAAACAGTTCGCACCAAGAAGCAATACAGAATCCGCGGATGACGCCGTGGCAGAAGTTCACGCAAAGGCGCGCAGGCACATGGGTGCCAGAGCGCAAGATTGAAGCAGCGCGTACATGTCTGTCGGACGTGTGCGATACAACAAAGGAGAACACTCGTGAGAAAGAGCACCATCTATCTTTTCGTTCTGGGATTAGCCGTGGTCGCGATGACGGCGCTGGCCAGCGCGGGACTGGTAGTATCCGCACAGAACTCGAACTCGTCGACAACCATGGCGCCTACTATGGCGCCTATGAATGCCAATAAAGGCGCCAAAAAGACAACGCGTCGGCGACGGACCACCAGGAGAAAGGCCGCCGCAGCCGCAGCCGATACCGCCACGACTACAGGCGATGCGGCCACGACCGCACCGGTCACGGCTCCGAAGAGGACCGGACGCTGTGATCCGACGCAGCAGGAACAAACCGATCTCTCCGGCACTTATACCGGCAAGGTCAAACATGGCGGCGAGGCGGCTATGGACGCGACGCTGACGATCACGGGTAATAACTTTACGATGACGTCAGGCTCAGACACGCATTCCGGACGCATCACGGCGGTCACGACCTGTGGTTATACCGCGGTCACCATGATGATTGGCGATCTGACGCCGCCACCGCCGGGGCCAAACCCGCCCGCGGCTAAGCCCGCTATGTCTCTACGCGCCAGGAAGGTAGGCGACAGGCTAACGCTGACCAGCGTTCCTGGTGAGCCGCAGAGTGTTTCGTTTACTTCCGGCGGCGGGACGATGAAGGCCAAGCCCCGTAGACATAGATCGAAGGCCAAGACGACGACGGCTGCGCCAACGGCGCCGCCTAAGCAGTAAACCGGTTCGAGGAAGCGAAACGGAGACACGGGAACACGGCGCGACAGACTCGAAGAGTTTTCGCGATCGGATCATTCGATCGCCCTTCGATCCGCGCTGTCTCTTCCCGTGTCTTCTTCTGTAACTGCCTAAAGCGCGATCCAGCAAAATGAGAGATAGCATTCGCATTGCGGCCGGTCAGGGATTCTGGGGCGACTTGCCTGATGCACCCGTGCGTCAGGTAGAAGGCGGTCCTATTGATTATCTGATGCTCGACTATCTGGCCGAGGTCACGATGTCGATTATGCAGAAGCAGAAGGCGCGCGATCCCAACGCAGGTTATGCGCGGGACTTTGTGCCTCTGATGAAGCAGATTCTGCCGGCTTGTGTCGAACGAAATATCCGTGTGACGGCGAATGCGGGTGGCGTCAATGTTGAGGGTTGTGCGAAAGCGGTGCGAGACGTCGCTCTCGATCTGGGCCTGGCGGGCAAACTTCGCATTGGTATTGTTAACGGCGACGACATCATGGGGAAACTTGACGAACTCCTCAGCCGTGGAGTCGAGCTGCGCAATATGGATACTGATGAACCGCTGGCGACGGTTCGCGATCGAATTCAAAGCGCAAATGTTTATCTGGGAGCCGCGCCCATCGTCGAGGCTCTGAATCAGGGAGCCCGGATCGTAATTACCGGTCGTTGCACCGACACCGGATTGACGCTGGCGCCAATGATTCATGAATTCGGGTGGGCAGCGGATGATTGGAACCGTTTGGCGGCCGGCACGATTGCCGGCCACATCATTGAATGCGGTGCGCAATGCACGGGTGGTAATTGTCAGTTTGAATGGCGCAGCATTCCCAGTCTCGCCAATGTTGGTTTTCCCATCGTTGAGGCAGCGCCGGACGGCACTTTTGTAGTAACAAAACATGAACGCACCGGTGGCTGGGTGATCATTCCGTCGATCAAAGAACAGTTGGTTTACGAGATGGGCGATCCGCGTTCCTACATCACGCCCGACTGCGTCGCGGACTTCACTACCGTGCGTCTGGAGTACGAAGGTCGCGATCGCGTCCGTGTTTTCGGAATCGAGGGACGGCCGGCCACCGACACTTTCAAGGTGTCGATAAGTTATTCAGCCGGTTACAAAGCTGTCGGCACGCTCGTCTACTCCTGGCCGGAGGCTTATGACAAGGCACGGGCGGCAGACAGGATTCTGCGGGCACGTCTGGATCGTTTGGAGTTGAAGTTTGATCAAATCCTGACCGAGTTTGTCGGCGCGAACGCGACGCATGGCCCGTTGGCTGGCGCGCCTTCGCCTGACTTGCCGGAAGTTCAATTGCGCGTCGGCGTGCGCAGCGAAGATCGCGCCGCGGTAGAGAGATTCACCAAAGAGATCGCGCCATTGGTTCTGACCGGGCCACCTGGGGTCACTGGTTTTGCCGGCGGGCGGCCAAAGGTTGAGGAGATCGTGGCGTACTGGCCGGCGCTGATTCCGAAGAGTGAGATTGAGTCGCATGTTGAGATGATTGAGGTTTGATGGGTGATAGATTCTCCCCTCTCTCATTGGGAGAGGCCAGGGGGTGAGGGTGCGAAGCTTAGGGCGAATATGTTTTTGATAATGCAGTCGGGTCTATCGTGGACAACATTGGATCCAGGGCGGCCCGCTCTCGCTTAGGCCCTCACCCCAACCCTCAAAGGGAGCGGACATACTTGACTCCGCGCGGGCTTCTGTCGAACTTCGATGCGGCCGCTGCAATGGCTCTGCCACTCTGATGCGCGGCACGTCTCGGACTTGCCGAAACGTGGCCCATTAATCTGAACGGTCTCTGACCGTGACGGGTCGAAGACCCGAATGAAAAAGAAGGTTCGCCGCCGGCAAGTCGCAGACTTGCCGCGCATCAGAGTGGCAG